>JAGWUV010000043.1 GCA_028875875.1 Bacteroidota bacterium
ATAAGCCATAACGCCTGTCACCCTTACGAACATAATTCATGAATAACTTACCTGTTTCCCTCCACCCTTTTCCACTTGTATCTTGACCGTTGTTGTACCAAATTTGTTTTAATATTTTCCCGTTGGTATAATATTCAGTTTGTACCCCATCGTAATTACCATTCCTGTAATGATGCACCAGCCTCATATTACCATTGGGCCACCAGGCAGTATGCACACTGTCTTTTTCTCCTTTATGGAAATATCTCTTCGATTCAAGTTTTCCGTTATCGTAAAAAGTTTGTAGCCATCCCTCTTCTTTACCTCTCCAAAAAGTTTGGCTCAACCGCAACCTATTGTTATCATCTTTTTTTTGAATTGAACCCGAGAAAAGAGAGTCCCTGTAATACTTATACCCATTACTATCATGCAAAGTACTATCTCCTATGTCAATAATCCGTGAAGGAATAACAATAGCTATATCTTGTTGCTTGACAGTTATATCATGCTGCTGTTGGGAACATGATACCAATAACAATACATAATACCATTTAAAAAGTCTCATGTTCTAATATTGAAATATCATGAATCAGTGTTTGCATTTCCAGCTCTGATGTGCCCTTATAAATACCTCTGATATGTTTATGTTTATCAATGAGCAAAACATTTTCAGTGTGCAGAAAATCGTTGATTGTTTTTTGTTTCCCGAAATCTTCATCAGCGAAGTACGCTTGTCTTGCCAAATGATATATCTGTTCCCTATTACCTGTAACCAGATGCCATTTACCACTGATTACTCCAAAAGAAGCGGCATACTGCTTCAGTCTTGCCACATTATCTGTTTCAGGTGTTACACTATGCGACAATAATAATACGGAAGTATCTCTTTCTAGTGCATTTTGCACCTTTACCAGGTTCGTGGTTAATCTTTTACAAATACCCGGGCAAGTTGTAAAGAAGAAGTTAGCCACATATATCTTATTGCGAAAGGTATTTTCTGTTACCGCCAAAGAATCCTGGTCTGTAAAAGAAAAAGACGGAATAGTATGCAACAACCTGTAACTACTATCTTTAGTACTTAACCATAACGGCATAAAATCAGCCCCGTTATAATAAGGTAGTGTATTTACAGCAGCCGCTTGTTCAGATGACTGTACTTTCGGGTTAGTACGGCAAGCGATCAAAACAACAAGCAGCATATTCAATAAGAAAAATTTCATAGATTACTTATTTGCATCAACAGGTGAAGGTGGCACCGGAGGTTTGGGTCTTAATACTTTTTCAGCCTCCATCCATTTTTTAAACTGTTCTTCTCCTAAAATATTTTTCAGCTGTCCATCTCTTTCCTTACGGGCTTTTTCCATTTCTTCCCTACTAGGTTTATTTTTCTCGTCTTGCGGAGGCGGCGGTGGCGGTGGCATTTTGCCTGCATGCAGTTTATCCATCTTGATAAAGAAGTTTTTATATACCTCATCTATCTGTTGTTGTTTCGCAACATCAACACCTTGCTTTGCAAGTAGCTCATTTACTTTTTTCAAGCGTTCTTCAACACTGGGAGGTTTGGGTGGTTGTTGTGGTGCATTTTGTTGTGCGTACGTTTTACCAACCGAAAGAGATAGCAATAAAAGAATACCTGGGATTACTTTTTTCATATACTTTGAAATTTAATTTTTGAATGAATAAAATAGCTGCTCATAGTTATACAGCACAAGTGTGCGACGCAAGGAACGATGCGGGAAGCAGTATAGCCGGCCTACAAATTAATTAGTAACCGTACCCGCTGTTCCATAAAAACCAACGCCATTGATATAAGGAGCATCTGCTGTAAAATGATAATGATAAATTCCGTTCGGATAATCTGGTGTTGCTGAAGTATGGCCATGATAAGTATCAAGATCACTGCTGGTAAGTGTTTTACCGTTTTCCTGTGGGCCATATACCGGGAAACCATCCAGTAAAAAACCGATCAAACTACTTTTACCTTTATTGGCAGTGATGTACAATGGCTCTACGTGATAATGATATTCGCCACTCATTTGCGGATGTCCATTGTACTGATCAAATGAATTGATCTCACCGGTAAGTGCCACACGCCCTGCCGCATATTGATTAAATATAGCCACACCGTTCAATGCTACTCCCATTGGCCCCATAGGTGTTTCAGAACTTGAGGATGCTTTGGATGGATTTAAAGGAATTTTAAATACATAGTTCTGAGAAGCGATTGTATTAGGATTTTGATTCCAGTTAGCGTTCGTACCATTATACGCTTCGTACATGGTTGAAGCCCATTGTGTTCCTTTATAGTAAGGACTTTTATGATCAGGCAATCCATTACTCTTAATAACTACATAATTCCCATCAACATATACCTGAACAGTAGTATTGAACTTTTTAAATACATCAGGTAATGTGGTATTAGTAGTTGTGGAGGTAGATATTGCCGTATCTTTTTTACAGGAAAAAGACACTACAGATATGGCTAAAGCTACAACAAAGGCGGAGAGGAATATTTTTTTCATAAACTATCTTTTATATATCAGACGCAATAGTTAGATAAACCCTTCGCTATATTGAAAGCAAAAATGTTAAAGATCTCAAAAAGCAATACCTCTCTGTATTTGATCAATTACTTGTTTAACTGTGGCGCTACTTGTCTTTCTTCAAAGAAATGGTTAGTAGAAGGATCTTTCATCCAATCAATCAACTTCAAAATACCAATAACATTCAGGAGTATCCCTGCAATACCCCCAATGATATAGTCAGTAACGCTAGCAAGATGAAAATTAGTTAGGTAAATAAAGAAGTAGATAATTAATGGAAGAAATAAAAACAACGACGTAAATAGTCCGGGGTTGTAAATTGTTTTCCCTTTAATATTGAATACGAGTGTATGTGCAATAACATTTCCTACAGAAACCAAAACTGATGCGATACCTAACCAAACTGCTTTCACATTAAGTAATGCTGCGAGTAAATACACTACCCATCCCATAAATACATTAACAGCTAAGGCTGTTTGCGTATTTAAAGGAAAACGATCTGGTTGTTCACTGTTATACATTACCACATTCACCATTCCGGGAAAGTATCCGGGGAAACGGTATTCTTCGAACTGGTGAATAAGCAACGTAACAAAGTTCATCCACATAAGAAAAGAGAAGCTGTAATAATCGGCATGCATAAACAATGCATACCCCACGATAAAAACCGCTATCATAAAACCTATATCATACCAATGTTTTCTTAAAAAAGACATATGCTTTAATTTAAATTGTCAGGGATGAGGTATCATATCTCTGTCGTTTCCCGGAGGTGGTAAATGCTCCCTTTCCTGTAAATCGTTATCATGTGGTTCATCATGTGGAGGTGGTGGCCCCTGTTGAGGTGCATTCATTCGCAATACATCCTGTATAATATCATCAAATTTTTCCTTTTGACTCTCATTACACAATGCTCGTACTTTCTGAAAATGATGAAACGTAAGTAAATCTATTTCCTGTTGAGCTGAAGAGGCATTAGCAGCCGCATTTCTAATTTCGGCTTCCGAAACATTTTCTTTTTTCAGCAATTCAAAAAAGGCTTCTTTAGCGATTCTTGTTTTTTCACGAATCCCCTGCACATCCTTTCTGTGAGCTTTCACCAACTGTTGATAGGCTAGCCTTTGCGGACTGTCTAACTGCAATTCATGTATTAAAAAATCAGCTACCCTTTCATTCTTCATAGGAGGAGGAGGAGCAGGTAATGTTCTTTTCCACCAATACAAACCCAGCGTTAGCATATTTGCTATCAGTAGCAGTAGAATCAATCCGGTGAGTAAACGGCTTTTTACAATTGCATTCATAACACTCATTTTATCAATAAGCAGATGTAGTGGTTAATCCATATTCCTTGGCAAACCCTTGCAGGGAAGATGTTTCACCCGACTGAACATCTCCTTTAGTTTTTTTCGTTTCATGTGTCAGCAAAAAAATATTGGCTGCAAGGAATAAACATAAAGTTGCTACTAACCATACAGGTCTGCGAATCGGAATAATTACTTCCGGCTGTTGCTTTTCTAATCGGGACAATGCTCTTGTTGCAAAAAAAGGATCGGGTTCGGCCCGCTTCATTCCTTCGATACTACTCAAAGTATCTTCAACCCGTTGATGTATATCTTTTCCCATACAAGAATTTTATAGTTGTGAAACATAATAGTTGGTCAATATCTTTCTCAAATTTTCTTTAGCCCGGTGCATCAACGCCTCAACGGCTTTCACCGAAACATTCAACACATCGCCTGCCTGTTCATAAGTAAGTCCTTCCGTCTTAATCAGTATAAAAGCGATCCGTTGATTATCCGGCAACTGTTGCATCGCTTTAAACAATACCGCTGCCTGTTCTTTTTTATCAAGCTGAATTCCCGGATGGTGAAAATCCGGTAATTGCTCTTCTTTCACTCCTAATCCAATGATATTCTTTAAAGCATTGATTCGCTTTTTAGCTTTTTGTTTTCGTTGCCAGTCTAACGCTTTTGTAACAGCAATCCTGTACAGCCAGGTAGATAATTTGGCCTCTCCTCTAAAAGTATGGATGCTTTGATATACCTGAACAAATACTTCCTGCGCCAGGTCTTCCGCCTCGTGGTGATGCTGTACCATACTTAATACTGTATTGAAAACCATATGCTGATAGGCTTCTACCATTTGGGTAAAAGCCTTGCTGTTGCCGTTTTTCAGCTCCTGTACCAATAACAGTTCGTTCAAATGTTCCTCTGCGTTTATAGATATGACGTTGTAACCTACAAAAACCTTCGGTGAACAAAAAAGTTTTTTGTAGTTTCATTTTAAGCAAGATGAATAACAAAAAACAAGTAGCACTAAAGCGGGTATTAGGCCCCGTACATATTTGGGCAATTGCAGTAGGACTTGTTATTTCCGGTGAATATTTTGGATGGAATTACGGATGGAATGTGGCAGGCACTGTTGGTATGTTATGGGCCACAGCTATTGTTACAGTTTTATATATTACGTTCGTTTTTAGTTTCACTGAATTAACAACTTCTATCCCAGAAGCAGGAGGGCCATTTGCTTATGCACAAAAAGCATTCGGACCTATCGGAGGGTTAATAGCAGGCTATGGTACATTGATTGAATTTTTATTAGCAACACCTGCAATAGCTTATGCTCTTGGCAGCTACCTGCAATTTTTATATCCTTCCATCAACGTATTATATGCTGCTATTGCGTTCTACATTTTATTCACCGGTATTAATCTCATAGGCATTAAAGAATCGGCCGTATTTACGCTTATCATTACACTACTGGCCATTGCAGAGTTACTGGCTTATATAGGCTTCGTTGCTCCACATTTTAAAATGCATTTCTTTTTTGAGAATTCTATGCCATATGGATGGAAAGGTATTTTTGCCGCATTACCTTTCGCAATTTGGTTTTACCTGGCCATTGAAGGTGTAGCAATGGTGGCTGAAGAAACAAAACAACCGGAAAAGAATATTCCCCGCGGATACATTGCAGGTATTTTCACATTATCGGTATTAGCATTAACTGTAATGATCGTTACGGGAGGTATTACCGATTGGAAACAATTAGCCAATATCGATTATCCCTTGCCTCAAGCTACCTCCATCGTACTCGGACAGCAGAGCAGCATTGCCAAACTCTTTGCAGGAATTGGCTTATTTGGGCTGATCGCTTCTTTTCATAGTATCATCACAGGGTATTCAAGACAAATATTTGCGTTATCAAGAGATAAATTCCTGCCTCGCTTTCTGTCACAAATACATCCCCGTTTTAAAACACCGCATATCGCTTTATACGTAGGAGCTGTAATTGGTATCATCAGCCTGTACACAGGCACAACAGATAAACTGATCATCTTATCTGCATTGGGTGCCTTGAGTATGTACATCATCAGCATGTTAAGCTTATTCAAATTGAGAATGAAAGGCTTTTCTTCTGCACAAACTTTCAAAGTTCCGTTCTACCCCATATTCCCAGCCATTGCGTTAATACTTTCTGTTATTTGCCTGGCAGCTATCGTTTACTATAACCCTGGATTAGGCTTGCTTTTCCTCTCCGCTTTCCTACTGGTACTTATTGGCTTTCTACTGGCAGGAAAGCATAAAACAGGAAATGTACAGTAACAACTGCAACAATAGTTTCAATTTTTTGTAAAACAAAGTATCTTCCCAATTCCAAAACAACACTGAGCAATGAAAAAGATTTTACTACTAAGCACTATTGCTTTAGCCAATGTTTTCTCCTTTGCACAACCTGGAAAAAACAGTCCTCCTGCATTAAGTGCGATCACGATTAGCGATCTTAAAAAAGATATGTATGACCTGGCAGATGCACATTTCAGAGGCAGGGCTGCCGGAACTTTAGATGAATTAAAAGCATCAATGTGGCTGGCTGAAAAATTCAGGTCTATCGGTTTAACACCAGCAGGCGATGATGGTACTTACCTGCAATTTTTTTCCATGTGGCGCAACAGGATATCTGATCATTCTTCTGTACAGGTCAACAATACAACATTACCACTTTGGAAAGATGCTTGTGTAGCACAAATGGCCAATACAAATATTGATGCTCCCATCCTTTACCTGGGTAATGCCTTAAAAATCGATTTCAACACAGTTGATGTAAAAGGAAAAGTCGTGGCTGTTGAGGCAGCCCCGGATGGCATTAACCTCGACATCTCTTTACCCACCTGGCGGTACAACCGTTACATTATGATGAAATATGGAATGCCTTTGTTGAAGAAAGGTGCTCTTGCTATTATATTTATCGCAGATGCTACCGGAGAAAAATGCTGGGCCGATGCCAGTGAAAATGCAAGATTAGGTACCTATGATATTGAAGGCGGGCCCAACACAAAAGTTACTAATACTGTTCCCGTAATATGGTTACATAGTAACATGAAAGATGAACTTGCAAAAAGCACAGCTACTTTAAAAGCCAATTTAATCGTAGAACGTTTCGAATACCCTTCTGTGAATATTATAGGAAAGATAGAAGGCACTGATAAAAAGCTTTCTTCCGAATATGTTTTATATAGCGGCCACCAGGATGCACATGGAATAAGGAATCCCATCAACAACGATAGTATTTATTATGGTGCAGATGATAACGGCAGTGTTGATGTAGCTGAACTGGCGGCAGCAAGAGCTTTTAAAAAGAATCCGGCCAAACGTTCTATCCTCTTTGTGATACATGGTGCGGAAGAAAGAGGATTGGTTGGTTCAAGATGGTATGTAGCACATCCTACTGTTCCTAAAGAAAGTATTGTTGCTGTTTTGAATGGTGATATGATCGGAAGGAACAATCCCGACAGTGCTGCGTTATTGGGCGTACAAGCACCGCATAGAAACTCTGCTGACCTTGTGAAGATGGCTTTAGATGCCAATAAAGAAGGCCCCAACTTTAAACTGGATACCTTATGGGACAAGCCCACACACCCTGAAGGATGGTATTTCAGAAGCGATCATTTGCCTTATGCAAGTGCTGGTATTCCGGCGTTAATGTATTCTACCTTATTACATCCTGATTATCACACCCCGATGGATAATGCTGCCAACATTGATTATGTTAAACTGAAGAAAATGGCAGATTGGATGTACAGAACAGGATGGAAAGTTGCAAATGCAGCACAACGGCCTACCATTGACGCTAACTTTAAACTGGAAAGATAAACTATACATTTTCAACAAGCATGATGATTACTTCTCAATCATCATGCTTGTTGCTTAATCTTTTTTCTCTAACCTCATGCAAGGTTGTTCCCGTATCCTGTTGTAACGCTGCAACTTTTGAAACGCCGATCCTTTGTGCATTATAAATACCTGAGTGCCCGCTAAAATAATAAGCTACAAAACAAGCCACTGCATAGTACAGTACATTAGAGGCACCGAACAACTCAATACCCATCATCGTACAGGCAATAGGCGTATTGGTAGCACCTGCAAAAACTGCAATAAAACCTAATCCGGCCAGCAGGTCAACAGGAGCACCTGTAAGTGTTGCAATCGTATTACCCAAGGCAGCACCAATAAAGAACAACGGCGTTACTTCTCCACCTTTAAATCCCATCCCCAAGGTAATGGCAGTAAATAATATCTTCCATAACCAGCTAAAATGGGTAGCACCTCCTTCCCTAAAACAAGAAACAATAGAAACAGCAGCAGGATTAGGATTGGTAACCCCTAAACTCAGATAATCCTGTGTTCCTAAAAGATAAGTAAACAGAATGATAATAACACCGCCTGCTACAGGAATCAACCATTTAACTTTTATCCATTTGTTACTGTAGTTTTTGATAGTGTGTGATAATTCTGAAAAAAGATACCCTGCCAGCCCGAATAATATACCGGCTAGGATTACTTTCAACAATAGCGAAAGATCAAAATGGATAAACTCAAATAAAGTATTAGAACCATCAATAAAACTGATCTTATATTGAGTATGATGAATGCCCCAGGCAGAACAGGTAATATCCGCAAATACAGCAGCAAAAAAACAGGGTAATAACGCATCATATTTTATTTTACCCAATGCCAACACTTCCATTGCAAAAATGGTTCCTGTAATAGGAGTACCAAACACAGCACCAAAACCTGCAGCAACACCGGTCATCAGCAATATTCTTACCTCTTCCTTGTTTAGCTTGAATAGCTTAGCAAAGACATTGGCAAGACTTCCACCTATTTGTACGGCAGTACCTTCACGACCAGCAGAGCCCCCAAATAAATGGGTAATTACCGTTGTAATGAGTACCAGCGGAGCCATGCGGGCAGGAACTCCTCCGCCACCGGGCTGGTGTATCTCATCCATGATAAGATTATTTCCTGCAGCAGCATTTTTTCCTGCATAGTGATACAGAAAATGAATAACCACCCCCGCCACAGGCAATAGAAACAATAACCATGTATGTGTAAAACGAAAATCGATGGATAAAGAAAGAAGCCAAAGAAACAAAGCCACCAAAGATCCTACAGAAATTGCAACGGGTATAACAAGTAATATCCACTTAATAAGATGTGAGGCAATTAAAAGCTGCTCGAAAGATTTTTGTATTCGTTTCATTCCTACAAATAAAGTTTTGATTGCTGGATGCAATATTAATCATTTGTAGGCGCCATCAGCTTTTACAAGCGGTTAAGTAGGAAGACACCATTTCCTTATTTTTCAAAAATAAGGAAGATTATGCTATGGGATGAAAATAAATAAGGCTGTACCTGGTACAGCCCTATTTAACCTTTTACTGATGAATTTTATGAGCAACATGCAGATTGATACTGGCATCAATATCTATCATTTCTTCATCACTGCACTTTATTTTATCGATAACTTTCTTCAAAGATTGCTCTAATTGCCTGATCCTTTTTTCAGAATGTTTGATCTCTTCCTCGGAATAAAGCTGTGCTTCTATTTTATGTTCGTGGAAGTTCACTTTTACCTGAAAGATAGTTGTCAGCAACTGTTCTGCTTCCTCTACAGTGAATCTTCCGTTAATGAGTTGTATTTCCATATGATAAATTTTAAATAAGATTACTGGCCTTGCCCTGCACTGTAAGCAGGCAGGCCATTGAACAGGTAAAGATTTTCAGATTTAATAATATCAAGCCCGGAAGCAAAAATGCTTTGCATTAATGCAATTACCTGCTGGTAATTGATTGATGCTGTTGTTTTTCTTTTAAACCTACATCTCCAGTGATCTGTACAAAAAGTTTCAGGAAAACCGTTGGGCCACACTTTTGTTCCCCTGTTAGTAATCATGATCAATTCCAGGTAAGCAGAATTGGCACTTTGCAGTTTTGTTGCAAGATCATCCGGAAGTATCCCTTTCGCATGAATGAAGATATCTACACCATCGAGCTCTTTCACTGCTAATGGCTGCGGTGTAATTGTAACGGATATGCTGCTCAAAGAGCCAGTGTATTGTGCCTCCGGTAATTCCTTGGGCTTCATCCCCAACCTGTCAATCACTGCCTGAGCAAACTCAGCTGTTCCCCTGCACTCTTTCGATAGGCCTTCTTTAAAAATATCTGCCGTATGTATACCATCTTCTAAAGTTCTGAGCCATGCATTGTGAATTTTTTCGGCTACTTCTTTTTGCCCGATATGAATAAGCATCTGCACCGCTGCCAGTAACAGCCCCGAAGGATTAGCCTTATTTTGGCCGGCTATTGTAGGAGCAGAACCATGTATTGCTTCAAACATCGCGAAACCATCACCAATATTTGCACTGCCCGCCAGTCCCACTGAGCCTGTGATCTGCGCTGCCACATCACTCAGAATATCTCCATACAAATTGGGTAATACAATCACATCAAATATTTCCGGGGTATCTGCGAGTCTTGCCGCCCCTATATCTATGATCCAATGTTCTTTTTCTATTTCAGGATATTCTTTTCCTACTTCATCGAATACTTTATGAAAAAGACCATCGGTCATTTTCATAATATTGTCCTTTGTAAAACAACTCACCTTCTTTCTGTTATAAGCCTTTGCAAACTCGAAAGCATAACGAATGATCTTTTCTGTGCCTGGCCTTGAAATCAATTTAAGACATTGAATCACTTCATCGGTTTGCTGGTGCTCAATACCTCCGTATAAGTCCTCCTCATTTTCTCTGATGATAACAACATCCATCTTAGGATGCAGTGTTGGCACATAAGGATGATAAGCAACGCAAGGCCTGACATTGGCATACAGTCCCAACACTTTTCGAGTTGTTACATTCAGGCTTTTGAAGCCGCCACCTTGAGGAGTAGTAATAGGGGCTTTAAGAAAAACCCGATTTTTTCTTAACGATTCCCAGGCACTGGGATCGATGCCGGCAGAATTACCCCTCAAATACACTTTTTCTCCTATTTCAATCTCTTCCATGTGTACAGCTGCCCCAGCTGCTTTCATCACCTGAAGGGTCGCATCCATTATTTCAGGGCCAATCCCATCTCCTTTTGCAATCGTTATTGTAGTCATAAAATGAAATTTACATCGCAAAATTGAGTGCATCAGTTCATTTATTTTCATTTATATTCGATATGATATACATAAACAATTTTTATGAATTTCACCTTACATCAATTACGTATTTTCTCAGTGGTGGTTGAAAAGAAAAGTATTACCAAGGCTTCAGAAGAACTAAACATGACACAGCCGGCAGTGTCTATTCAACTTAAAAAATTACAAGACCAGTTCGACATTCCACTTACTGAATTAATAAACAGGAAACTCTACATAACAGATTTTGGCAAGCAGCTTTATCAAACAGCAGAAAAGATCTTAAAAGATGTTGAAGCGATCAGCTATCATACAACCAGCTTCAAAGGACTGATCTCAGGAAAACTTAGAATATCCGTCGTATCAACTGGTAAATACGTAATGCCTTATTACCTCAGAGATTTTCTAAAACTCAATCCTACGGTAGATTTAAACATGGATGTAACCAATAGGGATAAAGTTTTGGAAAGCCTGGCAAAGAATGAGGTAGACTTTTCTCTGGTATCAGTAAATCCTAATGACATTGTGGTTGAAGAAGAGGTTTTAATGCAAAATAAAATATACATGATCGGCCCTTACCATGCAGCTTTAAAGACGGATAAAAAGTTGCCCAAAACCGTATTTGAAACGCTTCCGCTGATTTTTAGAGAAGAAGGCTCAGCTACCAGGCTGGCCATGCAGCAATACTTTACCAAAGCAGGGGTAGCACCTGCTGTTAAAATGGAACTCACTTCAACGGAAGCAGTTAAACAAGCTGTAATAGCAGGGCTGGGTTATTCCGTATTATCATTACACAGCATCAAAAATGAGCTAAAACAAAAAGACGTAAAAATTATTCCCGTTGTAGGCATGCCTTTACAATCGCAATGGAAACTGATATGGTTGAAAAAGAAAAAATTCTCTGTAGCCGCACAAGCTTATCTCGATTATATCAGGATGAACAAACAAAAAATACATGATACATTCTTTTCATGGATGGATCAATATTAAAACCAAATTCATTAACTTTTCGGCTCTTTCAACAAGGAACACATGGAAAAAATACTTAGTTATCTTATAGCCATCACTCTTTACAATATCGCTGTTGCCCAAAGCCAGGCGAATTACGGAAACAATGCTGCAGCAGGTAAATACTGCCACGTAAATGGAATCAACATGTACTACGAAGTGTATGGTTCCGGCGAACCAGTATTGCTGATACACGGTAACGGAGGTTCCATCAAGGCTTTTAAAGAAAATATTGCTGCTTTGTCTCAACACTTTACAGTGATCGCAGCCGATAGCAGGGCACAGGGAAAAACTATAGATCACTCAGACAGTTTAAGCTTTGAAATGATGGCTGATGACGAGGCGGCCTTATTAAAAAAGTTACACTTAAATGCCGTGAATGTGATTGGATGGAGTGATGGTGGAATAGTGGCCCTTGAAATGGCAATCAGGCATCCTGAATCTGTAATAAGGCTTATGTCAACCGGCGCTAACCTTTGGCCTGATTCTACTGCTATTATCCCTTCTTTATGGAAAGAAGAAAAAATTACAGCAGACACTACCCACACTGAGCATTTTGATCTCAAACAAAAAAACGATTGGAAGCTATTTATGCTGGATTATACACAACCAAATATTACTTTATCTCAGTTGCAACAAATCAAATGCCCGGCATTGATTATTGGCGGAGATAATGACCTGATCAGAACAGAACATACGGTATTGATTGCTCAGCATATTCCTAACGCTTTCTTATGGATCGTTCCCAATTCACATCACGCCACCCTCATGGAACATAAAGACGAATTCAATCAAACAGCCATTGCATTCTTTTCCGGTGGGATGATAAGAAAACCTTGATATTTTCATTCTCTATTGCCATTTTCTTTCCCTTTCTTACATCTTACTCATATCATGTCCCTCCATGGGATTATTACCATGTTTAAAAATGTATTCACTGTTTAAGAGATAAGCTCCACTCGTCACCACCACATCACCGGTGTGCAAACCACTTTTTATTTCGATCACATCGCCTGTTTCTAAACCTACTTCCACTCTTCTGGGCATAAACGTGTGCGTGTCGGTTCTTACCCAAATACTGGCTCCGCCGGCATCTCTTAGTACGGCATTTAGTGGTAATACAATCCTTTTGGAAACTGTATTATTGATCTGAACTATGGCAGGCATACCGGGTTTCAGCTCATTGGAAAAATTGGGTACAACAACTCGTATGAGATCAATCCTTGTATCTGCATTGATCTCGGGATTAATAAATGACACCCTGCTATTGATCTTCTTATCAGGCATATCCGGTATCGTTACGGCAACTGAAGCATTCCTGTCGATCGCTGAAAGTTGTGAAGCATAAACCTGCGCTTCCACCCATAATGTTGAAAGCTCAGCTAATTGTACAATACTTCCTCCTTCATCAATATACGCACCTTCTTTCACGTCCAATGAAGTAATGTATCCGCTATGGTCACTATAAAAACTTGTAACAGGTGAAACATTATTCGACAGCCGGTCGATCTGTTGATCACTCATTCCCCATAGCTTCAATTTGGTTCTTGCACTTTCAATCAAACGATCAAAATCAACCACTCCTTTTCCCAATAAAGCTTTTCTTTCTTTAGCAGATATATATTCCTGCTTTGCATTGTTGAGCTCTTCGCTGTATATATCAAAAAGCTTATCACCCTTTTTTACATAGTCACCAATATTTTTAAAGTAAAGGTGTTCAATCCTACCCATTACCTTAGCACTCTGTGCCACTACTTTAGACTGATCGAAATTCAATGTTCCTGTTACTACAAAATGATCCCCCAGCATGGATGCTTTAATTGTATCAACCCGAATATTACCCAATTGTATTTGCTCATCGTTCAACACAACTGTATTAATTACTGTTGCTCCATTTGTTTCAATGTGGATCAATTTCATTCCGCAAATAGGACAAGCACCAGGCTGCATTTCCTTTACCTGCGGATGCATAGAGCAAGTATAATAACCTGTCGCATCTTTTGCTGTTGTTCTTTCATCCTTTATCTTCTGTTTGCAGCCAAGTACTGAAAGTATCAGCGCAATCAATATAACCGATAAACGCATAATTATTTTTTTACTTGAACAAAACTTTCGCTATCTACAAGATACTCTGCATTTAACGCTACGCTATCTGTAGAAGATAATCCATTGATCACTTGTACTTCATGCTGATAGCTTAAGCCTGTAGTTACCTCCTGCGCCCTGAATCCATTCCCCTCTTTCAGAAACACCACCTGGTGCATTCCTAATGAAATCACTGCAGATTCAGGTAACCAATAAGCCTTCGTTACTAACGCTTTAACTATTCCTTTAACCTGGCTCCCAACAGGAATATGCATCTCATTATGGAAATAAACCCTTGCTGTAAGTGTTTTACTATCACTTCTTAAAAAAGGTTCTATAAAATCTATTTTTCCAGGGAACGGTTTATTAGGTTGGGTTTCAGCTGTTATTACAACGGCATTACCTTTACGAATAAAAGACTGACTATTAGCGTACAAATGCAAAGCTGCCCAGGCTTTTGACGGATCGTACACTTTAAAAATAGTTTGCCCTTTTTGAACATACATACCCTCTCTTAACGGCAAAGCCTCTGTGAAAGATGATATATCTTTCATTGATCCGGGAGGTGGATTCATTTTAGCGTTTCCTGCCTCATGAATATGGCCCGTATAATTACTGTAGACGGTAATGGTGTAGAATAGTTGTTTTTTATTAATCAATTCTTTTAACTGCTCTTCATTCATGCCTAAAAATAATAACCGATCCTTAGCAGCAGCAATCAATGTTTCATTGTATTGGTCATGCTCAAGAAGAAATAAAAGATTTTGTTCTGCAGTTAATACCTCGGGGCTGTATATGTCCATTATTTTCTGTCCCTTTCTTACATCTTGGAAACGATATTTAATATAAAGTTTTTCGATCCTTCCGCTAGCTCTTGCTGCAATTGAGCCCTCCTTCTCTGCATCATACTCCACCACACCTAATGCAGTTACTTCAACCGGCAAAGTTTTATACTGGAGGTTAGTAACAGGAATGGAAGAAAGTATAAATTGATCAGTAGGCTGAAGAATATCTCCCAATGCTATTGTATCATGTTGTAAGGAGTGCTGTTCTTTTTTCACTAACCGCATGCCACAGATCGGGCAATCACCCGGTGCATTCCTGATGATCTGCGGATGCATAGAACAGGTATAAGCTACCACTTGTTGTTGAACAACCTGCTTTTCTTTTTGCTTACATGAAAACAAAACAAAATGAAAAATTACTATAATGAATGGCTGATAGTATTTAAAACGAAATAAGTTCATAGTTTAATTTTTTTCCAATACTTTTTCTAATTCCACCTGCAATTGCAACAATTGTCTTAGTTGCTCAACATATTCAAGCTGGGTCATGTTCAACGTTTCCCATGCATCATACAACATGAACAGTTCTTCCGTATTTTGCTCGTATCCCAGTTGCATGGTTTGAAAGTTCTTTTGCAAAGCAGGAATGATGTTATGCTCAAAAAGCTGTAGTTGTTTTTCTTTTACTTCCATCTCTCTGCGAATACCTGTTGCCATTCCTGTTGCTTCATTGATAACCATTTTCTTTTCCTGTTCCAGTGAAGCTGCTTTCCATTTTAGGCTCTCCATTGTAGCATAATTCATTTTTGTAGACCATTTCATAGGAATCTTTATCATGCCCATTAATGAAAACTGCCAGGGTTGTTGTGCCCATGCAAACATGTGATCGTACCTGATACCAAATTCCGGTTTTAGCTTAGCCCTTTCTGCATCTCTCTGCAAGTAGGTCACACTAATATCTTTATCAATCGACCTGATATCACTTCTCGATGCAGCTATGGTAACGCTATCAAAATTTTCTAACGGAAAGGCTTTTATGTTATAGATAGAATCAATATCAAATTCAATATTCTTATCCCTATTCATTAATGTATTCAATACGATACGCTTTTGTACAGCTTCGTTTTCCAGCATTACTTTCATATTCTCCACATTACCCATTGCAGCTTTCGCTTTATAATAAGCACTTACCTTTTCCAATCCGTTCTGGTATCTTATCTCTGCATTCCTGATCATGAAAGAAAGTATTCCTTCATTCTGCTGCAATACAGCTATCTTCTTTTTGATCATCATCCAATCATAATAATTGCTTTTTGCCGCTGCATACAAATCGTTGAGTGTTGCAGCCTTTTTTTCTTTAACAACAGAAGACATAGCCTCCATGTATTTTGCATCTGCATCCTGTTTCTTTTTATTGGGAAATATTTGTTGACCCGATACCATGAACATACCCATCCCCGGCTCATTCATGCCTGCCTTCCATTGATTAACATTGTAAGGTGTTTGATAGAAACCCGCAGCAAACTCAGGCGCCATCCAGCTTCTGGCTCCTTTGGCGGCTTCATCCATCGACTGGATTTCTGCATCATACATTTTTACAGAAGGATGCTGTTGTTGCACCTCCTTCAAAACCGCATCAAGCGAAAGCTTTTGAGCTTGTACGATACAGGTAATTAGTAAAAGAAAAAGCGTTATCAGGTGTTTCATATACTTAATGTTTTGCATCCAGCACATCAATTTTGCCATGCTTTCTTAATTCATATTCTTTTGTCATCAAAAAAATAAGAGGTGTTACAAGGAGGATATGCGTGGCCGATGTTACAACACCACCGATCATCGGCAGTACAATAGGCTTCATTACATCACTTCCTACACCCTGGCTCCATAAAATAGGGATAAGAGAGAACAGGGAAACACTAACCGTCATCAACTTAGGCCGTAACCGTTTCGCAGCTCCCATGATCACATACTCCCTCAGATCTGCTTTTGTAATTGTTTCTTTTGAATTGCCTTTCCTTGCTACGAGTTGCTGCATGGCATCATTCAAATAGATAACCATAACAATACCCGTTTCTACTGCTAATCCAAACAAAGCGATAAATCCAACCGCTACTGCAACAGATAAATGCACACCCCAGAAATAAATCATGTAAGCCCCACCGATCAAAGCAAAAGGAATGGAGATCAAACTGAAGAAAGCTTCTCTTACAGAATGAAAAGCAAAATACATACAGAGGAAAATGATCAGCAACACAGCAGGCAATACGATCTTTAAAGTTTTTTCACTGTTGATAAGATTCTCATACTGGCCGCTCCATTCCAGGAAATACCCTTTCGGCATTTTACCCATCATTTTATTCAATCGCTCCTGTGCATCCTGAACCGTGCTTCCTAAATCTCTATCCCTTACATTAAATAAAACAGTACCGCGTAATAATGCATTTTCGGAATTAATCATGGGCGGCCCTTCTGAAATCTTTATATCAGCCACAGCTTGCAAAGGAATAGGCCCATAATTCATCGTTGGTACTTGCAAACGTTTCAAGGCCTCAAGATTATTC
This sequence comes from Bacteroidota bacterium, assembly GCA_028875875.1. Taxonomy (GTDB): domain Bacteria; phylum Bacteroidota; class Bacteroidia; order Chitinophagales; family Chitinophagaceae; genus JAGWUV01. The sequence goes on from JAGWUV010000043.1 coordinate 17,425, forward strand.
CTGAAATCCTGTCCAAACCGGGCATTCACAGAGAATCTTTGTCTGCCTTCAATGGTAGTCGTCAGCTTCATTCCGCCTAAAGCACTTTCTACAATAGTGTTCACGTCATCAATACTCAATCCATATCTTCCTATTTCATCTCGTTTAACTGAAATATCAATATACTTTCCTCCCGTAATCGGTTCTACATATAAATCTTTCACTCCATCTACACCCTGCAAATATTTGCTTACCTGCTCTGCAAATGCATAAATGGTATCCAAATTCTGGCCATACACTTTAATGCCTACATCTGTCCTGATACCGGTAGACAACATGTTAATTCGATTGATGATCGGTTGCGTCCATCCATTGGTAACACCGGGTATTTGCAGCTTAGTATTTAACTCATTAATGATGTCTTCTTTCGTTTTACCTGCCCGCCATTGTGCTTTGGGTTTTAAAGTGATGATCGTTTCGATCATACTGATAGGCGAATTATCGGTGGCAGTATTGGCCCGCCCTGCTTTTCCCAATACATTATCTACTTCAGGAACAGATTTGATGATCTTATCCTGCACCTGTAAAATTCTTTTAATCTCTGCATTGGATGCATCAGGCAATGTTACCGGCATAAATAAGATAGAGCCCTCATCCAATGCAGGCATAAACTCTCTTCCTAAACTGATCACTAACGGAATACTTACCAGCAATGCGATGATATTGATGCCGATGGTTGTTTTCCGCCACTTGATACAAGTCCTGATCAACGGCTCATAGAGTTTTTCTAATATGCGGTTAACAGGATTTGCTGATTCGGGCCTGAACTTTCCACGCATAAATAGCGAAATCAACACCGGGGCCAGTGTTACCACCAATAGTGCATCAACAGCCATGATAAAAGTTTTGGTGTACGCCAGCGGACCAAATAATTTTCCCTCCTGCCCCGTTAAAAGAAACACAGGGAGAAATGAAGAGATGATAATAATGGTTGAAAAGAAAACACCACGGGACACCTGCTTACAGGATTGCTCTATGATGCTAAGCCTTATTGCTTCAGGGATTTTTTGATATGTTTTTTTCAACTTCATTTATGATTCGTTTATGAAATCGTTATTGCTGCTGTTGCTCTGAAGAAGCTTTTTGTTGCCATTCGGATAAATTACGGTAAGCATTTTCCGACATGATGATACCATTGTCTACAATCACACCAATAGCTAATGCTATACCTGTTAAAGACATGATATTAGAAGACAATCCAAAGGCATTCAATAGAATGAAACTAATAGCGATGGTAATAGGTATTTGAATGATAATACTCAAAGCGCTTCGCCAATGAAAAAGAAAAAGGATAACGATCACACAAACAATGATGATCTCTTCCAGCAACTTTTCTTTGATGGTAGCGATAGCTGCTTCTATTAAATTGCTCCGGTCGTAAGCTATTTTAAATGACACACCTTCAGGTAACCCTTTCTGCACTTCATCCATTTTTTTCTTCACAGCTGTAATTACTTTATCTGCATTTTCACCACTCCGCATCACCACGATACCGCCTACTACTTCTCCTTCACCGTTCTGATCAAATATGCCCAAACGCAGATCACCACCCATTTGTACTGTACCAATATCTTTCACCCGAACAGGAATACCATTATAATTTCCAATTGCAATATTTTCAATATCATCTTTGCTTTTGATATAGCCCACCCCCCTGACGATATAAGCCATATCACTCATTTCGAATTTTCTTCCCCCCACATCATTATTGTTGGCCTTAACCTTATTCATCACATCCATCAGTGAAAAATTGTAGAACTGAAGTTTTACCGGATCCACCACTAATTGATATTGCTTTTCAAATCCACCAAATGAAGCAACTTCAGCTACTCCCGGTACCGTTTGCAATGCAAATCTTACATACCAGTCTTGTAAAGCACGTTGCTCTCCCAGGTCCATCTTAGGTGCGTGCAATGTGTACCAGAACACATGCCCCACGCCTGTTCCGTCGGGACCCAATGTTGGCGTAATACCCTGTGGCAGTAATCGTTGTGCATAATTCAATCGCTCCAGCACCCTTGTCCTTGCCCAGTACGTATCTACATTATCATCGAAGATGATGTATACAAAACTCATCCCGAACATGGAAGCCCCACGGATATTTTTCACCTTAGGTATACCCTGTAAGTTTGATACAAGTGGATAGGTGATCTGGTCTTCTATTACCTGTGGACTTCTGCCCATCCATTCCGTAAACACAATCACCTGGTTTTCTGAAAGATCAGGAATCGCATCAACCGGGTTTTGCTTTACTGAATAGATGCCATAGGCAAACAAACCGGCTGCTATTAACAGAACAGCCAGTTTGTTTTTCAAAGCCAGTTCAATGATTTTTTGAACCATACTAAAGGAAGTTTACATTTTCTTTTTTTCTACGAGTTTCATTCCGCATTTGGGACATTTACCTGGCTTGTCACTCTTTACATCGGAATGCATCGGACAGGTATATTCTTTTTTTGCCTCTGCTTTTTTCTCCACGAGCTTCATCCCGCACTTGGGGCATTTACCGGGTTTATCACTCTTCACATCAGAATGCATCGGACAAGTATATTCTACCTTTTTTTGTTGAGCTTCTTTCTTTGTTGGACTGTTTGCAGGAGATACTTGTGCCATACCGAATTGAATGGTGATAATGGAAAGGATAACAAGAATTGTCTTTTTCATTTGTATTTGTTTTAATTAAAAAATAAAGATTGATGAAAGCTATAAGCTGAATTTCTATTCCAATGAACAGCATTTTTTTTCGTTGTTTGCAGAGCAACATCCCTGATGTACGATACCACAGGAAGTAGCTACTTTTGATGATCCGGTTTTGCTTAAACGATCACAATTCGTTATAACTGAACTGGCAGATTCTTCTTTGCTGCACAGATTACAGGGGCCAGGCTTTGCACTTCTGTATGCCGGATAAGCAGTGCATGTGTACAATTTCATGGCACTCCATTTCATTTGTTCTTTTACAGAAAGATTCAAGGCTTTTCCACATAATGATGAACAGGCAGACTGTATATTCAAGTTGGGTACACGTGATATGCAATGCGATTGCATTGATTGCACACGTTGCCTGGTGCTGTCTTGTGCATTAGCAATAAACAGCATGATAGATAAAGCTGCTACCAACAGCATTTTTACCGGTTTCATATTGTATGATTTTAAAATGAAAGTTTTACGTAGAGCGTAAACAAACATAGCCCGGCATAAATTGCCCGGCTTCATCATTAAAATGAAATACTAAATACGAAATACCCTGTTCATCAAATAAACAGGCGTGGGTTGCACCAAAGGAGGAGGAGATACCCCGGATGAAGTTTTACCTGAAGAAGATGGAATAACCATCACGATAAAACCAGGATAAACATAATGTTCTGAGGAAAATAGATTGGGAGAGATGAAAGAAGCCTGACTCACTGCTCTTTGATCGTCCGTAGTTTTAACACGCTTATGTTCATCTTTGCAGCAATTTTTTTTATTGTGGCTGTTTTTTATCATGCCACAGTTACTGCACTTTACATTATCGGAAGAAGCGATGTAAGAAAAACGCGTATCGATCAGTTTGCCCATACAGTAATGCATGTCGATACTCGCCCCAAAAGAGGATACCAGGTAAAAAACAGATAATATGGCTATGAAAAGCTTCTTCATTCTGAACAATAAAGGTATAATTAAAAAATGTATACCTCCAAATAAGGGAATGTTATAAGTTTAAATGATCAGATTTCCTGTGCTGTGTACCCCGCTTCCTCAACCATCCTGATAATATCGCTGCCCGATACGGTATCTTCAACCTGAACGGTTAACTTTCTTTCAGGAGCTGATAAATCAACAGCCCATTTTTCGATAGCAGGCTTATTGTTCAACACTGGCGTAACCTTTGCTATGCAACCCTCGCACTTAATATTCGTTTTAAAGTTTAATGTTTTCATGATCAGTTTTTTATTGAATACTGTTTTTGAAAACACAAAGCTACCGACATAGGAAGGCGGGAATATTACATTCAAATGGAAATAATTTACAGATAAATGTATACCTACACTTTATCAAGGGTTTTTCTTAAACCAATACCCTGGTTTTTGAATTGAGAAGGTGTTAGACCGGTTACCTTTTTAAACTGTGCGGATAGATGAGCACTACTACTATACCCTAATTCCATTGCGATTTCGTTAATATTCATTTCGCCATAAACCAACAGTTCTTTTACTTTCTCAACTTTTTGCAGGATCACGTATTGTTCTATGGTTACACCTTCTGTTTCTGAGAAAAGTTTGCTCAACTGAGAATAGTCTCTTTTAAGAGCTTTGGAAATGATCTCTGAAAAAATAAATTTTTGATCGCCATCATGATGAATATGCTTAATGATAATGGATTTTATTTTCTCAATTTGCTGTTTCCTAGCATCATCAAGTAATTCAAAACCCAAGTGTTCAAGGTCCGCTTTTATTTTTTTCAACTTTTCCGGGCTAAGTGCTGCAGGTAATACTACCTCTCCCAGGTTTACATAAAGAGGTGCAGCATCGTTGTCTTTCATCACTTGCTCCACAGCAGCGATACAACGCGGACAAACCATATTTTTCACTACCAGTTTCATAATACTTCAAAAGTAGGCAAAGCGTAAATACTGCCGTCACATAGTGCACACAAATAAGGCCGCCCAAGGGCAGCCTTATACTATAAATAATCAGGTACACATCATTTAATAGTTACAGCATCACTGATTATATTACCACTGAAAGACTTTACCGAGGAAAGATTCTTCCAAAACTGACCTATATTGGTTAATGTATTATCCGTATTCGTAGCAGGGTGATTTGCTTCAAAGAAGTAGGAATATCTTTCAACATAACTTTGGGCACTGTTATTTAACCAGTCGGTCGCAAACTTCATAAAATATTCATGCACAGGAGTAGAAGTACGATTGACATTGGCATTAAACTCCGTTATCCAGATGGGTATACCGGGATATGCAGCATGCACACTTTGTACATACTTAGTAAATCTATTGAACACCCCTACAGCGGTAAGCGAATCTGTAGAACTACTATCTGTTTGATTACCCCAATCGTACCAGTGTATTGGGATAAAATCAATACGAAGATTTAAACTCGCGGCTTTAGCCATAAATTGTCCAAGCCAGGTATACTGCCCTACAGCCTGATATTGTGTTGTTGCCGGAGAACCTAAACGTAATCCAGTCTTTTGCATAATCGTATACCTGGCAATTGCCGTGTCAACAGGCACATTTGATTGGGTTGTATTATCAGGCTCATTAAATGATAATAAATGGTCTATATCATTTCTATCAATCAAATATTTAATGTTTGTATCAGTACAAGATCCCTTGCCCCAAGTCATAGGTACAAACTGCTGCCCGGTGAAAGATGATCTGTTGAGGCTCCACCCATAGAACCACTGAAATCCAAATGCATTTACCACCGCATCATGAAGGTCAGCAATACCGTTTTTATTGGGATTATTAATAGGAATATACCTGATATAAGAAATATTGTTACGTAACCGGAAAGGCAAATTGGCATTGATGGCACTATCTACAGCCACAAAACAGGCAGATTGCCCCGTTCCATTACTATTTTCTGCAAAAACAGCCATATAGCCTTTAGGTAAGTGGAACGACATTATCTTATCCTCAAACCCTCCGGGCAATGGTCTAAAAAGTCCATCATTAAAGGGAAATGAAGAATAAATGGTATCCGGGTTAAGAGATATTTTCGGACTCCCCAGATTTAATGCCTGTGAAATACTCAGTAAAGAAGATGTATCCTTCGGTGTAACCACAACAGGAGGAGTCACCTGGGAGGCCCCTGTGGTACTCTTTTTACAGGCAATAAAACCGATTACCGTAAAGAATAGCAAGATGGGGTATTTTATTGCTTTATGATTTTTCATTTTTACATTCATTGTATTGGTGAATTTTGTTTTCATTACTCAAGTAAATAACATTAGGATTAATCAAGTGCTGTAATTCTAAATATCTTCATCAACCATATCAAATTTTGCCAGGTCATTATTTTACAATCATTTTTTAGCATGCTGTTTTCATTTTGGTTCAATAGGTTTGTTTAACCTTTTATTACGCTCATATATACGAGACTTAAACTACTACGCCACCATGTCATTTCTTCCCTTTGATCATAACGGCATCTGCATTTATGTTTTGATTAAATGATTTCGTA
>JAGWUV010000044.1 GCA_028875875.1 Bacteroidota bacterium
CTTCGGATCGTGTTCGGATCGATCCGAAGCGGATCCGAACGATGTTCGGATCAGTATCGAACAAAAATGCTGAAAGCTAAGCCGGATAAGCCTTTCAAAATCGCGATCCGAACAATGTGGTTTTTTTACTACATAAAATTCTATGCAGCCTACCTCGGCAGGATCAGCCGTACAGAAATTTCTCAGCCGGGGCTTGTAGCAACCCCTTCTATTTTTAATGTGATACCAGTAGCACAAGCCAAAGTGCATTAACAAGTTCGCATTTTATCCAGCAACAGGTTTAGTGTTTGCACTTCTTCATCACTGAGTTTTTCCGTAATGGCATCAATTTCAGCTGCCCTTCCATCCAGCCGCTGCAAAATGCGTAAACCCTTTTCTGTAATGGTTACATCAACCAGTCTTTTATCCTTGCGATGTACTTTTTTGCTCACCAATTCCTTTAGTACAAGTCGGTCTACCATCCTGCTGGCATTGCTCATTTTATCCAACATACGCTCCCTGATCTGTAAAGTAGAGATCGGCTCGCTACAGCCACGGAGGATACGCAGGATATTGTACTGTTGTGGTGTGATGTCTTCCTGCTCCAGGTATTGTCTTAGTTTTTCTAACACCCAGTTGTTGGAAAAGAGGATATTAACAACTGCCTTATGAAATTCGCTTTGAAAGGGTTTGGTTTGGTGTATGTCTGCTTCGAGTCCCATATAGTAAAGTTACTATGGGTGGTCAGCGGCTACTATGATAATTGTTGGAGCTGCAACTGATTTTTATCAATGATTTTAAGGAATACTTAATCTTCTCTGCCTGAGGGAAAGGAATGATGAGTGCTGGATGTTAGAGGTATGCTTTGATAGTAATTCCTTCATCCTGCATAGATAAGCGCTGCAGGACAGGATCTTAACAGCCAGGGCTTATCGAAGGTGGTTTGCACCAATACTCTATTATTTCAAAAAAAGAATAAAAATTTTAGGTATCCGCCTCTAAATGTTACGCTGTTAACCACATTGAAAACTGGGCATCTGCCAGTTTGTATTTACGCAATGAAGATGATCTATGGGTTTAATCTTCCCAAACGGTAAGCCCTTCGCTGCAATTGGCGCAGATATCAATGTTCTTCCGGCTGGTCATTAGTTCCTGCCTGAACTGTTTGTAGTTTTCATTATGCCATACCTGCTTGAAGGATTGCATTTTTAAGTTACCCAATTGGTGCATGGCATCTTTATCAAAACAGCAGGGCACTACCAGTCCATCCCAGGTAATTACATTGGCATGCCATAGTTTCCAGCAACGGTTACTGAGGCCGCTCTTTACTTTCATCTTCCCATCTTTTCCTTTTCTATACCTGCTGTATTTATCAATGGAAGGGATCAGTTGGTGCGGATCATTTTCATAATCGTACACCTGTGCGGTTTTAAAACGAACCTGGTCTACACCGATCTCTTTTCCTAAACTTTTGATTTCTTCTATCTGGTGTTCATTGGGCTTTACCACCAAAAACTGGAAGAAGACAAAGGGGGTTGTACTGTTGAGTTGTTTTTTCCATTTCACAATATTCTTCGCTCCTTCAATTACTTTTTCCAGCTTACCACCCACACGGTATTGCTGGTACACATCCTGTGTAGTGCCATCAATGGAAATGATCAGCCTGTCGAGCCCGCTTTCTACCGTTTTTTTTGCTTTTTCATCCGTTAAGTAATGAGCATTGGTTGAAGTGGCGGTATAAATTCCTTTTTGATGGGCATAGCTTACCATCTCCAAAAAATCAGGATTCAGGTAAGGTTCTCCCTGGAAATAAAAAATCAGGTATAATAATTCTTTATGTAATTCATCTATCGTCTGACGAAAGAAATCCTGCTGTAACATCCCGGTAGGCCGGGTAAATTCTCTTTGTCCGCTTGGGCATTCCGGGCATCTTAAATTACAGGAAGTAGTAGGCTCGAAAGAGATGGATAAAGGATAGCCCCACTGTATGGGTTTACCTGTTAGTTTGCTAAGCTGGTAACTACTCCATACTTTGGCTGCGTTCCAAAGTCTTAATGGTGTGAGCTTGCTGAATAAATTAAGGCTATCTGATAAATTAAAGTACGGCATAAAGTGTTGTAAAAATAAGCTTACGCCTGTAAACACGGTAAATGATATTTGATATGTTCCGTTTTGCGAAAAGTAATGTATTGTTGCTGCGGCGAAAATTATGAAGCAGAAGAGAAAACAGAAACAAAAACCAAAGAAGAAATACCTCGCTTTTATATTCCTGTTGTTATTTCTTGCAGCGGGTTCAGGTGGTTATTATGTGTACCATTACTGGAAAGTGCAGATGCAGCTGATGCGGGCAGAAAAAACGGTGTATGCTGTATTAGGGGTAGATGTGCCTATGCAATACAGCATACATGGTATTGATGTAAGCAGCCACCAGAAAATGATCTATTGGCCTGCGGTAAGAAACATGAATATTGGGAGTGTAACAATAACCTTCGCCTTTATCAAAGCCACGGAAGGATTGCAGGATACAGATCCGCAGTTTGTTCGTAACTGGACAGAAGCCGGTAAAGCGGGGATCACAAGAGGGGCCTACTTATATTTTCTGGCTACTAAAAACGGGCAGGCACAGGCAGCTCATTTCATCCAGGAAGTACAACTGCATAGTGGTGATCTGCCGCCGGTAGTGGATGCAGAAGAATTGTATGGCGTTCCCGATAGTTTGATGCGCAAGCGGTTACAGGATTGTTTGAGTGCTTTGGAAAAAGCCTATAAGGTAAAGCCGATCATTTATTCTTATGCCGATTTTTATTCGTTCCATCTGCAAAAATATTTCGATGATTACCCGCTTTGGGTAGCACATTACAATGAACCTGAAAAACCCAAAGTGCTGCGTAACTGGCTTTTCTGGCAACACAGTGATAAAGCACATATTAGCGGTATTACCACCCCTGTAGACCTGAATGTATTTGCCGGAGACTCGCTACAGTTCAGGCAATTCCTGTTGCCTTGATATTCGGTATCTATTATCCCGGAAACTGATTTTCGTCATAATTAATTCTTACTAACCGCAGTTTCTTTGTCACGCTTATTTGACCGTTGTGTCAAATTGTGTTGAACTATTTATTCCTAAAGCATATGACGCATACGCAGCATACTGAAACTATCACAAGCGTTTGTCAACATTGCGAGCAGCGTTTTACATCGATCCTCTGCAAAGCGAAGTTTGACTTTTTAAATGAAGTGAATAGCCAGAAGGTTTGCAACATTTATAAGAAAGGTCAAACGTTGTTTAATGAAGGAGCGTACCCTTTTGGTGTGTATTGTATCAACCATGGAAAAGTAAAATTATCGCACCTGGGAGATGATGGCAAAGAGCACATTGTAAGATTGTTAAAGGGCGGTGATGTAATTGGATACAGGGCCTTGTTGAGTGGCGACAGGTATAGTTCCAGTGCTATCGTACTGGAAGATACACAAGTCTGTTTTATACCGAAAGACCTGTTCCTGCATGTATTGAAGAATGATGCGGGCCTTGCTTTTGAAATGATGAAGCTGATTAGTGATGAGTTACATAAGGCAGAAGTGAAACTTACCCATCTGGCACAAAAACCGGTACGGGAAAGGCTTGCAGAAACCTTGCTCTTTATTAAAGAAACCTATGGTTTTGAAAAAGATAATATCACCCTGAATGTTCGCCTTTCAAGGGAAGAGCTGGCCAACCTGGTAGGTACTGCTACAGAGTCTACCATTCGCCTCTTATCAGAATTCAAGAAAGATGGTATCGTAGAACTGGATGGGAAGAAAATAAAGATCAAAGACCAGCGGGAGCTGTTAAGAACTGCCAACCTGCAGGATTAGCAATTCACTTTTAGTTGTATGCTTTATGAAATAGTAGTATGATAAAAATCATATGCATACTTGAGTTACATCATTTGCATTTTATATATGGGTTGATAACTTGCTGTAAAATCAAAAACCATGTTATTACAAAGACTGGACAATTACTCTAACGAAGCGCTAACGCCGGAAGGTCTTTGTAACCTGATACAATACGAGTACCAAAGGAATATTCAGTTATCCTGCGATGCAATTGAAAGCTATTTAACCCAGCATCCTGATATTGAAAACATGAATCCTTCTGTTGCCGAGTTGTTGCAAATATTGTTCAGGAAATTACAAGACGAGTTAAAGCATGTTTTTTTAAAAGAGTCCGGCATCGTGTTCCCGCATATAAAAAAATCGTACCAGGGTACGGAAGCATTGCAGCACATGCCTTTGCTTGATGAAAAAGTGTTTACTGCTATTAAGAATACACAAACGGTGATTATTGGTTTAATGCAGAGGATACGACAGGTATTGCACCACTATGCAGTAGAGCCAGGCTGGAGTGCAGACTGGAAAGAATGTTTGAATGAGTTTTTTGAATTGGAAAATAAAGTATTGCAATGGGTGCATGTAGACCAAAACCTTTTGTACCCTAAAGTAATCAACGGGCATAAGCATCATCTTAACTGAAGAATATATTATGAAGGCATCGAATACTGAAACCAAATTGCAATGTTACCATTGCGGGGAGGATTGTGCAGACCACCCGATACATGCACATGACAAAGATTTTTGTTGTGAAGGATGCAAGATGGTATATGAGATACTCAACAAAAGCGGCCTTTGTAATTATTACGAGTTAAGTGCTAATCCAGGAGTGAATCAAAAGATCAAAGTACGGGAAAACAAATTTTCTTTTTTAGATGATGCACGGATCAGCAATGCCCTTGTTGTTTTTAAGAACGACACAGAAACGCATGTTACTTTTTATCTCCCGCAAATGCACTGCAGCAGTTGTTTGTGGCTTTTGGAAAACCTGCACCGCATCAACGAGCATATCATCAGCAGTAAAGTAAATTTTACCCGTAAAGAAGCCGATATCGTATTTAAGCAGGAGCATATCTCCATTCGTAAAGTGGCCGAGCTGTTGACTTCCATTGGCTATGAGCCATATATCAGCCTGAATAACTTGTCAAAATCCAAACGCAGTATCAATAAATCAAAGATTTATAAGCTGGGCGTTGCAGGGTTTTGTTTTGCCAATATCATGCTGCTGAGTTTCCCTGAATATTTGGGTATCGATGCAAAAGAACAAAACCTTGCTGCTGTATTTCGTTACCTCAATGTTTTGCTAAGCCTGCCTGTATTGTTGTACTCGGCCTCTGAATTTTATATCAGTGCATGGAAGAGTTTAAAGCATCGCTTCCTGAATATTGATGCTCCCATTGTTTTATCCGTATTGGTTACTTTTTCCAGGAGTATTTATGAAGTATGGACAGGAACAGGTGTGGGCTATTTTGATAGTATGAGCGGCGTTGTTTTCTTCATGCTGGTAGGTAGGGTGCTGCAGGATAAAACCTATGAAGAGCTTAGCTTTGAAAGAGATTATACTTCTTATTTTCCTATCGCCGTTACACGCATTGAACAGGGAAAAGAACAGAGCATTACGTTGCCTGAGATCAAATTAGATGATACTATTCTGATCCACAACCAGGAGCTTATTCCTGCGGATGGAATATTAACAAGAGGCAAAGCACTGATCGATTACAGTTTTGTTACCGGTGAAAGTTTACCCGTAGAAAAAGAGATGGGGGAAATTATTTATGCCGGCGGAAAACAGATCGGCAGTAATATTGAGTTGCTGGTGATCAAAGAGGTTACGCAAAGTTATCTTACCAAACTGTGGAACAGGGAAGAACTGAAGCAGCAAAAAGAAGATGAAGAGCGTTCTTTTGTGCACCTGTTGAGCAGGTATTTTACATGGATTGTATTTGTGATTGCATTACTGGCGGGTTTTTACTGGTATGCACATGATGCTTCCAAATTATGGAATGCCGTCACTGCTGTACTGATCGTTGCCTGTCCCTGTGCATTGTTATTAAGCAATACATTTACCAATGGTAATATTTTAAGAAAACTCGGCCGTAATCATTTCTATCTCCGCAGTGCCCAGGTGATCGAAGATGTGGCAGCCGTAGATTATATTGTTTTCGATAAAACAGGTACGCTTACTACAGGCCGTTACCAGGATATTCAATACAACGGAAGCCAACTTTCTGCCGGGCTGAAGAAAAATATCGGGGCCCTGGCTGCGCAATCTACACATCCTATGAGCCGGGCGATTGCGGCATGGGCAGGTGAAAAAGCAAAAGCACATGTGGAAGCTTATGAAGAGTTGCCCGGGAAAGGTATTGAAGGCATTGTAGCGGGAGACCTGATCACCTTAGGGTCTAAAGCATTTGTTACACACTCTGATACAACCGACATAGAAAGCGCTGTATATGTAGCAGTTGAAAATAAAGTACTGGGCAAGTTTACCTTCCGTAACCAATACAGGGAGAATATATCAGGATTGATTGATCGGCTGAAGAGAAAATACCAACTGGCTGTATTGAGTGGTGATAATGCAGGTGAAAAAGACTACCTGCAGCAGTTACTGGGCTTTCATGCCAATATCTTATTTCATCAAAAGCCGGAAGATAAACTGGAAGTGATACAGCGCCTGCAAAGAGAAGGGCATACAGTAATGATGATTGGTGACGGGCTGAATGATGCAGGTGCCTTGAAACAGGCCAATGTAGGTATTGCGATCACTGAGAACAGCAACAATTTTACCCCTGCCAGTGATGGGATATTAGAAGCGGCACAATTAGCAAAACTGCATAGGTTCATTGGTTTATGTAAGGCTAATAAGTTGGTGGTAATGACTGCTTTTGTGGTTTCTATTCTGTATAATATCATAGGGATTTATTTTGCGGTGAAAGGCGCTTTGTCGCCTATGACGGCTGCCATCTTAATGCCCAGCAGCAGTATCAGTATCTTATTGATCACGTTTGGAATGAGTAACCTTCTTGCCTGGAAAAAAGGGTTGTACTAGTCCTTTAAGGAAGCCTGTTGCCTGTATTGGTGGCGTAAGTAAATAACTGCATGGTTGTAAATTTTATATAGCCTGTTGTATATGATAAATATCATAGTTGTACAAGGGGGCAGCGATTACTTTTGCATTTCTTAATAACCGATCTGTTTTGTTCGGGTACTTAACAATAGACAAAAGATAACTCTGCGGGATAGGCTATTATTAAGTTTTTTCAACCTGAACATTCCCTGCTATTATAATGGGGGTTGCTTTTTGGAGCAGCCCTTTTTTGTTGACAGAAATATGATAAAAATCATCTTGGGGGTTGAGAATTGTCATAGTTGAGCCTTTTCCCTGCGGATATTTTTGGGCCTCAATTTACTTCATCAATGAGCGTAATCATCCTCCTTTTAATCGCCAGTATTTCAGTTGCAGCCTTGTTTTTGGCCGCTTTTATCTGGAGTGTAAAAACCGGTCAGTATGACGATGAAGCAAGCCCTCCTGTACGTATGTTGTTTGATGATAATGTAAAATCTAAAAAATAATCTTCACCATTAAACCAACCCAAAAAAAGAAACACAATGCAAGTAGAAAAATTTTATTATGATAACCGGATCGTTAAAATGTTTGCTTACGCAACCATTCTATGGGGCGTGGTGGGCATGCTGGCTGGTTTGTATGCGGCAGTTGAAATGTATTTACCGGCCGCCAACCTGGGATTGCCCTACACTACTTTTGGTCGCGTACGCCCCGTGCACACGAATGCAGTGATCTTCGCATTTGTGGGTAATGGTATTTTTATGGGGGTATATTATTCGCTGCAACGCTTGTGTAAGGCAAGAATGTTCAGCGATGCCCTGAGTAAAATTCATTTCTGGGGTTGGCAGCTAATCATAGTATCTGCTGCTGTTACCTTGTTGGCTGGTTATACCACGGGTAAAGAATATGCAGAGTTGGAATGGCCTATTGATATTGCTATTACTATTGTTTGGGTTGTGTTTGGTATCAATATGTTTGGTACGATACTGAAAAGAAGGGAAAGCCATTTATATGTTGCCATTTGGTTTTATATCGCTACCTGGGTAACTGTGGCTATGCTGCATATTGTGAACTCTTTCGAAATTCCTTTCTCTGCTTTAAAAAGTTATAGCTGGTATGCAGGTGTTCAGGATGCATTGGTGCAATGGTGGTACGGGCATAATGCTGTTGCCTTTTTCTTAACCACCCCTTACCTGGGTGTAATGTATTATTTCTTACCCAAAGCAGCCAACAGGCCTGTATATAGTTATCGTCTTTCTATCATTCACTTCTGGGCCTTGATCTTTATTTATATCTGGGCCGGTCCTCACCACTTATTATATACCGCATTACCCGATTGGGCACAAAGCTTAGGTACTGTTTTCAGTATCATGCTGATCGCACCGAGCTGGGGTGGTATGCTGAACGGCTTGTTTACTTTACGTGGTGCCTGGGATAAGGTGAGGGAAGAGCCGGTATTGAAATTTATGGTGGTGGCTGTTACCTGTTATGGTATGTCAACCTTCGAAGGTCCTATGCTGAGTTTGAAAAGCGTAAATGCGATTTCACACTTTACAGACTGGACCATCGCTCACGTTCATATTGGTGCGTTGGGATGGAATGGTTTCTTAACGTTTGGTGTTTTATACTGGTTGATACCACGTATGTTTAATACGCCTTTGTATTCTAAAAAATTAGCTACCAACCATTTCTGGATCGGCACCATTGGAATTGTATTATATGCTGTTCCCCTTTACTGGGCCGGCTTTACGCAGGCTATGATGTGGAAACAATTTACACCGGAAGGACAATTGAAGTTCCAGTTCCTTGAAACAGTAACCCATATCGTACCAATGTATGTTACGAGAAGTATTGGTGGTACTTTATACCTCACCGGGGTGTTCATCATGATCTTCAACTTATACAAAACAATCAAAGCCGGAAGCTTTGTTGCCAACGAAGAGGCTGAAGCTGCACCATTACCTAAAGTGCTTGAAACACATGGCCGTGAGTACTGGCACAGGTGGATAGAAGCAAGGCCTATTCAAATGTTGGTGTTCAGTTTGATCGCAGTAGCCATAGGAGGTATTTTAGAAATGGTTCCTACTTTCCTCATCAAGAGCAATATCCCTACCATCGCTTCGGTAAAACCTTATACTCCGCTTGAATTACAGGGTCGTGATATCTACGTAAGAGAAGGCTGTTATTTGTGCCATTCTCAAATGGTACGCCCTTTCCGCGATGAAGTGGCCCGTTATGGTGAATATAGTAAAGCGGGTGAATTTGTTTACGACCATCCTTTCCAATGGGGCAGTAAGAGAACGGGGCCAGACTTAGCAAGGGTAGGTGGAAAGTATCCTGACAGCTGGCACTACAATCATATGATGGATCCACGTATCATGAGCCCGGGTTCAATCATGCCTTCCTATCCATGGTTGCTGGATAACAAGATCGATACTGCTATAACACCTGCCAAGATCAGAGCTATGCAAACATTGGGCGTACCTTATCCGGAAGGATATGATAAAGTAGCCAACCAGGATCTGATGGCACAGGCAAACAGGATCAGGATTGATCTTAAAATCGATAAGATACAAACACCTGCCGACCGTGAGATTGTTGCCCTGATCGCTTACCTGCAAAGATTGGGTACAGATATCAAAGGCGAACAAAAAACACAACAAACCGCTTCTATGCCCTGATGCATAAAGAACGAATGACTAATAGGTGACCAATAAAAATTAAAATCATGAAGTTTATTAATTACCTCGAAAAAATAACGGGAGTTGATATATACGCACTCAGTTCATTCACCATATTCTTTACATTCTTTATTGTAATGACTTTATGGGCATGGAAAGCAGATAAGAAAATGATCAATAAAATCAATCATATTCCTTTAGATAACTAAGCAACTAACTCTTAAAACAATTGAGCAATGAAATATATTTTCAAGTATAACAGTTGGCGTAAATGGGCTGCCGTTATAACGCTTTTTGTATCACCGGCTGCCGCTTTTGCTGCAGGCCCACCTAAACCATCTGATGTTTCTAACCCTTTGGCGCAGGCTTTGCTGGTAGTGATCGTGGGGCTTTTGCTGGCCATTGTTTTACTGGCCAATGTAGTGATCGGTGCTGCCAAATTAAGTCTTCAGCGTTTTTGGGATGAAAAGAAAACACAGGCTGCAAAAGTGGCGGGCATATTCCTGTTCGTGCTGATGAGCAGTACTTTGTTTGCCGCTGAGAATACAGCTACGGCTGATGCTGCAAAACAAGCGGTAGATACTTCAATTGGCGGGCTTTCCGCTACTTCCTTTTATACCTTAATGAGTGTTATTTTCTTAGAAGTTATTATTCTTCTTGCATTGGTGTATAACCTGAAAGTATTGTTACGAAAGGAAATGGTACAGGTAAGTGCTGAGGAAGAAGTTGTGGTTGCTAAAGAGAATGTATGGAAAATATGGTGGAGCAAGATGAATAGTTTTAGGCCTGTTAAGGAGGAAGCGCAGATAGACCTTGGTCATGATTATGATGGTATCCGTGAATTGGATAACCGTTTACCGCCATGGTGGTTATATGGGTTTTATGTGTGTATCATTTTTGCAGGTGTGTATTTATGGCGCTACCATGTGGCACATTCTGCCCCGCTGAGTGCCGAAGAGTTAAAAATTTCTTTAGAAAAGGCAGAGGCCGAAAAACAGGAATATCTTAAAAATGCTGCGAATAATGTAGATGAGAATACGGTTAAACTGTTAACCAGTGCAGCAGATCTTGATGCCGGTAAAAAAGTATTTAC
This sequence comes from Bacteroidota bacterium, assembly GCA_028875875.1. Classification (GTDB taxonomy): domain Bacteria; phylum Bacteroidota; class Bacteroidia; order Chitinophagales; family Chitinophagaceae; genus JAGWUV01. The sequence continues at coordinate 10,691 of JAGWUV010000044.1, forward strand.
AACTATTTGTGCAGCTTGTCACCGCGCTGATGGTGGCGGAATGGTAGGTCCTAATTTAACGGATGATTACTGGTTGCACGGCGGAAGTATCAGCGATGTATTTAAAAGTATTAAATACGGATGGCCTGAGAAAGGGATGAAAAGCTGGAAAGATGATTTCTCTCCAGTACAGATCGCACAGATCGCCAGTTATGTAAAGAGTTTACATGGCACAAACCCTCCTAACCCGAAAGAACCACAGGGTACTTTGGTAGAAGAGAAAGCTGCTGCTGATTCTGCTGCTAAAAAATAAAGCAGTGGATACAGTAACAGGGGAGCTATATAATAAAAGTTGAAATTGATGCATCATGAGCAAGCCAATAGAACACTTGAATGAAATACATACGGAAGAGTTTCGGGATCGTATAGCTACGGTTGATGAATCGGGGCACAGGAAGTGGATTTATGCCCATAAACCTAAAGGGAAGTTATATAAGATCAGGAGCTGGTTAAGTTATTTGTATTTTCTCATATTCTTTGGTTTGCCTTTTGTGCAGATAAATGGAAGACCGCTTTTCCAGTTCAATATACCGGAAGCAAAGTTCATCATCTTTGGAAAGGTTTTCTGGCCGCAGGATTTTTTCATCTTCGGCTTAACGATGATAACCTTTATTTTCTTCATCATTCTTTTTACGGCGGCTTTCGGAAGGCTCTTTTGTGGTTGGGCTTGCCCGCAAACCAATTTTATGGAAATGATGTTCCGTAAGGTTGAGTACCTGGTATTGGGCGATGCAGGTGCACAAAAGCAACTGAAGAAAGCACCTTGGACAACAGGTAAGATCGTAAAGATTGCTACCAAACATATATTATTCTATCTTCTTTCGTTTATAATTGCCAACTTCTTCCTGGCATACATCATCGGTATGAAGCAGTTAGAGAAGATTATTACGGAACCTGTATCAGAACATATAGTTGGCTTTGCTTCGTTGCTTGTTTTCAGTGGTGTTTTTTATGCTGTTTATGCATTCTTCAGGGAGCAGGCCTGTACCGTTGTTTGTCCTTATGGCCGTTTACAAAGTGTACTGCTCGATAAGAACTCTATGATTGTTGCGTATGATTATAAGCGTGGTGAGCCCAGGGGGAATTTTAAGAAACAGGCAGAGCAAAAATTAGGAGATTGCGTAGATTGTTTTCAGTGTGTAAGAGTTTGTCCAACGGGCATAGATATACGTAACGGTGTACAAATGGAATGTGTGGGTTGTACAGCCTGTATTGATGCCTGTAATGATGTGATGGATAAAGTGGGTAAACCCCGTGGTTTGATCAGGTATGCTTCCGAAAATTCTATTGCAGAAGGTATTCCTTTACGCTATACAGCCAGGATGAAAATGTACACTGCCCTTTGTTCATTGGTGCTGGTAGTGTTGTCGTTTATTCTTATGTCGAGAAAAGATGTGGATGCAACCATTATGCGTACACCCGGTATCCTGTACCAGGAAAGAGGGGCTGATAGCGTTTCTAATCTCTACAATATTAAAGTGGTTAATAAAACCACAAAAGATGTTCCTCTTTCCATTAAACTGGAAGATGGGAAAGGGGTGGTGTCTATCATTGGTAAACCTTATATCAACGTACAAAAAGAAGGGCAGGGGGCAGGTTCATTCTTTGTAATACTACCCAAGCGGATGATTCGCGACCGTAAAACGAAACTGATACTGGGCCTTTATGAGAACGATAAAAGAATAGCCATTATGTCAACCAATTTTCTTGGTCCTGTTTCAGAATAAAAAATAATTTCTCACACCAAAAATGAAATCAATATGAACTGGGGTAATAAATTAGTTGTAGTGTTTGTTGGCTTTGCAACTTTCATCGGAACACTGGTATATAAAGCTACTACTACCAAGTTTGATCTTGTTACCAAAGATTACTATAAAGAAGAATTGCGTTACCAGGACCAGATAGATGGTATGGCCAATGCTGCTAAAGTAAGTGCAGTAACCGTAGCGCAGGGCCCTCAAGCGCTAATGATCCAGTTTCCTAAGGAAATGAAGGGAACAAAGCTGGAAGGGCAGGTGTGGGTATACTGTAAAACGGATGCTGAAAATGATAAGAAGATCGCTGTTACTGTTGATGATAGTGGCAAACAGTTGATTTTGAAAAAAGGCTTTCCAAAAGGAGCCTACCAGTTGAAAATAAACTGGAAAGCAGGTGGTGAATCTTTTTATACGCAAAAAGATGTTTTAATTAATTAGTATGTCGCTGCAGTGGGTCATATCAGGCTTATTGCTGGGGTTGGCCAGTAGTTTTCATTGCGTAGGCATGTGTGGTGCCATTGCTTTTTCTCTTCCCGTTCATTACCTGCCTCCGCAAAAAAAGTTAACGGGAATCATTTTATATAACCTGGGCAGGGTTCTAGTTTACGCAGTGCTGGGCATGATTTTCGGTATCATGGGGCGCCAGGTATACCTGGCCGGTTTTCAGCAATCTTTCTCTGTTACGTTGGGTGTGATATTGTTGTTGGTTGTTGTGAAACCTTATATCACAAAAAATAAGGTCAGGGTTCGTATCATCGATCAGGCTACACTTAAACTTCAAAATTTTATTGCCCGCTATATTCAAAAGAAACAACTCTATGGTATGTTACTCATTGGCGCTGCTAATGGTTTATTGCCTTGTGCGATGGTTTATTTTGCTATTACCATAGCGGTGGCCTCGGCCAGTGTACAAGCGGCTTCTTTATTTATGATCTTTTTTGGTGCAGGTACTTTGCCGCTGATGTTATTGTTATCGTATTCTGGTTTTGTAGTAGGACTGAATGCTCGAAATCTTGTTAAGCGGATCACTCCTTATATCATGGTAACCATGGCTGTTTTATTGATTTTAAGGGGAATGAACCTTGGAATACCCTATCTGAGTCCTTATTTTGATAATACGGCAGCAAGAACAATCAGTTGTCACTAAGCATTAACATTTTCTTGTTAAACTCTTGACATTTATTTCAGTCTTTAATACTGAATTTTGTATTGTGATACTGAAGAAGAAAGGAAAGTGAAACAGATCATTGAAATTACCGGTCAGAAATAAGAAATAATAAACTATTAACGTTTAATTCAAAACTTTTGATAGGTAGTTTGCGTAAATTTATAATATAAACAAGCAAGTAGTCAATTTTCTCATAAGCAGTTAGTTTTGGTTGCGGCCCCGATTTCCATCGGGGCCAATCTTTTTTTAGGAGTCGTATTATCCTTGTTTCTTAAATTGTTTTCTCCACCACCAATATGCTAAAAGGCTGCCTGCTCCATCTGCCAGCATATCATCAATATCAAAGGAACGGAAAGGAATAAAATATTTTTGAACGAATTCCATCGCTACGCCATAGAGGAATCCTGTAATGGCAATGACACTAATCCAAAAGAATTTTTTGGAATGATCTTTCACCGGGTAGGAAAATAAATAGCCCAGAACACCGAACAGGGTTATATGGATCAGCTTATCGCCCTGGTATTTATCTATCCAGGTTATTTCCGGTAAAGAAGTGCCGGGTATGGTGAGCAGGTAGAGGATAAGTAAAAACCAGGCGATGGCAGCCAGCAGGTGTAGTTTCTTTGTATTGTTCATAGCACAAAAATAAGGGAGCCATCTGTTGACAGCTCCCTACCATCTGAAAACCCCGCTATTGATTAGCTTCTTTATGATAAACTATATACGCAATACAATGCCGTTAGGTTTTTAAAACCTTCAATTTTTTTTCTTGACTGTAGGAAGGATTATCCGGAGACTTTTCCGAGAACAAACATTTGATCTAAAGTAGGCGTTGGACTGCCACCTTTCTTCTCAAGCGTGATGGCAAATGCCTGTGCAGCAGGTATGTTTTTCAATTTGCAGAGACCATTACAATCGTTCAATAGGCCTGCATCAACAGGTTTGCCATTAACGATGGCCCATAACTGGTATTGTTTATTTTCAGGGGCCTGTGCCAGTTTGTTGGCTAACAGGTACACATCTTTTGTTTTACTGTCCCAGAAAACAGTGGCCAAGTTATTTTCCTTTCCTTTTATCCCGGGCATAGATACCTTGATCATTTGCGGATCACTCATCAGCTGCATATTGCTGTAAATATCCAGTAGGCGGGTTTGGTAAGTTTTGTTATCTGCAAGAATGCTGTTGTGTTCTGTTTGCAGTGCCAGCAGTTTGTCAGTGGCATCATTCAGCCTGTTGTAGAAATAAAAGTTCATGCCTGAGCTAACTACCAGTAATATTACCGATGCTGCTGCGAGGTATTTAAAGAAATTAGATCTTGATCCGGTGGCTGTCAGCGGTACCACTTTAGCTGTTGATTCAGTAAAAGAAGGTACTGTTGCCGAGAACTCATTTTTTAATTCGCTAAAGAGTTTCGCTTTCACATCCGGCGGCGGTGGAGTGGCCTGGGCTATGGCAGATGCTTCGAGACTAGCTTCGAAAGAGGCAATGGCTTCCCTGATCTCAGGGTGTTGAGCAGCCAGTTGCTCCAGTTCGGCAGCCTCCTGAGCATCAGCCATGCCAAGCACATAGCTCTCAATGATTCCGCTTTCTATGTATGCCCGAATGTCCACTTTTTATGCCGGTTTAATAATTTGTTTTAATTGAATCAAAGCTGTACGTAACCTGGTTTTTACTGTTCCCAAGGGAATATCCAGCATTTTCGATATTTCATCCTGCGTATATCCCTGGAAGTACGATAGTTCTACTAAAGTTCTGTATTCTTCTTTTAACTGGTGTACCAGTTTTCTTAATCCTATCTGGTCTGTTGCAATTTTAGTGCTTCCTGCCAGTTCATATACACTTTCGGTTAATTCTCTGTTTTGCTGGCTGTTCTGGAACGACCTGCTTCTCACCGTATCTATCGAAGCATTCCTTGCTATGTTCAGCATCCAGGTAAATAATCTTCCTTTCGTATCATCGTAACTTTCTATCTGCCGCCATATCTTCACAAACACCTCCTGTAATACATCACTGGCCAATTCAGCATCGGTAACGATATTTAATATGATAGAGTGTAAGGCTCCGGCATAATTATCGTACAAATAGCTGAAAGCTGCTTCCTGGCGTTGTTTTAATAGCAACACCAGCTCGGTTTCGCTGTATTTTTTTACTGCTTCCAAAGCGGCTTTTTGGTTAACGATCAGATGGGTTTCGTAAACATATACGAAAGAAAATTGTTCGTGGTTTTAGCCAACCAAAGATTGGTAGCCGGCAGCATCCAGTAAGCCTTCCACATCAGCGGGATTGTTTACTGTCAGCCTGATCATCCAGCCATCTCCATAAGGATCGTTATTTACCAGTTCCGGTTGTTTTTCCAATAAAGGATTAACTTCTGTAATGGTTCCGGCAACGGGCAAAAACAGATCACTCACTGTTTTTACAGCTTCAACTGTTCCGAACACTTCTTCAGCATTCAGTGCTTTTCCTACGGTAGAAATATCTACATATACAATATCGCCCAGTTCGTGCTGTGCAAAATCTGTAATGCCCACTGTAGCAACATTGCCATTTAAACTGATCCACTCATGGTCTTTAGTGTAACGGAGATTAGAAGGGAAACTCATTGTTGATGTGATTTTATAATTACAAATATGTATAGAATTTCTGATTGAATGAAGTAAAGGAATAAAAGCAACATTTTTAATGATGTTGCCTATAAACCGGTTTGCTCAAAATACAGGAGGATATGATCTTTCAGAAATGATTCCTGTTCCTGCAATTGCATCACAGGTAATTCTCTCACCTGTTTAAAATGCGGCCATCCGTCTGCATCTTTACCTTCTAAAATATAATAACCACTCTTGCCCAGAACTGTACATACGGCCACATGCATCAGGTCTTGTTTCTGTTCTTTCGAAATCTTATCGCTTATAAAACCCGTTTCCTGCATGCCAATTAAAAAAAGAATGGCTTCCACATCGGGCTTTTTGCCAAACCGTTCCGCCAGTTTTGCTTCGAGGTTCCACCAACGCTGCTGTAAATCATCCTGTATAAACATGGCGCAAAGGTAAAGGCTATTGGAAAAGATTAGGTGCCATGCAACATATTCTTTTCGTCCTTCAGATTATTCATTCCGCAGCCACACACAAGAATTATATTTGCCGCAAATATTGAGTTTATGTTACAGGTACAGGTGTTACGAAACAATCCGGAATGGGTGAAAGAAAGGCTGGCTGTAAAACATTTTAAACAGCCTGAACTGGTAGATGAAATCATTGCTTTGGATGATGAGAGAAAAAGAACGCAATCGGAATATGATACTACTCAAGCGAAAGTGAACGCGGCTTCTAAGGAAATTGGTAAGTTAATGGGACAAGGTAAAAAAGAAGAGGCCGAACAAATGAAACAGGAAGTAGCAAAATATAAAGAACAGGTAGGCGGATTTAATGAAAAGCTTATTGCCATTGAGAAGCAATTGCAGGAAAAGATCGTGTTGTTGCCAAACCTGCCTTCGGAATTGGTACCAATAGGAAAAACCCCAGAGGATAATGTGGTGGCCAAAGAGGGCGGTGTAAAACCTTCACTGGCTGCAGGTGCTGTACCACATTGGGAGCTGATCAAAAAATATGATATCGTTGATTTTGAAACCGGCGCTAAGATAACAGGTAGTGGTTTCCCTTTGTTTAAAGGAAAAGGAGCCAAACTGCAAAGAGCCATGGTGCAATATTTTCTCGATTTTAATACTGCGGCCGGCTACACAGAATACATTCCTCCGTTTATGGTAAATGAGGCCAGTGCTTTTGCCACAGGCCAGTTGCCTGATAAAGAGGGACAAATGTATCATGCCACCGAAGATAATTTTTACCTGATACCCACTGCAGAAGTACCGGTAACCAATATTTACCGGGATACGATTTTGAAAGAAGAAGAACTACCCCTGAAAATGACCGCTCATTCTCCCTGTTTCAGAAGAGAGGCCGGTAGTTTTGGAAAAGATGTAAGAGGGTTGAACCGTGTACACCAGTTTGAGAAAGTAGAGATCATTCAGATAGTACCAGCAGAAAAAAGTTATGCTGTGTTGGATGAAATGGTGGCCCATGTAGAAAAGCTGATCCAATCTTTAGAATTGCCTTACCGTATTCTTCGCTTGTGTGGTGGCGATATGAGCTTTACTTCTGCGCTCACTTACGATTTTGAAGTGTTCAGTGCTGCACAGGAACGCTGGCTGGAAGTGAGCAGTGTAAGCAATTTCGAAGGTTTTCAAACCAACCGTATGAAGTGCCGCTATAAAGACGGGAACGGAAAAATTCAGCCCACACATTCATTGAACGGAAGTTCTTTGGCTTTGCCAAGAATTATGGCTGCTTTGCTTGAAAACAATCAAACCCCTGATGGCGTTGCCATACCTAAGGCGCTGCAGCCTTATTTTGGTGCTGCTGTTCTTTCTTAAATAAGATCATTTTGAATAACAATAGAAAAGCCCTGTACGTACAGGACTTTTCTATTGTTATTCTTGCAAAACTTCTGTTATCTCCTGATCACCACTTTAGTGCCTACAGGTATTTTACTGAAAATATCCCTGATATATTCATTCTTTGTACTGATGCAGCCTTCCGTCCAGTTCTGGTATTGATCTACTGCAAAATCTTCGTTGGGCCATGTGCCATGAATACCGATCTCGCCACCAATTTTGGCATTGGAGGGAATCAATCCCTCTGCTTTTCTCTCATTGAATTTCGCATAGCTTTCCGCATTGGGATAATCCAATGCTAGGAAGCGGCTCCATTTGGGGTGTATTCTTTTAGAACTTATATGAAAAGTACCTTCCGGTGTTTTCCTGTCGCCTTGCACCATCTTATCGCCTAAATCCTTATTTCCAAAAACCACCGGATAGCTGATCAGCCAGGTGTTATCTGCATCATATACTTGCATCTCGTAGGTATGCTTTTCAATAACAATATAAAAATCGGCAGGGCCGGCCTCTTTACTTCTGAAAGAAGTGAGTGCAGCAACAGCACATAGGAGCATAGAGAGGGAAGCGAACCTTTTCATCAATCCGGATTTTAACTCTTAACGTAAACTTCGTGAAAAGATTTTGCAGGAGTGCAGGTTGCTGTGTAAAATTTTTCCTAAACAAAACGCCTCCTGGAAAAGAGGCGTGTTTGCACTTGAGAAAAAAACTGGTACTATTACCAGTTACTAAATCGTATGCCTACAGCATAAGGCACCTGGTCTAAGCCTGTACTTTCTTTGTGTAAGGCATTGAGGCTATAACTGCCGTAAAGCCTTACCGGTCCCAGGCCTAACTCGCCAATGGCAGCAACACGCCAGGGTTGCAGGTCAAAGCTGTCGCGAATTTTTTGTTTTCCTCTTTCAGCACTGATTTGTTTGGAATGTGTGCCTACAAGGTATCCGGCACTTACTCCTGCACTAAAACTAAACCCGCGTTTATTATTGGGTGCAGTGTTTACGTGGATCATGAAAGGAACGGTAAGATAACCGGCGTATAATTTATTTTTTGAGAAATTGATGGAATCATTGAATACGAATGGTGCCGGGGAGTTTCTGTAGCTGAGGTCTGACTCATAACGGAAATTATACATTTCCAGCCCTAATCCGTATTTAAGATTGAGGATATGCTTGCTGAGGTTGAGTTTTTGCATGAATATCCAAATATTTACATTGGAAGATTTTCCGCCACGCAAACGCATACTGTTTTTATCTACGGGACCATCTGCGGGCCTTAGTACTTTTAAATAACTACCCGCTTGTGCCATGGTATAGTTGGTATTATCATTCAGGTTGGCAAACCCTAAGTCGAATATCCACCAGTTGGTATTGATATTAGACGACTTTTTCTTTTTGTCCCTGGTTGTTTTTTCAATGATAATAGTGCTGCCTTCTTTCTTATCCTGCACCTGCACTTCTTCATTTTCTTTCTTATTTTTTTTAATGATGATAAAGTTGCCCACCATCATTGTGTCTTGCTTGCTGGAGCTACTGTCGGTTTGAGCGAATCCGGATAGGGCTGAACATACAGCTGCCATGCAAATGATCCATTTTTTCATATAATATCTTTTTTAAAATTAGTTAGTGTTTACTGCAAAACTTGCTACTGCAATCTGGTCTTCATTTTCTTTTGCTTTACCGAACAAATGACTGGCCCGTTTGAAGAAGCCGCGAAGCTTGTCTTTGTTGATTTGAATATTGGCAACATTAACGGAATGATTGTCAACATCAGCATCATCCGTATTTAATTCTTTATAAACGGTAGACGTTACCTGCATTGCAGTATTCTTCGGACTGTTATGATTGGCAGCTTGCGCTACGGTTGTTTTTGTTATATCATTATCGGTTTTTACTATACTGCCCGGTGTTGTACTCGTATTTAAATTATTGGAAGTGATGTACGTATCTGTTGGTGCTGTTAGCTTGTTTTCTGTTGTGCCGGTTCTGATTTTATCAGGTGTTGGTTCATTGGTAGCTGTATTCTTTACCTGTTGAATAATGTTTGTATGTTGAACTGAAGTATTGTTTTTTGCTGTGGCAATAGCTTGTTCATGATTGGAAAAATTAGTTGCAATGGTGCTTTCCTTTTCAGGAGCAGGAATACTATTGTTTTTGGGATGATAAGCAGGTACTTTCTTTTCAGCCAATACCGGTTGATGATCGCTGGGTGAATGTTGCGGAATGAATGTCCATACTAAAAATGCCAGTCCTGTAATGATCGCTGCTGCCGAAAACTGTTTCCAGTACAAAGGGATCACCCGTTTGTGTTCATCCCTGTATAGTGCCTGTTTGTAAGGATAAACAACGGTTTCTTTTTCCAGCTTTGTTCGTTTCAATAAGGTGAGTAGTGCTTCTGCTTCTTTATTTTCTTTAATGAGTTTTTCTACCTTATTTTTCTCTTCGTTGTTCAGTTCATTATCTATGAAGAGGAGTAACTGTTCTTCATAGGCTGGCACTGTAGTTGCAGCGTTTTCAGGTTTGTATAGAATGCTTTTATCAAAAGAGATAATTGGATCTTCAATGAGTTTTGTTTGCAACAGTGCATCGAGTTCAAAAGCAAGATCAGGGTTTTGCCGGATGAACAGGTCAACAGTTGCTTTCTGTTCTGCAGACAATTCTTCATCTACATACAGTAGGAAGAACTCTTCATAATTATGTCTGTTGATGTTCATGCTACAAAACGTTTTCAGGACTTACCAAATAGTTTTTCAAAGCTATACGGGCACGGTGTAAATATACTTTTACCTGGCTTTCATTCAATCCCATAATCTTTCCAATTTCCTCGTAATTATATCCCTCGTAATCTTTCAGCATAACCAGGCTTTTTTGTGTTTCATTCAAAGTGTTGAGCGCTTCCATCAAAACCTTTTTGGTATTTGAATTCGATTGGTGTCCTACTTTCACTTCCTCATTAAATTCATCTTTCAACTGAATGCGTTTTACCTTCCTGATATGGTCGATCATCTGGTTATAAGCAATCGTGAAAAGATATGATTTTGATTTTTCGCTCTCCACATTCTCCCTGTTGCGCCATAGTTTTTCAAATGCTGACTGAACAATATCCCGAGCATCTTCTTCATGCCTGAGATTTTTCAGGATGAAGCGATATACATTGTCGGCATACGCAGTTACACATTGGTTATATTCTCTTTCGGTCATAAACAGCCGGGTATTTCAGAAAGTTTGCTTTGATTAGTGGTACGTATAAGGTACAGTTTTGTTACAGTTAAAGAAAAAAAATCCTGCCTCGCCGGGCAGGATGAATCTGTTTGAATGGTTGATTTCTTATTTGTATAGCGCAACGATCAGTTTGTTAACCGGATAGTTGAATATATTCTCTGTATTGTTTTCCTTTTGTAATTGCCTGCTCTTTTTTTCGCAGCAAGGTGTATTCTTACCGGAACTTTTATGCAGGCCCGATATTTTTTGATAATCGAAATAAGCGAATGTTCCTGTTGCAGTTACTACTAGAACGGCTACCTGCAGAATAGCTTTTTGTTTCATACACAGCGTGTTTAACAAGGTAGACGAATGTACTTCTAAAATGTTACACAAATAAGAAAAAAAGTTAAATAAGAATGAATGAAAAAGCACAAAAAAGCCACCTGCATAAGCAAGTGGCTGTAAATTAATTGGTTGAAAGTTTATTTCTCTATGCTCAATAATTCTACTTCAAATACCAGTGTAGAGCCGGGCCCGATTTTGGGGCCTGCGGGATTGTCGCCGTAAGCCAGCGAAGATGGGATGAACAGTTTCCATTTGCTGCCTACAGTCATCATAGGTAAAGCTTCCTGCCAGCCTTTGATCACACCATTTACAGGAAAAGTGGCCGGTTCGCCCCTATCAACTGAACTGTCGAATACGGTTCCATCGATCAGTGTACCGTGGTAATGGCATTTTACTTTATCGGTAAGCTTGGGCTTGGTGGTATCTGTACCTGCTTTTAATACTTCATATTGCAATCCATCAGGTAATGTAGTAACCCCCTGGCGCTTTCCGTTAGCTTCGAGGAATTTTTTCCCTGCTACTTTGTTGGCTTCACTTTTCTTCAGGTTTTCTTTTTGAATGAAGTTGTTGATGATGTTACCGGCTTGCTCTTCTGTAAGGTTGACCTTTTTATGTTGCAATACCTCGTTGATGCCTTTTAATAAAAACTGGGTGTTGATCTCAGAAAGGTTTTGTGATTGTAAGGAGTGACCGATACTTACGCCCAATGCGTAACTGGTACTGTCCTTTAAGTTTTTGAGCGGATTAACAGGGGTTGTGGGTTTGGGTTTTACACTTGGTTTAGTGGTCGGTTTTTTGGTTTGTGCCGTTGCGATTCCGAACGATGCACATAATACAATGCTTGCTGCAAAACGAATATTCATTGATTGAAATTTGAGGAACAAGTATAGTAAAGAATGCTGAAATGGATGGATAAAAATTACGGGGCCGTTTCGTTACAATTGCTGCTCAAGAATAATTCGTAGCTCTTCCTCCATTCGATCCAGTCCTGTTGTTCGGTAAGAAAATGATTATGTAAAATGATAGTGCATTCCCCGCCAACGGAACGAACAAGGTTGTAAAAGGTTTGTAATGTTGCATAGGCTTCTTCTGCCGTAAGCCTTTCTTCAAAAGAAGCGGTAGCATCCATCCAGCAAAACGGATGAATAAGCAAGTCTGTTTTCTGTTCCTGTAAAAGATCATACCAGTAAAACGGTTTTGCATATGATGCCCTGAAACCACTGATGGTAGCATATCCCATCGAATAGTCCTCAGTGATACCATTTTTTATGAGCTTTCGGTACCCTTCGGGCAAGTTAAACCTTAGATAATGAAACCTGCTTTTGCTTACCGGTTGCTGAATGATCTTTTCCAGTTGTTGCTTTTCTTTATTCAATAACGCATCAAATCCCCGCTCTCCACTTTGCCAAGTGGGGTGTAGCCCGTTATTGTATTTTGAAGCGAGTTGTTGATAGAGTTTCTGAAGTGAACGGTTATGGCTGTTTATATTCTTATCATATAATCCACGTTGCAGGATAGTAAGAAAGAAATAAGCAGGATGTAAATGGAATTTTTGATGCAATGTATCCAGCCAATCAAACACATCAAAAGGATCTTTTTT
>JAGWUV010000045.1 GCA_028875875.1 Bacteroidota bacterium
GGTTTTAATAAAAGATGCCTGGAACTTTGCGGGCTATTTTGAGAATGCCTTTTACACTGAGCCTTTTCAGAAAGTACTACTGAAAGAAAATCACACAGCAGTTAAAATAGCTGTGCCGAAAAAAGTTACACACGTATTCAAAGCTAAAGCACCTTTATTAGCCAAAGGGCAGACACTTTGCCTTTTGGGAAGTGCCACTTCTTTGAATGAATGGGATGCTACAGAACCCGTTTTGATGAGTAGAGCTGAAGGTCAAGATGCCTATAGCGTTTCACTTAATTTAACTAAAGATATTTTTCCTGTTGCGTATAAGTACGGTATTTATGATGTTGAGCAAAAGCAGTTCGTAGCTTTTGAAGAAGGGAATAACCGGGTTTTATACGAAGCTGCGGAAGCAGATAAGCTTACTGTTGTTAATGATGGCTTTGCTGTATTTCCCATAGCGCATTGGAAAGGAGCCGGGGTAGCCATTCCTGTATTCAGCCTGCGTTCTTCCCAAAGCTTTGGTGTTGGGGAGTTTGCCGATATTAAGCTTTTGACAGATTGGTGTACATCTGTAGGATTAAAGCTTATTCAGATCCTTCCTATTAATGATACAACAGCTACGCATACTTGGACTGATTCTTATCCTTATGCAGCAATTTCAGCCTTTGCTCTTCATCCAATGTACCTGAACCTTAAGCAGGTGGCCGGGGAAAAGCATAGTGCTATTGTTGAGCAGTTGGAGGAACAGCGGCAAACCTTGAATGCCTTACCGGAAGTGGATTACGAAGCAGTTGTGAAAGTGAAAATGGAAGTAATGAAGCAGTTGTACCCACTTTTAAAGAAGTCGACCTTTACTTCAGCATCTTATAAAGAATATTTCAATCAAAATAAACATTGGTTAGTGCCCTATGCAGTATTCTGCTACTTGAGAGATATTTATGGCACATCAGATTTTAATCAATGGCCAGAGCATAACCAGTATAAAGAAGAAGCTGTTAATCATTTGTTGAATGAAAAATCCGATACCTACGATGCTATCGCAATTCATTATTTCATTCAATACCATTTGCACCTCCAGTTAAAAGAAGCCACCGAATATGCACACCAGAACGGAATCATTGTAAAAGGAGATATTGCCATTGGTGTATATAGGTTTGGTGCCGATGCATGGCAATCACCTGATTTGTATCATATGAATATGCAAGCCGGTGCACCACCTGATGATTTTGCAGTGAAAGGGCAGAACTGGGGATTTCCCACTTACAACTGGCATCGCATGAAAGAAGATGGCTATGCCTGGTGGAAGCAGCGGTTTGAGCAAATGAGTTATTATTTCGATGCTTTCCGTATCGATCATATACTTGGATTCTTTAGAATTTGGAGCATCCCTATGCATGCAGTTGAAGGTATAATGGGACATTTTGTTCCTGCTATTCCCGTCCATATCAATGAGTTTGTTAGCAGAGGCATTGGCTTTGATTATAACAGGTATGTAAAGCCTTATATTAACGAAGCGATCCTTTGGGATGTATTTGGGTATGATAGCGGTTTTGTGAAGGAAAGGTTCCTGAATTATGATGGCTTTGATCATTACGCTTTGAAGCCAGAATATGTAACGCAACGGCAAGTAGAACAACACCTTGCAGGTTGGATGGATGATGATTTTACACGGAAAATAAAAAGTGGTTTGTTTGATCTTATCAGCAATGTATTGCTGTTTGAAGAAGAAGGAAGTGGCGGACAGTTATTTCATTTCAGGTTTGGAATGGGAAATACACGCTCATTCAGGCAATTGGATGGCGATACACAACACAAGCTTGACGAATTGTATGTGAATTATTTTTTCCGCCGGCAGGATGATTTCTGGATGAAAGAAGCTATGCAAAAGTTACCAGCATTAAAGCGTGTAACCAATATGCTGGTTTGTGGTGAAGATCTTGGACTTGTTCCTTCCTGTGTTCCAGAGATGATGCGCCAGCTCGGTTTGCTTAGCCTGGAGATACAGCGGATGCCAAAAGATCCTACGAAAGAATTTTTCCATCCTAATGACGCTCCCTATTTAAGCGTGGTAACACCTTCAACACATGATATGAGTACTATCCGCGGTTGGTGGGAAGAAGATAAGAACCGTATTCAAAGATTTTACAATCATCAATTAGGGCAGGGCGGTACAGCTCCTCATTATTGTGAGGCTTGGATCAATAAAGCCATTGTTCTGCAACATTTATATTCTCCTTCAATGTGGAGTATTTTTCAAATGCAGGACATTTTAGGCAGCAGTGAACAGCTCAGGCGTGCAGACCCTAATGATGAACGTATCAATGTACCTGCAAATCCTAAGCATTACTGGAGGTACAGGATGCATATAGGTCTTGAACAATTATTATTAGAACAATCTTTTAATCAGGAATTCAAAGGATTTGTTAGTGCAAGCGGAAGGTAATTGTGAATGTATATTCATTAATGATAAAAGCCAGCCATTATTTCGGCTGGCTTCTTTATTTTTGAAACAATCATCACTGCGTTTATGCCCTTAAAAATTCATTACAGAAAAATCGAACTCCCTTTTCAGTATCCATTTTCTATTTCAGGAGGAAGAACCAAAACACACCAGCCTTCCTTACTGGTAGCAATACAGTTGGGCAACTACATAGGTTATGGAGAAGCTCCGGCCATTACTTATTATGATGTTACGGTAGAACAGATGATCGCCGTGATTGAGGAAAAAAGAGTGTTACTTGAAAAATTTGCTTTTACTGATCCTGAAAGATACTGGCATTATCTTCATCATTTATTACCTGATCATCCCTTTCTTGTTTGTGCATTTGATATAGCAGGATGGGATTTGTTTGGAAAGATGGAAAATAAATTGTTGTACTCCTTATGGGAAACCAAGTGGGAAAAAACACCTTTAACTGATTATACTATCGGTATTGACACGATTGATAGGATGGTAGAGAAAATGAAAGCAAAGCCCTGGCCCGTTTATAAAATTAAGTTAGGTACTACTGATGATATAGCAATTGTTGAAAAACTACGTGAGCACACAAACGCTGTCTTTCGTGTAGACGCCAATGCGGGATGGACTTTAGAAGAAGCACTACTTAAAATTCCTTTACTAAAGAAGTTAGGTATAGAATTTATAGAGCAGCCTTTAGCAAAAGATAACTGGGAGGGAATGAAAGTGTTGTATGCACAATCGGAGCTTCCTCTGCTGGCAGATGAAAGTTGTGTTTTTGAGAGCGATATAGAAAAATGTTATCAGCATTTTCATGGTATCAATATTAAACTTACCAAATGTAGCGGCATTACACCTGCCAGAAGGATGATAGAAAAAGCAAGAGCGTTAGGTATGAAAGTGATGATGGGAAGTATGAATGAATGCAGCGTAGGTTCTGCAGCTATTGCTAATTTTTTACCACAGTTGGATTATGTGGATATGGATGGGCCGCTATTATTGACAGAAGATATTGCGAAAGGTATTGTGTTTCATTTTGGGGAAATAAGTATTACAGGAAATAGTGGGTTAGGGGTGGTATTGGTATAAATTTTTATAAGATAAATGAGTTTTTTAAAAAAATACGAACACATATTTTTGTGAACATTTTCGGGCAGTAGCGCAGTCCGGTAGCGTATCACGTTCGGGACGTGGGGGTCGCTGGTTCGAATCCAGTCTGCCCGACTGATAAAAGCAATAAAGCTCTTGTAACACAAGAGCTTTATTGCTTTTACTACTTTCTCAAATTGCCAGACCTGACTACCCATCTTCAAACTTGTGGACAGAAACGGGTTAGAAGAATTTGCAGCGGACTATTCACATCATAAACTTCGAAAAAAATACACTTAAGATGGCATTATCTAAACAAGCAATTTTCCCTCACATTACCTGTGATAAAAAGAATAAAAGAAAAGCTGGAATTATTGATGCATCAAGAAAAAGTATTAAGCATATCCTCAACAGATTGTTCTAATTCTTCTTTCTGTTGATTTAATAATTGTAATAGGGTCAATTGATTCACAGCCCTGACGAGGTTATGTTGCCTGTATGTGGCACCATAGTAAATGTCATTGTTCAGATAGTCAGTTAAGAAGCGTAAGGCCTGCATATAAATCATAAACTCACCGGCATAAACAAAATGTTTGATCTCATTTACGGAAAGTTCATCTTTCATCTCTGAGAGATAACCTCGAACAATAGCTTGAAAATATTCTTTCCTGATGTTTAGCTTGCTATATTCACATTCTTCCTCACTCACGGGGCATACGTAAGTGCGGATCATATCTCCTACATCACTAATAAAGTATCCGGGCATGATGGTGTCCGGATCAATTACACACAGGCCATTCCCATTAATGTCAAACAATACATTGCTAATCTTGGTGTCATGATGTGTGATCCTCTTTTTAAAAGATTCATCTTTTTGTATCTGTTCATAGGTAGATACGATTTGGTACTGTTGCTGTAAGAGATCTATATATTCTTTTGTTTCACTGATGCGCTGAGGGTTGCCATGCGATATTGCTTCTTGAAATTGAACAAAACGTAAGGATATGTTATGAAAGTCAGGTAACGTATAATTGATTTGATCAACGGGTAAGTCGGATAAGAACCGTGTAAATCGTCCAAATTGAAGGGCTGCCTGTTCTGCAATAAGCGGAGAGGCTGCTACAGCATGTGAAACTGAATTTCGCAAAAAAGGGAAGAGCCTAAATACATTGCCGTTATCATCATACGAGATTGTTTCGTTTCTTTTGTTTTTTACAGGAAGAATAAAAAGATAGCCTGGATGTTGTTTGGATAAAAAATATCCGATGGTATTTATATTTTGGTCAATGTGTTCAGGATGCTGAAAAATTTTATGGTTGATCTGTTGTAAAATATATTCCTGTTCATCTGCTATTACCTTCCAGGTTCTGTTGATTAATCCCGTTCCGAAAGGGAGGACACTAGCCTCTTTGAAAGAGATGTTATATTGCTGTAGTACTTGTTCCGTCATTACATTGAATTATCTTGAACGTAAACTTATGGATAAAATAAGTTTCCATGGAAATCAAACGTTTGAGTAATTCGATTATGTGTCTTCTGCTTTCCTTTTAGTAGCAAGGATACTTCAATGATAGCGATAATCTATTAGGCTAGTAAATTAGTGTTTAATAATGGTGTGCGTTTAATTGCTGTAGTTTACTGCCCTGCTTTTTTTTGTTGTTAAGTTCGCTGAGGAAGCATTGGAGATGTTGTAATGATTGATAAAACTCAATTAAGCTAACAATTATTAAAAGTTGGTAAAGTAAATAATTTTAGTAGCTGTCATTTATCCTGTAAAAAAGCAATAAACTAATTCTGGCCATCCCAGTAGCCTTTTTAACATACCTGAGCCACTGCTATTCCTAGCAATTGTCCAAGTTTTTCAATTTTTGATGCGATATGACCAATGCCTACAGCACAATGATGGGCCGGTCCGTAACTATTCCACCCATTTATAAATTTGCGTGCACCAACAGAAAATCTGTACCTGCTATTAGTGTTACCGATCTGTAAAATAGGGCCTTCTACTGATTCTCCTTCTGCAACAAGAAACATAAGTTTTCCCCCAGCCTGCTCCACCACTGAAAGTAGCGTTACAGGTCCTTTTTTTACTGACATTTCAACTGACAACCCACGCCCCACTTTGCCATGGTAAACTTTTAAAGGCCGTACTTTTGATTTACCTTCAGCAATGGTGATGTGACCTGGGCCATCATGCCCCATCAGAACTACATCTTCGTTATAATCAACAGCATAGTATTCTGTAAATGATCCGCCGGCATTAAAGCTGTCCATTATTTTCATGGCTTGTGCATTTTTAATCTCATATTCTCCTGCAACGGGTATATGGTTGGCTGTAAGCAGCGAATTACCTAAAATGATTGAACTCATTGTATCTTCATTGTCATTATTACCCGTGCCTTTGTAATAATAAGCTATCGAGCCCAGTTGATATTTTTCTACTAAACGATCCAATGCTACTGATGTTCTTGCTGCTCGTCTTATTTCACTTGGTTCACAATCGGCTTGTACTTCAAATTCTTCGTAAAACAATGCTACCCGGTGATTGATCTCTTGTTCAGTTACTGATCGTCTGATTGCCGAAAGTTCATCTACCTCTATTAGTTCAATATGTCCGCCAAAGTGAGCATATTGCTGTGTTAGATCTGTATAGATATCTAACATGCCACTATAATAATGCCCCATGCAACCTAAACGATTATAAAACATAGTATGCGCTACTCTGGCAGCCTCAATCCACTCATTTATTTCTGTCCAGCATTCCGGATCATTGTGCAACATTCCTGTGATCTGATGGAATTTAATCCCTGTTCTTTTAAATACGTTAGCAATTTCAGGAACAGGACATGCAGCACAAAAGGCTAGCCACTCACCGGTCATACGGGTACGGTCCGTCATTCGATTAAAAGTCTCATAATCTATTGCCGGCTCCGGTGATAGGTTAAGTATTATAACAGGGGCTTTTGCTCTTTGCACAACTGGTAAAACAGTTGATGATAAGGCATAGGTTGAAACATATAAAAAGATCAGGTCAACATCCTGCATACGAAACTTACTACCTGCATCAAAAGCTTTTTCCGGGGTATCGATAAGACCAAGATTAATGATCTGCGGATGAGCTAACTTTAGTTTTTCTTCAACAATGCTAAGGTATTCTTTCAGTCGCTGTTCTAATCCTTCAAATTGGTTCCAATAAGCTTCAAGTCCAATACCAAATAAGCCGATCTTAACAGTATTCGATTCCATAAATTGTATTTATTAATTCTTTTTTAGTGTGAAAAAAATAGAATAAAGTGCAGTATACAATGCTTACAATGTTAAAAACTACAGGCTGAAAAGGAATGACTTAAACAGGATATTTTTTGCACTTTTTGATATAAATTAATCAGGTTTCTTTAAAGTACTATTTTAGTCTCTTAAATAATTGAGTTAGAACTTATACGTATGTCTTTTGTTTTTACTAAATACATTGATCAGGGAAAACTTAACAGAAAAGATTGCATGGAACCAACATGGGGCATAACCATCTTGCATGCAGGACATAATGTTCACCCTCCACAAAACACTTATCCTGATCAATATCTGCATCCCCCCAACTATTATTTTGGATGGGAAAAAGGACGGGTACTGGAAGAGTTTCAACTGGTATTTATTGCGGCTGGTTCCGGTATTTTCGAAGCTGAACATGTGGGCCGGGTAGTTATTGAGTCAGGGACTGTTTTTCTTTTGTTTCCTGGCGTGTGGCACAGGTATCGACCGGCAGTTGATACAGGATGGGAGGAATATTGGGTAGGTTTTAAAGGATCTTTTGCCGATCATTTAATGAGCCAGGAATGTTTTCGGTATGATGCACCATTGATTCATGTGGGTTTCAATATTGAGCTATTAAATATCTTTATTAGGTTGATGGATACACTTAAATTCGAAGGAACTGCTTTTTCTCAAATAGCATCCTGTCAAACAATACAATTATTGGGATTGGTGTATGCTTCGGCTTTATTGAAAGAAAAGTGTAATAATCGAAAAGTGAATATCATCAATAATATCAAGTATAAAATTCATGAACAATGGGCAAGCTCCTTTGAGATGGAAGAGTTGGCTATCCAGCAGCATGTAAGTTATGCCTGGTTACGAAAAGCTTTCAAGGAGATCACAGGCATATCCCCCGGTCAATATCTCTTAAATATAAAAATCGAAAAGGCTAGCCAGATGCTAGGGGAAACCGATTTAAGCATAGCAGAAGTTGCAGCAGCTGCAGGTTTTTTGAGCGATCATCATTTCTCAAGATATTTTAAAAAAAAGATGAAAGTATCGCCATCAAAGTATAGAGAGCAAAAACAGCATAGATGAAGTTAGATATTTAATCAATAAGTGATTGTTCATGAATAAAAGATGAAGCTGGTACGAAAGATGCATGAACATAACAGCATTATAAAGTTTCTCTTGTATAAAGAAGGCATCTGTTAAATTAATAATCTAATCTGGTTACTCATAATGGTTAAAAGAGTTTTAAAGCACACTTTTTCTTTGCTAAATACAGACTATGTAAAATTGAGTTTCCGCTGGAATTATAAAAATGTGATAAGTCCGTACCACCGCATTTATTATATAGACGAAGGCGAAGGAGAGTTATCGGATATTAAAAAAAGTGTATTGCTTGAGGCCGGCTATTTATATATTATTCCCAGCTTTACGCTGTGTAATATGATATGCAGGAATTATTTAAGCCAATATTTTGTTCAGTTTTTTGAAGAGTCTTCCGATGGGCTTTCATTGTTCGCTCATCATCGTTCTATTTTAAAAGTACCTGCCAACGAGATTGATGTGCTTAATTTCAAACGCCTGATTGCAATCAATCCGGGTAGAGGAATTAACAGGTCGGATAATCCGAAAGTCTATGAAAAAAATATCTATTATAAAGAATATCAGGAGCTGAATAATCGTCAAGATACATCGTACTTTCTGGAAACGCAGGGAATCCTACTTCAGTTGATTTCCCGATTTATAACACAGGAAATACATCAGCATAAACAATCAGGATTCATTCCTGTTAAAATTCTTGAAGCCATTAGTTATATTAGCCTTCATCTTAACCTGCCTTTAACCGTAAAACATTTGGCAGATAGAGCTAATCAGCATCCGGATTATTTTTCAAGACTATTTGAACAACACATCGGCACACGACCCGCGGCCTATATAAATGAAAAGAGAATAGAACGAGCTCAATATTTAATTGCTACCAGCCAGGACAGTTATTCTGCAATAGCAGAAGCTACAGGTTTTGAGACACTTTCTCATTTTTCAAGAACGTTCAAGAAAATAACAGGGCTTTCACCTAGTGCGTATAAAAAACAAGTCTATCTCCATATATAAATTCTCACGCTCAGTCATTTTAAATACGAAGCCGAGCCCTTTGGTAGAGAGTCGGGTTTGTACAAAAAAAAGTCTATTTAAGACAAGTTTTCAGCGCTTTTTCAGATGTAGGTTTGATAAAAATTAGTGCATATGAAAATACTACTACCTGCATTTAGCAGTATTGGGTGTGCTCCCTTACTGTATTCTTAAAATCCCTTCAAATATTTCAGTTTAAAGAAAATGTTAGACGGACAAAAAATAAGCATAGGAAGAGACAATGTTTTGCTTTGGATTTAAAGATGACGCAGTAATTATGTATATGGATACAGAGGTTTAATAGCCTTTACCTTAGCTTATTGATATTAAGATGAACAAAATGAAAACTTTTAAGATCATAAACAATAAAAATGCTGTGTCTTCTCAATTTCAGGAGATAGAGGTGAATCGTTTTGAATT
The DNA here is from genome assembly GCA_028875875.1 of Bacteroidota bacterium. Lineage (GTDB taxonomy): Bacteria > Bacteroidota > Bacteroidia > Chitinophagales > Chitinophagaceae > JAGWUV01. Next base: position 9,344 of record JAGWUV010000045.1, read on the forward strand.
GAATAAAAACTTGGCTCAACCATTATATATGCAATTAGCAATACAATTACAAACTCTAATAGAAAGCCATGAATTTGATCAGGCGAAACCTTTGCCCTCGATTGATAAATGTTATCGTATGTTGGGTATATCCAAGTCTACTGTTTTTCAGGCTTATACTTATCTTAACAAGAATGGGCTTGTTCATTGGAAAAAAGGGCAAGGATTTTATGCTAAATAGAAAGTGCTTACTGCACTAATTTAAATTCTTCAGATAACTTGTTCTTAGAATCATTGAATAGAAAAACGATGGCTTCAATAATAGTTATTTGAGCATATTTCTTATCATTCAAATGAATTGTAACGTATAAATGTCATTGTTAACTAATAATAGAAATCATGGTTAAGAGGTTAATATTTTTTATACTACCAGTATTGTTATCTGCAAGTGTATTAAGCCAACAAACGAATACCAATGATAACCCAGGAAAACCTCAATACGATCAGCCTTATACTAAACCTGTAAACAAATTAATAGGAGAGAGTGGGAATAGCGGAAATGGATTCGATATGGCTCCCGAAACAACGCCTTATATAGTAGCCCAGGCGGTTCACTCCGTAAAAACGCCATTAACTAAAGGACCGGTTGAAGCATCTTGGGCGTCGCTCAAAGCCAATTATCACGTGCCGGCTTGGTATGCTGGTGCTAAATTTGGTTTATGCATGCATTGGGGAATATATTCAGTACCAGCCTATCATAACGAGTGGTATGAAAAGCATATGTACGGAACATCCTCTATCGCTGCCTGGCATGTGGAGCATTTCGGGCCACAGGATAAATTCGGGTACAAAGATTTTATACCCATGTTCACAGCAGAACACTTTGATGCCAATGCATGGGCAGAACTATTTAAAAAATCAGGAGCACGTTTTTTTGCTCCGGCATGTCAGCATCACGATGGATTTGCTTTATGGGATAGTAAAGTAACACCTTACAATGCTGTTAAAATGGGGCCACATCGTGATTTGATTGGTGAGTTAGCTGTTGCAGTGCGTAAGCAAGGTTTAAAGTTTGGATTTACCAATCATGAGATAGAAAATTTTACATTCATTAACCCCCCCAAGGAAATGTTGGACAGGATGAAAGCTGAGAAAGCAGATTTATTTGATCCTCAATGGATAGATTTTTATCACGTAGCAGATCGTAGTGACGAGGCCTGCCGAAAATTCCTGGTCGATTGGTATGAGCGTAACGTAGAGTTGATCGATAAATACAAGCCAGACATTCTTTGGTTTGATAACGGCATAGATCAAAGGTTTCTCGATTCGATCAAGTTATTACTAGCAGCCTATTATTACAATAGTGCCAATGCATGGGGCAAAGAAGTTACTTTGAATAGTAAGAAAGCTGCTTATGCACCATCTGCTGTAAATACAGCTACGATAGGTTCTGTACTCGACTTTGAAAATAAGACACCTCCAGGTATACGTACAGGCACTTGGGTAGTTGATACACGAATCGGTTCCACCTGGGGATATACTGAAGGAATGAGTGTAGCCAGCGTTGCCTCTATTGTTTACCAGTTAATTGATATTGTAAGTAAAAACGGAACGATGATGCTTAATCTTTCACCCAAAGCTGATGGTACTTTACCTAAGGATCAACAGGCAACCTTACTAGGCGTTGGTAAATGGCTGGAAAGGAATGGGGAGGCTATATATGAAACGCATAACTGGATAAATTTTACCGAAGGAGGGAAGACTTCTCCTAAAATAAATTTTACTGTCAAAGAGGATATTTTATATGCCATTATACAAGGAAAAAATATTCCAGAAGAAATTATTATAACATCACTTCCCAGAAATGCAGGTGAAGTGCAATCTGTAGGTTTATTGGGAAGCAACGAGAAGATCAACTTTTCACAGGATAGTGATGGTTTAAAAGTAAGATTACCTGCTAATCTTCCCGGTGATATCGCATGGACATTAAAGATTAGTGGACTGAAAATGAATAAGTCAACTATTACTGCATCTGGTAACCCAATAGGTTATTGATCCTTTTTGAGAGACATAAATTGTCAAATATCGATGAGACAGAAATAATCCAGGATCATCCGTTTTAAGTTTACTCCACAATTGATTTTCAGAATCAATACCCAATGTTTCTATTATACAGACTAACAAAATAACCTGTAAGTCTTTCATATTAGACGTTCTGGAATAAAACTGAAAGCCTTACATACAATCAGCCTCATCTTCAAATATCTCTTTGCATATTTGATAGGATCAAACTAAATTAATTTGGCTATTGTACATACGTTTTAGGTAGTTTAATCACTTTAAAAAACAACCGCACAACATTTTCCCTTCATTGATTATCATCTATTTTTAATAGCAAACACGTTTCAATCTACTATGCAAATCTCTTTCTTTCAATACCTGAAAACATTAAGGATGACTAAAGCCATAGAATTGATACTGAAAACAGATCAGCCCATCAGTGACATTGCATTTCATTGCGGTTATAAAAATATTGGTGCCTTTAGTAATGCTTTTTATGAATTCACCAATGCAAGGCCTACGGATTTTAGAAAAGTCAGGAAAAGATAAATATCTTCCTTTCTATTAAACCTATAGGTAAACAAATATTAATCGTCTCAATAGTATTAAAACAAGATTAGAATGTCTAATCTCAGTATTGTTGGGGGATGCTATTTAGAAGTTGTTTATGTGATTTATACTTTTTTTAGCTAACCAAAACAATGGCATAGATCATATCTTAGCACCGCTATTCGATTTTAAATGCATGAATTTATTAAAACGCATGTGTATTTATGGTTACGCTTCTCACTGATATTTTTACGTTGCTTCACCAGCCTGTATGGGCTAATAGCAATATGTCAATTGCCATCACTCTTTTAATCGGTGCTATTGTTGGTTTTCTTTCAGGGTTACTGGGTAAAGGAGGGAGCGCTATCACAACACCGGCATTACAGATTTTTGCCGGCGTTAATCCCTTTATTGCTTTGGCTTCACCATTGCCGGCTGCACTACCTACTACAATCTCTGCTTCAATTGCTTACAGTAAAGAAAAGCTTATTAATAAGAAAGTAGTGATTGGTTCTGTTCTATTAGGCATACCCGCTACCTTCTTAGGGTCATTCTTCAGTGACTTATTAGGAGGAAACATGCTTATGATATTAACGGCCATCTTTGTGCTAACTTTAGGACTTTCTTTTTTCTTTATTCATACGCATGATGAAGTTGCAGCGGCCAATAATGTTCCTTTATGGAAAATTGCAATAGTGGCTGTTTCAGTGGGTTTTTTATCAGGACTGCTTGCTAACAGTGGTGGAGTGTTGTTCGGCCCCTTATTCATCCGTTTTTTTAAATTACCTACTAAAGAAGCCCTGGCAAATAGCTTGCTGGTAGCGGCCGGGCTTGCAATACCTGGTACCATTGCACATTGGTACTTGGGGCATATTAATTGGATGATCGTTCTGGTTTTATCGATTAGCTCTATTCCTTCTTCTTATTTCGGGGCGAGGGTTGCACTTAGATTGAGAAATCTTGTGTTGGAACGAATCTTCGGAATCATGCTTGTTGTATTCGGTACTTTTGATCTTTGGTATAGCATCACACATTAATAAGTGGTTATACCATGATCATTTGTAAAAGTAATGTTTGAAAATTTTTAACAGCTTTCTACTGTTCTTTCCTAAAATTACCTCTAAGTTTGCGCATCTATTTTATTCCCTCATTAGTATATGGCAAACAACTTGTATCATGTAATAAAAATGTGATAAGCATTATGTTATTAAATGTGATTTCCTTTTTAATGATTTTTCTTCAACTGTTTCACTATGGTAAAAACAGTGCTGAAGTAGCTTATAAGGGGTATCCGTTTATCAGTGCCAAGCAGGAATGTTCTATACAAAAACCCTTATCAGCAAAGCCTCTGGCAGGTTTTATAGAACTGGCGGAGGAGGAAGATCTTGAAAATTCCAACGGACAAGTACCTCTTCTTTTTTCTTACCATCATTCATCCGACGTACATTTTTTATCTTGCATTGATCATAGTAATTCACCTTATTGTGATGTGCCCATACAGCATGGCAGACCTTCTCTCTATATCTGTCATCGTAGTTTTAGGATTTAATTCTTCTTGTTTCATTAATGCATTATAATAATAGGCATTAATCCTCCCTTTCCATTTTCAGCATATCGAAGTGTATTAGCTGTATTTAGGAGTGCTACATAGTGATTGTTCGCCATTCACCTTTATTAAACCAACGATTAAATGCAATTGGTTGTATCCAAATTCATGTACACATTTTATGTGTTGTTGTTAGGATGCCTTTGTGTTTTCAGCCCAACAGCACAGCCTGCATTTTATATGCAAAGCAGTCTGCAACGGTATATTTTGCAACATGATCAAACACATGTTGCAGTAGCGTCTAATCGAGAACATAGCTGTATTCAGAACAGCCCAGGTGAAATAAGATGGTTGCATTTTTCTTTATATAAACCATCTTGCCATCCGGTACGCCTGCGTTCGCATACCTGTTTAGGTGAAGCTATTTGTTTGAAGAATACCATTCATAGTAAGCATTTCACGCTACCGGTATATCGAAAATTTTATACTCCTGCAGCTACTACCTTTAATCTAAAGAATACTACTGATAAATTCATTTCAGAAAATGAAGAAGAAGAAGAAGAAACTGGTTCGTTAAGAAGAAATGGGGATGCAGACAATTATTTTACAGCATCTTTTGCAGTTTCTTCTCATCAATATTTTTGTCATTATATTAAAACGTGTTTATCTTCTTTAAAGCACTTCAACTGTACACCTTCCAATAAACATATTGTATTGTGTGTAATACTTATTTGATTTATTACCCTGCGGTTTGGATATCAAAACCGTACTGATTTTTACACTATTTCAATGGACTGAATGTTCCCTGTAACAAGCAAATACAGGGGATGGGAAGGTTTTGTGCCTTCCTCAACAACCAAGTAAAACCGAATTAAGCATATACTAAACATTATTATGAACAGAATATTAATGATCACCGGTTTGTTAGCAGTGCTGGGCTATACAAGCTGTAAATCTCCCCAAAAAGAGAAAGAAGTAGAAACCACCCTCTTAGTAACCAGCCCTTTGAAAATGGATACTTCCATTACCAAACAATATGTATCGCAAATACGCTCGATCAGGCATATTGAAGTTAGAGCGTTAGAAAAAGGTTACCTGCAAAAAATATATGTAGATGAAGGACAGTTTGTAAGGAAAGGTCAACTGCTCTTCCAGATCATGCCTACTATGTACCAGGTAGATATGCAAAAGGCTCAGGCTGAAGTTAAGTTTGAAGAGATCGAATATCAGAATACCAAGAAACTTACAGATGAAAATGTAGTATCACCCAATGAACTTGCCTTAGCCAAAGCTAAGTTAGATAAGTCTAAAGCAGAGCTTGCCTTAACTCAGGTACATCTTCAGTTCACGGAAGTAAGAGCGCCTTTTGATGGCATCATAGACCGCTTCCAGGTTAGGCAGGGAAGCCTTATCAACGATGGTGACCTGATGACCACCTTATCAGATAATAGCCAGATGTGGGTTTACTTCAATGTACCGGAGGCTGAATACCTCGATTATAAAACAAGGATGGGTAAAGAATATTCATCCGTAAGACTGCTCATGGCGAATGGCCAGGAATTTAAATATCCCGGTAAAGTAGAAACGATAGAAGCTGATTTTGATAATGAAACGGGTAATATTCCTTTCAGAGCCACATTCCCCAATCCCGATGGGCTTTTACGACATGGTGAAACCGGTAACATATTAGTTGATGTACCTGTTAAAAATGCCATCGTTATCCCGCAAAAAGCAACCTATGAAGTGCTTGATAAAAAATATGTGTATGTAGTAGATAAAGAGAATAGGGTTCATGCAAAGGAAATTACCATCAGTGCAGAAATGCCTGACCTGTATATTATTAAATCAGGTTTAAGCGAGAATGATAAAGTGTTGCTGGAAGGACTCAGGAAAGTAAAAGAGAATGATAAGATCACGTACACTTTCAAAGAACCCGGCACTGTGATTAATCAGTTAAGACTACCTGCAGAATAATTGTAACGGAGCATACAGTTACGAAGTAATCTTTCGCTGCGCCGCTTTCAATAGTTGAAAGCTGTGAACAGGAACAGTATGTGCCCGTATCAACGATAATAACAGAACTATAAAAAAATAAAAATGTTTAATAAGTTTATTAAGAGGCCCGTGCTCGCCATCGTGTTATCCGTGGTGATCATCTTCATGGGAGTACTGGCCATAGATACACTCCCGGTATCGCAGTTCCCTTCCATTGCCCCGCCTATGGTGGTGGTGAATGTGGCCTACCCCGGTGCTAGTGCCAAGGTATTAGTGGAATCGGTACTGATTCCCATGGAAAAAGCTATCAACGGAACACCAGGCATGAAATATATGACCTCTGATGCTACCAGTGCAGGGGAAGCCACCATACAGGTAGTGTTCGATCTTGGTACCGATCCCAGTAAAGCTGTTGTAAACGTTAAGAACCGTATTGAACAGGTGACCAACAGGTTACCGGAGCTGGTACAACGTGAGGGCCTTGTGGTGAGCTATACCTCACCCAACATGCTGATGTATGTGAACCTGTACAGTAAAGACCCCAAGGCAGATGAGAAGTTCCTGTACAACTTTGCCGGTGTAAACATCATCCCCGAACTGAGCAGGTTGAAAGGGGTAGGTAGCGCTAAAATATTAGGTAGCCGCCAGTATGCGATGCGTATCTGGTTAAAGCCAGACCGTATGCGGGCCTATAATGTTTCTACAGAAGAAGTAATGAAGGCCCTCTCTGAACAGAGCATCATCGGTTCACCGGGCCGTATCGGGCAAGCATCCGGTAAACGTTCACAATCGCTGGAATATGTACTTACCTACCAGGGTAGGTATAATACACCGGAACAATATAAAGAAGTGATCATTCGTGCCAACCCTAACGGTGAAATACTGCACCTGAAAGATGTGGCCGATGTTGAATTAGGAAGTGAGTTTTACGATATCTATTCCAATATGGATGGGCACCCTTCCGCGGCCATCACTTTAAAACAAACCTATGGAAGTAATGCCAGTGAGGTAATTAAGGAAGTGAAAGCAAAGCTGGAAGAGATCAAAGCCAGTTCTTTCCCTGCCGGAATGGATTACCAGATCAGTTATGATGTGTCTAACTTCCTTGATGCATCCATTGAAAAAGTAGTGCATACGTTAGGTGAAGCCTTTATACTCGTGGCATTGGTAGTGTTTGTGTTCCTGGGCGACTGGCGTTCTACGCTTATCCCCACACTGGCTGTTCCCGTTTCCCTGATCGGTGCATTCATCTTTATGAAGTTATTCGGTCTTACCATCAACCTCATCACCCTGTTCGCACTGGTATTAGCCATCGGTATCGTAGTAGATAACGCGATCGTTGTGGTGGAAGCGGTGCATACCAAAATGGCCGAAGAAGATATATCACCTTACAAAGCTGTTAAGAAAGTATTGAAGGAGATCAGTGGAGCCATCATTGCTATTACTTTCCTGATGACGGCCGTGTTTGTACCCGTAGCATTTATGACAGGCCCGGTAGGGGTGTTCTACCGCCAGTTCTCCATTACCATGGCCACGTCCATTGTAATCTCCGGTTTTGTGGCTTTAACGCTTACGCCTGTACTCTGTGCCATGATCCTGAAGAATACGCATGGCCATCCCAAAAAGAAAACACCAATCAGCAGGTTGCTGGATGCTTTCAATAACTGGTTTGAAAGAGTAACAGGAAGGTATGCAAGCTTCTTAAGGCTTATTGCCAACAGGAGGCTGGTTACATTCGGTCTTTTATTCGCCTTCTGTGGTGGTATCTGGGCCACTTCCCAAACATTGCCTTCGGGTTTCATTCCCAATGAAGACCAGGGGATGATCTATGCCATTATACAAACACCTCCGGGCTCTACACTGGAAAGAACCAATGCCATTGCCAGGCAATTGCAGGGTATAGCAGAAGAGGTAGAAGGCGTTCAATCTGTTTCTGCACTTGCAGGTTATGAGGTTCTTACTGAGGGCCGTGGCTCGAATGCCGGTACCTGTTTGATCAACCTGAAAGAATGGTCTAAGCGTAAACATTCTGCTAAAGAGATCATTGCAGAATTGGAAGAAAAAGCCAAGGTAATACCCGGTGCCACCATCGAGTTCTTCCAGCCACCAGCCGTACCCGGTTATGGTGCTGCAGGTGGTTTCTCGCTGCGACTGCTCGACAAGACCAATACGGGTGATTATAAATCCTTTGGTAAAGTGAATGACGAATTTATGGCCGCCTTGAGAAAGCGGAAAGAATTAACGGGTTTATTCACCTTTTTCGCTGCCAACTATCCCCAGTATGAACTGGAGATCGATAATAAAGCGGCTATGCAGAAAGGTGTATCTATCGGAACAGCCATGGAAAACCTTTCCATCCTTATTGGTAGTACCTATGAGCTGGGCTTTATCAGGTTCGGAACCTTTTATAAAGTGTATGTGCAGGCTTCGCCTGAATACAGGCAATTGCCAGATGATATCCTGAAACTATACGTGAAGAACGATCATAATGAAATGGTACCTTATTCTGCTTTTATGAAGATCAAGAAAACACAAGGGCTAAACGAGATCACCCGTTATAACATGTATACTGCTGCCGCCATTAATGGTGCACCGGCCTCGGGTTACAGTAGTGGTGAGGCTATTAAAGCAATACAAGAGGTTGCTCAAACCTTACCCCGTGGTTACGGTATTGACTGGTTAGGACTGTCTAAAGACGAGGTAGCCAGGGGTAACGAAGCATTATACATCTTCCTGATTGTACTTGCGTTCGTATACCTGGTATTGGCAGCACAGTACGAAAGTTTCATCCTGCCTTTTGCTGTTGTGCTTTCGCTTCCTGTAGGGGTTTTCGGGGCATTCCTGTTGATCAAGTTAATGGGCCTCTCTAACGATATCTATGCACAGGTGGGACTGGTAATGCTGGTAGGTTTGTTGGGTAAGAATGCTGTATTGATCGTAGAGTTTGCCGTTCAGAAACACCAGCAGGGGGCAACAGTGCTGGAAGCAGCCATCGAAGGTGCTAAAGTGCGTTTCCGCCCGATCCTAATGACCTCCTTCGCCTTTATTGCCGGGTTGATCCCATTGTTGTTTGCTACAGGCCCGGGCGCCATTGGTAACAGAACTATCGGTGCTTCTTCCGCCGGAGGTATGCTACTGGGTACCGTTTTCGGGGTAATTATTGTACCGGGACTGTACTATGTATTCGGCAGACTGGCAGAGGGCCGTCACCTTATCAAGAACGAAGAAGAGGATCCTTTAACGGAAGACTTCACCCATAATGTTCCCAAAAAACCGAAAAAGCCGAAAGTTGACAAACCGGCAGCGGATAATTCAATAACAGATAAAACAGAAGAGAATGATTCGACACAGCATATATAAATCGTTCGGAATCGCATGCCTTGTGCTACTGTATGCGGCATGTAAGGTTCCGGCAGTGGTAGGAAAAACCGAAAACACCCAAGTACCTGCAGGTTTTGGACAATCCACGGATTCTACCAATACTGCCCGGGTACAGTGGAAGGATTTCTTTAAAGATCCTTACCTAGTGGCACTGATAGATACTGCACTGAAGAATAACCAGGAGTTGAATATCACTTTACAGGAGATAGAGATCACCCGTAATGAGATCAACGCCCGGAAAGGGGAATACCTGCCTTTTGTGGGGCTAAAAGGAGCAATGGGGGTAGATAAAGTAGCGAGGTATACGAATATTGGGGCAATGGAAGCTAATACCGAGATAAAACCCGGTAAAGAAATGCCTGACCCTTTGCCCGACTTTTTAGGAGGTGCTTATGCTACATGGGAAGCAGATATCTGGCATAAACTGCATAATGCCCAGAAGGCAGCCGTTAAACGCTATCTTTCTACTGTGCAGGGAAGGAATTATGTGATCACCCAACTGATCGCAGAGATCGCCAATTCGTATTACGAGTTGCTGGCATTGGATAACCAGTTACAGATCATACAAAAGAATATAGATATACAACGCAACGTGCTGAAGATTGTACAGTTGCAAAAGCAGGCGGGCAGGGGAACAGAGCTGGCCGTACGAAGGTTTGAAGCACAGGTACTCAGTACCCAAAGTATGCAGTACAGTATCCGTCAGCAGATCACTGAAGCAGAGAACAGGATCAATTTCTTGCTAGGCCGTTATCCGCAGGCTATTCCCAGAAACGGGCAGGCCTTCGATAGCCTCGTACCGGCAATGGTACATGCCGGGTTACCTTCCCAGTTATTATCTAACAGGCCCGATATTCAACAGGCAGAGTTGGAGCTGGCTGCAACCCGGTTGGATATACAAGTAGCTAAGGCGCAGTTTTATCCTTCCCTGGGTATATCTGCATCATTAGGTTACCAGGCTTTCAATCCTACCTACCTGCTTAGAACACCCGCTTCATTGTTGTATTCGCTGGCAGGCGATTTAACTGCACCGCTGGTGAATAAGAATGCCATCAAAGCCATGTATTTTAATGCCAATGCGAAACAGATACAGGCAGCTTATAATTATCAGCGTACAATATTAAACGCTTATGTGCAAGTAGCGAACCAGGTGTCTAAGATCAGTAACCTTGAAAAAAGTTATGACCTGAAATCTAAACAGGTGGATGCTTTAACGCAATCTATTGGTATTTCCAACGACCTGTTCAGGTCTGCCCGTGCAGATTATATGGAAGTGCTGATGACACAGCGGGATGCATTGGAGTCGAAGTTTGAATTAGTGGAACTGAAAAAGCAACAACTGAATGCGGTGGTGAATTTATACCAGGCATTAGGCGGTGGATGGAACTAAGTTGAGAAAGGTTTAGTAGTTATACAGTTCGGTTTCAATTGGTAAGGGCCTGTTCAGATCATGATGATCTGGCAGGCTCTTTTTTTAAAGGCCTTATAGGAGAGCAGCGTAGCTTTTTTGTTACGCGTTGGAAGTAATTCCCTTCTTTTTTTTCTGACGAAAAGTGAAGTAAAAATGTTTAGAACGAATATATCCTTGTGTTACTGTGCTGAACGAGGGAAGTACTTTGCTATACATTTCTGAGGGATTGCAGGATCTCTGTGGTGCGGGCCTTCAGCTATGACTTACTGTTATTGGCTAACTATTTTATTGGATTGTATTTCCTCAAGCCGGAAGGCTGTGACATTGAAAAGAGGGCCTGTATTCCAGGATTTGATTTAACTGCTTTTTGCTTTCTTCTCCCATGAATCTGTTTTATACAAGTGATTGATTGCTAAAAATTTATATTTAATCTACAATATTGGTAGAATACTTAGATGTTGATTATCAGCAGTTTGTTGTTTTCATGAACTCTATACGGCTTATGTAGGACGTATGTAGGGAGTAACAAGGAAGGGAGAAGCACAGAGAGTAAGCGGATTTCGGATGACGAATTCATGAATTGGCAAATTGTGGATTAGGGAAGTGGTGTTTAGAGGAATCTTACCTCTGATATGCTAAAGAATACATTGTATAAAAGCCTTTTTTTGCACTATCTTTTTATCAGCACTCGCTCTACGGGTCGCTATATAACCTGGTTATATTCGGGTATTGGCCGATAATAATATAGATATACTACAATGTTAAGCTATGTATAAAGTATATATATCCCATCTCTTTAAAGGAATGGGATATATATGAGACATATATGGCTTGTATATGGGATATATATGGTTTACACCCTTGTTTGAATCGAAAAAGAACCGGCTGAGGGTGGAAGTGAGGGGACAAAAGGTTCAACGGAATACACCTGTGTATTCATTTGGAAAGATTATTGTTGTTTGTAGTTAGAAAAGTTAAAAGCTATAAAACAAAACTATTCAAGGGAATTTTCTCCGGGGTCGAAAAGGGGTATCAAAAACTCCGGATCGGATATTTGCAGGGAGGGGAAAAGATAGAAGTATATGAAAAATACATACTTTATTATTTGGAAAACGGTTGTTAAAAAACTTATATTCGTCATTAGCGCAGTTGCAGTGCTATCATTCATTTTCGCCCCGGCGCTGCCCTTCCCTTGGCCAACCCAATCAATTGTGACTGAGTAGGCGGAGCTGTAAGAGGGATAGAAGGCTGGTTTAACAGGGTAATGCAAAAGAGGTAGCATAAAACTGTTATGAATCAATCTGTTTAGGATTGATATATTTAGATGGCGTTTGGGATGTTCAGGAGTGGAATGTAAACTTACCATTCAAAAACAACGAATGCCTATAACAATAATCCTAACGACTTCCGATGAATTACATTTACTTAAAATAATAATTTTATGCTAACAAGCATCAATCCAAAGCTGCCAATGAGAAACAAAGCTGCAACGAAAGATTTTTACATCAACAAATTGGGATTTCAAAACATAGGAAATTCTGATTACGACGGTTATTTGATGGTCAAAAAAGACAATATAGAAATTCACTTTTTTGAATTTAAAGAAATCGATCCTAAAGAAAACTATTCAGGGGTTTATATCAGAACAGACAACATTGACAACTTATACCAGTCATTACTTGACAATAATGTAAGCATACATCCGAATGGACCTTTAGAGACAAAGTCTTGGGGGCAAAGGGAATTTGCTTTGCTTGACCCCGACAATAATTTATTGACTTTTGGGGAGCGTGTTTGAGGAACATTTGGCGACAGATATATGAGATTGCTCACTTTCAGGTGGTGACCGAATAGTGATAAGTCTTCTTCGTTTATCATTTTTATTCAATGTAATTAGTCATATGATACCAAAAACTACAACACATTTTGCTCCCGAATTGCATATTCCGAAAGGAACACACAGCATAGACTTTTACACAAAATTTGGAGCAACAGAACATTTTTGTTTTCGTAACGATGACGGAAGTATTCATGTTGCAGAATTAGAAATCGACGGTGCTATTTTTCATTTGCACGAAACAGTGCGTTGGTTTGATGCTCTTGAACCTGTAAGTGCGAAAGGGGTAACTACAATTATTGGCTTGTTTGTTGACAATGTTCACGAAGTATTTAAACGTGCTGTTATGGCAGGAGCAATAGAAATCAGTCCTGTAACTGACCACGATTACGGTTATAGACAAGGAATGTTTAAAGATCCATTCGGACATTACTGGCAAATACAGAAGAAGATTTAGCAACTATCGGTACAATACTGCTGGCAATAAAAAGCTATACGAAGAAAGCTGGCTGATAATAGGTGTAATCAACGTTTACTTCTTTAATCGGATTTTATCTTCAGCTCAACTATGTAAAATTAGCTTAATAGGAAAAGATAAGATTGTACTCTTTATGTAACCTCCCCTAAAAATAGGACAGTTTAAAACTCGACTTTTTTTAATTTTGAGCTCCTCCCATATTTCGAAGCATCCTAAACTATAGTAACGAGGCGTTTTACGAACTTTCAAATCTGTCCGGAGAAAATGATTTTTCTGATAAAGCTGATGCCTGATTTTCAGTTGCAAAAATCATTTGATT
>JAGWUV010000013.1 GCA_028875875.1 Bacteroidota bacterium
AGGTTCAGTAGTTGATAAGCGGAACGTATCAAACGGTTCAATGCAGGTTCTTTCATGCCGTATTCTTCCATAAACATTTGCTTATCTTCTTCTACTTCCATTTCAGCGATCTGTGCTTCAATATTGTTGCACATAACAATCACTTCAGCAGCTTCATCTTTCACGGCTTCTATCAATGCAGCAGAATATTTATTGCCGGTGTGCATGTTGCCTTCATCCACATTGGCTACATACAAAACAGATTTATCGGTCAACAAAAACAGGTCGGCGATCGCTACTTTTTCTTCTTTAGTTAAACCCAAAGAGCGGATATTCTTTCCTTTCTCCAAATGCTCTTTGCATGTTTTCAATATTTCCAGTTCGGCTTTTGCTTTAGGATCGGTCTTCGCCATTTTTTCTGCACGCTGCATTTTCTTCTCTACGCTTTCCAGGTCTTTTAACTGCAATTCCGTATCAATGATCTCTTTATCGCTCACTGGATTAATTGCTCCCTCTTCACGCAAAATATTTTCATCTTCAAAACAACGGATCACATGAATAATGGCATCCACCTCACGGATGTTCCCCAAAAACTTATTGCCCAAACCTTCGCCCTTACTGGCACCACGTACCAGCCCGGCAATATCAACGATCTCCAACTGTGTAGGCACAATGCGGTTAGGCTTCACCAGTTCAGCCAGTTTTGTTAAACGCTCATCCGGTACATCTACCAGTCCAACGTTCGGCTCAATGGTACAAAAGCGGTAGTTGCTCGCTTGCGCCTTGGCACTGTTGCTCACTGCGTTAAATAAAGTTGATTTACCCACGTTCGGTAATCCCACAATTCCTGCTTGTAAAGCCATATGCTCGGTTTAGTTTGTTGTTATGTTGTTTTGGTTAACAGGCGGAGCATTGTGTTGCCGGCATTAGTTCATTCGGCATCTTCGTTGCGTCGCACTCTTGTACGTTCGGTACTCCTGTCAGCCATTCAAATTTTGAGCGGCAAAAATAAGACTTGCAGGGTTAAGGTATTTGCTTATTTTCAAACAGTTTTTAAGCAATACTTTAAGCGGGTATTGTACACATCAAATTCAAACCCAACATGGCATTGAGCAAAATATGGTCGGCTTTCATTATTATTGCAATACTGGTGGCTACGGCAACCCTATTCTTTTCTCATGATGGCAAAAACATGTACAATGACCTGGTGGTGGGCAAACAGGGCGACACTTCTTTAACGCAAATGCAGGATAGTGCTCATTTGCCTGCCGGCATTATCAATACGATTGCCAAAAACAAGGAATACAAAAATGGAGACCAGAAATATATTAAAACTGCAGATGGAAAATATATTTCTTACCATGAACAGCAAGCCGATGGCATACTGGCTACTTGCACCAACGCGGTGACTATTTGTATCGGGTTGATAGGTATCATGGCTTTATTCATGGGCTTTTTGGCTATTGCAGAAAAAGCAGGAGCGATACAGTTTTTATCAAGGATCATCGGGCCATTCTTTAATCGTTTATTCCCCGAGTTACCTAAGAACCACCCGGCATTCGGACATATGATCCTGAACTTTTCTGCTAACCTGCTCAACTTAGACAATGCTGCTACACCCTTTGGAATCAAGGCTATGGAGAGTTTGCAGGAAATGAACCCGCATAAAGACAAAGCTTCCAATGCCCAGATCATGTTCCTCTGTTTACATGCATCGGGCTTAACATTGATACCGGTTACCATCATTGCTTTCCGCTCTAAGTTAGGCGCTGCTAATCCTACTGATATCTTTGTGCCTTGTATGATCGCCACGTTTGCAGCAACAGTAGCAGCGATGCTGATCGTTTCTTTCAAACAAAAGATCAATGTAATGCAGCCGGTTATTATTGGCTGGGTGCTGGGTATTTCTGCTGTGATCGCTGCGTTGGTGGTGTACCTGCGAACATTGACCAAAGACGAAGTAGATCATTTCTCCGGTGTTACCAGCAACGGGCTGATCCTGTTCATTTTCCTTGCCATCGTTATTGGCGGACTTTACAAAAAGGTAAACATATTCGAAGCTTTTGTTGATGGCGCTAAAGGCGGTTTTGAAACGGCAGTTAAGATCATTCCTTACTTAGTGGGTATGTTAGTTGCCATTAGTATGCTGCGAGTAAGCGGTACATTCGATGTGCTCATCAACGGTATGAAACATTTGTTTGTAAGCATGGGCTTCGATACCAGGTTTGTAGATGGCTTGCCTACAGCACTGATCAAGCCATTGAGTGGGAGCGGGGCCAGGGGCATGATGATCGATACCATGCGAACCTATGGCGCAGATTCTTTTGCAGGCCGTTTGTCTTGCGTATTACAAGGTTCTTCTGATACTACTATTTATGTGGTGGCCGTTTATTTCGGGGCGGTGTCTGTAAAAAACACACGTTATGCTATACAAGCTATGCTGCTTGCTGACTTGGTAGGCATCATCGTTTCTATTTTGTTGGCGTATCTCTTCTTTGCTTAACTATCGATGTTGCATTAAATAATCTGTTAAGTCTACAATGCCTTCACCGGCCGGTTTTTCAATGGAAGTAATATTCGGAATACGGGAAGCGGGGATCTTTTTATCAACAATGTATTTTGGTATCTCCCTTCTTGCATAATTCACCAGTCCCGCAGCGGGATACACTTGCAAAGAAGTGCCGATCACCACGAAAATATCTGCACTGGCCACTAATGGAATGGCTTCCCCTAACATGGGTACTTCTTCTTCAAACCAAACAATAAAAGGCCTGAGCTGGTAACCATCAGGCGCTGTATCTCCAAGGTTGATATCGCCGGTGATCGGGTAGGTGGTAAAAGGATCGGCAACGCTTCGCATCTTGAATATTTCGCCATGTAAGTGCATTACCTTGGTGCTGCCACCACGTTCATGCAGATCGTCTATATTCTGTGTGATGATATGTACATCGAAATGCTCTTCCAGTATGGCAAGTCCCTTGTGTGCAGCATTGGGTGTTGCTGCTGCTACATCTCTTCTCCTCATGTTATAAAAATCGAGTACCAACTGAGGGTTAGCTGCAAAGCCACGTGGGGTGGCCACTTCATGCACATTGTAACCCTCCCATAAACCATCACTGTCACGAAATGTTCTTAATCCACTTTCGGCACTAATGCCTGCACCTGATAAAACAACCAGTCTCTTTTTCATAGGATAAAGATAAAGAGAGGTTTTTTAGAGAATGGGAGATGCAGTTGGTATATAAATAAAAAAAGTGCCTTCATTGGAAAGCACTTTCAAAGATTATTGTCAAGTGAGATTCTTCTATTTTGTTTCACTTAACTCCATCACTACGTTCCATTCCTCTTCTGTTACTGGTTGTACGGATAATCTTCCCAAACGTACCAACGCCATATTTGCTAAGCGTTTATCGGCTTTCACCTGTGCAAGGCTAACAGGCTTCTTCAATTTTTTATGTGGTTTCAGGTCTACCACTACCCATGCTTCTTCTTGTGTTGTAGGATCCTGGTAAGATTCTTTGATTACTTTGGCAATACCCACCATTTCCAATCCTTCATTACTATGGTACCATAATACCAGGTCGCCTTTTTTCATGGCCTTTAGATTATTACGGGCAGCGTAGTTACGAACACCATCCCAAAAGGTTTGACCATCTTTTTCAAACTGTTCCCAACTGTATTTAAATGGTTCTGATTTTACAAGCCAATATGCCATAGGAGGAGTTATGAGTTATGAATGATGAGGGATAAGTTTTAAGTGACAAGTATGTAAGTTGCCGGTTTAAAAGTTATACGCTAATACATCGGCGAGGTGCATTACTTTAAGACCGCTGCCTTTATGTTTGATACAGCCATCAATATGCATCAGGCAACTCATGTCTGTGCTGATGATATACTCTGCATCTGTAGCCGTCGCATTCACAATTTTCTGGTCGCCCATAGCTACACTGATGGGGTCGAACTTAACAGCAAATGTACCACCGAAGCCGCAGCAGGTTTCATTATCGGCCATCTCCACCAGCTCTAAACCTTTTACATTTCGAAGGAGCTTTCTTGGTTCTTCTTTTATCTTACATTCTCTCAAAGCCGCACAACTGTTATGATAGGTGGCTTTCACCGGAAAACTGGCACCAATATCTTCTACCTTCAATACGTTGACCAAAAAATCGCTTAATTCAAAAGTTTTGTCAGCCAATGCTTTCACCTCATTATGAACAGATGAATTGTCGAATAGTTTGCTATAATAATTCTTTACAAAGCCTGCACAACTGGCACTAGGCATTACTACGTATTCTGCATTCGCAAAATCTTTAATGAACTTACTACATACATCTTTCGCTTCACCCCAGAAACCGGCGTTGAAAGCGGGCTGACCGCAGCAGGTTTGATTGGCGTTGTACGATACCTTACAGCCTGCCTTTTCCAATACTTTTACCATGCTAAAACCCACATTAGGGTATAGCTGATCAATAAAACATGGAATGAAAATATCTACGTTCATCATGTGTTGTACTTTCTTACAGTGTATTAACTGAGTTGCTGAACAAAATTATTATCTCAACTTCCTGTTCAAAGCGATCATTTTAATAGCAGTAACAGCAGCCTCTTCGCCTTTGTGCCCATGCTTGCCACCAATACGTTCTATAGCCTGCTGCTCATTCTCTACAGTAAGTACGCCGAATATAACTGGCACATCTAACGTTAAGTTTAACTGCAATACGCCATCCGTTATGGTTTTACACACATAATCAAAATGAGGCGTATCACCACGGATCACCGTACCTAAAGTAATATAGGCATCAGGTACAGTTTCGCTATACGTGTAATGCTGTTTTACTGCAAAGGGAATTTCAACGGCGCCGGGAACGGTAAGCACTTTAAAGGAAACGTTGTTTTCTTTAAACACTTTCTTGCATCCGGCTTCCAGTTTGTTGATAATATGGGCGTTCCACTCTGTTTTCACTATAACTACAAAGGCATCCTTTATTACGGGGATGCCTTTGTGTAAAGATGTATTTCCTTTTGTAGCCATTAGTTAACGCTTAGATCGTTTTTTTCAATGCTCAGTCTGTAGATGTATTTATCTGCCTGAATTCCCTTGTCTGATTTAGGATATTTGGCTTTGATTTCTTTATATAATTCTAAAGCTTCGCTTGTTTTGCCGAGTGTTTCGTTCAATAGTGCTGCACGGAATAAGTATTCTGCAGAGGCATATTCATCTTTTTCAAAAGCATTGCCGGCTTTTGTGTAGTAAGTGATGGCATCACCTTTTTTTCCAGCTTCAGCATAGGCGTCACCCAAGGCACCATATGCAGCCATTTGAATTTGCTTAGCATCTGTGCTGAAATCTTTTAATTGTTCAATTGCTTTATTGAATTCACCTAGTTTCAGATAGCTCACACCAGCATAAAAATGGGCAAGGTTGGCAGCTTTGGTACCACTATAATTTTTGATAACAAATAATACACCTTTGTTCATACCATCACCATCCAATACTTTACGTGAAGAATCCTGTGCAAAGTACTGTTGTGCTTTATAGATAACTTCACTTGCTTTTTCTTCTTTAGGGTTAACTACCCACTGGATGTAAGCATACCATCCACCCACCACCACTACAACGGCGGTTAATGCATACACGATGATTTTCTGGTATTTCTGCCAAAAGCTCTGAAATTGTAAAACCGGGTCTTTTTCAACCAATACTTCTGTAGTATGTTCACTCATATTTTCAATATTTATGGAAAGCAGTCGGGTTAACAGCTTTCGGCTGTTTTAATAAAAATTAATCTTCGTCGAATACAATGGTTTGATCAACATATACATCTTTCAATACCTCACTGTCATCAGGCCATGGACTCTCTTCCGCAAATTTTACACTTTCTTCTACTATACCGGCAATCTTAGCATCGATCGCATCGAGATCTGCCTGTGTAGCGAAGTTATTTTCCAAAATAGTGTGTAATACTTTCTGAATCGGATCCTGGCTCTTATATTCTTCTACTTCTTCCTTAGAGCGGTATTTTTGGGGATCTGAGATAGAATGGCCTTTGTAGCGGTAGGTTTTCATTTCAATCAATGTAGGGCCGCCGCCTTCCCTGGCACGTTTTACCGCTCTTGCCACACCATCATGTACCGCTTCAGCTGTCATGCCGTCAATCATGTCTGCCGGCATTTCGTACGCATCAGCTAATTTGTAGATATCAATTACATTAGAAGTTCTTTCTACTGAAGTACCCATCGCATAATTATTGTTCTCACAGATGTATACAATAGGCAATTTCCACAGCATAGCGAGGTTGAAAGATTCGTGCAGGATTCCCTGGCGGGCAGCGCCATCGCCAAAGAAACAAAGTACTACATTATTAGTGCCTTTGTATTGCTCAGCGAAGGCCAAACCTGTACCTGTACCTATCTGAGCACCCACGATACCGTGGCCACCGTAAAAATGGTTCGATACATCGAAGAAGTGCATGCTACCACCTTTTCCTTTGGCACAGCCAGTAGCTTTACCATAAAGTTCGGCCATACAGGCATTTGGTGGGGTGCCTTTGGCAAGGGCCCAGCCATGGTCGCGGTAACCGGTGATGAATGGGTCTTCGTGTTGAGTAGCCGTCATACAGCCGGCGGCAATTGCTTCCTGGCCTACATAGGCGTGGAAAAAACCACGGATTTTACCGGCCATTTTATACATTTCCTCAGCTTTCAGCTCAAACTGGCGAATGAGCTGCATCAGCTCGTACCAGTACAGATATGTTTCTTTTGAAAATTTAGTGGGCACTGCTCAAAATTTAGAGGGGCAAATATAGGAGTTAAAGTGCAAAAAATATTTTTAGAAGGAGAAATGCCTGCCGTGTGCAGCCTGTGGGTGTAGTAATGTTGCGGTGAAAGGTTTTTTCAGTATAAGATAGTCGGAAAATGCAGTGGTTTGCCGGGCTATGATTTGATAATACAGATCAATAACGTTAAAGTCGGTAATGGATGTTGGTGTTAACAGGAAATTGCTAATGTTATTTGTTCGATGGTGAATAATTCATAATTGATGATTCATACTCGACAATTTTAAAACTGATTCAATAAAAGACAATCCAAAAATAGTATAATGAGTATGCAAATTGTAGTACTATTCTATGCTAATTTGTAGCAATTTTCTTTAAAAAAAATATTGTTGTGATATAATATACTTGAGTGGTAGCAAAAATGTAATTTGATGGTCCAAAAGAATTGCGAAGATGGCAAGCAGACAATATGGTGCAAACTTCCAGGCATTTAGTGATGAGTCAAAAGAAATTAGTTTAAATTTGCATTTTTCTAAAAGAGATAGGGGCAAAATGTGAATTGTTCTCTTTTCTGAATAAAGAGTAAGCTTGTTTGCAGAGGTTGCCTAGAAAACAAAAAATTAGGATAATAACCTTAATATTATTTGGAGTAAAATAAGATAGATATTGTCTCTTGTCTGGAGAGAAATGATTTTTTAATTTCTTACTATGGTAACAATTTGTGGAGTTCGGCTGTTTAATTTAAATATAGAATCTGCTTATGAGTTGGTAGTTAGTGATATAGAAAATTCTTTTCAATTACCTAGATGTATTAGTGCAACAGGAGCTCATGGTATAGTTACTGCTAATCTGAATAATGATTTCAGAAAAATTTTAAATGAAGAATTTTTCTTAAATCTTCCCGATGGTATGCCGGCGGTTTGGGTTGGAAGGATTAAAGGGGCAAAAAAAATGCAAAGATGTTACGGGCCTGATTTTTTTAAATATGTTTTAAAAGAGTCAGCTAATACAGAGATCAAGCATTTTTTTTGCGGAGGTAAGGAGGGGGTAGCAGATGAGTTGAAAAAGGAGTGTGAAATTAGTTTTAATAATAAAAATGTTGTTGGAACGTTTTGTCCACCATTTAGAAAAATGACCGAATCTGAGTTATTGGAGTTATCTCAAAAAGTTAAAAAGACAAATGCTAATATTGTTTGGATTGGATTAAGTACTCCTAAGCAAGAAGAGTTTGCTGTTCAATTGAAATCTTTTCTTAAAGATCAAATCATAATTACTGTTGGTGCTGCTTTCGATTTTCACACAGGGAAAGTAAGGCAGGCTCCTAAATGGATCCAAAAAATTGGGATGGAGTGGTTTTTTAGATTGGCAATTGAGCCTAAGAGATTATATAAACGCTATAGTTTAATTGTTCCTTTATTTTTATACTATAATCTAGTTGATTTTATTAAGTATTTATTATTAGTTATAAAAGAGAAAAATAATTAGTATGAGAACTGCATTAGTTTGTGGAGCCGGTGGTTTTATAGGAGGGCATCTTGTAAAGAGGCTAAAAAAAGAAGGTTTTTGGGTGCGTGGGGTTGACTTAAAGCAACATGAATATACGCAATTACCAACTGATGACTTTGTTATTGGAGATTTGACAGACATTTCAGTTGTAAATAAAGTTCTGGATCAACCATTTGATGAGTTATATCAGCTAGCTGCCGATATGGGAGGCGCAGGATATCTTTTTGGAGGGGAGAATGATGCTAACGTAATGCACAATTCAGGGGTAATTAACTTGAATATTGCAAAGAGAGCTACTGAAATGGGGGTTAAGAAGCTTTTTTATTCTTCTTCTGCGTGTATGTACCCTGCCTATAATCAAGAAGATCCTGATAATCCTAAATGTGCAGAAAATTCTGCATATCCCGCTGCTCCTGATAGTGAATATGGATGGGAAAAGTTATTTAGTGAGCGGTTGTATTGTGCATTTCACAGAAATTATGGGTTAAATGTAAAAGTAGCAAGGTTTCATAATGTTTTTGGAATTGAAGGTACCTGGAATGGCGGCAAGGAAAAAGCTCCTGCTGCTATGTGTAGAAAGGTAGCAGAAGTTGAAGATGGCGGAACCATAGAAGTATGGGGCGATGGCTTGCAAACAAGATCTTTTCTATATGTGGATGAATGTTTAGAAGGAGTTAGAAGATTGATGGATGCTGACTTTATGGGCCCTGTAAATATCGGTTCTGAAGAAATGATCAGTATTAATGGTTTGGCACAACTTGTTGCGGAAGTTGCTGGTAAAAAAATTCATATTAAAAATATACCCGGGCCGATGGGTGTTAGGGGCAGAAATTCTGACAATGCATTGATCAAAGAAAAATTGGGATGGGCGCCTAGTAAACCTTTACGTGAGGGTATTGAAAAAACGTATTACTGGATTAACGAGCAAGTGAAGCTTCAAAAAGCTGAGGTGAAATTGAATAAGTCTTTATATAATGAAGTTTCTATTGGCAGTTGTTCTCTTCAGGATAGTTGTCGATAGATAAATAAATTGATGTAGATCCAAATATCTATATCATGTTGGATGATTTAGATATTACCCTTTCATTCTCACGGATCTATTAAAGATGTGTCTTGTACTGAAATTACTTTACAGTTATACGGTTATTCCTGAATAGGCTTTACACTGTTTGATAAAACCTTTCTGATAGTGTAGCCGCCTGCTTTGATTTGCCTAAAGTGGCAGATTAGCTTCTGTAATTGTGTTTGATAATGATTTTGTAGAGATATCCGGTAAGGGTAAGCTATAGCTCTTTTTTTCTAAAGATGCAGGATGTATAAAAAATAAATATCCTGTTGTTGATTTTTTGTGTGATTAAAAACTTGTATTCGTTGATGATGATGGGAAACAGAACATGTTAGGCTGGTGCAATGCCGGAACTGAAAAACAAATACCCAGATGTCAAGGCTGAAAATGTTATCGTAAATGGAGTGCCGATAGTAATAAGTTCGAAGTGATTATTTTTAAGGTAGAAGAATCTGCAATAGATGGCTGATCTCTTCTACCTGCCTGAAGTTTTCATGTTCAATGTGTGATTCAACTGTTTCCAGTACCCATGTTGTGTGAAAAGGAACATGGATGCCATGCCCGCCGATATTTAATACTGGTAATATATCCGACTTTAATGAATTGCCTACCATAATAAATTCATACGGGGCAATATCGAGATGGCGGATCAGTTTAAGATAATCCTCCTCCTTTTTTTCCGACATGATCTCAATATGATGGAAATAATGTTCAAGGCCGGAGTTACGTAATTTTCTTTCCTGGTCTAAGAGATCGCCTTTGGTTGCTACTACCAAACGGTATTCCTGCTTCAGCGAAGAGAGTACTTCTTCCACGCCATCCAGTAAAACAATGGGTTTTGCAATCAGTTGTTTTCCCAGGTCAATGATCTTGTCTACAGCACTTACATCAATGGTATGGTTGGTGATGCGTAAGGCCGTTTCAATCATTGACAATATAAATCCTTTGATTCCATATCCATAGATGCCGATGTTTTTAATCTCTGTTTGTAACAGTTCTCTTTCCACCGTATGGTGCGGCAGATAATCTTCCAGCATGGCACAAAATTGCTGTTCCGTTTCCCTGAAATAGGGTTCATTCACCCATAAGGTATCATCTGCATCAAACGCAATTACTTTCAAAGACATATTGAAGATTTAAGAGGATCAGTGTTTTTCGTGACGTAGTGTTTTATATGCCAGCAAGGTACTGATTACAGATAATATTGCACCCAGCAACATGGCAGCACCGGGAAAATGTACAGGCGCTTTATCTGATGTGAAATAAGCAAATATGTTGGTCATCATGGGTGGGCCAATGATTGCTGTGGCACTCATCAAACTGGTTAATGCACCTTGTAGTTCTCCCTGTTCATTGGGTGAAACATGACCGGAAATAATACTTTGTAAAGAAGGGCCGGCTATGCCTCCCATGGCATAAGGAATCATAAAAACAAACATCATCCATGTATTGGTGGCAAAAGCAAAGAGACTAAAGCCTAAAGCATATAATCCCAGCCCGATATATACGCTTCTTTGTTGCCCGAGTTTTGGAATGATCACCCTTATCAAACCACCTTGTACAAGGCCAACCGTAAGCCCAACGAAGCCAAGGGAATACCCTACCAGTTGCTCATTCCATCCAAATTTGCTCATAGTATAATACGTCCATGTACTTTGTACTGCATGACCCGCGATATACAATAAAGTGATAGAAGCAACGAGGCCTGAAACTACGGGGTATTTTTTGAGGTGAAGTAAAGATCCCAGCGGATTGGCCCTCTTCCATTCAAAGGGCCTTCTGTTCTCTTTACCCAATGATTCGGGAAGAACGAAATATCCATAAAGCCAGTTTAATAAAGCGAGGGTAGCTGCAGCGAAAAATGGTACTCTTGAACCGTAATGCCCTAACAAGCCTCCCAAAACAGGACCAATAATAAAGCCTACGCCAAATGCAGCACCAATCATTCCAAAGTTCTGTGCTCTTTTCTCCGGTGTACTTACATCGGCAATATAAGCAGAAGCCGTAGTAAAGCTTCCTCCTGTGATACCCGCAATAATACGACCAACAAATAGCCATATAATATTTGGAGCAAATCCTTGTAGAATATAGTCGATCCCAAAGCCAAAGAGAGAAAAAAGCAAAACAGGTCTTCTTCCATATTTATCACTCAGGTTGCCCAAAATAGGGGCACAAATAAACTGCATGATGGCATAAGCAAACAGTAGCCATCCCCCGTACCTGGAAGCATCACTGAGATCGCCGTGTATCAGTTCTTCAATCAATTTCGGCATAACGGGTATGATAATGCCGAAGCCCGTAACATCGATCAGTAAGGTGATGAAAATAAAACCTAGCGCCGCCTGTTTTTTGTCTTTTGCCATGGTGTTCAAGTGTGGCAGCAAAATAACAGGAAATAATTACACGATATTCATTGCTTACACGAGTGAAGGAGTTGCAGGTTGGTAATCGAGTAATTGTTCCGGTATTTGTATCTGATCGATCATTTTGTCCTCCAGTAACTGGGCAAACGTTTCAAAATATACGATCACATCTTCTCTTATATTACGTTTTAACCAACGAAAGCCACCGGGTAATTTTTCTAAAACGGCTCTGTCGTCAAGATATTCAAGGTGATGTATGTCGGTAGGTGTTAATCCGATCTGTTGCAGTTTGAACAATAATAAACTTACAGGGGCATCTGTAACACCGCAATATTCCTCCGCCAGTTCAGTCCATTCCCCAAAGCCTGTGTGTGCATAGCTCAAAATTTCTTCTTTGCTTAAGCGTGTTACCACCTGGAGGAGATTTCCGCAGTTGCAACTACCGTGGTTTCCCCATGCATAAGCGGCGCCATTTTTTAATTGCGTTGCAGTTTTACGTAATGCATCGATCAGTTCTATAGATGGATGAGCCATAATAAATCTTTTACTGAATAACAATCAATGAGAAAATATGGTTGAAAAAGTCACTAAAATATTTGTGCTTTTTATTAGATAGCAGGCAACTGGAAGAAAAAGAATGCCGTTATGTACCATAAAGAAATCATCACACATGAGAGCATTTGTTTTTTTCTTTTTGTTCCTTTTGGCAGGATCCAAGGTTTTTTCACAAACAGATAGCCTGCTAAGCAGCTTGCAGGCTGATACAGCTTCGCAACCTTTATTGCCGGCAAAAATGTTGCCCAGCCAAAGATTTTTTTGGGGAGAACATGGTTTGTTCCGAAATGCATCACATCCACTAACAAGCGAACGCAGGGAAAAAGAGTTAAGGCTACGCAGAAAAATGCTGGTAGCACACCAGGTATTAGGATTTGCAACATTAGGAGGTTTTATTGCACAAGGAATTGTTGGGGCACAACTGTATAACAACCCTACCATGCAAATAAGAGCCACCCATCATTACATAGCCAGTTGCATCAATATCAGTTATTCATTAACAGCTTTGATGTCTTTAACTTCCCCGCCACCATTGGTTAACAGGGATAGAGGTATTACTTCTATCCGTATACATAAATGGCTCGCCGTTGTGCATATGGCAGGAATGATCGCTACCAATATTCTTGCATCTAAAATTGAAGATCATCCGGAGCTGAAACCGTATCACCGGGCTGCTGCCTACACAACGTTTGGTGCATTTACGGCAGCGATGCTAGTGATTAAACTTAAATAAAATTAATGTTATGAAAAGCTTTCTCCTTGGTATGGTTTGTTCGCTACTATTTTTTTCCGGAACAGCTTATAAAAGAGTGGACGTTAAAACAGTTAGAGCCGATAAGACAAAATCATACATTACTTATCACATGTCGCATCCTTTGCACAATTGGGATGGCACCAGCAAAGAAGTAGATGCTGTGATACAATATGATGCTGTTTCCAGGCATATCCTAAAAGTGGCGGCCCTGGCCAAAGTAGCTTCTTTCGACAGTAAGAACTCTAACAGGGATTCGCACATGCTGGAAGTGACGGATGCTATTAAGTTTCCCAGTGTGAGTTTTGTGAGCAGCAGTATTGTTTATAGCGGCAGTAGTATTAATGTTTCAGGAACACTCAGCTTTCATGGGTTGAATAAAAATATCAGCTTCACAGCCAATGAGCAAGAACAGGGATCACATAAAATTGTAACCGGAAAATTTGTGCTGCTGCTTGACGATTTTAAAGTAGAGCGGCCTTCGATGATGATGATGAAAACGGATAATGAAATGAAGTTTGATTTTGTGATGGACTTTCCCATGAATTAACAGGGAAATAAAAAAGGTGAGAAGTTATTGCTCACCTTTTGTTCTATAAAAGCATGGTTTAAGCTTCCTGTAAGAAAGGATAACGATAGTCCGTTGGCGGATTGAACGTTTCCTTGATTGTTCTTGCACTTAACCACCTGTAGAGGTTTAGCATGCTTCCTGCTTTATCATTGGTACCACTGGCTCTTGCCCCTCCAAAGGGTTGTTGCCCTACTACTGCCCCGGTAGGCTTATCGTTGATATAGAAATTGCCGGCTGCATTTCTCAGTTTATTGCTTGCCAATTCAACAGCATTCCTGTCTTGTGCAAAAATGGCACCCGTTAATGCATATGGTGAAGTGGTATTTACCAATTCCAGAGTTGCTTCAAATTGTTCTGCATCGTACACGTAGATGGTTAACACGGGGCCGAATATTTCTTCACACATGGTAACGTAATCAGCTTTTTTGGCCTCGATAACTGTAGGTGCTACAAAGTAGCCTTTCGATTTGTCGCAATGGCCACCCACCAGAATTTCTGCATCACTGCTTTGTTTAGCAGCTTCTATGTAGGATTGAATTTTATTAAAGCTTCTTTCATCGATAACAGCATTGATGAAATTGCTGAAATCTTCTACAGTTCCCATTTTAAAACTGTTGATGCCTGCTACCAATTTTTGTTTGATCTCAGCTGCCAGGTTGGAAGGTAGGTAAGCCCTAGAAGCAGCAGAACATTTCTGTCCCTGGAATTCAAAAGCTCCTCTGAGCAAACCTGTTACCACGGCATCCACATCGGCACTTTTATGTGCCAGCACAAAATCTTTACCACCTGTTTCGCCTACAATTCTTGGGTATGTTTTATAGCGGCCTATATTTTTTCCAATGGTTTCCCAAATGTGGTTGAATACACCGGTAGACCCTGTGAAATGCACACCTGCAAAATCCGGGTGAGAAAAGCAAATTTCCCCTAATACAGGACCATCTACGTAGATCAGGTTAATCACACCATCAGGCAATCCTGCTTCTTTCAATATACGCATGAACATTTGTGCCGAGTACACCTGGGTATTGGCAGGTTTCCATATCACAACATTACCACACATAGCCACAGAAGTAGGAAGATTACCACCAATAGCCGTAAAGTTGAAGGGAGTAATGGCTAATACAAATCCCTCTAATGCACGCCATTCGG
Source organism: Bacteroidota bacterium (assembly GCA_028875875.1). Lineage (GTDB taxonomy): Bacteria > Bacteroidota > Bacteroidia > Chitinophagales > Chitinophagaceae > JAGWUV01. The sequence goes on from JAGWUV010000013.1 coordinate 14,717, forward strand.
TTCTGTTGTGCATGCCACTGCTGCTAATAGGTTGTTGCTTATAAATTTCACTTAAAAAATGAACATTGAAACGAAGGAAGTCAATAAGTTCACAAGCACTGTCTATCTCAGCCTGGAATGCATTTTTGCTTTGTCCTAACATCGTTGTTCCGTTCATAAAAGAACGATATTTCGTGGCAATGAGGTCTGCAGCTTTTAAAAAGATGGCTGCCCTGTTTTCCCAACTCATGGTAGCCCATTGTTCTTTTGCTGCCAATGCTGCGGCTATAGCAGCTTCTACATGCGCTGCATTTCCTTCATGAAAATAGCCCAGGGTATGTTGTGTTTCGTGTGGAGGATGAATGGCGATTTTATTTCCTGTGCGTACTTCCTCGCCCCCAATGTACATGGGTATATCTGCTGTTTCGCTTTTGAGTAACGCCAGTGCTTTTTTTAGTGCTGCTCTTTCCGCACTGCCCGGTGCATATGATAAAACAGGCTCATTGGAGGGCAGCGGGTAAGAGAATGTTCCAAAGTGCATAGTGTAATAGTTTAAATGAGGCTGCAAGATAACCAATACAGGCATACAACTGTTAGTTTAAGTTGTAACTTGACAGTTTGATGATATGATAAATTCCAATGGATTGAAGTGAGTTATTTATCTTGCCGCGATGTTTTACTTTTTCAGATTTGGGTATGCGTTGCTCCGTTTTTCGGTAAGACTTGCCTGGGTGCGTAAAAAAGCCCAGCAGCATTGCACGGCTTTTTTGCAAAGTTTTGAGAAAGAACATCATATGCATTTCGATGCCGCTACGTTCAGGAAGATAGTCATGAGCCATTCTTTATATCTGCCCATCGTAAATGATGTATTTGCGGCTTTACATGGAAGGTATACCAGCCATAAAGAGCAGGAGAGTAGCATCCGGTATTTCATCATGGCATCGGTATACGACAATTTTTTTGATGAAGGGGCGTTAACGCCTGAGCAGATCAGGCAAATCACTTTCGAGCCCTATCATTACCCTGCTGCTACGGCCGATGAGATCGCAGGGCGTGCCGTTCATCTTTATCTTTTGAAAGAGGTGAAGGAGCAACAAGGTTACAAAGAAGCATACACAAAAATGTATGAAGCACAATGCGATTCAAAGAAACAGTTTGATGAACAGGTAAGCAATGAAGAACTGTATTCTATCACCACACGTAAAGGCGGCTATTCTGTTTTGATGTGTAGATATTACCTCGATGTTGAGGCTTCTGCTGCGGAGGAAAAATGCTGGTATACTTTAGGTTCTATCATACAATTTACCAATGACTTGTACGATATTTATAAAGACCTGCAATCAGGTATTCAAACATTGCCATCAAGAGCCAGGAAGGTGGATGATGTAGCTATCTTATACGAGCAACTGATCGCCAACCTGAAAAACAGTATTCAGCTGCTTCCTTTTTCTTTTTCGAGAAAACAGGAATTTAGTATTGGTATGGCTGCAACGTATTCATTCGGGTTGGTAGCAATAGACCAGTTGAAAAGATTACAGGGAACAGATGATTTTTTACCTGATCTTCGTTCTATTCCACGCAAAGCACTGATCGTTGATATGCATAAGCCTGCTAATATTTGGCGATGGATGAAATTTTGTTACCGGTATTCAAAACTTCAAAAAAACTAAATCCAATATAAAATCTTTTATGGCCATCATTTTATTTGATAATTGTCTGCGTCATCAACTATATCCTTTAACTGCCACAAGGGCTGTTGCCGATATACGGCTGGGAATACTTACTGCTAAAGAATGGTGGCAGCACAGAACACAACAACAAGTGTACGTTATCACGGAAGATTACCTGATGCCTTTGTATGAAAATTTGCCCAAGGGAGAACATGTACTGGTAGATGCATCTTTGTTTCCTTTTGATGATATGCTGGAAAGAATACTGGAACTGCAAACGGGCACAGCGATAGTGGATGAGAAAGGTATCGTGGCAGGCAAACTAAACGTATACGTGTCTTTGCAGATGAATGATATACAAACCAACCTGTTCAGTAAAATTATTTCCTCTACTGAAACTTTTCAGCGATTGGAATATCCTTGGCAGATCTTTCAGTGGAATGATGAAGTGATCCGCAGCGACTTTAAACTTATTACAGCGGGCAGAACTTCGATGCCTATTTCTGCAACAAATCATACTGTACAGGCTGCAGATATTTTTATTGAGGAAGGAGCTAAGGTAGAGTTCGCTTTTCTGAATGCCAGTGCCGGCCCGATTTATATTGGAAAAAATGCCGAAGTATGGGAAGGTGCCTGTATTCGTGGTCCCTTTGCATTGGGCGAAAATTCCGTTGTGAAAATGGGGGCAAAGATTTATGGAGCCACTACTATTGGTCCGTGGTGTGCAGCAGGCGGAGAAATAAAAAATGTGGTAATGACAGGTTACAGTAATAAAGCACATGATGGGTACCTGGGCGATAGCGTAATAGGAGAGTGGTGTAACCTTGGTGCAGGCACCAGTAACAGCAATGTGAAGAATACAGGAGGCCCTGTAAAAATGTGGAATGCCTTTACACAGCACATGGAAATTGCAGGGAATAAAGCAGGTGTGATTATGGGCGATTACTCCCGAACGGCTATTAATTCGTCCATCAACACCGGCAGTATCATAGGTGTATGCGCCAATGTATTTGCTAACGGACTATTACCTAAAGTAATTGATAGCTGTACATGGGGGATTACTGAAACTTATGATTTTCAGAAGGCGTTAGAAGATATTGCCAACTGGAAACGTATGAAGCACTGTGAAATATCCGATGAAGAAGTACAAATGCTGCAACATATCTTTGCGGCGGGAAAAGGAAAATAGGCGTACAGAAAAATTCTACAATAACTAAAACATCTTATTTCTTTTTTACATCAAAAAAATTGAATCTTAAATATAACCAACATGAGAAAGCAAATAGCTGCGGCTAACTGGAAAATGAATCTTACACTGCAACAGGGAGAGCAATTACTGAATGATATCATTGCTACACCACATGAATTGAAAGAAAACCAGCAAGTAGTGTTTGCTGTTCCTTTCCCTTATCTAGCCATGGCACAACAAAAAGTTGCCGGCAAGAAAAATGTATTCATCGCAGCGCAAAACTGTTACAATAAAAAGTCCGGAGCCTATACCGGTGAAACCAGTGTTGAGATGCTGCAATCTTTAGGTATCTCTTATGTTGTTCTGGGGCACAGTGAGCGCCGTGAATATTTTAACGAGAGCAACCAGTTCCTGGCGGAGAAAGTAAATATTTGTCTGGACTATAAAATGACTCCCATTTTTTGCTGCGGAGAAGCCTTGAATGTTCGTGAGGCTAACGAGCAGAATGCTTTTGTAGCAAAGCAATTGGAAGAATCTTTGTTTCACCTGGACGCTGATGCCATACAGAAAGTGGTGATCGCTTATGAGCCTATCTGGGCAATCGGTACAGGAAAAACTGCTACCAGTGAACAGGCTCAGGAAATGCATGCTCATATCCGTGCTGCTTTTGCTGCAAAGTATGGCGCTGCTATAGCTGATAATATTACCATTCTTTATGGTGGTAGTGTAAAAGGTGCGAATGCCAAAGAATTATTTGGCCAGCCTGATGTTGATGGAGGTTTGGTAGGAGGTGCATCCCTGATCGCCCAGGAGTTTGTTGCTATTATTAGTGCATTAAAATAAACTATGCCTATCAAAAGAAGCGAGGCATTACAACCCTTATCCAGGCAACATCATAACGGATTGTTATTTTGTTTGTTGCTGGGTAAGGGTTTAAAGAAACAGGCAGCATTGAAAATACTGCAGGACTTCTGTATCGCTTTTTATGAAGAAGATCTGTTGCTGCATTTTCAATTAGAAGAACATAACCTGCTTATTTTATCTACGAAATATCCTTTACTGGCAGAAGGCATTGCCAGGATGAAGGATGAACATACCCTCATCAGCGAGTTATTCACTTCACTTCGAACTAAAATAAAAGCAGAAACATTGAGTTCGATTGAAACGGTTGTTGAGCAGCATATCCGTTTTGAAGAACGCCAATTGTTCCCGCTTATAGAATCTACTATTACTCCGCAAGAGTTGCAAAATATCGGTGTTGCCTTAGCTAATGAGCCTGAGCATAATTGTATGAACTATCCTGTAAAATTTTGGGAATAATTGTTACAATTCTACATGTAATCTCAGGGAGAAGATATGCACCGGGCCTCGATCTTTATTGTACCCGGGATTAATAACGAACTGGTAATCCGGACTTACAAAAAGATATTTTAAAGGATGCCATGCATAATAACATTCTAGTATCTGTTCGCGACCATAATTCAGCTTCCCGTCTCCAATAATAAATCCGTAACCACCGTTGGATAAATAAGTTCGGTGTGGTTCTGATAATCCGTTGTCTACATAAGCAATCCCCAGGTGATCGTTTTTTCTGTTCCAGATACTTCCATCAAAGGCAAATCCTGTAGCTACACTTCTGTCTATTTCTGTAAATGCCCACGACTCGTTCTGTCCATCATTCCAGCTTCCTTTGATGAAATGGTGAATATATCCGAAGTTATTATCAAGGCTGGCATATAAGCCCCACTTTGTTCTCCCATATGCCCTGCTATCTGTAATATCAGGAGGCATGAAATTCATTAAGCCGGTATTGATAGAGGTATTGTAGTTGCCCATCCTGGCTTTATTGATATAAATTCCAGAATGAAAAGTGGTGAATTGTTTTTCATTTTTTTGGAAGAGATGCGTTTTTTCTATTTCGAAAACAGTGCTGCTGGCATCCCATCCTTTGTATTGCAGTTCCGGTCCATTGGCTTCAATCGGTACAGCGGTATGTGCCAGCCTGAAAGCCCAATCGTGGTATAATGCCTGTAATACAATGCCCATTGTATAACCACGTGTATTAGCAGCATAATCCCATGCCCCGTTACCCATCAGGCTCCAGTTCATGAATTGAGTCCTGGGATCATGGCTGACTTGTGAATCATCAAAAAAATCAGTTAATGAAAATTTTCCTGCGATAACAGAGATATAATCTTTATTTGTAAGTTCTTTGATTTGGTTTTCATCATCATTTACTTTTTCTTTTTCATGCGAAAGCGGAAAACGTTGTTCCATATAAAGTCTGGCTATAAAAGGCTGTAATTTCGGATCTCCGACACGATATACTTCTCCATTGGGGAAACCTGCAATACCCAGCGTTTTGCTTAAGCCTTTTCCTCCAGCGGCTTCAGGGTTGAAAATAATGTAGGTATGCTTTGCCGGCTTCCAAGCCAGGTAAAAAGTTGTTGTAAAAGAGGTGGCAATCCCTTCTTTCGGAACCAGGCTATTATCACCTGTATAAGGTGAATAAAAGCTAGGGTGATATTCAGGAACACTTGTTGCCTGCCAATGAAAAGAGATATTCTTGCCCAATGAATCTTGAGCTTTAGCTGTGAAAGAAAAGCATAGTAGTATGAAAAAAAAAGCAGGCTTCACGGTGTTTTTTTGCGGCACAAAAATAGGCGGCATCCGCAAAGAGCCGCCTATTATTTTTTCATTATGGTTGCATTTATACTGCTCCTATTTTTTTCAGCATCTTAAGATTTTCTCGTTTATGAAGGAACTGATAAACCAATGTATAAATAATGGGTAAGATCAACAAGGTAAGTATGGTGGACGTGATCAACCCTCCGATTACTACAATTGCCAGTGGCTTCTGGGTTTCACTACCAATACCTGTTGAGATGGCAGCGGGCAATAAACCAATTGCCGCCATAAGAGCCGTCATTACCACAGGGCGCACCCTTGATATTACTCCATGTAAAACAGCCTGATGCAGGGTCATGTGCGCTTGCAAGTTCTTTCGGAATACGCTGATCAATATCACACCGTTTTGTATACATACACCAAAGAGTGCAATAAAGCCGATCCCTGCACTGATACTGAAGTTGATGCCTGTAACATGCAACGCCAATATGCCGCCTATTAATGCAAATGGCACATTCAGAATGGTTAGTATGGCATCTTTAACATTACCAAAAGTGATAAAGAGGATCAGGAAGATAGCCAGCAAACAGGCAGGCACCACTCTCGATAAAGTGAGTGTAGCTCTTTGCTGATTTTCAAATTCTCCATTCCATGTCATCCTGTAGCCATCGGGTAATTTTACAGCTGCATCTACTTTTTGTTGTGCTTCAGCAATGGTACTTCCAAGATCTCTTCCCCGAATTGAGAATTTTACAGGAATATACCTGCTGTTATTATCCCGGTACACAAATGCTGGACCTGTTAGTGTTCTTATCGTAGCAATTTGTTTTAATGGGATCTTAGCACTGTCTTGTGTTGGAATCATCAACTGTTCTATCTTTTCTTTTGTATCACGAAAATCTTTTTGATAACGGATACGAATGTCGAATTTCCTTTCTCCTTCATACAGTTGTGTAGCAGCTTTACCACCTAACGCCATCTCAATCACACTTTGTGCATCAGCAGTATTTACCCCATACAATGCCATGTTCTGCTGGTCTAATTCAATTCTGAATTCAGGCTGACCAAGGTTTCTTAAAACACCGAGGTCTTCCACACCCTGAACCTGGCCTAAAACATTTTGTACTTTATTTGCTAAGGAGTCTAATGTATTAAAATCTGGTCCAAATATTTTAACGGCCAAAGCTGCCGGAACACCTGCTACGGCTTCTTCCACATTATCACGGATGGGCTGGGAGTAGTTTAACAGTAGCCCTGGTATTTTACTTAACTGCCGATCCATACTATCAATCAGCATCTCCGTTGTAACGCCTTTCCTCCACTCTTCTTTCGGATACAGATCAACTGCAATCTCAACATTGAAAAAACCTTTAGGATCAGTACCATCATTCGTTCTTCCGATCTGCGCCAGAGTATGCCTTACTTCCGGGAACTTCCTGATGATACTCGTCATTTTATCTGATATCTCTTTAGACTGGTTCAATGATGCACTCATCGGTAGCTGTGATTTTACCCATAAAGCACCTTCATCTAATTCAGGTAAAAATTCACTTCCAAGATACTTTGCGGAATAAAAAGTGATAGCCATTATTAATATGGCAATTGATAAACTTAGCTTAGGTACTTTATGTGCTTTCTCGTAGAGGAACTTAACACCGTTCTCGAAGAAAGAAACAACGGGATTGTGTTTTTCCCTAATATTCTTTCTCATTAAAATACTTGACAATGCAGGTACTAATGTTAATGTAAATATGAGTGCTCCCAATAGCGCAAAGCTTAACGTATATGCCAGCGGAGAGAACATTTTTCCTTCTACTTTCTGGAAGGCAAAGATGGGTATAAGACAGGTAATGATGATGATCTTTGAGAAGAAGATAGCTTTACCCATTTCAGTTCCTACCTGTTTAAACAATCCAAGTTTAGCCAGTTTATTGAAACGATCCATACCGATTTCTTTGGCACGATGGTCGAGTGCAACGAATAAGCCTTCTACCATTACTACAGCACCGTCTATGATGATACCAAAGTCGACAGCCCCCATAGAAAGCAGGTTGGCTGTCATGCCTTTAATACGCATACACATGAATGCGAAGAGCAGTGCCAGTGGTATGATAATGCTTACAGTAACGGTTGTACGCCAGTCGGCCATAAATATCAGCACGATACAGGTTACCAGCACGATGCCTTCAATAAGGTTATGGATAACAGTATGTGTTGCGTAATCCATCAGCGTGGTTCGGTCGTAGAACGTATCAAGTTTAACATCTTTCGGAAGAATTGTATTATTTAACTCTTTTACTTTATCATGAATACGACCTAATACTTCAGTAGGGTTTTCACCTTTGGTCATCACAACAATCCCTTCGATTACATCACCTGTGGTATCCCTTGAAACCTGTCCCAGTCTTGGTTTTCCGGCTTCTTTAACCTGTGCAAGATTTTTAACCAATATAGGCATTCCGTTGATTTTGGTAACAATGATGTTTTCTATCTCGGAAATATTGTTCAATAAACCAATGCCACGTACCACATATGCCTGGCCATTTCTTTCAATAACATCTCCGCCTACATTGATATTACTTTTAGCAACTGCATTGTAAACATCCAAAGAGCTGAGGCCGTATTTGGTAAGATAACTGGGGTTCACACCGATCTCAAAACTCTTTTCTTCACCACCAAAACTATTAACATCAGCTACACCCGGAATACGTTTAAATTCCCTGTCGAGTACCCAATCCTGTATGGTGTAAAGGTCTCGTATACTTCTTGTTTTGCTCTTTAATGTATAACGGTATATCTCACCTGTAGGTCCGTACGGTGGTTGTACATCTGGTTTAATGCCATCAGGAAGATCTATGTTGTTGATGCGGCTGAATACCTGCTGACGGGCAAAATCGTCTGTTATATTATCGTCGAAAATAATGCGGATATAACTTAATCCGAAAGATGATGTTGTTCTGAGGTTAGATTTTTTTTGTACAGATGTTAATGCTGTTTCTAACGGAATGGTTACAAATTTTTCAACTTCTTCAGCACTACGTCCCGGCCATTGTGTGATGATAATGATCTGCGTATTGGTAACATCAGGAAAGGTTTCAATGGGTGTGTTCTTGTAACTGATGAAACCGATCACTGCTAATATGCCGGTTAAAAAGAAAACAAAATACCGGTGGCGTAAGGAAAAGTGAATAATACTTTTAATAATTTTATTCATATGCTGCTTCCTTTACAGGAAAAGGTTTTGATAAAATGAATTAATTGTTGAGCAATTGCTGAAAAATGAGCAGTTGGTTTTGCGTGATCAACTGCTGTCCCGGTGTTACTCCACTAACCAGGTATGTTTTATCTCCTACGGTTTTTAGAATATTCACTTCAGCAATTTTCATATCATCTTTTCCATTGTATACGATCACATAATTTTTGCTGTTTTGAGAAATCAATGCTTTAGTAGGAATATAAATTGCTTTCTTTTTCTCTTCGTTGTTCACAATTACTTTGGCAAACATTTCAGGTTTCAGTAGCATGCCTTCATTCGGAAGTTTGATGCGTGCCCTTAATGCTTTACTCGTTGGATCTAACACTTCGCCAATCTTGTCAATTTTACCTTTGAATATCTTATCCGGGTAAGCCAGTGTTGTTACTTCAACCGCATAGCCTTCTTTTACCCTTGTTATGTCTGCTTCAAAAACATTAGCATTGATCCATACATCTTTCAGATCGGAGATAGTAAATAAATTATCACCCATATCCGGCCGAATGAAATTACCGGTATTCACTTTTTTCTCTACTACATAACCATCAATAGGAGAGGTGAGTACGTAAGTGCCTCCTGCGTTGGTTTGCGAGCCACCGTTGATGTTGATCAGAGATTCTATCTTTCTTTTTGCGGCCAATGCTTTTTCATAATTCTGTTTTGCTTCGGTATATTCTTTTTCACTTGCTATGCCGTTTTTGTAAAGACTTTCAATGTTGGTGAGTTGTCTTTTTGCAATTGCTAAATCGGCATTAGAAGAAGCAAGATCTGAATAACTGCCTGCGATATCGGCACTTTTTATTGTTGCTAACACCTGCCCGGCATGTACTTTATCACCAATGGAAATTTTACAGTCTATCACCTGTCCGCTGTTGCGGGGGAAAATTTTATTAACTGTATTTTCATTAAAACTTACTTCTCCGGTTAAGGTTACCGTATCGTTGATAAATCCACTGGAAACAGTATCGATTGCTATCATTTTAGCCATCGTGTCGCTTAAAACAAATTTTTTAGTTTCTTCTTTCACTTCTTTTTTTTCCTTGCAGGAAGTGATGATCAGCAGTGTAAGCAAACCAATGATACTGAGATTAATTTTGTTCATATAACTTGATGATCTTTTATAAATGAATTTTATTTTCCCAGGTAATAGTTCAGTTCTTCATTAGCTAATACCAGGTTTAACTGTTGTTGTATAAATCGTTGCTGAGAACTTATGTAATCGTTAAAGAAGTCGAGAAATTCCAGTAAGCCAATCTGCCTTTGCTTATAGCTTTCCAGCATGTTAGTATATATGTTACTATACTTGTTATAAAACTCCTTTTGGGTATTGTTATTCTGTTGCAGTGTTACAGAGAGCTTGTAATAGGCGTTACTAATATTGTTTTTCAATTCTGTTTCTGCATTCTGCGTAATGGCTTGTTGTTGTTTGATATTGTATTCAGCAGATTTGATATTGCCCTGGTTTTTATTCAAAATTGGTAATGGTAATGATATTCCAAGACCGAAATAGTTAGGAGCGAAGTTGGAATTACGGTCGAAGTTGGGACCGAGTGTAACATCCGGCACACGTAATGCTTTCTGATAGTTCAGGTTTTGCTGTTGTAATTGTGTTTGTGTTTGTTGCAGCAAGAAATAGGGGTTTTGCTGCTTAGCGATGTTTAATAGGCTTTCTTCACTCTCCGGTAATGCAACAGTTTGGGAGGAAAGACCTTCGGTTGGTTTAACAAACAGGTTTGCATCTTTTATTTGCAATAATGTTTTTAGATCATTTTGCGTATCGGCAATACTTTTTTTCAGATCAACTATATCCTGCTGTAATGCGATGGCCAATGCCTGCATGCGAACAAAATCTTTCTGTGCAATATTGCCTGCATTTAACTGAGATTGCATTCCATTAACCAGTATGTTGAGCTGGTTGAGCTGGTTCTGGTAAATGGGCAGTAACTGAAGCTGTTGCTGAAGTGTAAAATAATCCTGGTGTAACTGGTAACGGAGGTTGCGGAGTACATCCTGTAACTGCAGCTCTGCAATTTTAGCATTGGTGGTAGCAATGTCTATAAGTTTACCTCTTTTTCTTGCGGTCATAATCAGTTGTTGCACCTGAACATAGTATTGTCCCTGGAAATTACCGCTGGCATCTTTTGTATATGACACAAATTTTCCATTAGCAGCGATCATCTGGTCTGAATTAAGCACCGGGTTTTGCCAAAGCCTGGCTTGTTGTATCAGAGCTTTTTGTGCATCTACGTTATAATGAGCTGCAAGTAGTAAAAAGTTGCTGTCGATGAATTGCTTTTCTGCCTGTTGCAACGATAGGGACAGTGTATCTTTCGATGGAATATTTTGGGCTTGAGATGAATACGGGAAAACAAAAAATGTTGAAACCGCCGTAATGATGGCAGGCAATGAAAATTTTTTCAGTAAATTGATCATATTAGGTTTCGAGGTTTTAGAAAGCCATTGCACGAAACCAATAGTTCGATGTGGCAATAGTTGCCATGAACGAAAAATTGCAATACTCAGTTTGCAGGTTTAATGGTTTCAAACGCAATAGGGCGTAAAACTAAAGTTTTTCTATTAGCCCCAATCTTAATAAATGATGAAAAAAGGGCCGCCATAGACATGGCAGCCCGTGCTCTGATAAGAGAGCATGCGTCTAAAACCTAGTTTTTAAATATCTTCATTCACCTTGTCCTGGTGTTTGCGATCGAAATTTTTATAAGCCCAGGAGAAAATGTGAGGGAAAACGAGTAAGGAGAATATCATCGCACATAAAATGCCCCCGATCACCACCCTTGCCAGGGGGCGTGAGCTTTCAGATCCGATACCATGCGATATGGCGGCAGGAAATAATCCTATGGCAGCCATTAGGGCAGTCATCATTACAGGCCGTATTCTTGAATTTACCCCCAGTTTTATAGCGGTGTACAATGTATTGGCCTCACCATGTATTTTTTCGAGGTTTTGTTTAAATACGGTAATCAGTAGTACCCCATCCTGTATACAAATGCCAAACAAGGCAATAAATCCAATGCCGGCAGAGATACTAAAATTAGTACCTGTAAAGTGTAGTGCAGCAATACCACCCACTATCGCAAATGGTACATTCAAGAAAACTAGTCCTGCATCTTTCAGATTGCCGAACATAATGAAGAGCAACAAGAAAATGAGTAATAAACTAATAGGAACCACTTGTTCCAGTCTTAGGGTTGCTCTTTGCTGGTTCTCAAAATCACCCTGCCATACCATTGAGTACCCTCTTTGCAGTTTTACTTTTGCTTCTACTTTGTCCTGCGCTTCTTTAATGGTGCTGCCCATATCCCTTCCACGTACGGAAAACTTCACTGCAGCATAACGTTCATTTGCATCCCTAAAAATGAGGCATGGGCCTGTTTTCATAGAAATGTCTGCGATCTCTTTCACAGGTACTTTTGATCCGCTTTGTGTGGGTACCATCAGGTTGCCGATATCATCTACCGATTGCCTGTACTCTTCAGGGAAACGAATGCGGACATCAAACTTTTTAATGCCTTCATATAACTGCGTTGCAGCTTTTCCCCCAATAGCCATCTCAATTACCGCATTAGCATCGGCAGTGGCAACGCCGTATAAAGCCATTTTTTGCTGGTTCAGGTCAATATCCAGTTCCGGCTGCCCCAGGTTTTTGATAGCACCAAGATCCTCAATACCATTTACTGTTTTCAAAACGTTATATACTTCATTCATTTTCGGCTCCATGTAATTGAGTGAATCACCGAAAATCTTCACACATATCGATCCCTTTACGCCGGAGACTGCTTCTTCCACATTATCCATAATAGGTTGGGAAAAGTTGAAGTTGGCGCCAGGTATCACCGAAAGCTTATCATTCATTTGCCGGATTAGTTCTTCCTTGGTAATATGTGGTTTCCATTCCGTTTCGGGGTAGAGAATAATGTCGAATTCATTGTTGTAAAATCCTGCTACATCTGTTCCGTCATCGGGCCGACCGGTTTGAGAAGCAATTGTTTTTACCTGCGGGAAAGTGATGAGGATGTTTCGAATTTGTTTAGATACTTCAATAGACTTTTCGAGTGAAACAGAGTAGGGAAGCTGTGCCCTCATCCAAATTGATCCTTCATCTAACTCCGGTAAAAATTCTGAACCTAAATATTTGAAAGAATAAAGGCCGAGAATGATTATGAGGAAAGATAATGCAATGGTAGTTTTTCTGTGGCGGAAAGTAAAATTGAAACCTTTGATCATGATGCCGGTGAGATGATGCACAAAAGGATTGTGTTTTTCATGCACGTTTTTCCGAAGCAATAAATTGATCAGAACAGGTACCAATGTAAGTGTTGTGATCAAAGCTCCCAGTAATGCAAAGCCTAAAGTGTAAGCAAGCGGAGAGAACATTTTACCTTCCACTTTTTGGAATGCGAAGATGGGTAGCAGTCCGGTGATGATGATCACTTTGGCAAAGAAGATGGCTTTACCTAATTGGGCACCGTTTTTTTTGATCAGTCCCATTTTAGCGATCTTGTTAAACCTTTCCATTCCCATATCCCTTGCTGTATGGTCGAGTACCACAAATAAGCCTTCAACCATTACTACGGCCCCGTCGATGATGATACCAAAGTCAACAGCGCCTAATGAAAGCAGGTTGGCACTCATACCCATCAGGTGTAAACAGATGAATGCAAACAGCAGGGCCAGTGGAATGATGATGGATACGATCAATGTAGTTCGCCAGTTGAACATAAAAAGCGACACCAATAAGGTAACCAGTAAAATGCCTTCTACGAGGTTGTGCATTACTGTATGGGTAGCGTAATGAATAAGATCTTCACGATCATAATAAGGAACGATCTGCGTATCGGCAGGTAAAATCCTTTCATTGATCTTCCTGATCTTATCCTTTACGGCCTGTACCACCTGCGTAGGGTTTTCACCTTTCCGCATGATAACGATCGCTTCTACCACATCAGGTTCATCGGTGGTAATTCTCTTGCCGTTAGCATCCGTCTTAGCATCTGCTCTCGCAACAAGGCCCAGCCTCGGCAAGTTGGATATCTCTACATCGGCAACATCTTTCACTAACACCGGTATACCATTTACGTTCTGTACAATTACGTTTTTTATCTCATTGATATCATTCAATAATCCAATACCTCTTACAACATAAGCCTGATTGTTTTTCTTAATTACATCACCTCCGATATTGATATTGCTTTTATTTACTGCGTTGTAAACATCAAGAGGAGTTATGCCAAGTGTAGTAAGTTTTCCTGGATCTACACGTATCTCATAGGTTTTAACCATGCCGCCAAAACTTACGATATCTGCAACGCCGGGTACAGAACGTAACTGCCTGTCAACGATCCAGTCTTGCATAGTTTTTAATTCACGTACATCTCTAACATTGCTTCTCAAAGTGTACCTGAATATTTCACCGGTTGGGCCTGTAGGAGGTTGTACAGAAGGTTGAACATTGTCGGGTAAATTGGCATTGCCCAATAGGTTCATTACCTGCTGTCTTGCTTCGGGGTCTTTAACATTGTCATCGAAAATGAGCTTTACATAAGATAGTCCAAAGATGCTGGTTGAGCGAAGGCTTACTTTTTTTTGAACCGGGTTCATCGCAATTTCAATTGGGATGGTCACAAATTTTTCCACCTCTTCTGCACTTCGTCCGGGCCATTGAGTAATAATGCTGATCTCTGTATTAGTAACATCAGGGAAAGCTTCAATAGGCATTTGCTTGAAAGTGATGATGCCGCTTATAATTAAAATGCCCGTTGCAAAAAATATGAAGTATTTATTTTTTAACGAAAAGGCAATGATATTTTTTAAAGCCTTATTCATGGCTGATTTTTTTTGTGTGAACGATAAGGATCGCTGACTGTGTTTGCGGAATCCTTAAGTTTTCTTTTATAGTACTGTTTAGTTGTTCAGTGCATCATAGATGAGAATGGCTTGTGAGCCAATCACTTTATCGCCTGGCTTAACACCTCCGGCTAAATAAGTTTTGTCTCCCACAATATTTAAAACAGAAACAGGTGTGATCCTTACATCTGCATTGTTCTTGTACACCAGCACATAGTTTTCGCTATGGTCAAATACGATTGCTTTTGAGGGAACACAGAGTGTAGGTTTATTCTCTTTATTAGTGATAGTGATATTGGTAAACATTTCGGGTTTTAGTACATATCCGGGGTTGGATAACATGATCCTTACTTTCATTACTTTATTCGTAGGATCAAGCACATTCATGATCTTATCTACTTTGCCGTGAAATACTTTGCCAGGATAGGAGAGTGTGGTAATATCTGCTGCATCACCCTGGTGCACAAGGCTGATATTTGATTCATAAACATTGGCAATTACCCAAACATTCTGCAAGTCTGAAATGGTGAATATGTTGTTGCCATTGTCTGCACGAATAGCGGTATTGTTGGTAATAAATTTTTCTACGATAAAGCCGCTGATTGGTGCTTTTACAACATAATCTCCTTGTGTATTGGCTCCGTTGATCTTTAAAACTTTGGTTGTTTTTGCCAGTTGTGCTTTGGCTTGTTCGTAATTGGTTTGTGCGTTTAAAACATCTAATTGAGAGGCAAGTCCGCTCTTAAATAAATCCTGTTGTGCATCTAAATTTTTCTTAGCAAGAGATAAGTTGGTTTGTGCATTCACAAGATCCGAACTATAGCCAGCCATCTCTGTACTTTTAATTACTGCTAACACCTGGCCGGCCTGTACATAATCTCCCAACATTACTTTTACATCCTGCACATTGCCACTTACCAAAGGATACACTTTTACTACATGATCTTCGTTGAATGTTACCTTACCTGTAAAGTTTACGGCACTCATTAACGGACTGATGCCTACTGAATCTATCGTTAAAGTTTTGGCCAATGAATCGGGTATAACATATTTCTGCCTTTCTGTTTCGGTTTTGTTCTGTTCTGTTTTGCAACTGGCAAAAGCAATAATTGCAAACATCAGTAAGATTGTTTCTTTGAGTAGATTGATTCTTTTCATAATAAGGTGATTTTCTAATTGAAGAAATTTGTTCCCGTGTAAAAATTCAGGTCTTCAAAAGCATTTACACGGTTGAGCTGGATGGAATTAACCTGCAATACATTTTGCTTGTAAGCATCATAGAAGTCGAGGAAGTCGAGCAAGCCTATATTTCTTTTCTGGTAATTATTCAACACTTCATTTAATAATCGCTCAAAGTCGTTACTGAATTTGGCATCCATTGTATGATAGAGTTTGTCGTTATCATATGCTTTTTGCAGGGCACGATAAATTTGTTCTTCAACGCTGGCTTCTGTACTTTTTTCTGTTGCCTGACTAAAAGCTATCATTGATTTGGCTGATTTAATGTTGCCCTGATTTCTATTGAAAAAAGGAAGGTCTATAGCAATACCGGCCGATTGAAAATTTTGAGCATAGCTGCCTTGTCTATCGTAAGCAACGGAGGCTGTTACATCAGGTACTGCCAATGCTTTCTGGTAGCTGTAGTTGAGTTTGCTAATGCCTGTATTAGTTTGGGCAATTTGCAAGTCAGTTCTGTTCACAAATGCTGTATCTATAAGTGTGGTAATGTTGTATTGCCGCGGATTTAGTTTTGCAACACTTTCGTTGTTTATTTCCGGAATGATGTATGTGTTTTTTATTTGCAATACAAGGCGTAATTCACTTTCCGTATCATTGATCTGGTTGATAAGATCGTTGTACTCGCTTCGTAAACTGTATAACTGGGCCTTGATACGCACCACTTCTTTCTCAGAAATATATCCTTTACCCTGCTGCAGGTTAAAGGCATTAACTACCTGTTGTAGGGATTGTATTTCTTTATCATACACTTTTGCAGATTGCTGCAGGTAATAGATGCTGAAAAAATCTGTACGAAGGGTGTACTTCAATGTTCTAATTAAGTCATATAACTGGTATTCAGCGAGCTTTGCATTTGCTTCTGCCAGTTTGATTTGTTTGTTTCTTTTGCCGGCCAACAAAATCAGTTGCGATATAGCAGCCATGTTTTCCCCGTTGGAAAAGAAGTTTGAATGCGGGAAATTAGAAGAAGCATCTGTGATTGGAACCAGCGGGCCTCTTGCAAATGAAAAGTTAGGATTGGGAAGAAGCTTCGCCTGGATGATCAAAGCTTTTTGTGCATCAACATTATACCGTTGTGCTAAAAGCTGCAGATTGTTGTTCAGGAAAACTGTTTCGGCACTGTCTAATGAAAGTCTTGCCGTATCAGTTTTTCCGGGTGTGAAAACATTTTGAGCCGTACAATTCAGCGTACAAAAAGTACACAAAATTGCCAGGTAATTGCTTACGCTGCGCATAATCATTTAATTTGAAAAGGGTGTAGAAAATTCGAAGTGAAGCCAATACTAACGATTAAGCTAAGGCTTCTGGTGTTGTTACATGAATAAGATTATCCATGTTTCTTGGGAGGAGGAGGATTGATTTCATTTGAGAAAAGAAAACTATAAGATTCATCCAAAGGGAATGAAAAAGATCTAACCTCGGTATACTGTTGTTCAATGAAATTTGAACGGGAAGGCTGGTATACTTTAAAATCGATATGTTTTATGTTTTGTGATTCTTTGGATGATTTTTTCAGGAATTCGGGGAAGAGATCTTTATGTCCGAGTAAAACTTCGCCAACATACTCTGTCATGGAATTAAGGTAGTTGAACTCTCCAATCGAATATTTTGCTTTTATCGGTGTGAACTCAATGGCATCGATGCTAAGGTTGATGATTTGAAATGCCATCAATGCAAGTAATAGACGCAGGATTATATGATTCACAACTACTCTCATGCTGAATACTGCAAAAGTATTGTACAGCGCAACTATTAAAATTGTTAAAGCTCTAGCTTTAAGTAGCTTTTAATAAAAAAGCCTCACCAGTAGGTCTCTGTGAGGCTTTTTTGATATTATAAACGTGTGTTATTTCTTTTCTTCCTGCTTTCCTAAAGGTTTGTCTTTAGCAAAATCAACCAGGATCGGAGCGGCAACGAAAATAGAAGAGTATGTACCTGTAATTACACCTATTAACATGGCGAATGCAAAACCTCTTGTTACCTCACCACCGAAAATGAAGAGGATAAGGATGGTTAAGAATACGGTTAATGAGGTCATTACGGTACGACTTAATGTTTCATTGATCGCTTTGTTGATGATCGCAGCATTGCTTGATCCCTTTAACAGTTTGCTGTCTTCACGGATACGGTCGTATACAATCACGGTATCGTTCATAGAGAAACCGATCACCGTTAATACGGCTGCAATGAAGTGCTGGTCTATTTCCAGCGGGAATGGAACGATCTTTCTAAAGAAGCTGAATACGATTAATGTTACAAACACGTCGTGTAACAAAGAGAAGATTGTACCCAGTGAATATCTCCAGTCGCGGAAACGGATGAAGATATACAAGCAAATGATAATCAGCGCAAATACTGTTGCTTTCTGAGCACCTGCTTTTAAATCATCAGAGATCGAAGGCTGCACTGTTTGTGAGCTTTGCTTAAACTTCTTATCAAATTCAGTATAAGTTAATCCTTGTGGTAAGTGATTTTTCAATCCGTTGAATAATGCCATCTCAACCGTTGAATCAGCATTGGCTTTTGTATTCTTGATAAGATAGGCTGTTGTAATATTCAGTTGGTTGGCAGTACCTACTGTTTTAATTACAGGAGCTTCGTTTTCAAATACTTTTTTCAGATCATCACGGATGGCATCCGGACTTACTGCTTTATCAAACTTGATGGTATAACTTCTGCCACCTGAAAATTCTACACCTTCATCAAATCCATTGAAGAAAGAACCGATACCCAGGATCAATACCACTACTGAAATTCCGTAAGCCACTTTTCTATATTCGATAAACTTGAAGGCGGCATGTTTGAAAATTTTCTTTGATAAACCTGTGAAATATTCAAAGTGCCTTTTCTTGTTGGTATAAAAATCAGTAATCAGTCTTGAAACAAGGATACCGCAGAATAATGATAATAAGATACCAATGATCTGTGTTGTTGCGAAACCTAATACAGGACCTAAACCAAAGTAGGCCAGTATGATAGCGGTTAGCATGGTGGTAACGTGAGCATCGAGAACCGGAGAGAGAGAACGGCGGTAACCATCGCTGACAGCGGCCTGGTAACCTTTTCCCTTTGTTAACTCTTCTTTGATACGTTCAAATATGATTACGTTCGTATCCACGGCCATACCAATGGTTAATACTAAACCTGCAATACCCGGTGCCGTTAGGGTAAAGCCCATGGCGCTTAAAATACCAATAGTAAAGAGCAAGTTTAAGATCAGCGCAATGTTGGCAACCCAACCTCCTGTGTTATAGTAGATCAACATTAAAACGAAGATCACTATGAATGAAATGAGGAAGGACAAAGAACCGCCTTTGATGGCTTCTTTACCTAATGTTGGTCCAATTACTTGTTCCTGAACGATCTTGGCAGGCGCTGGCAGTTTACCACTCTTTAAAATCTCAGCAAGATCCTGTGCTTCTTTCACGGAGAAATTACCGGATATTTGAGAGTTACCTGTAGTGATCGCATCATTAACATTCGGAGCAGAATAAACAAAGTTGTCCAGCACAATAGCGATCGGGTGATCAATATTGCGGGCTGTCATTTTAGCCCAGATATTGGTACCCAGCTTATCCATATTCATTTTAATGGCAATGCGGCCACGCTCATCATAATCTTGTGAAGCATCGCTAACATGATCTCCTTCCAGTTCTGCCTGGCCATTATCCAGTGTTTTAATGGCGTAAATGGTTAACAGGTTCTTTGCCTTGGGATCATCGATATCTACCTTGCCATACATGAAAACAAGGTTAGAAGGGAATTTGCTTTTCACAATATCCATTCTCATGTAGCTGTTGAAAGCTGCAGTATCTTTTGTTTGAATAAGGGCAATTGAAGCAGGGTAAATTACTTTACCTGTATTGCTGCGGTAAGGCTGAGAACCGGGTAATAATAAACGCCTTAACGGGTTTTCGTTTTCCTTCAACTTGGTTGAATCGGCTTTTGCAACGGTTGCAGTTTTTGCAGAATCTGCTTTGGTTGTATCCGTAGCAGGTTTAACACCGTTCAGGTAGTCTTGTAGTGCTTTGTCTGCTGTAGTGATACCATTCACCAATTCCTGGTTTTCGGCGGTATATACTTCAAAAAACTGCAGGTTGGCAGTTGACTGAAGATAATTGCGAACCCTTTCAGGATCGGTTACACCTGCCAGTTCAATGTTAATAATCCCTTTTGCAGCATCGGGATTGATATTGGGAGAGGATACGCCGAAACGGTCAATCCTTGTACGGATGATACGTAACGTATTGTTGAAGGCAGCGCTTGATTGCTCTTTGAGGTAATTGATCACTTCATCATTGGTAGAAGTGAATTTAATTTTACCGTTACTGCGTGATGTAAAGAAAGGAGCCAGGTTACCGGAAGCATTCATCTTTAAAAACTCTTCTCTGAACAGTGAGATGAGATCTGCGCCGCTATTGGCTTTGCGCTGAATAGCCGCATCAAGGGCCCTGTTAAATTGAGGATCTTTGGTATAATCGGCCAGTGACCTGATCAGGCCATCCAAGCCAACTTCCATTGTTACACTCATACCACCCTGGAGGTCGAGACCTAACAGCAGTTCTTTGTCTTTTGCGCTGCTGTAAGTGGTAAGGCTAAACGGACCGATCTTTGCGTCTTTCGTGCTATCCAATAAGTGCTTTACGAGGCCTTCTTTCACTTGTTTCAATGAATCGGCATACACAGCCTGAAGCTCTGCATTTCCCGGATATTTTTGATCCGGGGTAGGGTAAGCCTTCATCATTCTTTCAGCTTTTGCCTCCATATCACTTTCATGGCTGCGAACAATCCAGGTAAAGGATAACTGGTAAAGGCAAATTAAAATAAGGGCAATCGCAAAAAATCGCACTAAACCTTTCAGTTGCATACTAGTTAGGGTTTATAAATTTTTTTTAGAGTGGGCAAAGATAGGGGAATGATAATGATATTTTGACAGAAAAAAGAAGCCGGAACTTGACAGTCCCGGCTTTGTGCATAAGCAGTTTGTGGTTGTTCACAACTTCTCATACCCAATGATTTTGAAGGGGTAGAGATAGCGGCAAAATAATTGACAATGCTCTTTTCTATTCTGCTGCATTTGCCCCCTTATTTTCTTGTTTTCTCTTCCTGGCAAGCAACTCTAAATAACGCTGTTCCTTCATTTCCCATTGATAATTCCTGTAAAAATAGGCCATGAAAACACTGATAATGGCAATTACTAGCAGCAGGATAAAAGGGTTCATCTGTGTATTGGCTTCCATGTTGGCCCTTTCATACCAGCCTGCTATTATAACCAATACGATCCCTATTCCGATAGAAATACCTGATGAAAGACCTTTTAAAAACTGTTTAAAGCTTTTCTTTTCATATTCACGGTTGGCTGCCCAATATTTAATAAAGCTTTCTTCTTGTTCTGTTAACATGGCTACAAAGTAACAGAATTTGTTCTGCATAAGATTTGGGTAAAATATGTATAGCGGAAAGATGCGAAATGCAATAAAGCCTATATTTTCGCAGAAACTGACAGTTAAAAACTAACCCTAATGCAATTACTTAAGAAAAAGGGAATTCTTGTTTTTTGGTTAATACTGCTTCTCGATTGCTATTTTACTTTCCAGGGACAAACAGCTTACCGGAATTTCACTAAGGTACTCCTGGTGCCTGTTATCATCCTGTACATCTTTCTGAATGCGAGGAAAAACGTTTACCGAAATACCAAAACGCTTGTATTTTTTGCCCTTGTAGCCGCATGGGTCGGTGATATTTTGCTGCTGAACAGCGGAACAATTTTCTTCTTGTTGGGAATGCTGGCTTTTGCAACAATGCATATTCTTTTCATCATAACTTTTTACAGGTTTCAGAAGATCAGGCTATCCAAGGGACAGGAAGCTTTTATTGCAGCTGTGATCATGGGTATTGTAGCTTTCCAGGTTTTCAGGCATATCAAACCGGAATTAGGTGCACTTGAAGTACCTGTGATAATATACATGGCTATTATTTCTATAACAATGATCGTTGCAAGCAATCTTTTGTCAAGCAATGCCAGAAAATTTACTGCAAGAACTTATTTCGTGCCAGGTGCCGCTCTTTTCGTTGTATCGGATACTATTCTAGCGTTACAAATGTTTTTACTCAAAGACGTTGAGTTTTTAAGTGTGATTGTGATGCTAAGCTATGGGTATGCGCTGAGTTTGTTTGGCGAAGGTTTTGCTAAAACGCTGAAAGGGTAACATTCTTCTAGCTGAAAATGATAAGGGCCAAGATTCCAAACAGTCTTGGCCCTTATCATTTATGAATGACTAAAGGATCATAAACGGATTGTTATCATCCCTGTAATTAACGTTTGCGGATTTACAGGAGATGATAATCCGCAGGATTGTTTTCCTGAATAAGTAATGCAACAATTTTCTTATCATATTCAATGGTTTGAATGTTAAGTAACCAGCATCGGCTTATCCACAACAAAGCCCCTTCAAAAGAAGAGGCTTTGTTTTATTAGGGAAGAAGAAACGATTGCTTCTTCTTTCAATATTAATAACCCATACCGCCCATATCAGGAGCAGGATGTGCATGAGCAGGCTCAGGCTTTGGTTTATCAGCTACAACACACTCAGTTGTTAACAACATACCTGCAATAGAAGCTGCATTTTCAAGAGCAACACGGCTTACTTTAGTAGGATCGATAACGCCGGCTTTGAACAGGTTTTCATAAGTTTCTGTTCTTGCGTTGAAACCAAAGTCAGCTTTGCCATCTTTAATTTTTTGTACCACGATAGAACCGTCGATACCTGCGTTAGCAGTTAAAGTGCGGATAGGCTCTTCCAATGCTCTACGAACGATCGCAACACCAGTTTGCTCATCAGCGATCTGGCCTTTGATCTTAGCTTCTAAAGACTCGATAGCACGGATATAAGCAACACCACCACCAGGAACGATACCTTCTTCAACAGCGGCACGTGTAGCATGTAAAGCATCATCAACGCGGTCTTTCTTCTCTTTCATTTCAACTTCAGTAGCAGCACCAACATACAACACGGCAACACCACCGGCTAGCTTAGCTAAACGCTCCTGTAATTTTTCCCTGTCGTAATCAGAAGTTGTATTCTCAACCTGTGCTTTGATTTGGTTTACACGAGCAGTAATATCGGCTTTCTTACCTTTACCACCAACAACAGTAGTATTGTCTTTATCGATTGTTACAGAAGCAGCCTGACCTAAGTAACTTAAATCAGCATTTTCGAGTTTAAAGCCTTGTTCTTCGCTAATTACAGTACCGGCAGTTAAAATAGCAATGTCAGTTAACATTTCTTTTCTTCTGTCGCCAAAGCCAGGAGCTTTAACAGCAGCCACTTTCAGGGTACCGCGTAATTTGTTTACAACTAAGGTTGCCAATGCTTCGCCTTCCAAATCTTCAGAGATGATCAATAAAGGACGGCCGCTTTGAGCAACTTTTTCTAAAATGTGCAGAATATCTTTCATTGCAGAGATTTTCTTATCATAGATAAGAATGTATGGATTCTGCAATTCAGCTTCCATTTTTTCACTGTTGGTTACAAAGTATGGAGAGATATAACCTCTGTCGAACTGCATACCTTCCACAACATCAACGGTTGTATCAGTACCTTTTGCTTCTTCAACAGTAATCACACCTTCTTTACCCACCTTAGCAAAAGCTTCAGCAATCAGTTTACCAATAGTTTCATCATTATTGGCAGAAATAGTAGCCACTTGCTGAATTTTTTTGCTGTCGTTACCTACAGTTTGAGATTGTCCACGCAGATTTTCAACTACAATGCTAACAGCTTTGTCGATACCACGTTTTAAGTCCATTGGGTTAGCACCTGCTGCCACCATTTTCAAACCTTCGCTAATGATAGCCTGGGCCAATACAGTGGCAGTAGTAGTACCATCACCTGCAATATCAGCAGTTTTAGAAGCCACTTCTTTCACCATTTGAGCACCCATGTTCTCAATAGCATCTTCCAGTTCAATTTCTTTTGCAACAGTCACACCATCTTTGGTTACAGAAGGAGCACCGAATTTTTTCTCGATAACTACGTTACGACCTTTAGGGCCTAATGTAACTTTAACGGCGTTAGCTAAAGTGTCAACGCCTTTTTTCATTCTATTTCTTGCTTCGATGTCGAAGAAAATTTGTTTAGCCATAATCTATGTGAGATTTTAGTTTTTTTGATTTGAGGATTTGTGTGAGGCCAACCGTAGCACTGTATTCAGCTCCGTTGTGTCACTCACTTGTACATTCAGCTCTGTATTCAGCAATTAAACGATAGCTAAAATGTCGCTTTCTCTCATTATTAGAAGGTCTTGACCTTCAATGCTGATCTCAGTTCCGGCATATTTACCGTATAAAACGGTATCGCCCACTTTCACTGTTAAGGGTTCATCTTTTTTACCATTGCCTGCTGCAACTATAGTTCCACGTTGTGGCTTTTCTTTAGCAGTATCCGGGATGATGATTCCGCCGGCAGTTTTTTCTTCGGCAGCGGCTGGTTTTACAATCACTCTGTCGTGGAGTGGAGTAACATTCAGCTTTTTGGTAGCCATATCTGTTTGATTTTAGTTTTTAATGAAAGAATTTCAATTATCCGTCACCAAGCAATTTTTCTGCCATACCATAATTGAAAGCCAAATTTTCAGTTTTGATAATCTTCTGATGGATGGCGGGGAAAGCCTGTCAGCAGCGGCGGCAAAGATGCAGTAAGTTTCTGAATAAGGTGTGCCAATTTTTCATTCTGCTGTGATGCGCTTTTTTTTGAAAATAAAAATCCATCTGGTACAGGTTGTCGTATGTGTCATTAAACTGTCATCTATGCAACCTCGTAAAAAACAAATTAAAAAGATAGCGCTCATCTCGCTTTCTACATTCTTAGTATTGGTACTTACCCTTGCGATTCACATTTACATGGTTACCAGGCCTAAAGTAGATGCATCAACCATAGTAATGGCCAGAGCTGATTTTCATCAGAACATGCAAGCGGCAGATGCAGAAAAAGTAACTGCATGGCTCTATGCACAACAGGGTGTAACACACGTTCTGTGTAATCCTGCCACCAGGATAGCTGTCTTTACTTTCTATCCGGTAAAAGCAGATGCTAATGCCATTATTAGGAAAATGGGTACTGAACTTAACTATAATGTGAGCCGCAATATGCCTACTCAGGAAGAAATGCAAGGTGGCTGCCCTGTCAAGCCTAATTCTTATACCGCAAGAGTTTACGGGTATTTCAAAAACATTTTCAAATCTTAAAAATTGATACACTATGACAAAAACAAAGTTTTCTTTCCTGGCAATTGTTATGTTAGCGGGACTGGTAGCCTTCTCGGTTACATCTTGTAAGAAAAGCAGTTCTTCACCAACACCTACCGCTACATTATACGATTCATTGGGCGGCACTGTAATGGTAAACGACCCTGCCAATAATGGTACAATGATTGAAAAAGGCCGTTTGACCATAAGGTCTGTTGTTGACAGTACCATTTTTGTAATTGCTGCAGATACTGCATTGAACGGCTTTTTCAAAGTGCTGTTATCTGAAGTAACAAACGGTAATTTCAGCGGATTCCAGGCCCTAAGTAAAAATCTCACTGATTTCGTTTGTGTAGGCACTGGTGCCAAAAACTTCACTTATGGTGGTAAATCGATGGTAGCAGCACACGATCCCGCTCAAAATTCAAGAATGAACGGTAAGGCAGATAATGGTGATTTTACCGAGTTTGAAGTAGATCTTACCCTCGGTGCCAAGAAAAATGGTGTGCCTTCTACAGCACCTGTATTCCAAAGCCTGGCCCGAATTGTAGAGTCGTTAAGATCCCAGGTGGTGCAAATGTAATTTCATTCCTTAAATTCTAAAACATAAGGCCTGCTCTGTAACGGAGCAGGTTTTGTTTTGTGGTAAGGTTTGTAAACAATACCTTCGCAGCCCAAACTAAAAGATCTTTCAGGATGATCAGCAGAAGAAATATCAGGATTAAGGTAATGCAGTTGTTGTATATGATGGAAACTGCAGATGATCGCCAATTATTCAAAAATCCTGTACAGGAATTACAGAAGCAGTTAGACAAAAGCAGGGAGTTATTTGTTTATATCATTGGGTTTCTTATAGAAGTGGCCCGCTACGCAGAAACAGATGCCAAACTCAGAGCATCTAAAAACCTTACTACAGAAGATGATTTGAATGTGAATACCAAACTTGCCGGTAATGAATTGCTATGGGAAATACTGGAATCAGAAACATATAAAAAGGCTCAGGAAATTGATGGCGTTCATTTGAGGGTAGATAAAGAACTGGTGCGGAAGCTTTATCTTGATCTGGTTCAAACACAGGAATATAAAGCATATATAACAGAGCAGGGAAGAGACCGGAAAAAAGAAAAGGAAATACTGAAATACATTTTTACTCACCTAATGCTACCCAGTGAAGTATTTGAAGCACACCTCGAGGAGATGTTTAATAACTGGGATGATGATGGGGAAATGATTGAGCAGTTGATTTTAAATTATCTTCAAAAACCATCTGCCTACAGTTTGCAGGAAATGCTTGGAGAGGAAAAGTGGAAGTTTGCCCGAACATTGCTAACTACCGTTTTTAACAAAAAAGAACAAGCCCTTGAACTGATTAAACCTAAATTAAAAAACTGGGATGCCGAAAGGATCGCGGTATTGGATATGATTATTATGCAAATGGGGGTTTGTGAACTTTTATATTTTGAAACGATCCCAGCCAAAGTAACCATCAACGAGTACATTGATATTGCAAAAGACTACAGCACACCTCAAAGCGGCCAGTTTGTAAATGGTATTCTTGATGGAATTCATAAAGATTTGATTGCAGAAGATAAACTTCAAAAAATAGATTTTAAGAAAAAGGGATAGTAGATTTGCCGCAAACACAATTTATGAGAGCGATCTTTTTTTTAGCAGTTTTCATATCTTTTATCACCGCATGCCAAAGTAATGCACATGATACCGCAGCCCAAAAAGCGGCTGTGGATTCTGCCAATTTTACCACTGTTAAATGGTTAGATTCTATTGTTCAGTTTGGTACAATCAATAAAGGCGAAAAAATTCAAATCAAATTCAGGTTGCTTAATACCGGCACTAAACCGCTTGTAATAACTAATGCAAGACCAGGTTGTGGATGTACCATTGCCGATTATACTAAAGAACCAATAGCACCCGGTACCCAGGGCATTGTAACAGCGTCCTTCAATACCGAGCATATCAATACACCAACAGTTCGTAAAACCATTATTGTAAATACCAACACAAAGAACGGCTCAGAGCATTATTTGTACTTCGAAGGAAATATCAACGGAGTAGAAAGCAATGATAAGATCGTTCAGCCTCATCCTTTGCAGGAAAAGAAAGGATAAACTCTACTTTTTTAAATCATAAAAATTCAGCACAAATGTTCAATGCAACTCTTTTAATGGCAAATCCCCAGGGCGGCGGTAATCCAACAGTTTCTTTATTGATGATGGGAATGATCATCGTAGTTTTCTGGTTGTTTATGATCCGTCCGCAAGCTAAAAAAGCAAAGGAGCAAAAAAAGTTTATCGATAACCTTCAAAAAGGAGATAAAATTGTTACCATAGCAGGTATTCACGGAACTGTGAATAAAGTAAATGAAGATGGTACATTGCAAATTGAAGTAAATCCAGGCAGTTACCTGAAGATTGAGAAAAGTGCTATAAGTCTTGAATGGACTTCTGCCTTGAATAAAGCAGCAGCTGCTAAATAAATTTCTTTCTTTATCTCTTCTAACAAAATCCGAAATTCGATTGAGCGTTTCGGATTTTTTAATGCTATTATCTCTATGCTAAAGATCGGGTTAACAGGCGGTATCGGTAGCGGTAAAAGTACTGTTGCAAACATTTTTAAAGTGCTTGGTATCCCTGTGTTCGATGCTGATAGTGTTGCAAAAAAAATAATGGAAGAAGATGAGCAATTGATGTACTCAATTAAGAAAGAGTTCGGAGATGAAACGTATCAAAACGGTAAACTCAATAGGAAATATTTAGCAGGTATAGTATTTCATGATGCGTACAAACTAGAAGTACTGAATGCTATTGTCCATCCTGCTACTATTAAGGCGGCTGCTTTGTGGATGGAGCAGCAACAAGCTCCTTATGTTATTAAAGAAGCTGCTTTAATGTTTGAGTCTGCTTCGGCTGCCGGGGTTGATTATATCATTGGCGTATATGCTCCTAAGCATATACGTATAAAACGTGTAATGGAAAGAGATCATGTTGGAAGGGAAGAAGTAATCGCAAGAATGGACAAGCAAATTAATGAAGAGATCAAGATGAAACTGTGCGACTTCGTAATTATAAATGACGAGCAACAACTACTTATTAAACAAGTGCTTCGCTTGCATGAACAATTTTTTGCTTTGCAAGAACGAAGCACTGTTATAAAATAGGCATCAGCCCAATTATGGCTTGGTGAAAAAACGGGCTTTTAAAAAAACTTTTTTGCATTTTTATCCAGGTACGGAACAAAGATTGTTGTTGCAACACCTGTAACAACAATAATTCCTGTCACCAATTCCCTGAATTCAACGGTAATACGCATATCGGGATCCCTGTTCACATGCGATATCAGTAATATGCTAAAAATTGTCAATGCGACAAACGTAACCATATACAAAACGCTGCCGGCCTTTCCTGCTTGTTTCAGAAAATAATACATAAGTCCACCTGCACTTACTACGATCAGGGTGGCGAAAATAATGGTCGAAACATTGATGATCTGAGATAGGGGAAATCCTGTTTCTGCCCTGAAAATAAAATCGAAGCCCAGGTTAGCTAAAGTGGCAAAATAACCGGCAAAAACACCTGCGAAAATCGCATTGGAAAACTTGGTTTGAGGGTAATCGTATATCATAGCTATTATTTAAGCATATTATTATATAGCCTGAGTATTCAAATCAAATTCATTGAATATAAGCTGCCACTGTTAGAGTGTGGTATACGATTGAAGGCAACAAGATAGGTTGCGTACAATGCAGAAGATATTCTAATTATAAAGCAAAGGTAAGCAGGCAGCATACACCATGAAATTAGAAATCTCTAATGTGCAGGCATGCTAACCTGGTGTTCTTTGTTCGCTTCATCTTTTCTCCAGCTTTATTTGATAACTTTAGGAATATGATCGCTTCAACTCCAACACCGCCCTATTATGCTGTTATCTTCACTTCTGTAAGAACAGAAGGCGATAATGGCTATGAAGAAATGTCTGAACGTATGGTACAGCTTGCGCAGCAACAGCCCGGATATTTAGGTCATGAATCGGCCAGGCAGGATATTGGTATTACCGTATCTTATTGGGAAAGCCTCGATGCTATAAAAAAATGGAAAATGAATGCAGAGCATCTGCTGGCACAGAAAGAAGGTAAGAAACAATGGTATGCCCGTTACAAAGTGCGTATTTGTTTTGTGGAAAGGGATTATGAGTTTGATAATGAATAGGAATGAAAGTTTTACATACCGCCGGTTTGGTGTTGCGGAGGAACAACAAAATTTTATTGGCTTTCAGCAGGAATAAGAAAGCATTTTATCTGCCCGGTGGAAAAGTGGATGCCGGAGAAACAGCAATAACTGCCTTACTGCGTGAAATTGAAGAAGAGTTATCGCTACAACTGGATGCAGGTAAGCTTTCTTTTCTTATACATATCTCAGCGCCTGCTTTTGGTGAGAATGAAATGCTGATGGAACAGGATTGTTATGTGTATGAAGATTATGATCTATCAATACAGCCTTCGTCAGAAATAGAAATGGTACAATGGTTTTCTGAAGATGAATATTTGTCACAGGAACATCTTGTGCCGGGTGTTTTGATACTTTTTGAATGGCTGCGGAGCGTTCCCTGAAATTGCTGCTTTTATGTATGAAACAATACGGCCATCATAGTAAACCACTTCTCTTTGCTTTACTTTCTTTATTGATTGGAACTGTAAATTATTGGTTGTTTCAGCCGCATATTCTTGTATTTGCCTGGATGGGAAAAGCTTCTCCCGGGCCGTTGATTACTTTGCATCCTGGAATAATAAAAGTCATTGTTACCGGGTATGTGGCTGATATGGCCTGGTGCACTGCACTCTGCTTTGTTGTATTGTTTTTCAATAATTTAAAATATTTGAATACAGCAGGAAAAATAATTATCTTAACAGTACCATACTTATCGGAGATCATTCAAAAAATTGGTATTCTTCAAGGAACGTTCGACTGGATCGATATTCTGCTTTACACCATGATCATTTTTGTGTTCGCTCTCTTTTCAACCCTTTTTAAAACTCCTCCATCATGAAAAAGAGTATAACAATAATCACTGTAATCAGTGTTTACGCTATTTTCCTTATCATGGCCATTGCCAGTGCTCCTCAGAAAGCAACAGTTAACAAATACGATGGCGTATTTAAACTGCGTTCAACAGATGCAGAAGAGATTGTAAAAAATGATGCTAAGCTTCAATTCCTTAAAACCATCACAAGTCCTACTATCGTGTTAAGGGTTCCTACTACCAACCGCGATGTGCTGGGTGAAGACAAGAGTGTAAAAGCCGGAACAAACAATAATATTTCGCAGCTTAATCCACTGTATGATGGGGCAACTTATAATATCATAGAGAAAGAATTGCTGAAAGGCGGTTTTACGGTGCGTGACAGGGCGTTGTTTGCCAAAGTGCTGGATGATAAAAATGTGCAGGACTATTCAAAGATTAAAGAGCTGACTGAAACAGACCTGATCCTTGAACTGAGTAATATTGAATACGTGCCGTACCGGTTAAATTCATTCAGTTATTTTACCAAGGGAAGGAAGAATGCCGAGAAAGAGAATGTGGTGAATTGTAATAATAATATTTCTCTGTACGGTATTAAACTTGAGTTCAGATTGATAAAAGTAAAAGACAATGATTTTATTGGTTCCTTTACTTATAACTGCCCGCCCTATTGCTTTAATACAACTTGCTCTTATGGTGTAGATGTTACATCAACCAATAATTATTGTTCTGAGCCTTATATAATGCAGGGTGCCCAGCGTTATTCTGGTATTTACCTGCTGCCAAAAGAATATGTGGATGGTTTCATCAGAACATCTACACAAAAACTTGTAGGCGTTATTATGAAAAATTAATAGTGATGATCACAATGCATTCAGTACACCTATTTGCTGATAAGGTAACACCATCGTTTTAGTTTTCCTTCAAAATCGAAGGGTGTTGTAGTTTTCGTAATGTCTTTAATGTTGGATGCATGGATGTTTTTCTCATCCAGTACAAATTTGGTAAAGTTGGTACTGAAATAAACCTGGCCACCGGGTACTGTTGCCAGTAAAACGTCATTCAGTAGTTCCACATGGTCTCTCTGGATGTCGAGAAAATCTTTCATGCGTTTACTGTTACTGAAAGTAGGCGGGTCCATGATAACAAGATCAAAGCTGTTAGGTGCAAGTGTTTTCAGGTATTGCTTTACATCTGCATGCACAAAGTGATATTTGTTTTTGTCGTTTAAACGGTTAATGGCAAAATTATCTTCAGCCCAGTTAAGATAGGTTTTCGACAAATCTACAGAAGTAACGGAGCTGGCCTTTGCGCTGGCTGCATAAACAGAGAAGGATCCTGTATAACAAAAAAGGTTTAGTACCCTTTTACCTTCCGCCTTTTCTTTTACCATTTGCCTGGTTATGCGATGATCGAGAAACAAGCCTGTATCCAGGTAATCAGTAAGATTTACTAAAAATTTCAAACCGCTTTCTTCTACAGTAAAAAACTCCTCCGCTTTATTTAGCTTTTCATATTGCTGGGAGCGGTGATGCATTCTTTTTCTTTGGCGAACATAAATATTTTCCACCTCTACATTTAACAACTTGCTGATAATATCAATGCAATCGTCTAACCATTGCTCATGTTCATCTTCTTCCATTCCATGCCTCCGAAGGTATTCGGCGAGGTACACTTTGTTATCGTACAATTCAATACAGAAAGGAAATTCAGGCAGGTCATGATCATACACCCTCCAGCAGCTGATGTTCAAACGTTTGGCTTGTTTGCTTTTGTGTTTAAACACTTTCTGCAAACGATTTTCAAACATGATGAGTTTGGTGTTCTCATTGTTAAGATTTTGCTGACCGGGAGAATTATTCATCTTGATTCTTTGATGCGCTGTAATTTTAAAGCATAAAATTAATCGTATCTCTTTAATTCAATTTAAAAGTTCATCAATGGGATCTGTTATTAAATGGGGAATTCTGGGAACCGGAAGAATAGCTAAAAAGTTTGCAGAAGATTTACAATACGTTCAGCATGCTCAATTAATAGCGGTAGGCTCCAGAAGCCAGCAATCTGCTGATGTATTTGCTTCACAATTTCAGCTGGCAAAAAGTTATGACAGTTATGAAGCATTGGTTCAGGATGCTGAGGTAGATGTTATTTACATTGCTACACCGCATGTATTTCATTACGAGAATACATTGCTATGCCTGCATCACAATAAAGCTGTCTTATGTGAAAAACCTTTTGCCATGAATCGAAAACAAGTGGCAGGGATGATTGAAACGGCACGCCGGAAAAACGTTTTCCTGATGGAAGCATTATGGACCAAGTTCCTGCCGCATTATCATGCCATGATGGAATTGGTTGCTAACGGAACCATTGGTGAAGTGGTAGCAGTTCAAGCTAACTTTGGGTTTAAAACAACGGAACAATCCAATAAACGACTAACGGAAATTTCTTTAGGCGGTGGAACATTGCTGGATATTGGAATTTACAATGTGTTCATGGCATTGAGTGTGTTGGGAAAACCTGCTGGTATTGAAGCAGCAATGAAGAAATCTGTTGAAGGAGTAGATGAACAATGTGCCATTACATTCACATATAACAATGGCGCTATGGCCCAATTGTTTTCAACTTTTAATGCTACTATTCCCATTGAAGTACATTTATTCGGATCCAAAGGCAACCTGAAACTGTCACATCGTTTCTACGAACCTTCCTGTGAAATATTTGTGTCGGAACATTCGGGATCGGAGTATAAAAAAGTAGAAGTGGCTAAAACACAAGGAACAGGCTATGAGTATGAAGCACAACATGTAACAGATTGTTTGCTGAAAGGGTTGAAGGAAAGTCCCGTACTTAGTTTTGACGATTCTCTTTTATTAATAGAAACGTTAGATGCTATACGCAATGCTGGCGGACTGGTATATGAAGCAGATTAGGCGTTAGTTAAGATTTTCTATTCCACCAGATTGAGCCGTATAAATCTTTTGCATCTTTAATGAATAAACTATAAAAGAAAAAACCTGTTGCAACCAGCAACAGGTTTTTTTATGTGTGTAAAGCAGATCAATTTATTTCAGCTTGGCTAAAGCGTCTTTAATCCTTGCCCATGCTCTTTCAATATTAGGCATGCTATTGGCAAATGAGAAACGAACACAGTTAGGTTCTCCAAACGCATCACCCATTACAGAAGAAACGTGAGCCGTGTTCAGTAAGTACATGCTGAAGTCTGCAGCGTTGTTAATGGTTTCGTTACCATCCGATTTGCCGTAATAATAGCTAACATCAGGAAACACATAAAAAGCACCTTCAGGAGCGAAGCATTTGAAACCGGGTATTCCTTTTACCAGTTCTAATGTTTTCTCTCTTCTTCTTGTAAATTCTTCTGTCATTTCCAAAGAAGGTCTTAAATCACCGGTTAAAGCAGCAACAGCAGCTTTCTGAGTAATAGAACAAGTACC
The DNA here is from genome assembly GCA_028875875.1 of Bacteroidota bacterium. Lineage (GTDB taxonomy): Bacteria > Bacteroidota > Bacteroidia > Chitinophagales > Chitinophagaceae > JAGWUV01. The sequence continues at coordinate 48,276 of JAGWUV010000013.1, forward strand.
GCTGGTAAACTGGCCCTGTAATTTTTCACAGGCTTTAGCAATCTCAGCATTCGCAGCGATGTAACCAAGGCGCCATCCGGTCATGGCAAAACCTTTACTCAAACCATTGATCAGTACCACGCGATCTTTCAGATCGGCAAACTGGGCAATACTCTCATGTTTTCCAACGAAGTTGATGTATTCGTAGATCTCATCTGATAAGATGGTGATGTTGGGATGTTTTCTGAACACTTCTGCCAGTGCAGCCAATTCCTCTTTGCTGTACACAGCACCGGAAGGATTACAGGGTGAAGAGAACATGAACACTTTTGTTTTCCCAGTGATCGCAGCTTCTACCTGTGCAGGTGTTGCTTTAAAGCTGTTCTCTACACTGGTTCTGATCTCTACTACTTTACCGCCTGCAATTTTAACCAGTTCGGAATAAGTAACCCAGTAAGGAGTTGGAATGATTACTTCATCACCTGCATCTACCAGTGCCAGGATCGCATTGGCTAAGCTTTGCTTGGCACCAGTTGAAGTAATGATGTTTTCCGGCTTATAATCTAAGTTGTTATCTCTTTTCAGTTTGGTGCAAACCGCTTCTCTCAGGTCGAGGAAACCGGCAACGGGTGTATAATGGCTCCAGTTATCATTGATGGCTTTAATAGCTGCATCTTTAATGTGCTGGGGAGTATCAAAATCAGGTTCACCAAGGCTGAGGTCTATTACATCAATTCCTTTGGCTCTTAATTCGCGGCCTAATTTGGCCATTTTCAACGTTTCCGGCTCATTGAAACGCTGCAATAATGAAGACAATTGAGTGCTCATGATAGTCGTGCTTTTAAAAGTGGTGCAAATGTAGGCAAATACAGAGTACTATCAGATATAATCACTCAATTAGCCGGTAAAGCGTTCTTAATTATGTTTTTCCACATCCAGTGATATCTGGGATAAAGCTGCAGCCGGGGTAGCAGCGGTAGGAGTCATCATGATCACAGAATATATTTTACCATTATCCAGCGCCACGTTTTTTTTAATGGCAAGATTTGTAATGGAAGTATCCTGAGTTACAACGATATTATATGAACCCGCAAAAACGGGTTTGAATTGTGCATTGCTGCCATAGGTACTGTGGTCCAGAAAATTTCTTTTGTAAAAGCTTACCTGGTCTAAACCTGGGCTTACTACTGAAATATTCACATACGTAAAATAGGCCTGCGTCCTGAAATCCAGTACCCGTATATTGGCTTTATTAGCAGGTGGTGCGGTAAGGTCATCCGGTACAAGGGATATTTTCCAGTCGTATCCAACCTTATACATAAAACAGGAATAGTATTTTCCTCCAGTAACATCAATGCCTACATTCAATGCATCGATTGATGGGTTAACAGGAGAAACGATCCGAACAATATTGGAGCCTGCTTTAGTTTTAATGTAAGTAGAGGGGAAGTATGGTGCGATAGAACCTAATGAATCATTGTTCAGGTAAACAGTAAGGTTGCCAAAATCAACAGGGTTGAAAAATTTAATATAAGAAACACTGTCTGAAGTATTGGTGACCGTTCCTCCGCCACCTGATGTGCCGGATTGGTTAACGTATTTATTGCAGGAATAGAAACCGGCTGTTACTAAAAAACAAATTATGATATTGATCTTTCTTTTCATGAATACTGCTTACAATTGATGCAAGATAAATTTTCAAATAGGTTTACCGGTCACGATCAGTTTGGAGGAATTGTAACCGAATCTGATGTATGATCACTGCAACCGGAATTTCCTGTCACGGTGAGTGTAACGGTGTATGTTTTTGCTGTTGCACTTTTCGGGAATACATGATTCACAACACTGGGTTGTGTAGCGCTTGTGCCATCACCAAAATCCCATGCATATTTCGTGATCGAGCCATGTGGAATGGTTGATGTACTGTTATAACTGTATGTTGTAGGATTGGTATACTGGTTAATAAAAGAAGCCTGCGGCGTTACGTTTTGTCCAAGGGCGGTAACTAATTGCTGTTCTGTGTACAATTGCTGCCCATTATAACTAATGGTGAGTTTTACATTGTAACTGTTGCCATAGCTGTAGGAATACGATACCGATTTGCCTATGGCAGAAGAACCATCGCCAAAGTCCCATGAATAGCTTGCTCCGGAAGGAACGCCGGTATTATTACTGGTGAATGTGAATGTTTCTTTGCTTGGAGCACAGGGGCTGGTACTAGTATAACTAAAGCTGCCGCCAATAACATATTTGGCAGGTACGGTAACTGAATGGGTTACGCTGGCCTGGCAACCCCCGGCACTGCCGGTTACTGTTAATTTTACATTGAAGGTCTGGTCTGCGGGTATTTGAGTGAAAGAGTGTGTTACTGATGCTTGTGAGCCGGTGGTGCCATCGCCAAAATCCCAGGCAAACTGAGAAATAGATCCCTGCGGTGCGGTTGACTGGCTATTGAAAAAGAAGATATTCCCCCCGCTGTTTGGGTTGGTGGTACTGGCATAAAATTCTGCCGTAGGCACTACGTTCTGCCCATATGCTTTGATTACTTGGGTAACTGTGGCCAATTGTTTGGTGCTATTCGATACATTCAATACAACAGAATAAGTGCCCGCATACTGGTAACTGTGCGTAACCACACTGTCTGAACCTATCCAGGTTTTTCCATCTCCAAAATACCATTCGTATTTGGCACCAGAGGGTGCCCCTACAGACTGGCTTTTAAAAGTGAATAGTTCTCCATTAGCAGAGCAGGGAGAAGTAGAAGAGGCTATAATATTGAGCGAACTGATAGAATCTTTGCCGGAAGAACTGCCGGAACCGCCACCGCTGCCGGGTGGTAATGGTGTAGCACCCGGATTAGCCGGGTTATTTGCACCTGTGCCGGAAGAAGAACCGCTTCCACTGCCGGAAGATGATCCTGATCCGGAACCCGTTCCTGTTCCCGCTCCGGTAGAAGTGCCGCTGCCGCTACTGCTATTTTGTCCGTATTCCACATAACGGGTACAGGCAAGTAACACCATCAGGCATCCTGCAAATAAACAAACATATATTCTGTTATTGCTACGCATATTTTATCAGCCCTTGTTTATTCATTATAATTAAGAATAAACGATCCAAGGTTGGGTTTGTATTTTCTTTTACGGGTTAATTCATATTGATACACCAGTTGTCCTATATTCTTCATAAACGGCAAACCTAAGGTTTCATAGTCGTATTGGTCGCTGTTGAAAATGCCTTTAGAATTACAAAGGATCGTAGCGCTAAGCATAAACTCCACATTGTGCTTGATATCTATCACATAAGCTACATCCGTTAAAAAGCCATATGCATCTCCCACTTTGTTAAAGACCCGGATATAAGAGGGAATGTTGCTTTTCTCAGATCCGAACAATAAAAATTTACAGTAACTATCCCAATAACTGGCAGTATCGTAGTAAGGGTAACGGCTTTCTTTCGGGTACGCACTCATCCAGTGCAATAAAAACTGCCTGTCATCTTCACTAAAATGAAAGCGTTGTTGCTCAGGAAAGCTTTCAGGGAACAGCACGGATTGTAACATATGTGTAAGATCTTCCAGGTACAAACGGTTCTTTTCAGAAAAATCAAAAGGGCCGTCAACCAGTTTGCCATTTTGATAAAAACCTTTACCCAGCTTCACATTCAACGATGGAAAAGTTGTTTTATTGCTTTGGGTTGCTTGACTGTACAGCAGTTTGCCTGCGGTATCATAGAATTGAACGGGATTGGTAATGCTATTATCTGCATTCGTAAATCCTGCCTGCAAACGGTGCCTGATGATGGCATCCGCATATCCTTTCTCCGCCAGTTTTTGTTGGATATAACCCTGTCCTAAAAACTCGTATAGCCGGTTAAAAGCATTATTATCACTCACCAAAAAGATCTGCCTGATATAATTCGCCACTGAAGGTCTGCCATCTTCTGCCAGCGGCTGGTTATACACCATATCCTGTTTAGGGGCGGCACTGTCTGTTATGAGTGTACTGTATTTATCGATACCATAACTTTTTAACTCCGCCAGTTTTTCCAGTGCCAAAAAAGCTACAGGCATTTTTACGGTACTGGCGGGGTAGAAATATTGGTTGGGATGAAGATGAAAAGTATACGGAGTGAAGGAAGGTTGGTTGTGTTTGTTACGGTTGATCTGAGTGTAGATGATCTGAACGTTGAGTGAATCTCTGTTTGCGAGGATGCTTGAAAATTGCTCGGGCTTGCTTTGCATCAGTTGTTCCAGTAACTCATCCTGCAAACTACGTTCAACATGTAGTCGGCGACTGCATGCAGTACAGCAAACAACAAGTAAGCAGAAGATTAACAAGCGATTCATCCTCAAATATACTTTCCCGACAGGTATTGTAATGGTTCATGCAGTAGTTTTGTTAGAAAGATTGTTATGCCTCACGAAGCGATCTCTGTATTCGATATGTTCAAAATAGGCGTTGGCCCTTCCAGTTCTCATACATTGGGCCCCTGGCGTGCTGCCTTACGGTGCATTGATTCTATTCGTTCAAGAACCACTTTACAAGATATACAATCGGTAACTGTTTTGCTGTACGGCTCATTGGCCAAAACGGGGAAAGGGCATGGTACCGATATTGCCGTTTTAATGGGCTTATGTGGCGAAGACCCGGTTACGATTGATGTGAATGCCATTACTCCCAAGATCAATGCCATCAGGGAGGAACACCGGCTTTGCCTGTGCGGGGAAATGTGGCTGCAATATCCCAATAGCGAACCCGTTCAGTTCTTATACAATGAAACACTGCCTTATCATCCCAATGGGTTAACTTTTTTGATTGAAACCAAGGATGGCGGCCATTTTAGCGAAACCTATTATTCCATTGGAGGCGGGTTTGTGGTGAAGGAAGGAGAAGAGAACAAGGCTCAGTCTTCAGTACAGCTTCCTTTTCCCATCAATACCGCTAACGATCTGTTGTTGTGGTGCATGAAAACCGGGATGAATATTTCTGAAGTGGTGCTGGAGAATGAACAGGCCTGGCGGTCGGAGACGGATACCCGCAATGGCATTCTTACTATTTGGACTACCATGCGGGATTGTGTGTACCGGGGATGCCATGCCCGTGGAGAACTGCCCGGTGGGTTGCATGTTAGAAGACGTGCCTATGACCTGAACAAAAAATTAATTGAGTATCATACAGACTATGATGGGTATGATGAATGGTTGGGGTTGATCCGTAAAAAAGGTAATTCCTTTCAATACATCTTAGACTGGGTAAGCTGTTTTGCTTTGGCAGTGAATGAAGAGAATGCCAGCTTTGGCCGTGTGGTTACGGCGCCTACCAATGGGGCAGCGGGAGTGATACCGGCTGTATTGCAGTACTTTATTGCTTTTTGTGATGGCTATACCGAAGAGAAGATTATTCGTTTTTTAGCAACAGCTTCCGAGGTGGGCAGCATCTTTAAAAAAGGAGCAACCATATCGGCAGCGATGGGTGGATGCCAGGCTGAGATAGGTGTTTCTTCTGCAATGGCAGCGGCCGCATTAACAGAAAGCTTAGGTGGTACACAACGGCAGGCTTTGATGGCTGCGGAGATTGCGATGGAGCATCACTTAGGGCTTACCTGTGATCCTATCGGCGGACTGGTGCAGGTGCCTTGCATTGAACGCAATACCATGGGAGCGATCAAGGCGATAACGGCCTCTCAACTGGCTTTGCAAAGCACACCTGATTTTGCGAAAGTGAGCCTGGATAAAGTGATTAAAACCATGTGGGATACGGCTTTAGATATGAACAGTAAATACAAGGAAACGGCCGATGGCGGGCTGGCGGTTCATATACCATTAAGTTTGAGCGAATGCTAGGAGGATTGATGAATTACGAACTAATAATTAAGAATTACGATGTATCTGGTGCCACTCCTATTTTCAATGTGATGGCTTCCCGTCCTGAAGCGAAGGATAAATTATAAGTTTTATGTGATTCTTGAACATATATAGTTTCATGCTGTAAAGGGCTAACAGACTGAGTAAATCTTAACAATAAAAATCTTTATGTCTTATTGCGATTACATACAAACAATGGAACCTGAAGAACGCAGGTTGTTGCATCAGCAGTATCATGATCATCATTATGGGTTTCCCATTCATAATGATGATGAACTTTTCGGCAGGCTGGTCATGGAAATAAACCAGGCCGGGTTAAGCTGGGAAACAATACTGAAAAAAGAGGCTTCGTTCCGAAAAGCATACCATGATTTTTCCATTCAAAAAGTAGCTGCTTATGGCGAGAAAGACAGGCAGCGGTTGTTGAACGATGCAGGTATCATCCGTAATAAACTTAAAATCAATGCAGCCATTGAAAATGCGAAGGCTATTATACAGCTACAGGAAGAATTCGGCTCATTTGAAAAGTGGCTGTCACATCATCATCCCAAAACCAAAGAAGAATGGGTAAAGCTTTTTAAAAAGACTTTCCGTTTTACGGGTGGTGAAATTGTAAATGAATTTCTTATGAGCATTGGCTATTTGCCCGGTGCCCATCACTCTGGTTGTTCGGTGTATCAAAAAGTGATCAGCAAGAAACCAATGTGGTTGAAGCAATAGGAAGTATTGTAAATAGTGAATGATGAATGATGAGTGATTCTTATGTGTACAAATAATTACGCTGTTAACCATGTTTTCAATCTGATGGCCTTCCGGCTTGAAGGAATGGTGAAAAGTCAATATTGCATGATCAGTACACTCAGCATTCATCACTCATTTTCACTTACTCGGTTTAATTGCTCTTGGTATTGTTTCCAGGCCAGCGCCAAACGGATATCTCCGTAACTAATGCTTTCATCCAGTTGGTTTTTTATGGCAGTCAATCCTTCCTCTAATTTGTGCTCATTGATCACAGGTTCAATGGTTGACAGTTTTTCCGGTGAAAGCAATTGCTCAACGGGCAGTATTCCTGCAGCAACATAATGTGCTAAGTGACCTTCAATAGTGGTGGTCTGTAAATTTCGTTCCTTTGCTATTGCAGCGATGGAAAGCCCTTCGCGAAACAAGCGTACGCTTTCTGCTTTGGTATCTGTCTTCTCTTTTTTATTGCTTACAATCTTCTTTTCTTTTTTGCCTGGTAGTTCATGTACCTGCGAGGCTAATCCATGCTCTTCACAATAACGATTAATGATCTCTATAAACCCTGCTCCATATTTTTCAGCTTTGGCAGCACCAAACCCTTTTATCTTTTTTAAATCTGCCAGGCTTTGCGGCAGGTACTTTGCCATTTCATATAAGCTATTGCTGGAAACAACCATGTACACAGGGAGTTGATTGGTTTCACAAATATGGTCCCGCAAGTCTTTCAATGCCTCGTATAAGGGAGCATTAGAAATGGTCATGTACGTGTTTTTGTTGGCAGCCGCATAACTGTTTACAGTGATGGGTGGAGTGGTAAAACTTTGTTTCTGCTGCAAGTATCCATCTATTGAGAATCCGTTCCGGCATACTTCCATGCAATGTGCTTTCTGCGCCAGCAGGATGATCAACGCATGTACATGTTCATTAAAAATTAACGAGTGTTGTTTACTATCAGTAACCACCGGGCTGTTATGCAGCGAGTTGAGAAAGGATTGTATAATGGGCAGAAAATAATCATTTGCTTGTTGCAAACGTTCCCGTAAAACCGGGTTCTCTTCAGCTGTTGATTGCTCCTGTGATAAACGGCTCAATTGTGCCTGGAATTTTTTACAAATAGTATCACAGGAAGTAATCTTGTTGCGTAACTCTTGCACAAAACCAATACTCGCTTCGTTGAAAGCATCCGCATGTTCTGTAACAACGGTAACCAATTGCTCACTATGCATCACGGCTTCTGCACAACTAAAGAGTTGGGTGAGGATTTGCTGTTCAAAACGCGATTTTTCCCGTATCAATGCATCCGGTAAAAAGGCTGCCTGCTGTGATTGTATAAATGCCAGGATGCGTTCATCGGTAAAAAGATTATTGCCTGAAATCCTGCTGAGCAGTACAATTCCTTCCAGCGAAATACAACGGCTGAGTGCTACATACACTTGCCCCGGTGCAAAAGCCTGCCCGGCATCAATGATGGCTTTTTCAAAAGTAAGCCCCTGGCTTTTGTGAATGGTAATGGCCCATGCCAATCGTAAAGGGTACTGCGTAAAGGCGCCGATCACTTCTTCTTCTATTTGCTGGTTTTGTTTATTCAGCGTGTAGCGTATATTCTCCCATCGGTATTTCCTTACTTCTATCTCAGCAACATCTTCGGGGCAGCGGACTAATATTTTATCCTCTTCAATACTTTCTACAATACCGATCTTACCATTGTAAAAACGCCTTACTTTTTCTCCATCGTTTTTGATGAACATTACCTGGGCACCTACTTTTAGTTGAAGCTGTTCTTCGGCAGGATAATTCTTTTCAGGGAAATCCTGTTCTACCTCTGCTTTAAATACTTGCATTGGTGATGTTAGCGCCCCGAGTTTTTCAGCATTGATGGTGTCGGCTTTGTGATTGTGTGTGGTGAGTGTGATGAAGCCATCCTGTTCAGTATACTGAAAATTGGGATGGTAATGTTCCTGCAATTGTTGAAGGGCGGCACTATCTAATTGATTGATACGAACCTTATTCAGAATATCAATGAATAGGGTGTCTCTCTGCCGGTAAATGGTGGTAAGCTCAATATAGGCTGGCTGGTAAGCTGTTAAAGCCCTGCTGCTAAAAAAATATGGACTTTCATAATAGTTGGACAATATTTCCCAGTCTTCCTGTTTAGCAACAGGTGGCAGTTGAAACAAGTCCCCGATCAGCAATAACTGAACACCGCCAAAAGGCTCTGTGGGCCTGTTTCTGAAATGGCGCAATAGTATGTCTATCTCATCCAGTAAGTCTGCCCTTACCATACTGATCTCATCGATCACCAGCAGTTCCAGTTCACGGAAAATACTGATCCTTTCCTTGGTAAGCTTGGTACGGCTCAGTAAATAATGTTTATCAATGATGGCAGTGGATGAATGTTGTTGAGTATTGCTATTGAACAGATCCTTCCTGTTGCTTTCCGGTATAAAAGGGCCAAAAGGCAGTTGAAAGAATGAATGTATGGTTACACCACCACAATTGATTGCAGCTACACCGGTTGGTGCTACTACGGCCATTTGTTTGCGGGCTTGTTCTTTAATGTGTTTTAAGAACGTGGTCTTTCCTGTACCTGCTTTACCGGTTAGAAACACCGGGTGGTTGGTATAGTGAATAAAATCTGCTGCCAGCCTGAATTGCGTATTTGTAGTATCTGTAACCATTGAGGGTAAAGATAGGTATAGCATAAACATAACCGGAGGCATATCATGCCCGCTTTGCCTTTTCTTCCTCAGCCTCCGGTATGATGTGATAAAAATGACCAGGTAGTATGGATGGTCATCTTAAAGGGTTAGGCTTTTTCCTTCTTATCTCCCGTAATAAGCAGCTCATTCACCTGAACCTGTGTAATGTATTTTTTGTTGCCTTGTTTATCGGTATAACTGCCGGATACCAGTTTCCCTTCTATGGCTACTTCCGTTCCTTTCTGCAAATGCTTTTCAGCGATCTCTGCTACCTTACCCCAGGCTACCAGCCTGTGCCATTGTGTTTCGGTTACTTTTTCACCTTTGGTGTTCCTGTATGTTTCATTGGTAGCAATATTAAAGCTGGCTACTTTTTTTCCGCCGGCGATGGTTTTGATCTCAGGTACATTTCCTAAATGTCCGATCAGTTGAACTTTGTTTTTAAGCGTGTACATAGGTTTTACTTTTTCTTACAGTGCATGGGTACTGTAATGGTGATGAATCGTATTTCAATCAAGTGGGGTGACGTCTTCCCGTTTTGATGACACAAAGTTGGGATACGCCATAAGCCGTAGTCGGTTTTTAAGCGATTGTATTCATATATAAACAGGTGTAAGCGTTTGTACACGGATAAATTGTATATTTAAAATAATAAATCTGATGTTCATGACCATGCAATCAGCTGAAAGGGTTTGCAAAACCTGTAACAAGTCTTTGAAGGGCCGCTCCGATAAAAAGTTTTGTGATGATGCCTGCAGGAATGCCTATAACAATGAACTGAAAGCGAAAACATTGTACAGTCGCTATGTACGAACTGTAAACAATACCCTGCTTCGAAATCGTAAGATACTGGAAGAATTACTGGATGCCACACAGGGCATGGTGAAAGTGGGGCAGGAGAAATTATTACAGAAAGGATTTTCATTTACCTACCATACACATACGTTCACCAATAAAAAAGGGGATACCTATTATTTCTGTTACGAATACGGATATCTGCCCTTGGATAATCAATGGTATCTATTAGTGAAAAGAAAGGAGCAGGAATAGGCTGTTAGGCAGCTATTCTGCTTTTATGGTTATAGTAGCAATATTATATAATTTAAAAGTTACAGTTCCCTCAGGCCGGGAGGCCGTCACATTGAAAACATGAGCTGCACCGGCTTCTTTGAAAAAATAAGCTTCGCATTTTTTCAATTCCGGCAAGCCGGAACCGAACCCGCTGATGCTCAGTTTTCAATGTGGTTAGCAGCATGACAATGGGAAAAAGGTTACTGATTATAAACACCAAAGTCATGGTATTTCTTACCAAAACAAAACTTGAAAAAATCTTATTAATTCACCAGTCTTGAGCTTTGCAGGTAGTGCTGATCAGGGGCATAAATAAACAGGCAGGAAGCATCCTGTATGGTAGCGATAATATCTTCAACTTCATCCTGTGGTACCGCCGGACATCCCTGGCTTCTGCCTAAAAATCCCAATTGCGCAATGGCATGGGGACTAACATATTCAGCGCCGTGTAAAACAATGGCTCTTTGTTTGGCATGATCGTTAATGCCGGGCTCTATACCCTTTAATTCCAGCGATTTACCATGCTTTCCAAAATAAGGAGAGCCTGTGATGTAAAAACCCAGGCTGCTTTCGTAAGACGCATTTTTATTGGAGAAATGTTTGGCGAATAAAGTGCCCGAATTACGGCCATGGGCCACATAGGTTTGTAACACCACCTGCTGCTGCTCCATATCAATGATAGACAGCCGTTTGGTATTGCTGGGTTTGCTGAAATCGGCAATGGTTAAATAGCGGAGGTTGTGCAAGAGGCCCCATTGTTTTAGTTTTTCATAACCACTCAATGCCAGTTGAATCGCCTTATTGTCTATACCGAACTTTACAGCAAGATAAGAAGCGTGTGTTTCCGGGCTGTTCACAGGAACTGGTGGGGTTCTGAAAGATTGCAGGGAAAAAAACAAAAGGGTAACCGGTAAGAGGGAAAGTTTCTTCTTCAGCATAATCATGTTCACTATGGTTGGCTGCAAACCTAAGGCAGATCATTTACGCAGTATACCCGGTTGGGAAATTTTTACACAAAAAAATTGTTAAATGGCCGGGATTGTTGACTGTAAAAGCAATTATGTGCTTTACTATGCAACTTGTTTTCGGTATATTATTAGCCTGTAGAAGGCTTTCTCAAATAAAAATCCCCCGAACTTTTATGCTCGGGGGATTCAATGCATAGCATATCTTGTCTCTATCTTAATTCAACAAAGGATTCGCCTCAATTTCCTGCACATCAATATTTGTATAATCCCTCACTTCATTGTACAAAGTATCCCTTTCAATCGGCTGGCGCTTCACCTGTTTGATCAGTGTAACTAATTGTGCCGTATTCATAGAAGGCGATTGCTCTTCGCTTCCCGCCATAGAATAGATCTTGGTAGTATCATCAATGGTACCGTCAATATCATTCACGCCAAAACTCAGAGTCAGTTGGGCATTTTGCCTGCCCAGCATCGGCCAGTACGCTTTAATGTGCGGGAAATTATCCATATACAATCGGGCCACCGCATACATCTTCATATCTTCTACCACAGAAGATTCGGGCACATAACTCATCTCGTTATCCTTGTTGCGGAACTTCAAAGGAATGAAGGTGTTAAAACCACCAGTTTCATCCTGCAGCGTACGCAGCCTATTCATATGGTCAATGCGGTGCCAGTATTTTTCAATATGGCCATACAGCATGGTAGCATTGCTGTGCATACCCAGTTGGTGCGCTGTTTTATGGATCAGCAACCATCCATCGGCATCTACTTTATCCTCGCAGATCTGAGTCCTGATCTCGGGGTGGAATATCTCCGCACCACCGCCGGGTAAAGAATCCAGCCCTGCTTCATGAGCCAAACGCATGCCTTCTTCCACACTTACTTTCGCCTTCCTGAACATATAATCCAGTTCAACAGGCGTAAAGGCTTTGATATGCAGTTCAGGACGATGTGCTTTGATGGCTTTCAATAAAGTAAGGAAGAATTCAAGGTTCATTTTAGGATGAACACCGCCTACAATATGTACTTCTGTAACCGGCTTGCCATCGTAGCTCTTTACAATATCGAGCATCTGGTCGATACTCAGTTCCCAACCCTCTTCTTTATGGGCATACAAGCGGGAATAAGAGCAGAATTTGCAACTGAAAACACAAACATTGGTAGGTTCAATATGAAAGTTGCGGTTGAAATAAGTTCTATCGCCATGCTTTTCTTCTCTCACCCAGTTGGCCAAAGTACCTAACCAGGGTAGCGAGCCATGTTTAAAAAGATATACACCTTCATCAAAACTGATACGTTCTTTACGTAGGATCTTTTCACCTATTCTTTTCAGTTCGGCATCTTGTGTAACTGAAACAATTTGGTAAGGATCTGAAATAGCTAATTCCATGCTTCACGAATTTTATGCAGCGAAATTACTTAGAGAGGCAGATGTAAAACAAATAAAGATGAATGAAAAGGGTATGATTCTTCTCATCCCATCAACAAACCGGCTAAAGTAGCCGAAAGGTAAGAAGCCAACGTGCCGCAGAACAAGGCCCTTAAGCCCAGTTTGGCAAGGTCGCCCCGGCGTGATGGTGCCAGTTCCCCGATACCACCGATCTGCATACCTACACTGCTAAAGTTGGCAAAGCCACAGATAGCAATGCTTACAATGAGTAAACCTTTATCTGTAATGGGCCTTAAACCGTGGTGGGTAAGATTATCAAAAGCCACAAACTCGTTGATAGTTAATTTTTGTCCCATTAAAGTGGCCACGGTATTTACATCCTGTGTAGGAACGCCCATGCACCAGGCAATGGGGTAGAAGAGTTTACCGAATATCCAGTCGAGTGTTAAGGTAAAGTTCAGATGCATCAGGTTGCCTAGCTTGCCTAAGCCAAAATTCACCAAAGTGATCAGGGCGATAAAACCGATCAGCATGGCGATCACGTTCATGGATATTTTCATACCGTCGCTGCAACCATGACTGATCGCATCTACCACGTTACGATACGGTGTTTTCACTTCCAGTTTTACATCACCCATGGTTTGGCTTTCTTCTGTTTCCGGCCAAACAATTTTGGATATCACCAAAGCGCCGGGAGCCGCCATGATGCTGGCTGCCAGCAGGTAATCGGCCCTTGCGCCAAAGCTCACATAGATCACTAAAATACCACCGGCAATACAGGCAAGGCTTCCGCTCATACTGGCCAATAGTTCACTCATGGTCATGGTAGATAAATAAGGACGGATCATTACCTGCGCTTCCACCTGTCCAACAAAAGCACTGGCCACATTGCTCAAGGCTTCCGCTCCGCTTACCCGCATGATAAAGTTCATGGCCTTGGCTATGATGGCAACGATACGCTGCATGATGCCAAAATGATAAAGAATGGCAACAAGTACGCATACCAATATGATGGTGGCCAGAACGCTAAAGCCAAATACGAATACGCCGGGTGTACTATAAGGTGTAGAACCACCGGCATGATTGGTGGCCATTAGGTCGCCATACACAAAGGATGCACCCTGCTTGGCAAAGGCTTCAATATGCGTGATAACATCACCGATACGTTTAAAGAAATATTGAACGAAAGGAACTTTTAAAATGAGTACAGCGATCACGGCTTGTAAAGCCATACCACTGATCACTAAACGATAATTGATTTTTTTTCTGTTGTTGGAAAAGAGAAATGCCAGGCCAAGGATCACGATGATTCCCAAAATACCCTGAAAACGTGCCATAAGCAGAAGTGTAATAGGTTAGCAAAGCAGTGAAGATAAAGAATTTTACAAGTGAGAAGGAATAGAAAAGGAATTGTTTTTGGAATGAAGAAAATGAGGTGTCGAAATATAAAAATATGGGGAAGTATAAGCACCCGACTATTTTGCAGAAGTAAAGGCTATCCAAAGCAAATCTTTTAGTGCGCCGTTTTTTGAGGTTTTAAAAAAATTATTTTAAACCTGGTTCAAAGAAATAAACATGCCAGAGAAGGAGAGGGCGGCCTAAAGCATAATTGAATCCATCCGTTTAATAAAAATCCCGCCTTTTCTCAGCGGGATTTTCTGTTGTAAAAAAGTTGAGGGCTACTATAAATGAGCCTGGATCTTTTTATCTAAAACGCTTTTAGGAACAGCGCCGATTTGTTTGTCAACTACTTTGCCTCCTTTGATAAACAGGATGGCAGGGATAGAAGTGATGCCGAAATTCATGCTTACGTTAGGGTTGTGGTCTACATTCACTTTACCTACGTTTATTTTACCGGCATATTCTTTTGATAATTCTTCGATAACAGGTCCGATCGCACGGCAGGGGCCACACCATTCTGCCCAAAAGTCTACTACAGTTAATTTGTCGCTCTCCAGAACATTGCTCTGGAAGTTTGCATCTGTAAATTCTAAAGCCATTTTGTTTAAGTTTTAAGTTTGTTAATTGCTTGATAAATGGGGTTGATTTGTTTTGAAAACAGCTCAACTTTTTATTTTGTTGAAAGGGATGTCAAATATAAATCCAATTTATTCCCCGTGCTTTTTTGACTTATCCACCCCTGTTACTTATGACGATGCCATGACGAAAACCTGACAGCCGGGCAGTTATTCATTATGTGTTTAGCCCAACTGCCACTTCCACATCAGGATTGTTCATTAAAAATTCTGCCATCTCTTCGTTCATTTCAAAACCACGATCGAAGGTATATAAACTCACCTTCAGGTTTTCTTTAGGTTCGATGATATTGAAACGAAGCGATGATTTGCCCGGATGGGCTTTTACATTCTTCTCCACGAATGAAACAAAGTCTTCATTGATAGCTCCCGGGTGCAGGCTTAATTCGATGTTCTTGGTAAGTGTTTGCTTAACTGTTTCGAGTAACGACATACTGGTGATCTTGAACTCGAAGTTGTTGGGCTGGTTAAACCTGTTACGGAAAAAGCCATTCAGCAAGATATTCTGTCCTTTTTCAAGATAGTTCTGGAAACGAACATAATCTTCGCTCCACAAAACAAAATCAGTTTTGCCACTGAAATCTTCTATCACAAAAGAACCGAAATTCTTTCCTGTTTTGGTAACCCTGTGTTGTACATCGATCACCAATCCTGCAATGCGGAAACTTTTATTGAGGTTTGCTGCGATCAGGGTAGATGAATCTTTGTATTCATTAAAATCGCCCAGCTTCATAATACCATAATACGTTAGTTCGAACTTGAAGTGGTCTAACGGATGGCCGCTTAAGAACATACCTGTTACTTCTTTCTCGTGTTCCAGCTTTTCCGTTAGGGTCCATGGTTCACACACAGGTATTTTAGGAACGGGTACTTCCATTGCCACGGGAAGGTCACCAAACAATGTGTTCGTAGTGCCCGCTGCCAACTGCGTTTGAGCCTGGCCGTATTGAATAATCTTTTCAATACCGCTCGACCTGTCGCCATCCGGCACGTGGAAATATTGTGCCCGGTGCATTTGCGGGAAACAATCGAAGGCGCCACCATAAGCAAGGCTCTCCAATGATTTTTTGTTCACGGCCCTTTGATTCACCCGTTTGATGAAGTCGAAAATATCTTTATATGGACCGTTGACTTCTCTTTCTGCAATGATGCTTTCTACGGCGTTTTCACCCACACCTTTTAATCCGCCCAACCCGAATCGTATCTCACCGCGTTTATTTACAGCAAAACCTTTTAACGATTCATTGATATCGGGCCCCAGCACTTTCATGCCCATGCGTTTGCATTCTTCCATGAAGAAGGTCATCTTTTCAATATCGTTGGCATGGTTCAATACAGCCGACATATATTCCCCTGGGTAATGTGCTTTCAGGTAAGCTGTTTGATAGGCCACGAAAGCATAACAGGTGGAGTGCGATTTATTGAAGGCATATTGGGCAAAAGCTTCCCAGTCGGTCCATATCTTATCCAGCTTTTCAGCAGGGTGGCCTTTAGCAGTAGCACCCGTTACGAATTGAGCTTTCATTTTATCCAGAACGGCCTTTTGCTTTTTACCCATCGCCTTACGCAATACATCGGCATCTCCCTTTGTAAAGCCTGCGAGTTTCTGTGAAAGCAGCATCACCTGTTCCTGGTACACGGTAATCCCGTACGTATCAGCGAGGTATTCTTCCATGTCAGGAAGATCGTATTCGATCTTTTCCTTGCCATGTTTACGGTCGATGAAGTTGGGAATATAGGCGATGGGGCCGGGTCGGTATAAGGCGTTCATCGCAATAAGGTCATCGAACTTATCGGGCTTCAGTTCACGTAAATATTTTTGCATGCCCACACTTTCAAACTGGAATGTACCATTGGTTTCGCCTCTTTGATACAGCTCGAATGTTTTTTCATCATCCAATGGAAGCGTATCCAGGTCTATTTCTATGCCATGGTTTTGGTGGATCATTTCCAGTGCTGTTTTTAGGATGGATAAGGTTTTCAATCCCAAAAAGTCCATCTTAATTACACCTGCTTCTTCAATTACACTTCCTTCGATCTGCGTTACCCACAAACTGGAATCCTTAGCGGTGGCAACGGGAATGAGTTCTGTAAGGTCTTTCGGGGCGATGATGATACCGGCAGCATGTATGCCCGTGTTGCGAACACTTCCTTCCAAACGTTCGGCTTCTTTCAGCACTTGAGCCCTCAAATCATTGCCATTGTATATTTCACGAAGTTTCTTGATGTTTTCAATGTCTTCGGCCTGGAAACCTTCTTTTTCTTCCAGGCTCTTTTGCCCATCTTTTGCTTCTTTAGTAGTGATGGGAGCTGTGAGTACACGGCCTAAATCTGTTCCGGGTTTATCGGGTACCAGTTTGGCAAGGGCATTACTTTCCGGCAAGGGAAGATCAAGTACACGGGCCACATCCTTGATACTCATTTTGGCAGCCATCGTGCCATAGGTGATAATCTGTGCTACCTGGTTCTTGCCGTATTTATCTACCACATAATCGATCACTTTCTGCCTTCCTTCATCATCAAAATCGGTATCAATATCGGGCATTGACTTACGGTCGGGGTTCAGAAAACGCTCAAACAGTAAATTGTATTTGATGGGATCGATATTAGTGATGCCGATGCAATAAGCTACCACCGAACCCGCAGCCGATCCACGGCCCGGCCCCACGAATACGCCAAGGTTGCGGCCTGCTTTAATAAAGTCGGATACGATGAGGAAATAACCTGCGAAGCCCATGGTTTTGATGGTAAACAGCTCAAAATCGATTCTTTCCTGTATTTCAGGGGTGAGTTCGCTGTAGCGTTGTTTGGCGCCTTCATAGGTAAGGTAATGCAGGTAATTCCACTGGTTGGTGTTGCTGTCGTCGCCTGACTGGAATTCTTTGGGAATAGGGAAGGCGGGCAGCAGGATATCTTTTTTCAGGTTCAGTATCTCTACCTTATCAACAATGGCATTGGTGTTATCGATGGCTTCCGGAATATCACTGAAGAGTTGGCTCATTTCTTCAGTGGATTTGAAGTAGAATTGGTCGTTAGGGAATTTAAAACGCCTGTTCTTCAGATGTACGTCATCATTTACAAAGTCATCAAAGCCGGGCGTGGACTGTTTTTCACCAGTGTTGATGCAAAGCAAAATATCGTGGGCATTATAATCATCACGGTCGGTATAATGACTGTCGTTCGTGGCAATAACAGGTACATTGAATTTTGTAGAGAACTTCAGCAGTGTTTGGTTGATGAGTTCCTGTTCTTTCAGGTTATGACGTTGCAACTCTATGTAATAATCTTCTCCAAACAGATCGAGCCACCATTTGAATTCCTGTTCTGCTTTTTCTTCTCCATCATGTAAGATGGTTTGCGGCACATATGCACCAATGCAGCAGGTGGTAGCAATTAATCCTTCATGGTATTTTTCAATCAGTTCTTTATCAATACGGGGATATTTGCTGTACATGCCTTCGATAAAACCCAGCGACGTAAGCTTGATCAGATTCTGATAGCCTGTTTTATTTTTAGCCAGTAATACCTGGTGATAGCGTTCATCCTTCATGTCTTTGGTGAACGATTTTGCATGCCTGTCTTTCACCACATAAAACTCGCAGCCAACGATCGGTTTAATCACCGGCTCGGTAATCTCTTTCCCTCTATCATCCTTTCCCACCACTTTGGTGTTTTTCCATGCCTGGCTTACAAATTCAAAAGCACCGAACATGTTGCCGTGGTCTGTTATGGCCAGTGCAGGCATATTGTTTTTAGCTGCTTTTTTATACAGGGCATCAATAGATGCTGCTCCATCTAACAATGAAAACTGTGTGTGAACGTGTAAGTGTGAAAATTGCATAGAGAAAATATTGGCGAACCTCAAATATCTAAAGTACTGCTATTGCAGCGAAATGGCAATTATCCACACTGTGGTGCCACTGCAAAGTTTGTTAAAAAGTTGTACAGAGATTTGGCTTGTGTATTGTTGAAGGATTATTTTGCAACCCATGAGGCAGGTTAAGGTTGTTTTATTGGGAATAATGGTCGTTTTTTTAATGGCCAGTTGTAAATCTTTACGGAAGATCACTTCAAAAGATAATGGTACAGCCCGCCCTGTTGCTGTTAAAAAACATAACCGGAAATTTATGGATGGAATAGAAGTAACACCTGGAACAGTGGTTACTTCGAAACACAAAATATCAGCCAGTAAACATAAAGCTTCTCAAACCGATGTTAGTCTTACCAATCCTTATCCCGGACTGAACGCGAATCTTGAAAAAGCTGATTTCCTTCAATTGAAATATGCCATCATTTTAGATGCAACTGTTGAAAAGCTTACAAACCTGAGCTTGTTGCAGAAGATGGATGAATGGTGGGGAACGAAATATTGTTTGGGTGGAAGTACCAAAAATTGTATTGATTGTTCAGCTTTTACGCAAACCATTTTACGCGATGTATACAATGTTCCCCTGCCAAGAACGGCGCAGGAGCAGTATAATATGGCAGAAAAAATAGATGATGCTGATTTAAAAGAAGCTGATCTTGTTTTCTTTCACACCGGGGGAAGGAGAAGCAGGGAAATATCGCATGTAGGTGTATATATCGCCAATAATAAATTTGCCAATGCTTCTACCAGCGGTGGTGTTACGATTAGCGACCTGAACGATCCATACTGGAAATCACGTTACAAGGGTGCCGGTAGAGTATTGAAATAAATCGATATATTTTCTCTTTGCAACTGAAGAAAATCTTTCCCTTTTTACTGTTCTCACAACTTTTACAGTAGAGGTGTTAATAAATTACAACAACGATTGCCTGCTTTTCGGTATTTTGAATTTTTGATTACAGTCAATGAGCAAGTTTATGACCGCAGAGCACCAGAGATTAAAAGCCAATTCAACTAAACGTGTACCGCTGGAACAATGGGGGCCTTATTTGTCTGAAAGGCAATGGGGAACCGTTCGGGAAGATTATAGTGAGTGGGGAGATGCATGGAATTATTTTCCATTTCAGCATGCACATTCCAGGGCATATAGATGGGGGGAAGATGGATTGGGCGGTATATCGGATTTTTTCGGTAACCTCTGTTTCTCCGTAGCATTATGGAATGGAAAAGATCACATTCTGAAAGAGCGTTTATTCGGGTTGGGTAATAATGAAGGCAACCATGGTGAGGATGTAAAAGAATTATATTATTACCTGGCCAACCTGCCTACGCATTATTATATGCAGTTCTTGTATAAATACCCGCAAAAGCGGTTTCCTTATGAAGACCTGGTGGAGCAAAACAGGAACAGAAGTAAACTGGAACCGGAATATGAAATACTGGATACAGGTGTTTTTGATGATAACAGATACTTTGATGTCTATATCACATATGCAAAAGTTAACAAGAAAGATATTGGTATTAAGATAGAAGTGGTTAACCGTGCAACTACCACTGCGCCGATCATTGTGCTGCCTACATTATGGTTCTTTAACAGGTGGCAGTCACGCAATATGGATCAAAAACCTTCTATTCGATACATCGATCAACCCAATGTAGTAAAAGCGCATCATGAGCGGTTGGGAGATTATTACCTGCATTATCAGCAGCCTGATGAATCACTGTTTACCGAAAATGAAACCAATACGGAGAAATTGTTCGGTATACCCAACGCTTCTGTGTTTGTGAAGGATGCTTTCCATGATGCGATCATTGAACAAAAGAACAGGGATGCTTTGCGGAATAGAAAGCATGGTACAAAATTCGCTCCGGTGTACGCCTTAACTATTGAAGGTGGTGCCTCTCAAACTATTTACCTGCGTTTGAGTGATGTGGTAATTGAAAACCCCTTCACCAAAGGGTTTACAGATGTTTTCGACCAGAGAAAAAAAGAAGAAGAAGAATTTTATGATGCTGTTTTGCCAGCTCATATTACAGGCGACCTGAAAAATATACAGAAGCAAGCCTTAGCAGGCTTATTATGGAGTAAGCAATATTATTATTACGATATTGAACGATGGATCGGAGAATCGGATGGTGTTACGGCAACTACGGAGAGAAGGTTGAAGGGAAGGAATAACGATTGGCAGCACCTGAAGAACCAGGATATTATTTTAATGCCCGATAAATGGGAGTATCCTTGGTATGCAGCCTGGGACCTTGCTTTCCATTGTGTGCCCATGGCTTTGGTTGATCCTAATTTTGCTAAGCACCAGATCACGCTCATCATGCGTGAATGGTATATGAAACCCGACGGGCAGTTGCCTGCTTATGAATGGAATTTTAGTGATGTGAATCCACCTGTTCAGGCTTGGTCTGCTTTCCAAGTGTATAAAATTGAAAAGAGAAAAACAGGCAAAGGAGATATTCAGTTCCTGAAAAAAGTGTTTCATAAACTCATCATCAATTTCACATGGTGGATCAACCGTAAAGACCCGCAGGGCCGGAATATCTTCCAGGGTGGATTCTTAGGTTTGGATAATATTGGCGTTTTTAATCGAAGCATACAATTGCATAGTCACGCTAAACTTGAACAGGCGGATGGTACCAGCTGGATGGGTATGTATGCATTGAGCCTGATGGATATTGCAATTGAGATAGCGATGGAAGATGATGCCTTTGAAGATAGTGCTACCAAGTTTTTTGAACATTTTGTATTGATTGCAGAAGCCTTGAACCAACTGGGTATGTGGAATGAAGAAGATCAGTTTTTTTATGATACACTCGGGCTGCCTGATAATACCACTATCCAGCTTCGTATACAGTCTATCGTTGGTTTAACTTCTCTCTTTGCTGTTTCGGTGATTGGCAAAAAAGTATTTCATAAACTGGAAGACTTTGCAAGGCGTACGGGTTGGTTCGAGCATTACCGTTTAAAAAACAATAAGTTCTGGCCTAATGAAGATAAAGCTGAAGAAGAAACAATTCTGTTGTCGCTGATACCTAAAGACAGGCTCATTGCATTGCTGAAAAGATTGTTGAATGAAACAGAGTTTCTTTCTGAGGGAGGTATCAGGGCTCTATCGAAATATCATGAAAAAAATCCTTATTCTGTAACAATTGAAGGAGAGCATTATTCCATTCAATATGATCCGGGGGATTCAACTTCTGATTTTTTTGGTGGCAACAGTAACTGGAGAGGTCCGGTGTGGATGCCTGTTAATTACCTCATTATTCAAAGTATTAAAAAGTTTGGAAAATTCTATGGTGCAACCTTAAGTATAGAATATCCCACTGGTTCAGGTGTGTATATGGAGCTGAGTGAAATAGCAGCAGAACTATCTAAGCGAGTGGTGAGCTTGTTTGAATTGGATACCAATAATCACAGGAAATTACATGGTGATGAGAACTGGTTTTACAGCAGGCCGGAAAACAGGAACCTGGTGCTTTTCTATGAGTATTTTCATGGAGATAATGGATCAGGATTAGGTGCCAGCCATCAAACAGGTTGGACAAGTTTAATTGCTCAACTGATCTCGGATGAAGAGGAGTGATGAATGCTGTATTGCAATTGGAGTTGTTATTCAAAGCCGTATCTCTTCCATAGTTCCGGCATGTCAATTTCAAAATGAAGCTCTTGGCCTGAAACAGGATGTGGGAAGGTTAAGGAATAGGATTGCAGAAAAATGCTTCCATCGGGAGTGGTTCTTTTGTATCCGTATTTTACGTCACCCACAATCGGGCACCCGATAGCGGCCAATTGTGCCCTTATCTGGTGAAACCGGCCTGTTCTCAAATCAATATCAAGTAAATGATATTTTTCAGACGATTGTACTAATTGGTAAGTGAGCTCTGCTTTTTTGCTATGGGCTACTTCTTTAGTAAATACCTTCGATTTGCTGTGCTGAGCATCTTTTAAAAGCCAATGTATTACCTGAGCAGTTATTGCATCAGGTTTGTTGCCTACAACGGCCCTGTATCTTTTAATGATAGTTCTTTGTTGTAAGGCCTCACTAAGTATGGATATATTTTTCTCCGTAGCCAAAAGCATAAGGCCACTTACCCGTTGATCCAGCCTGTTTACCGGGATGAAGGATTTGTCCATCTCATCAAGAATTGTTGGCGTTTCCATTTTGGCTGGCTGAGAAGCAATGCCGGCGGGTTTATTTACCACCATTATATATTCATCCCTGTATACAACTTCCAATGATTGCTGTTTTAAAAGTAAAAGTATCAATTCATGAGTAATAGATAAACCTCTTCGTAACTATTCAATGTTTAATATTCTCTTACCTGCACATAATACATGCGATCAATCATCTCTTTTTTAAACAGTTGCATGGCAGCATTGGTAACTGAAATGGTTTGCAATGCTTCTGAAGGATGAATGAGCAGGTTGTTGTTATTGTTGCCTAAATATAGAGGCAGGTTAAAGCCTTTTACACAATTACTCCATTTGAATTGTACCGATTGATGCAAGGAGTCAATATGAAACTCCAAAACAGGTATCTGTGTAGTTCGCAAATACTGATCGAATACATTTGAATAATCAAAGCCGGATTTCTGGCTGATATAATTTTCAATTTGTTGTGTTGTAACTGTTTGGTGATAAAAGGTGGTGTTAAGTCCTCTCAATATTTGCCGGAACAAAGAATCGTTATGTATGGAATGACGAATGGTATGCAACATGTTGCCACCCTTATAATACATATCGCTGCTTCCCTCTTTGTTTACACCATAAGGGCCAATAATGGGTTTGTCGTTTTGAATGTTCTTCCTGGTGCCATAGCAATAATCATTGCCTGCTTCAATGCCGTAATAATATTCCGTGAAGAGGGTTTCGCTGTAATTGGTAAAACCTTCATGCACCCACATGTCTGCAATGTCTTTGGTAGTGATGTTGTTGGCAAACCATTCATGGCCGCTTTCATGTACAATGATAAAATCCCATTTCAGTCCCCATCCGCTGCCGCTGAGATCTCTTCCCAGATAACCGTTTTCATATTTATTGCCATAGGCAACGGCACTTTGGTGTTCCATGCCCAAATGCGGACTTTCTACCAGTTTGTATCCATCTTCATAAAAAGGATAGGGGCCAAACCAATACTCAAAAGCACGCAACATTAGTTTAGCTTGCTTGAATTGTTCTTTGGCTTTGCTGAGATTGTAATCTAATACCCAATAACTTAAATCAAGTGTACCTTTTTCTCCTTGCAGCGTGTCAGTAAAGTTTACGTATTTGCCAATATATGGAATGATATTATAATTGTTGATAGGGTCTTTTACTTCCCAGGTATAGGTAACAAGATCTTTGCTTTGTGTGTTGTGTTTTGATTGTAACCTTCCATTTCCAATAGCAGTTAAAGTATCAGGAACGATGATCGTTAAAGAGGCGCCGTTATCCGGTTCATCGCCCTGGTAATCTTTACAGGGATACCATACTGAGGCACCTAATCCCTGGCAGGCAACGCTCATCCATGGGCGGCCTTTCTCGTCTTTTTTCCAGATCCAGCCGCCATCCCAGGGAGGACGAATAGCTTCTCTTGGTTGGCCATGATAGTAAATGGTGAGAGAAAATAAATCTCCGGTATGTTTCGTTTCAGTAAGACTAACGAGGGTTGCATTTATGCTTTCTTTTTGAAAAGAATAATGCACTGTTTTGCCTTTCTTTTTGAGTGAAGTGCCGGTGATACTGTCAATGATCATGGGAGATTGAAGATCTACCTGCATTGTGTTTCCCTGCTTGATGGCATTGCAATGAATAGTTACTTTACCTTTTATTGTTTTCTTTTCATAATCGGGCTGAACAGTAATATCATAACGTTGCACATCCCACCAATCCCTGTTAGGGTTCAGGCTGCCGCGTAAGGTGTCATCATGTGTAAAGCTTTCTTTTTTTACGCCCAATTGTGCATGTGCAAGGTTTGTTGCTGATAATGATAAGCTGAAAAGTATTACCGAACGTACAAGTGTGCGACGCAACAGGTGTTGAATGTATACTCTGTTGCCGGGTACATGATCTCTGTGTAATAAAATTTGTGAATCCATATTTTAAAAGTAAGATATTCGGGGAAGAATGAAATAGTGAAATGATGGTTGGCAGATGCATTTGTGTTTATGGTCTTTGTGGTGAAACTTACATCCTGCCCCGGCTTACAACCCATTAAAGATTTTACATGATGAAAAGGTATAGGAAAAGTATTGTGGTTGGTATTATCATTTGTTGTGTTGCCTGCAATCAGAAAAAGGGTAGCGATGTAATGGTTTTTTCGTATAATGAAAGTACAGGTATTGCAACGCTTGATCCGGCTTTTGCCAAGAACCAGTCGATCATGTGGGCGGTACATCAATTGTATAATACATTGGTAGAAATAGACACGAATTTAAGCATCAAGCCCTCGGTTGCGCAGCGATGGGATATTAGTGCAGATCGCAGAACGTATACGTTTCATTTGCGGCAGGATATTTTTTTTAATGACGATGCCGCGTTTATAAATGGCAAGGGGCGTAAGCTCGTGTCATCGGATGTGGTGTATAGCCTGCAACGCATCATGGATAAAACAACGGCTAGCAGCGGTGCGTGGATTTTTAATGGTCGTGTAGACAGTATAGCAGCTTTTACAGCACCGGACGATTCTACTTTTCAGTTGAAACTTCAAAAGCCTTTCTATCCCATACTTGGAATTTTAAGTATGCAGTATTGTAGTATTGTAGCGCATGAAGCAGTGGAGAAATATGGAAAAGATTTTCGCAGGCATCCCTGTGGCAGCGGGCCTTTCACAATGTTCATGTGGGAAGAAGGGCAGGCTTTGGTACTGCATAAGAATGGGCATTATTGGGAGAAAGATGGTAACGGCAAACGCTTACCTTATTTAGATGCTGTAAAGGTTTCTTTCTTTGATAATAAAGCTACAGAGTTCTTGCAGTTCAGGCAGGGTGAATTAAGTTTTGTGAATGATATTGATCCTTCATTTAAGGATGAAGTGCTCACTAAAACAGGTGTGTTGCGGGATGCATGGAAAGGTAAGATCGTCCTGCAAACACATCCTTATCTCAATACGGAATACTTTGGCATTCTGGTAGATGAAAATAATCCTTTGGTGCAAGCCTCTCCCTTAAAAATAAAAGCGGTACGACGGGCCATTAATTATGCGATCAACCGGCAACAGTTGATGATGTATATGCGTAATTCCATCGGGTTGCCTGCAACAGCAGGATTTTGTCCGGAAGGTCTTCCTTCTGAAAATACCCGGTACGTAAAAGGGTACCAGTACGATCCGGTTAAAGCAAGGCAGCTACTGCAGCAGGCAGGTGTGAACACGGCAATGCAAAGTCAGCCTATTCATTTATTGACGATCGATATTTATGCAGATATTGCCAGTTTTGTTGCTAAGCAATGTGAAGATGTAGGATTGAGAGTACAGATTGAAATTGTTCAGAAGAGTGTTTTACTGGAGCAGACAGCCAAATCGCAGGCACTGTTTTTCAGGGGAAGCTGGATAGCTGATTATCCTGATGCGGAGAATTATATGGCTATGTTTTATAGTAGGAACCCGGCTCCGCCCAACTATACACGCTATAAAAATCCAGCCTTCGATGCTTTATATGAGCAGGCTTTGGAGGTAACAGATGATTCAGCGAGGTATAAATTATACAGGCAAATGGATCAATTGGTAATTGATGATGCCCCGGTAGTACCCATTTGGTACGATGTGGCCATACATCTTGTTAACCCTGCTATTGAAGGAATGCAGGTTAATGCACTGAATTTGCTGGAGCTGAGAAAGGTTCGAATAAAAAAGCCCCGATAACGAGGCTTGCGTATATGTTTAGTGTTTGAGTTTATCTTTAAAAACTTTCTCAAATTTTTCCAGCTTCGGTCTGATCACAAAACGGCAGTACATTTGATCAGGGTTGTTGTTATAAAAATTCTGGTGATAATTTTCTGCCGGGTAAAAGTTTTTAAAAGGTTCTATGGCTGTAACAATAGGTTTATCCCAAGCCCCGCTTTTATCAAGTTCGGCTTTGTATTTTTCCGCTTTTTGCTTTTGCTCATCATTGTGGTAAAAGATCACGCTTCTGTATTGGGGGCCCATATCATTGCCTTGCCTGTCGATCGTAGTTGGATCATGTGTTTTCCAGAATACTTCCAATAATTCATCAAAAGAAATTTTTGAAGGATCATAAATGATCTGCGCTAACTCAACATGACCGGTATTTTTATCGCACACCTCTTCATAAGTGGGATTTTCAACGTGGCCTCCGCCATATCCGCTGGTCACTTTTAAAACGCCATTCAATCTTTCAAAGAAAGCCTCTGTACACCAGAAACAGCCTTCACCAAATGTGGCTGTATCTGTTGTAACGCCTGCCGGAATTGTTTCATTACTCATATGTGTATTGTTTTCTTTTGTTGAGTGTTGTGCACATGAAATGAATGTGGTGATCATTAGCATGCTGCTCAATAGTATTTTTTGCATAGCATCAAATTTATTGAATATACGAGGGAATAAGGTTTTAGTTTTGTTCATATAAAACATAGCAAACTGTTTTTAGTTGTATATGCAGAAACGAAGAATCTTATTTATACTTACGATCATCATTACTATAATTTTTTCTTTAACAGCTTATTGGCAAAAAAAATCTGAAATGAACATAGAAGTGCTGGCCATTCGTTTAAAACCGGGAGAAGACTTGCTGGAAGGAATCAATAAGGCTGTTGTTTCCCATAGGATACAAGCCGGATGGGTCATGAGCTGTGCAGGTAGTGTAACGAACTACAATATTCGCTTTGCTAATCAGCCGGAAGGGAGTACAGGAACAGGCCATTTCGAGATCGTAAGTTTATCAGGAACCTTGTCTGTAAACGGTTCTCATATTCATATGTCCGTCAGTGATTCTACGGGAAAAACGATAGGAGGGCATCTGCTGAAAGGCAATCTGGTTTATACAACGGCGGAGATCATCATTGGTTACAGCAAAGATCTTGTTTTTACAAGAGAAGTAGATGGAACTACACCCTGGGATGAATTACAAATTAAAAAACACTAAGTATTTTGTTTATTCATTTATGTAGTTTAATTTGCTACAAATTATAAATAATCAAAATCATTATCCTGGGAAGCCGTTCAACCTAGTAAACCTTGCGGCTATGTTCAAGTTTTTGAGTAAAGTGGAGAATCTCCTGATCTTTATTCCTATAATGGTTTTATATGTGTTTTATGCAGTTTCACCTGATGGCTACATGGGGATGGTGCTGGATGGCGAGTATGTAAACATCTCTATTTTTGAATTAGGTATCACTTTGCTGCTTCTTCTGTTAATTCCTTACATATTTCATTACACACTGCGCCTGCAAATTAAAAAGGCAACTGTTGTAGCTAAAATTCATGTGTACGTGTCACTTGCTATTATCGTAGGTAACGGCATTATTTATTATAATACACCGCTGATCTCTTACCGTTGGCAAAACGAGATATTACCGCCTCCTATTTATGATACATGGCGTTACTCCCTTCATTTATCTTATGCTTTATGGCAGCTGTTTTTTATTGTGCAGATAGCATTTGTGGTATATGCTATTTTAAAGATGCGTAAAACTCCTCCCAAGGAAAGTGCCGGTAACAACTCATCCCTGGCCTCATAAAAAAAATATTTGTAGCCGATATGCTTTTACCTTTGCGCCTGTTTCAGTAAAAGCGAATTGTGATATGCGTTTATACCCCGAGTCGGCACTTGTACAGTTAGAATTTGATAAGATAAAATCTTTGCTGGCAGAGCATTGTAAAACAGAATATGCAAAGTTGAAAGCAATGCAACTGCGCATTCACACCCGGAAAGACTATATCGATCTTGAACTAAGACAATCCTACGAGTTTAAGCTTTTACTGGAACAGAGCCAGTATTTCCCTAATGATTTTACATTAAATATCGCAAGGGATATTCAACTCTTGGGTATTCCGGGGGCAACACTATCCGGTGAACAATTTTTGCAGGTGCGTAAACTGGCTGAAACCATTGGCAATATTTTCAGGTGGTTTGATAACGAGAAAAGAATTGCTTATGCTGCTCTTGCAGAAGTGATCAGCGATACCTACTATGAGAAAATAATTCAGGAACTGATAGATGAAGTGCTGGATGAATATGGCGTGGTGAAAGACAATGCCAGTGAAGAACTGCAAAGAATAAGAATGAGCCTGTATCGCAGAAGAAATGAGTTGCGCAGGATGTTTGAAAAAGTACTGGCGAAGTTGGCTAAGGCAGGATATACGGCTGATATTGATGAAAGTTTCAGCAGTGGCAGAAGAGTGGTGGCTGTATTTGCAGAGCATAAAAGACAGGTAAAAGGAATTTTGCATGGTGAAAGCGATAGCCGCAAAACGGCATTCATTGAGCCGGAAGAGACCATCGAGCTGAACAATGAGGTGTTTGCTTTGGAGAATGATGAAAGAAGGGAAGTGCAGCGTATTTTAAGGGAACTTACTTCAAGATTAAGTATCTACTCTTCTTTGCTTAAAACTTACCTGGGCATTACCGGTGAGTTTGATTTTATTAAAGCTAAGGCCAGATTAGCGGTTGATGTGAGCGGGCAGTTGCCAAATGTGGTTGATAAATCCTACGTTCAGTTGATAGATGCTTATCATCCTTTGTTATATCTCTACAACAAATCGAGCAATAAAAAAACGATTCCGGTTTCTCTTACATTGGATGATAAGAGCAGAATACTGGTGATCAGCGGTCCTAATGCCGGTGGTAAAACTGTTACCATGAAAACTATCGGGCTGAACCAGCTTATGCTGCAAAGCGGGTTGTTGGTGCCTGTACATCCCACATCGCAAATGGGTATCTTCAAACAGTTGTTCATTCATATTGGTGATACACAAAGTATAGAGTTTGAGCTGAGTACTTATTCTTCCCATCTCATGCACATGAAATATTTCATTGAGATGAGCAATGGAAGAACAATGTTTTTCATTGATGAGCTAGGTAGTGGTAGTGATCCTAACCTGGGAGGGGCTTTTGCAGAAGTGATTATGGAAGAACTAGGTCGCAAACATGCGTATGGTATTGTTACAACGCATTACCTTAACCTGAAAGTAATGGCCAATCATACGCAGGGCATCATCAATGGTGCCATGGCTTTTGATGAACGTAACCTACAACCCTTGTACCAGTTGATGGTGGGCAAACCCGGTAGTTCTTATACTTTTTCCATTGCTGAAAGAATTGGATTGCCGCAACCGTTGATCAATAGGGCACGAAAGCTGGTAGATGAAGGGCATTTTAAACTGGACAAACTGCTGAATAATACAGAGCAGAACCTGCAGCAGTTAGATAAAGAGAAGAAAGAATTGCATCGCCTTTTGCGAGAGAATGAAAGGCTGAAAAAAGAAATGGAAGTTGTGCTGGATAAAGAGCGGCATCGCCAGCAGGTGGAATTGCTGAAACAACAGAACAGGGTTACGGAAGATAGGATCGCTTATCTGAAAGACATGGAAAGGAAGCTGCGGCAAATTGTACTTGACTGGAGAAAAACGGAAGATAAAAATGAAGTAATGAAACACTTGCAGCAACTGCTGTTTAAGAAGAAAGAAGAGATAGTGGTGAATAAACTGGCAAAGAAAGTTGAGTCTAAATT
>JAGWUV010000014.1 GCA_028875875.1 Bacteroidota bacterium
TATTCATTCTGGTAATCAAACCAACGAAAAGCTATATACCGTAAAACTAATTCCCTATCTTTCATTCTTTTGTCACTAACACCCCAATCAATAGCTTCCTTAAAATATTCTTCCTCGGACAATTCTTTAAGCAGTTGTGTAGATTTTCCTATGAAAATGCAATTACGAACTTCTTGTCTGTTAAGTTGTGTTCCTCCAGTATTGATACGATTAAATAAATCATATATTACAACCATCGGAGTTGATGGTTTAAGAATAAAAACAGTGAGTTTTTTACTTTCGAATTTTGACTGTAAAACCTCAGGTAAATCTTTAAATTTTGAACCGTTATATTTTGGAAGAGCTTCAATACCTGTCAATGCAAAAGCACCTTTATAAAATTGTTGCAATGCTGTAGTTCGCTGTAATCCGTCTATAACAATATATTTCGATTCAGTATTTTCGTTTAAATAAATTGGTGGTAGAGGGAAATTGAGAATTATTGATTCAATAAACTTACTTTTTTGAACGGGATTCCAAACTTGATTTCTTTGGAAGTCGGGTTGTATTGTGATTTTCCCTTTTTCAAGTTGTCTTAAGTATTCAAAAATTGAGTAGGGGTCGTCGCTAATTTCAATACTCTCATACGCTGGGTCATACGGGTAAAGTCCACCGTCATTTTTATCCTCTATCGCTGTGTCCTCGTCCCGTTCAATTACTTTTTGTTCTAAATCTGTCATTTACATTGCTGATTTTCAAGGTTCAAATATACTTTATTATTCGAGGTTTAGTACCTAAGCAATCGCCTCTTGGGGGATGGTGGTTTGGACCGGATTAAGCAGAGATTTATTGCTGAAGTGTCAACAAATGCTGATTGATATTCGTCAGCCGGGGTGGGTGGGAAGTGTGTTGGCATTTTTTAGCTCTTATCAAGGTTGGCTTTTGTGCATCGGCTTTGTGAGCCTTGCAATGTGCTAAAAATAACGTAAGGTCGGGTGGCAAAGGCATGTTAATTCGAATTTTAGTAGGATGTTCGTTTAGGGTGACATACAACGCAATCATTTATATCTACAGCGCAGCCTCTTGCATTCATCATATCAAATATATTTCATTATCGTTCAAAAACAAATATTTGAATGATTTCTAATCTTATTTTCATTACACCTGCCTTAACCGTTCCGTATCTGAATAGTCTTGGTAGTTATCCATTTTTATGCTATCCACCTCCCCCACCCTGCTTATGCCGGTGGAGTAGTTCGTGCAGATCACTTTCTTTGTAAAATATCTTACCGGATATACGGTAAAAGGGCAATAAACCTTTGCTGCGCCAATTTTGCAGGGTGCGCTCACTAATGTGGAGCAATTGGAACAGATCCTGTTTGTCCATCCAACGGATAGGTACAGCGTTTTCTTCCGCAGGGCGTTGCTTTTTTTTGCGTGGCATGAGTAGCTTTTAAATTTAGCAATGTTGGGGGTTGCTATTAAATGCGCTACGTTTTCTCTTACTGAAATAAAAGTTAAATTAATAATATCTTTTATTCCCTCCAAACTTTTTATACATATTTTTTAATATTTTTTTAATTCAGCATACTTGTCCTACCCTGTCCTACGCCTTTTGCACCGTTCTAAACCCACCCACCCGGGTATCCAGTTTTCCAACGCCCATCAAAGCAGCCCGCTACACCCTCACAGGGGTTTTACTCGTGTTTCCCTATTACCTTGTTCGTACCAAACAGATATCTTGTTCGGGTCATGTTCGGCAAGTCCCGAACGTGTCCCCTATGAAACACGAACAAAACCCGAACAAATCCCGAACAAATGGTCTTTTTGCTGTCGTTGGGTAAGGCCCCGGGGGGCCACTTCAAAAAGGAGTTATGTACCGGCGTAGAGGGTTATTGATGGTGCCAATTTGCCCGGGTAAGCCCCTAACGCATTCGCTTTACCCAAAAATAAATCCGCAAATGATCTTACTTCATTTGCGGATTGGATCCCCGTTTAGGGGGTATTGCACGTATAGGTTAGGCTATGTCAGCCTGTATCTTCTTTTTCTAACTATGCCGGCCCTTACTCATCACACTGAATATTACAGCCTGTGGTGGGCAAACCCAGGGGTTCTACCGTATAACCGGCATCTGTTGTTACCCAAAACACCTTCTTTTCATAATAATGATGGATATATAACTGGTTGCCTTTGCAGCAGGTAAAATCTTTATCGGTATTAAAATGTTTACCAAACATGGCTGAAGAGGGATTCAATACAGTAAAACTTACCAGTACCAGGGCAACAAATACCAGTGCAATGGTGGTTTTGATTCGGGAAAACATAGACGAGAATTTTGTTTTTAAAATATCCTTACGTCACAAAATTCTCTACAAAACACCCCCTGTGCAATCCCTTAAGTAAGGGGTAGATTAGTGGTGGTGCCCTCTATGCTTCTTTTTATGTGTTTTATGTGCATGCTGTGCAGCCGTATCTGCATGCACAACAGTATGTGCCGGCTGCTTGCGCAACATATTACCCAGGAAGAGCAATGCCAGTGCGATGAAGAAAAACAAGATGGCCACAAAATTAAACTGGCTAATTACAAACAACTGTACTAATAACCACAACCATAGTACGATACCCATGCCCATAAACCATTTGGGAGCGGCGTGATTTTTAAGATACCCTAATAAAAAAGCAATGATAGAACCGCCACCCACCAGGCCTGCCAGTATCCAACCCGGAATAAGATAATCCGAAAAAGGAGTTCCTTTCAGATCTTCCGTACTGGCACCTGCATTATGGCCGGAAGGATCGGTAATAAAATAAAATCCCATCACTATGCTTAGTAGGGCGGAGAAGACCAAAAGGGCCAGACAAAGGTTTTTGGCAGCTTTCATATGGAGGTTTTACTGCAATTAAAGATACAACTTGCAGCACAACAATCACCAAAAGCAGGATATAAATACGGCTTTATTCTTTCAGCAACCGGTTGATGGTTTCCTCGAATTCTTTTTTATATTGAATATAGTGCACACCCGTACCCGGGCCGTTAAAACCGGTATCTATCTTCCTGATACGCCCTTGTTTATCGAGAATAATGGAAGAAGGAAAAGATTTGATGGGTGTTACCTGGGGTAATGTTTTTTCGGTACGCAACGAATCACCTACAGCTACCCCCGTAAACAAAACGGGATATTGTACCTGAAAACGGTTTACAAATCGCAGTAAACTGGCTTTAGACCTGTTGAAATCGCTGCTGTATTCGTACGCCAGGGCTACCACTTCCACCCCTTTGTTGCGGTGCGTACGGTAGTAGTCGCTCAGGAAAGCTGTTTCATCCATACAATTCGGGCACCAGGATCCCATTAACTGTACAATGACCACTTTGTTCTTAAAACGGGCATCCTGTATACCCACCATTTTCTTATTCAGGTCAGGAAAACGAAAGTTCAGCTTTTCTTCCCCATCTTTTACATACATCGCCGATTCATCCGGCAGGGTGGCCGTATCATTACGAACAGCCGTCCATTGTTCAAAGGAATGTGCACCGGATATAAATTTCCCTTCGGTAATGCTGCTATCTGAATGAATGGTGGCAAGGAAATGAAAAAGATGACTACCATCGAATGCCGATAGTTCTAATGCAGCTCCATTTACAAAACCCGTTAAATAACGATAATCGCCCCAGGGTGTAAGGAACGAACCGTACAACTGGTTACCGTGCTGTTCCAATTCGGCAATAGCGGGGCTTTGGCTTCCATCGGTTTCTGTAAAACGCACTGCCCAACGGCCACTAATATCAGCCAGTGGTTTAAGCTTCATGGCGTTTTGTGCAGTTTGTACTGTTGCCTCAAAGGGTAGAACGATATCATCACCGCTGGTTCCTTTGATCCATTCCCCCTGCCAGTGTTGGGTACCGGTAACAGCAGCCCTGAACCTGGATTCAAAGAAGGGCATTTGAATGAAAACAGAGTCTTTGGTAAAGCGGATACTGTCTACTTTCAGTTTTTCCTTCCCATTTAGAATATAAATTATTTTTTTGGAGGCGTTGCTGTGCAGTTCGAACGTAAAATGTATCACGTTACCATCCTCTCTTGTAATACCCGCCTGCCAGATAGTTACAGCGGTTTGCGCCATTCCAATACTTACTGCCCATACTGTAACTGCCAATACCAATACTTTTTTCATGTATAATCAATTCTTAATTGCAAAGCAATGGTAAATACAGCATTTGATTAGAGGTTTACGAAAAACAAAAAACTACAGCAATGGCTTGGGAGCGATGGGATGTTGATTAATTATGACTATATCTTACCTGCGTGTAGGAATCGTAGCTCATAGTTGATACTTCACAAAATATATAAGACTACTTATTCCCTCAAGGCCGGGAGGCCGTCACATTGAAAACACGGCCTGCACCGGCTTCTTTGAAAAAATAAGCTTCGCATTTTTTCAATTCCAACAAGTTGGAACCAAACCCGCTGATGCCCGGTTTTCAATGTGGTTATCAGCGTAACTAATAGCAAAAGGTTGCTTATGTCAGATACGAAATCTTATATGTGTATGCTACTTCAACTTGTATAGTATTTGCAGCAAACTTGTTAACCACTGCCTTACTGTTTTAAAAAATCCCTCCACCAATAGCCGGAGTTTTTAATGGTACGGAGCTGCGTTTTAAAATCTATATGTACCAATCCAAACCTCGCCTTATAGCCTTCGGCCCATTCAAAATTATCGGTGAGTGTCCAGGTAAAATAGCCTTTTATGTTTGCCCCTTCCTGTTTGGCCTTGTACATGGCAGCGAGATACTGTTGAAAATAATCGATACGCTGTACATCATTCACCACACCATTCTTGAGTTCGTCTTTAAAATACGCTCCATTCTCACTTACAATAATTTCCTTCACGCTGCCATACATCCAGAATCGTTTCAGCATACGATAAAAACTATCCGCATTGATCTCCCAACCCATAGCAGTATGCGGCACTTTACGACTAGCAGCTTTTATTTCTGAAGCTTGTACGTAAGGAATAAGGGGATTGTGTTTTACCGTGAGGGCAAAATAGTTTTGAATACCTATAAAGTCGAAATTAAACTGCATACGTTCGGTGTACTTCCAGGCCTTGGTATGCAGGTAGAGTTTATCCATCAAAGGAAAATCGTTATGCGGGTAACCCCTTCCCAGTGCAGGTTCTACAAATAAACGGTTCAGTAATATATCCATACGCTGCGCCGCTTTTATATCATCCTCCTTATCCGTATAAGGCATTACTTCACTACAGGAAAAAGTAGTACCGATATAGGCATCTTTCACATAATGGCGAAGAAGACGGCCACCTTCCGCCTGCGCCAGTACAGCATTGTGAATGGCGGGAAAGAAATTGTTCAATCCTGTTCTGCCCGGTGCATGCCTGCCCAGCATATAGCCCAACGAAGTAAAACCCATGGGTTCGTTCAATACGATCCAGTGTTTCACCTTATCGCCATATTCTTCCGCACAAAGGGTTACAAAACGGGTAAACCAGCGCAGCAGGGAATGAGAGGTCCAACCACCTTCTTTTTCCAAAGCCTGGGGCAGATCCCAATGGTATAAGGTTACAAAAGGCGTAAGGCCAAGGGCCAGACATTCATCTATAAGGCGATGATAAAAAGCAATGCCTTCCTTATTCACCCTGCCCATGCCATCGGGAAGAATGCGGCTCCAGGAAATGGAAAAACGGAAAACAGAGAAGCCTAAGGCCTTAACCAGCATCAGGTCGTCTTTGTAGCGATGGTAAAAATCACAGGCCTCGTAAGGTTTCGCCCCGCCTTGTATCTTCCCTTTCCTACGCGAAAAGCTGTCCCATATAGAAAGCCCTCTCCCGTCTATATTATAGGCGCCCTCATTTTGAGCCGCCGCTGTAGCAACGCCCCACAGAAAATCTTTCCCAAAAGAAGAAGCCGGTAATACAGGAAGTTTCATGTGACTATTTAGAACAAAAGTGAGAAGCGAATGTTACGTGTACATTAATTTTTCCTGAAATAGTTAATTAAACGTTTGTTTAATTCAAACATTTGTTTAAACTTTGCACCTGAATACAACATCACCCATGTCAGTAGATAAGAAAGACCATATCATTAATGCAGCAATGGAACTCTTTGCAGAAAAGGGTTTTGAAGGCACGAGCATACGTGATATTGCAGCAAAAGCCGATGTGAACCTTGCCATGGTTAACTACTATTTCGGCTCTAAAGAGAAATTATTCGAGGCAATGGTGGAACAAAAAGCCACTTTTATGAGAGGACAACTCGAGGCACTGGAAAGCGATAAAGAGCTAACGGAGCTGGAAAAAGTTGACCGTATTATTGAAGCGTATGTGGACAGGTTCTTATCCAACCCCGGATTTCATAAAGTGATACAACAGGAAATGCTCAAATCGCAAAGAGAAGAAATGCACCAGAAAGCGATCAACATCTTTATAAAAAACACCCAAAACTTTAACAGCATCATTGAAAAGGGGATCAAGAAAAAAGTATTTAAGAAAGTAGATCCGCCACTGGTATTTGCTTCCATCATTGGCACCATCAACCAGGTACTGGTTTCGAAAAAGGTGTGCAATGTTTTTGCAGGCAAAGATCCCTGCTATGATCCTTATACAGACGAACATTTCAAGAAGCGCCTGTTAACACATATCAAACAAATGATCCATTCACATTTATTGAATCAATAATCATACATCCTTATGGCTACAGCAACAGAACAACCTAAAAAATCACCGGTACGTTTTATCATCTTAGGTATCGTACTTCTGGTAGGCGGTTATTTCGGATTTCAAAAGATCAGGTTTGCATTTACGCATGAAACAACGGATAATGCACAAATTGAAACACAGATCACGCCTGTATTACCTCGTGTTGCAGGTTATGTAAAAACTATATCTGTTAATGATTATGACAGTGTAAAAGCAGGCCAGCTACTGGTAGAGATTGATGATGCAGAACTGCAAACCCAGTTAGAGGAAATGCAGGCAGACTATACTCAAACTGAAGTAGATATCGTAAATGCTAAAGCTGCATTAAACAATGCATTGGTTTCTTTAAAAGTAAATAAGGGCAATATCGATATCAATAAGGTAAGACTGGCCAAAGCCCAGGAAGACCTGAAAAGAGACCAGGCCCTGTTTGCCGGGGAAGCCATTACCAAAAAACAGTTAGACGATTCAAAGTTTACACTGGAAACGGCACAAAAGCAAGTGGATAACAGCACCAACGATTTAAGTGCTGCGCAGAGCCGTATTGCTGTATTGCAGGCCGCCGTAAAAAAAGCAGAAGCTGCTATGGCTGTTAAACAGGCTAAGATCGATCAGCAAAAATTAAAGCTTTCTTACACAAAAGTATATGCACCCTGTGCCGGTAAAATTGGTAAGAAGAATGTAAGCGAAGGGCAATTTGTACAAGCAGGTACGCCCCTTTTCTCCATTGTGAACGATACCACTTACTGGGTGGTAGCCAACTTTAAAGAGAATCAATTACATGCTTTAACACCCGGTAAAATTGTAGATATCCGTGTGGATGCTTATCCGGACCTGAAACTTACAGGTACTGTAGCCAGCCTGAGCGAGGCTACCGGTGCTAAGTTTGCTTTACTGCCTCCCGATAATGCCAGTGGCAACTTCGTAAAAGTAACACAACGTTTACCTGTGAAGATATGGATCAACGATGTAAACAAATACAAGTCGCTCTTACGTGCCGGCCTGAGTGTTTACATAGAAGCTGCCAATTAAGCTCACTCATAAACTAACGTATTCATGGCAACACCTAAAGGATTTGCAAGAGCAATTATTGTACTTACCACTGTATCGGCTGCGGTAATGGAGTTGATCGACACCTCCATTGTGAATGTGGCATTGAGCGATATGAGCGGAAGCCTGGGTGTGAACATTGAAGATATAAGTTGGGTAATTACTTCTTATGCCATCGCTAACGTAATCATTATACCGTTAACCGGCTTTTTGGCGGAATACTTTGGCAGGAAGAATTATTACATCGTTTCAATGATCATTTTTACCCTGGCCTCGTATATGTGTGCCCAGTCAACCACCCTGGTAGAGATCATTATCTGGCGGTTTGTGCAGGGCGTGGGCGGCGGTGCATTGCTATCTACCTCTCAGGCTATCTTATTTGATGCTTTTGAACCGAAAGACAGGCCTATGGCTTCGGGCTTATTTGGTATGGGGCTTGTACTGGGCCCTACCCTTGGTCCTACCTTAGGCGGTTATATTATAGACCACGCATCATGGCCACTGATATTCATGATCAATATTCCTATTGGTATCATCGCTACCTTACTTTCTTACACATTTATTGAGAAGAAGGAAAATGAAGGCAATACCAAAAAGTCGATGCACATAGATTATAACGGCATCATTATGTTGGCCGCCGGCATCGGTTGCCTGCAATATGTGCTGGAAAGAGGTGAATCGGAAGACTGGTTCAACAGCGAAGCAATACGCATCTGTTCTGTGATTGCCGTAGTAGGGCTTACTGCTTTTATCATCTATGAGTTAAGCATCAAGCAACCGGCGGTAAACTTAAGGGTATTGGGCAACAGGAATCTTGCCTTCACCACCATATTCACCTTTGTGGCAGGCTTTGGTTTGTTCACTTCAGTATTCGTATATCCTGTACTGGCGCAGCGTGTACTCGGCTTTACTGCCTATGAAACAGGCTCCTCTTTACTACTGCCCACTATGGCAGCCGTAATTATGATGCCCATCATCGGGCGGGCCATGAGTAAAGGCGTAACCCCTATACCGTTTGTGGTAATCGGATTTACATTATTTGCTGTGTATTCCGTACTCAGCGCCAGTGTTAGCCCGGATGTAGGCAAATGGGATTTCTTTCTGCCACTCGTCATTCGTGCCGTAGGTATCTCCTTGTGCCAGTTGCCTTTGATCAACCAGGCTGTGGCCGGATTAGAGCCCAAGGATTATGCAGCCGGTATCTCACTAAACAATATGATACGACAGTTAGGAGGTGCTTTTGGTATTGCGATGGCCAACAACTATGTAGCCAACCGTTATGCACAACACCGCTCCGACCTGGTTAGTGCCATGCCCAATGGTTCTGCAGCCTTGACTGAAAGAATACATACTATTTCACAAGGGCTCATCAGTAAAACAGGTGATGCAGCCACTGCAACTCAAAAAGCCTATGGTTTACTGAGTGCATCGGTAGACAGGCAGGCTTATTACCTATCGTACTTAGATACCTTCCGTTTAATTGCCATCTTTTTTGTATTGGTAATTCCATTGGTAGGTTTCTTACGTGTGAAAAAGAAAACAGCAGCAGAAGCAGCAGCAGCCATGAAAGCAGCAGCAGAAGCGCATTAAATAAATAATGTACCCGGCAGTAACAACACTGTGCAACAACCGTTGCGTCGCACTCTTGTACTGCAGGTTCAACGGGCAACAAATATGAACATGAAAAATATTTATATGATGAAGACAAGAATCCTTTTCGTAATATTTGCTGTAAGTGCCGGCGCCTCGGTTCAGGCACAGGTAACGGCAAACAGCGAACTGAAACAACTGATCAACCAGTCTTTTACCTATTTCCCTAAAGTAAAAGAAGTAGAAAATACGGTGGTGACCGCCCAGGATAAAGTAAACTTAACAGGGTTAAACAAAATGCCTGAGGTAACGGGTACAGCTACGTATGCTTATGTAAAACCGAAAATTGTTCTCCCCTTTCCCATCGGCCCCGGCGGAGCTATAGAGAACTTCCAGTTTGCACCTGTGCATAATGGTAATGCCTCTGTTAATGCTACTTATACCTTATTAGATTTTGGAAGGTTAAAAGCCAATGTAGAAAAATCGAAGGATGAATTACAATATGCACAACACAATGTTGCTGCCGTAAAAAACCAATTGGCCAACCAGGTTGCTAATATTTATTACAACATCATTTACATTAAAGAAGCTATTGGTATACAAGACAGTGTTTTACAATTTTTAAAAGAGAATAAGGCTGTTGTAGAAGCTAAATACAAAAATGGCGATGCACTGAAGTTCGATGTAGTAAACTTACAGGCCAATATAGATGCAGAACAAAACAGAAAAGTAGATCTTGAGAACGCATTGCAAAAACAATACACATTATTGGATTATACAACCGGTGTACAAAAAAATAATGGCAACGGATTTGACTTTGATATTGCCTTAGCTGATGTTGAAGCTGCACTGGCAACAGCACAGGCCACCAATTTAGATTTCCTCTTAGCAAAAGATAAGATCAAACAAGCACAATCAGATGTAGCCATTGCCAAACTTGGCGATAAACCTATCGTAGGCATGCTAGCTGCAGCAGGTGTAAAAAATGGGTATGTACCTGATGTAAATAATTTCAAATTTAATTACAATGCAGGCATCGGTATTTCCATCCCTATTTATAATGCAGGTAAAACCAAACAACAGGTTAAGATCGCTCAGAACATAGTACACCAACAAGAGCTGGCAGAACAAACATTAACCAGCACTTACAGAAAAGATATTGAGCAGGCTTACACAGATATACGCAGTAACCTGGAAAGAATTAAGAACACAGAGGGACAAATAGAACAGGCGAAATACGCAGAGCAACTGGCTTCTGTACGTTTTAAAAACGGCGTGGGCACAAATATAGAATTGGTTAATGCAAGCACCAACGTACAAAGAGCCGAATTAACAAGATTACAATACCAGTATCAATTATGTATTGCTAAAGTAGAACTGGCAAGATTAATGGGCTATCAATACTGGTAATAAACATATTACAGTTAGGTTTTGGTGAATAAAAAAAGGGCTGTATTCTTACAGCCTTTTTAATTTTTTCTACCACCTCTATCATCAATCAGTATTCGTTATTCATCCTGAGCATTAGGTTTTACACTTTCAGCTTAACCTACTTTGCTTCTTCCACTAAACCGCATTAAACCAAAGCGGCGTAGCATCATCAGGAGTTGCATTGTAATTGATAAAGAGTTCTTCTCCTTTCTTCACATCCCGAACTGTTTTGATGGTCATTGTATTATTATCAAAATCCATTTCGTATTCGCAGCTGGCGTTATAATCATGATTATACATGGAAATGTAGCCTAATGCTAATGCACCGAGCCGATGGGTTTTCCCCCACTCGAAAATGTAATGAAAGAGCTTGGTTTCTTCGATTGCCTTTCTTTCCTTGGCAGAGAACACCAATACAGGCGATATTTCAATTACAGTGCCTGCTTTAATGTTTTTAGAAGTAAATACACCACGTCCGCCTTTGGGAGAAGGTGCAATGAATAAAATGGGTAGTATCATAATCAATTTTAGTGTGGCGAAGATAAGATAAACATCATCTTCATTTTTTTATTCAACAGCCGCAAATCACTAAATTGCGCCCATGAGTTTGGAACTGGAAAAACTAAGCCTGGAAGAACAGTTTGAGCAACTGATTCAAACGGAGGATAAACTGGCCATCAGAGATTTTCTGAATGACCAGAATATCAGTGATGTGGCTGAACTCATCAATAAATACCCGGAATATGAAGGGCAGATCATAGGTAACATGTCGGTACACCGTGCTGCCAGTGTATTTAAGATATTAGATATTGCCCAACAGAAGGATATCATCAAAGTATTGCCCAACTCAAAAACAGCTGAACTGCTGAATGAGTTGCCCGCAGATGATCGTACCGACTTTTTAGAAGAACTTCCTAAAAGTGTGATCAGGGACCTTATTAAACTGCTTGACCCTGAGGAAAGAAAGATCACTCTATCCCTATTAGGTTATCCTGAAGATTCCGTTGGTCGTTTGATGACACCGGATTACGTGTACGTGTATGCCTATAATACCATTGAAGAAGTACTAGCCACCATTCGAAAGTTTGCCAAGAACAGTGAAACAGTAGATGTGATCTATGTGATCAATGAGAGAGGAGAACTGGTAGATGATATCCGGATTCGTGATGTAATTCTTGCCTTACCCGAAAAGAAACTGGAGGATGTACTGGATGGCCGCGTGGTGGCATTGAATGTAAACGACGATCAGGAACATGCCAGCCAGGTGTTTAAAATGAATAACCGGGTAGCGTTACCGGTAGTAGATGATTACAACATACTATTAGGCATCGTAACGATTGATGATATGTTGTGGGTAGCCAATGAAGAGTTCAGTGAAGACATTCAGAAGATCGGTGGTACAGAAGCATTAGACGAGCCCTATCTTGATATTCCTTTCTTCAAACTCATTCAGAAAAGAGCCGGATGGCTGATCGTTCTGTTTTTAAGTGAAATGCTTACTGCTACTGCTATGGCTTTCTTTGCCGATGAAATTGCCAAAGCAGTGGTACTTTCTATTTTCGTTCCACTCATCATGAGTAGCGGTGGGAACAGCGGTTCGCAGGCTTCTACGCTTATCATACAGGCTATGGCGGTGGGAGATGTTACCCTTCGAGATTGGTGGCGTGTGATGCGGCGGGAGGTATTGAGCGGCTTAACGCTGGGCAGTATATTAGGCGTGATTGGTTTCTTCCGCATCTTCATCTGGCATGAGCTGATGAACCATGGAGTAATAGACGACCTCTACGGCCCACACTGGATGCTGATTGCCTTTACCGTTGGTTTTAGTTTAATTGGTGTTGTATTATGGGGTACACTTAGTGGATCCATGTTACCCATTGTATTAAAACGTGCAGGTGCCGATCCTGCCGTATCTTCCGCACCCTTTGTGGCTACTTTGGTAGACGTAACCGGTTTAGTGATTTATTTCAGCGTAGCATTCTTATTCCTCAAGGGAATTTTATTGTAGCCGGCAGCAGTATTTCAGAGCATCGCCTGTTGCGTCGCACACTTGTGCCTTTTGTTCTTTTATGATGCATGCCAAAAAACTCACACCCATAACTCATCATTCATTACTCATCTCACCTTCTCTGCTGTTATTCCGTTAATAATTTCCACATCTTCACACAAACATCATTTTCCCTTCTTTGAATATCTATCTTTACCCGATAAAATTTGAATCCGTATGTTGAAAGTTGGTGTATTTGGTGTGGGACATTTAGGTAAGTTCCATTTGAACAACTGGAAAGAAATAGAAGGCGTAAAACTGGTTGGTTTTTTTGATCCTGATAATGAAAATGCCAGGCAGGTAACTAACGATTATGGATTGAAACGTTTTATGGATGAAGATAAACTGATGGATGCCTGTGATATCATTGACGTTGTTGTTCCCACAGATAAACACTACGAAATATGTACAGCCGCTGTTAGAAAAGGAAAACATGTTTTTGTTGAGAAACCACTTACACATACTATACAGGAAGCTAAAAACCTGGTAGACATGGTGAGGGAAGCCAATATAAAAATGCAGGTAGGCCATGTAGAGCGCTTTAATCCCGCTTACCTGGCAGTAAAAGACCTTGGCCTTAACCCCATGTTTATTGAAGTGCACAGATTGGCACAATTCAACCCAAGAGGCACAGAAGTGAGTGTGATCCTCGACCTGATGATACATGATATTGATATCGTACTTAGTCTTGTTAAGAGTGATGTAAAAAATATTTCAGCAAGCGGTGTAGCTGTAATGACCGATA
This sequence comes from Bacteroidota bacterium, assembly GCA_028875875.1. GTDB lineage: Bacteria > Bacteroidota > Bacteroidia > Chitinophagales > Chitinophagaceae > JAGWUV01. Next base: position 13,561 of record JAGWUV010000014.1, read on the forward strand.
CACCTGATATAGCCAATGTACGTATCGAGTTCAATAATGGTTGTGTGGCCAATTTAACAAGTAGCCGCATCAGCATGAAGAAAATGAGAAAGATTCGGTTATTTCAGAAAGATGCATATATCGGTATTGATTTTCTTCAGAAAAAAACAGAGATCATCAAACTCAAACAACCGGAGGATGAGAATGTGTTCTCTTTTGATCTCGAAACTCCTAATGGCATTAAAACAATAGCTGTATCCAATCCTGAGATACCACAAACCAATGCTATTAAAGCAGAGCTGGAAAGTTTTGTAGATGCTATTCTCAATAATAAACCAACAGCAGTAAGTGAAATAGACGGGTTACTGGCAATGGAAGTTGCACACCAGATCCTTGCCAAGATCAACAATGCGAATATTCCCGTGAAGTAATGCATAGCATGTATCGTTCTGTAAAACGTATCATCGATCCTGCAGCAGCGCTGTTTTTACTGCTGTTGTTAAGTCCGTTTTTGCTCCTGCTTGCCTGCATTACACTACTCACCTCCAAAGGCAGTATCATTTATAAACAGGAAAGAATTGGTTATAACGGCATACCGTTTATGATTTATAAGTTCAGGAGTATGTACGTCAATGCCGAGCTGAACGGGCCTTCCCTATCTTATGAAAAAGATCCTCGCATTACCAGTTGGGGAAGGATCATGAGAAAATGGAAACTCGATGAACTGCCCCAACTGTGGAATATTTTAAAAGGTGATATGAGCTTTGTAGGACCAAGGCCGGAAAGGAAATTCTATATAGACCAGCTTACCAAAAATACTGCTTATTATCGTTTACTAACCATGCGGCCCGGCCTCAGTTCCTGGGGAATGGTGCAATTTGGTTATGCCTCATCGGTAGAAGCGATGAAAGAAAGAATGCAATACGACCTCCTGTATGTAGAAAAAGCTTCCTTCTTCTTTGATGCCAAAGTTTTATGGTATACTTTACTGATCATTCTTTCAGGAAAAAGTAAATAAAGAATATATGGCCGATGTTCAGCTCATACCATCTGCAGCCATAGATCAAAACAAATGGAACAAATGCATTCTTGCCCACGAGGAAGGCATGATCTATCATCATTGCTTTTACCTTGATGCATTATGTGACCATTGGATTGGGCTGGTTGTAGATGATTACAATGCTGTAATGCCCTTACCCTGGAGAAAGAAATTGGGTATACGTTATTTATATACACCCCCCTTCCTGCAACAAACAGGACTTATTGGAGAAACGAATGAAGTAACCCGGGAGAAGATTAAAGAAACAATTTTTCGTTCGTTCACATACGGGGATATGTATTTGAACTGGAAGAACCGATCATTTGATACAACTACAAAAGAAAAAACAAATCTTATTATTGATCTGAATGTTGCTTACGATCAACTTTCATCCAACTATAAAAAAGATCTTATCTATAATCTTACCAAGGCTGGCAAAGCACAACTGCTTTATGAAAAAGACAAAGATTTCTCTTTCGTGATACAACATTACAAACACTACTACGGCAACAGAATACCACATGTACGTAATAAGGATTATGAAAAATTAGAAAGGCTTTGTAATGATTTACAAGAGCGAAATAAGCTGGAAATTAGAATAGTAAGAAAGAACAATAAAGAAATAGTTGCGGCTGCTTTACTTATGAAAGACCAAAGAAGATTATATAATATCATCAACATAACTACAGCACAAGGAAGGGATATAGAAGCTAATCATTTTTTATATGACCGTATTATGCATGAATTCGCAGAAAGCGCTCTACTGTTTGATTTTGAAGGTTCAGAGCTACCCGGCGTAAAGCAATTTTATGAAAAATTCAGCCCCATTTATCAGCCCTATTATCACTGGCATTTTAATCAACTACCCTGGCCTATTAGATTATTAAAGAGATGATTTTCTTTCTTCCAATATTTTCTCCGCAATCAGCAGGTCTATAGGTCTAGTAACTTTTATATTCTGATAATCTCCTTCAATTAAAAAAACAGGTGTGCCTGTGGCTTCAACAACAGTTGCTTCATCGGTAAAACTCTCTTTATATCCTTGCTGAAAAGCCGGCAAAAGAATGTTTCCTTTAAATGTTTGAGGAGTTTGAATTAAGCGAACATTATTTCTGTCTGCCACATGATTCTTATCTCCATCAATGATGCGTATGCTATCAGTGGCCGCAACGGCAGGTATCGCACTTCCTTTCAGCAAAGCCTGTTCGAAGCAGGAACGTATAAGTTGTGGCGTTATCAAACAACGTACACCATCGTGCACAAAAATTACTGCATCTTCGGAAGCGAGCTTCAACCCATTCTGCACCGATTGAAAACGGGATAATCCGCCAACAGTAAACTTTATACGTTCATTCCCTATTAATTCTGCTGCAATTGCTTGTCCTGTCTGCATATGTTCTTCAGGCAGCACAAGAACAATGATCAAATCGTTGAAAGCTTGTAAAAAAGCTTGTAAAGTGTAATACAGTAAAGGTTTTCCGTGCAAACGCAAAAATTGCTTCGGTGTAGTAACACCCATTCTTTGTCCGGAACCACCGGCAACGATTACTGCTATTTTATTAACCATAAAAATAAAGAGGTTACAAAAGTAACCTCTTCTTTCTTCTCATGTGCATACACAAACAAACTACTTATAAATCAAAACTTCCTGATTACCCAGGCTGTTCTTAGCCGCACGATACATTCCTGCACTATTTAATACCATGGCATAATTACCTTTAGCATCTACGCCGATCATGCCACCTTCCCCGCCTAATTTCACTAACTTATCATTGACAACAACATTCATAGCTTCCTGCAAGCTAAGACCCTTGTATTCCATCAGGCAACTAACATCATACGCCGCAACCGCCCTGATAAACATTTCACCATGTCCGGTACAACTGATCGCACAGGTTGTATCATTAGCATATGTTCCGCCACCTATTACAGGACTATCGCCTATTCTTCCATACTTTTTATTCGTCATGCCACCTGTACTTGTTGCCGCCGCAAGGTTACCATTACTATCACAGGCAACGGCACCTACTGTTCCGAATTTCTTATCTCTCATCAATTCTTCGAGATGAGTATTCGTATGGTCAAGGGAATAATTATCAGAATCCCGTATTGCTTTCCACTGATCGTACCTGAATTGCGAAAAGAAGTATTCATCAGGTTCTAATTTCACTCCCTGCTTTATGGCAAAATCATTCGCCCCTTTCCCACTCAGAAAAACGTGATTGCTATTATGCATCACTTCGGTAGCTAGTTCTATGGGATTACGTACATTTCTCACACCGGCAATAGCTCCAGCACTTAAGTCTTTACCACTCATTATAGCCGCATCCATTTCCTGCACTCCCTTTTTAGTAAAGACCGCCCCCCTGCCCGCATTGAACAAAACATTATCTTCCAGAACAACAATGGCCGCCTTTACAGCATTTACCGAAGTACCGCCCTTTTCCAATACCCCATAACCCGCATCCAGGGCCGCTTGTAAGCCGGCCATATAAGCTTCCTCGAGTTCAGGACTCATATCTTCTTTTAAAATAGTTCCCGCCCCTCCGTGAATTGCAATCGTAAATTTCGACATTGACTAATTGATTCTTTGCAATGCCGAAATTAGAAAAAACTATAGCTGAGAATTTTGAATTTAATTCAATCCTTGATGAACAACATCAAAGCAAATAATGAATTTATTAGATGGTGGTTAAGCAAGCAACAACTTACATTCATCTAAAAGCTTTTGTTTGTTGATCGCCGCTGTCCCCACTTCTTCGCAAACCAATCCACCGGCTATATTGGCCATCTCAGCCGCCAGTTCTATATTCTGCGTAGCTGCATATACCAATGAAGCAACGGCAATAACCGTATCACCGGCACCGCTTACATCAGCAATGTTGCGGATATGGGTTGGAATAATATTTGAAATGGAAGGCGATTGATAAAAAACTCCCTTTTCAGAAAGCGTGATCAGTGATATGTGATGTGCTAAAAGAGATTGAAGTTGCTGATGAATAGATTGCAGCGTATGCAAGTTCACATCCTCTATTAAAAGGTTGAGGCCTTCTTTTACTTCTTTAAGATTTGGTTTGAAAATATCAACACCCTTAAAAGAAAAAAAGTTCTTCCTCTTCGGATCAACAGTAGTAATTACCTGGTATTGCTTACATAAAGCCACCACCTGTTGGATCAACCGTTCAGTGAGTACACCTTTGTTATAGTCTTCAAATATTAATACATGAGGTTTGTTGTGTATAAACTCATCCTTCAATCTTTCTAATAGTTTTACTTCCAATGCAACATGGATATCTGTAGTTATTTCCGTATCCAATCGCATCATTTGCTGGTTGCGGCTAATAATGCGTGTTTTGTTGGTGGTGATCCTTTCATCTGATACCATCAATAAAGACGTATCAATGCCATTCTGCCTGAACAAATGGGTTAAGGCAATACCATCTTCGTCGTTACCAATAACAGAAACAATAGCTGTTTGAGCCCCCAAAGCAACAGTGTTCAGAGCCACATTACCCGCACCACCTATTCTCAATTCTTTCTTATCCAGGGTTACTACAGGTACTGGAGCTTCGGGAGAAATTCTTTCCACATGCCCCCACCAATAAGAATCCAGCATCACATCGCCCAAAACAATCACCTTAAGATTTGAAAAATCAAGAAATAGTTGATCGAAATTCATTATACTTTTTTTGATTGATTTGCGACCGCAAGATAATACAAAGGAATGCCAATTAGTGCAATGATGAGACCAGGCCAGGTAAATTCAGGCTTATAAATAATGAGTAATACACAGAATGAAATACCCATGATGATATAAATAACAGGTAATACCGGGTATCCAAATGCTTTATAAGGCCTTTCTGCTTCAGGCATTCTTTTACGCAGGATAAAAATACCAACAATAGTAAGTACATAGAAGATCACTACAATAAAGGAAACCATATCCAGCAGATCGCCATACTTACCACTTAAACACAATACTGATGCCACTACGCATTGTATCCATAAAGCGAATTCGGGTACAGCTCTTTTATTCAGTTCCGCAGTTCTTTTAAAGAACAATCCGTCCTTTGCCATGGTATAATATACCCTGGCGCCGGCTAAGATCAAACCGTTATTGCAACCGAATGTAGAGATCATAATCATTACAGCAATCACGTAAGTACCGATATTACCGAAGATTACCTGTGATGCCGTAACAGCCACCCTATCCTTTTCTGCCGATGCGATCTCCTGTAATGGCAACACCCCTGTGTATACGATGTTTGCAGAAACATAGATGATCGTTACGATCAAGGTTCCCAAAAACAAACTTAATCCTATATTCTTTTTAGGGTTCTTTATTTCACCTGCGATAAAGGTTACATTATTCCAGGCATCACTGCTGAAGATAGATCCCACCATTGCAGCAGCAATTGCACCTAAAGCTGCTGTAGTTGTGTATGATTGAATTGTTCCATCTTTAGCCATATGTTGAAGATTCCATGCATTACTCCAGTTGTGATGCCATACTCCACCTTTTATGGCTATAAGGCCGAAAATAATTAAGCCGAATAAACTAAGCAGCTTGGTTAGAGTGAATGTAGTTTGAATTATTTTTCCACTCTTCACTCCTTTGGTGTTGATATAGGTAAGCAAAACGATCACCGCAATGGATAAGAGCTGTGCAGGAGATATCTTCACCGAACCGATACTTAACAACACTATGTCCTCGCTTACCTGTGGTATCAGATAAGCGGTAAATTTAGAGAAGGCAACGCCTACTGCTGCGATTGTTCCTGTTTGTATCACCGCAAAAAAACTCCATCCATATAAAAAACCTACCAAAGGATTATAAGCTTCCTTCAAATACACATATTGCCCGCCGGCTTTAGGGAACATTCCACTTAACTCACCATAACTCAATGCTGCGGTGAGCGTCATAAAACCTGTAAGAAGCCAAACAACAATCAACCATCCAGAAGCACCAACATTCCTTGTGATATCTGCACTCACTATAAAAATTCCGGAACCAATCATACTTCCTGCAACAATCATGGTTGCATCCAATAAACTCAATGTGGGTTTAAAAGCAGTAGTTGTATTCATAAAAAATCCCGCTTCTTTTTCAGCAGCGGGATGGAAGATAATAAAATCTTAATGAGTTTATTTCTTTTTATACATTTCATTTAACCCTTTCACAAGATCATTCGTAATGTTATAAATAGTGTCTTTGTAATAAATCATATCAGGTACGTTAGAGAAGATATAAGCAAATCCTTTATCCTTGTTATATTCTTTAAGGTAGTCTTCGATCTTCTTTTTCGCATCTAATAATTTTTTTGAACTCTCCTCCTGCATTTCCTGTTCCATCATTTGCTTTCTGTTCTTAAGGTTTTTATCCATATCCATGATCTCCTGTTGCCTGTTAGCTAATTCTGCCTGGCTTAGTGAGGAACCCGCTTTCTGGAGATCCTGGTATTTATCTCTTAACTTATTTTCCAGTTGCGACAGTTCGCGGCCCATATCCTGATCTTTGGAGAAAAGTGAGTTACGGATATCTTTCAAATACTCAAACTGATTTTGAATAGAGTCCATTTCAAAATATGCGATCTTAAATCCCGTTTTGGGAACAGCTGCCGTAACACGATCTAATTTTTTGTTTGAAGAAAAATGTAAGTAAAACAAGAACCCAACCGCTACAACCAATAACACATTCAGCGCCAATGTAAAATTTTTCATGTGGGGAATTAATTTGAATAACGAATATAAAGTTATCAGTGCTTTTAATTTGTTAAAAACAAGCACAATAAACAGACATTATTACAACGGGTAGATGAATTGTAGAAAGCAAAGGACCAGCTTACGTAGCTATCTTAAAACAATAAGGGCAGCAGGTGTATCCTGCTGCCCCTTTGTTGTGTAAATAATTCTTGATCTATTAACAATAAAGCTTATTCTTCATCATCAAAGCTCATGGCTTCACGTGTTGTAGCCAATACTTCATATTCTTCTTTGCTACCAACGATCATATTTTCAAAATCACGTAATCCTGTACCAGCTGGGATCAGATGGCCTGTAATAACGTTCTCTTTTAATCCGAGCATTGCATCAGCTTTACCCTGGATTGCAGCCTGGCTTAATACTTTCGTTGTTTCCTGGAATGAAGCCGCAGATATCCAGCTTTGTACACCTAATGAAGCCTTAGTAATACCTAACAGTACAGGCTGTGCCGTTGCAGGCTTAGCATCACGTACTTCTACCAGTTTTTTATCACTTCTACGTAAGATAGAATTCTCTTCTCTTAATTCACGAAGTGTAACAATCTGACCAGCTCTCATCTTGGTGCTTTCTCCAGAATCGGTAACAACTTTTTTATCAAAGATCCTGTCATTTTCTTCGATAAAGTCGAACCTGTCTTCCAGGTCTTCTTCTAGGAATTTAGTATCGCCAGCATCGATAATTTCTACTTTCTTCATCATTTGGCGAACGATCACTTCAATGTGCTTATCGTTGATCTTCACACCCTGTAAACGATATACTTCCTGTATCTCATTCACAACATACTCTTGTACTGCAAACGGACCTTTGATAGTAAGGATATCAGCAGGAGCAATCTGGCCATCAGATAATGCTGCACCGGCTTTCACGAAGTCGCCATCCTGAACAAGAATCTGGCGTGTTAATGGTACAAGGTATTTTTTCACCATACCATCTCTTGCTTCCACAATGATCTCTCTGTTACCACGCTTCACATTACCAAATGCTACCACACCATCAATTTCGCACACCACAGCTGGGTTACCCGGATTACGAGCTTCGAACAACTCGGTTACACGTGGCAAACCACCCGTAATATCTCTTAACTTACCTAATACACGTGGTATTTTCACCAACACCTGACCAGCTTTCACTTCTTCACCTTCTTCTACAGCAATGTGGCTACCTACAGGCAAGTTATATAGTTTAACATCTTTGCCTTCGATCTTAATGGTTGGGATCTTGGTTTTATCTTTTGTTTCGATAACCACCTTCTCGCGGTGACCTGTTTGTTCATCGGCCTCATCACGATAAGTAATACCATCTATCACATTTTCAAATGCAACGGTACCATTTTGCTCTGCAACGATTACGTTGTTGAATGGATCCCATGTACAGATCACATCTCCTTTCTTCACTTGCTGGCCATCTTTCACAACCAGTGTAGATCCGTAAGGAACGTTGTTTGTAATTAATAAACGATCGTTCTTCACGTCCATAATCCTTACCTCACCTGTACGACCAATAACGATCTGAGCTTTTTCACCATCATTATTTGTACCTGTTACAGTACGCAATCCATCGAACTGTATCGTTCCATCGAACTTAGCATTCAAGGAAGACTCAACCGAAGCAGAACCGGCAACACCACCTACGTGGAAGGTACGCAATGTTAACTGGGTACCAGGCTCACCGATTGACTGCGCTGCGATGATACCTACTGCATCACCACGTTGAGCAATATATCCTGTAGCCAGATTTTTACCATAACACTTCACACAAACACCACGCTTAGCTTCGCAGGTTAATACAGAACGGATCTCAACTGTTTCAATCCCACTCTCTTCAATATGTTTAGCAACATCGGAAGTGATCTCTTCACCAGCTTTGATGATGAGCTCTTCTGTTACAGGATGGAATACATCATGTAAAGAAGTACGTCCTTCAATTCTATCAGCTAAAGGTTCAATAATGTCTTCATTATCCTTCAATGCACTGGTTGCAATACCGCGTAATGTGCCACAATCTTCATCAGCAATCACCACATCTTGAGCAACGTCAACCAGCCTACGTGTTAAGTAACCAGCATCAGCTGTTTTCAAGGCTGTATCGGCCAAACCTTTACGGGCACCGTGCGTAGAAATGAAGTAATCCAATACGTTCAAGCCACCTTTAAAGTTTGACAGGATCGGGTTTTCAATTACCTCAGAACCAGTACTTCCGCTCTTTCTTGGTTTAGCCATCAATCCACGAATACCTACCAGCTGCTTAACCTGTGTTTTAGAACCACGGGCTCCGGAATCAAGCATCATGTAAACAGAGTTGAAACCTTGCTTATCTGTTGCCATTTCGCGTATCAGGGTTTCAGTGATCTTCATATCCACCCTACCCCAGATATCAATTACCTGGTTATAACGTTCGTTGTTGGTAATCAATCCCATGTTGTAGCTTTCCCAAACCTCATCAACTTCACTCTTCGCATTTTCCAGCATTTCATTCCTAATTTCAGGAACAATCAGGTCGTTCACACTGAAACTCAAACCACCACGGAAGGCCATACGGAAACCGAGTTGTTTGATATCATCGAGGAATTTAGCTGTTTTAGGAACATTGGTAATTTTGATGATATCACCAATGATTTCACGAAGATTCTTCTTCGTAAGCAATGCATTCACATAACCTACTTCTTCAGGAACAAATTGGTTAAATAAAACCCTACCAACTGTTGTATCAATAAGTTTCTTCAACAACTGGCCGTTTTCACGAACGTTGGTTTTTACTTTAATGTGAGCATGTAAATCTACTCTTCCTTCGTTGTAAGCGATGATCACTTCATCCAAGCTGTAGAAAGCTTTTCCTTCGCCTTTAACTATTTCGGTAGCTGTAGATTTTTTTCCTTTAGTAATATAGTACAAGCCCAATACCATGTCCTGAGAAGGCAGGGTGATAGGTGTACCGTTCTGCGGGTTGAGGATGTTATGAGAAGACAACATCAGCAACTGTGCTTCGAGAATTGCAGCACTGCTTAAAGGAACGTGTACGGCCATCTGGTCACCATCGAAATCGGCGTTGAACGCTGAGGTTACCAATGGGTGCAATTGAATGGCTTTACCTTCTACCAATCTAGGTTGGAAGGCCTGGATAGATAAACGGTGCAATGTTGGGGCACGGTTTAACATTACAGGGTGGCCTTTCAAAATATTTTCAAGGATATCCCAAACAACAGCTTCTTTTCTATCCACTAATTTTTTGGCAGATTTTACTGTTTTTACGATACCTCTTTCAATTAATTTTCTGATGATAAACGGCTTGAATAATTCGGCAGCCATATCTTTTGGTAAGCCGCACTCATGCATTTTCAGTTCGGGACCTACCACGATCACAGAACGGCCGGAATAGTCAACACGTTTACCTAATAAGTTCTGACGGAAACGACCTTGCTTACCTTTCAACACATCGCTCAATGATTTTAAAGCACGTCCGCCTTCTGCTTTAACAGCATTTGATTTACGGCTATTATCGAACAGTGAATCGATGGCTTCCTGCAACATACGTTTTTCGTTGCGTAAGATTACTTCGGGAGCTTTGATCTCCAGCAATCTTTTCAAACGGTTGTTACGGATAATCACACGACGGTATAAATCGTTCAGGTCTGATGATGCAAAACGTCCTCCATCCAAAGGAACCAATGGCCTTAATTCCGGTGGAATAACGGGTATATATTGCATTACCATCCACTCGGGGCGGTTGGTAATTCTTGTGCTGGCATCACGGAAAGCTTCCACAACGCTCAAACGTTTCAAAGCATCTGCTTTACGTTGCTGAGAAGTTTCGTTCGCAGCCGCATTTCTTAATGTATAGCTTAATTCATCCAGATCTAGTCTTGCCAACAGATCATGAACAGCCTCGGCACCCATTTTAGCAATGAATTTCTGAGGATCATCATCAGGCAGGTATTGATTGTCTTTTGGTAAAGTATCCAAAAGATCCAAATATTCTTCTTCTGTTAAAAGATCGCCTGTTGCCAGGTTATCTTTTACGCCACCCTGTATTACCACATATCTTTCATAATACACGATGCTCTCTAATTTCTTAGAGCTCATTCCCAACAGATAGCCGATTTTGTTAGGTAATGATTTGAAATACCAGATATGTACCACGGGAACAACCAGTTTAATGTGCCCCATACGCTCACGACGCACTTTCTTTTCTGTAACTTCTACACCGCAACGATCACATACAATGCCTTTATAACGGATACGCTTATATTTTCCGCAGGCACACTCATAATCTTTCACAGGGCCGAAAATTCTTTCGCAGAACAAACCATCACGTTCTGGTTTGTACGTACGATAGTTAATAGTTTCAGGCTTCAATACTTCACCGAAACTTCTTTCCAAGATTGAATCCGGAGAAGCAAGACTGATGGTGATTTTAGAGAAAGTTGATTTTGGACGGTTGTCTCTTTTGATGGCCATATTACAAATTGCAATTTTAATCTGGTGACTGAAATATCCTTCATTACTGAAGACACAAAAACACCAACAGAACCCATGTAGTTTACATAAAAACACACTCCATGCTCTGCCGGTATTTAACGGTCTGCTCTAAAATGGATAGAATACTTCAAAATCATTAAGGCGGCAAAGGTAAGGATAGAGATTTTAAATACAAAAAGTAAAGTTTTTAAGCTGGTTTTAAAAACAAGGTTAATTATCCCCAAAAAACTTATTCAGAGTTTGTACTCAGTGACATATCTCAACCTGAAATATGACAAATCTCAGTTTTTGCCTGCACCTGTACCAATAGTTTTGTTTCGTCAGGAAAAGTAATTCATGCACATAACTATTAACGATACAAATAAAATTCTGGAAATTCAGGAAAAATTCACTGAGATGTTTCCTTACCTGCGGCTGGAGTTTTTCAGAAAAACCAACCACAGGGATGGCAATATTCCTAAAAATGCGTTGGCCAATTTGCGAACATTGGGCGAATGCAGAACCGTTTTTAATACCCAATCATCCGTAACCATATCTCCGCAAATGACAGTTAGTGAACTGGATAAGTTGTTTAACGACGTGTATGGCTTATCTACCCAAATATTCCGCAAATCCGGGAATATATGGTTAGTTACCACTGTTACCGATAAATGGACCCTGGAGGAGCAGAATAAGCAGGGAGAAATTATTACCAGTCAAATGAAAAAATAACCCCGAATGCTTTAGTTATGCATACGGGCTAATTTTTCGTAGTTGAGAATTGTTATTTTACTTACGTGAATATCAATCAGTTTTTCATCCTTCAGATCGCTTAAAGTTCGGATGGTACTTTCGGTAGCTATACCGGCGAGGTTGGCGAGGTCTTCCCGCGAAATACTGATAGAAAAGACTTTTTCATCGTCTTTCTTGTAGCGATTATACAAGGTGATCAGCGCATCGGCTACTTTTTTTCTTACAGAATTATAAGCCAGTTTTACCAGTTGTTCCTCTTTTTCACGGAGATTATTGGACAACATTTTGATGAATTTTCTCGATACCTCAGAATTCTTATAAACCAGGGCATGAAAATCATCCTTGGGAATTAAACATACTTCGGCATCTTCCATTGCTGTTGCCGAATCGGAATACTTGCCATCATCCAATAATGCCAGGTAACCGAAGAAATCACCTTCTTTATACAAACCTGTAATCAGCTCTTTTCCCTGGTCATTCAGTTTATGAGTTTTAATCTTACCGCTGCTCAGAAAATAAATACCTTTAGGATAGTTATTCTCTTTATAAATCTCTTCCTTCTTCTTAAAAACCCGCACTTCACTTTCTTCAGATAGTTTCTTCAATACATCAATCCCTTTTACTTCATTGAAGAATTCGTTAAGCCCCTGCAAACTTTTGGAAAAATCTTTTTTCAGTATTTCAGATTTTTTTAGCCTGCTTTCAATAGCATTCAATAATTCAATATCATCGAAAGGTTTGGTTAAATAATCATCGGCGCCCATTTCCATCCCCTTTCTCAGGTCACTCCTTTCGGCTTTGGCTGTTAAATAAATAAAGGGAATACCTGCGGTGGATTCATTTTTTGAAAGCAGGTGCAATACTCCGTACCCATCTAATACGGGCATCATAATATCACAAATGATCAGGTCCGGTTTTTCTTTTTCCGCCAATTCAACGCCTTCCCTTCCATTAACAGCGGTAATAACATTATAATTAGCCAACTGCAATATCTCCGCAGTATTTTCACGCATATCAATATTATCTTCTATCAGCAGTATCTTTTTATTCATTTCTAAAAGTGCTTGGTATGTTGATGATAAAACTTGTGCCCTGGTTAATTTTGCTTTCAAAAGTAATATTACCATTCATTAACTCCACATATTTCGCAACAATATTCAATCCAAGGCCGGTACCTTGTATGTTGGTTACATTTACAGCCCTGTAAAATCTTTCAAACAAATGCTCCTGGTCTTCTTCCGGGATGCCTATGCCGTGATCGCTCACACGAAGCTCAAGCTGGCCGTCAAGAATAGAGGTATTTATTTCAATGGGTTTATCTTCTGGAGAAAATTTAATTGCATTAGAACCCAGGTTAAAAAGTATGTTTTTTAAAATCTTAGTGTCTAAAAAAGCACCCGAATCGCCACTGTGCCTGTACACTATATGCTGGTTAGGTTTGGCGACCGCCTGCAACTCCTGAACTACCTGGGAAATAAAATCGGGAAGGAGTATACTTTCCGGCGTAACTACAATTTTGCCCTCTTCCAGCTTAGAGATAGAGAGCATATCATTGAGAATATCGGTCATGTGGGTGGCAGAAGATTTTATACGGTTCATGTGCCGCATTTGATTGGTAATATCCCCTGCCTCACCATATTTTTTTACCAACGATAAGGAAGATAATATCGTTGCCAATGGTGTTCTGAATTCATGCGAGGCCATAGAAACAAACCTTGTCTTTAATTCATTCAGTTCCTTTTCTTTTTCCAGTGAGGCACTCAGTTCTTCCCTCGATTTTTCCAGCTCATGCAATGCTTCCTCAAGAATCATTGTTCTGTCTTTAACCCTTTTCTCCAACTCATTCGTTAAATGCTCCAGCTCTTCTTTTTGCTTTTTTAAAATAGCCTCATCCCTTTTACGGAGTGTTGTATCAATAACAAATGCAATAACAAATTCGCCTTCTACGGTTTCAAAAGGACTCAAACTTACTTCCACATTAAACTCCGAATTATCTTTTCTTTTCCCAAAAAGGTCCATACCGATACCCATTGAACGAGGATGCGGGTTACGGTGATACTTGGTTCTATATTGTTCATGATGCCTGGTGTACCTGGAAGGAATCAGCAATTCAATTTTTTTCCCGATCAACTCCCCTTCCTCATATCCAAATAAATTTTCACTGGAAGGATTTGCCATGATGATTGTTCCGGACTGATCAATTACCAGTATCCCCTCCGTGGCATATTTAAAAAGAGCTTTAAATCTTTCTGGCATAACGGGCTAAATAATTGTTTTAAAAATAACAACTTTGTTACTAATGCAAATCTTTTCTCATGCAGAATTATTCATTTTATAACAACCGCTACTCACTTTCTTTTATTTTCTAAAAATTTCCTTCTTATTATTTCCTGCACCGGCACTTTATCAATTTTACTTTGCAGCCAACCAATAATATCAAGGTACATAAAAGATCTGCTTTCGAGCGGATTACCTTCCATGGATTCTAATTTTTCTTTTAGCGATTTAAAAGCTGGAATGAGTTTTTGAGAGGAAAGAGAAAAGGATTTACGCAGGAACTTCAACACTTCTTCTTCAGCAGTACTCAGGTTCTTCATCTTAGCCATGAACCTGTATACCGATTTAATAAGGTATTCGAGCAACTGATAATTACCAAGTTCGAAGTGGGCGATAAGATGCAACAGCCTAGCGTAACATTGCAGATCTGTACGCAAATTCATTTTCCAGTTGATGATCTTATTAAGGTAATCAATTGCTTTCTCTGGCTGACCGGCTCCAAAATACAAGCAGGCAATTTTGTAATAAAATACCAATACTCTGTGGCGGTCTAAATGCAGCTTATACTCTTCAAGCTTTTCATCTATGTAAGGAACCAGTGCAAGGCCTTCTGTAAATGAACCTTCAAGAAAATGACGGTTGATCTTGGCTATATTAAGATATACGAAAGTTTGTATCCGCACATTGGCATTCATCTGGCCTTCCGCAGAGACTGAAAACGCTTCGAACAACTTGATCGCCTCATTGAACTTCTCGTAATTATTCAAGTTGAAATGAGCGCCCAGTAAATTATGCATTCCTCTGATGTACTGTACCGCCTCAATATTTTTCATAACAGGCATCTCTTCAAAAAGGTCTACCCATTTTTGTGTATTGCGGTAATACATAAGCAGGTCCTGTAGTATAAAACCATACCAACAATAAGATTGGTAGAGGTAGAGTTTTTCATAAAACGACATTTGCTTGAGCTCGTATGCAGGCAAATTAGTTGTAAAAAAAGCTTTAACGGCATGTACATCTTTGTCATCCCGGGCATGCCCATGTTTTATGTACCAACCATATAACTCCAACGCAAGGCTGGATAATTTACTGGTAAGCGTTAAGTGAGTATTAATATCGTTTGACTCAACAGTCAACTCTTCCGCCCTGTTTTCCATGCTTCGTGTAATATGCATGGCTTCAATCTTTTTCTCAAAAATTACCGCCTGCAACTGATATGTGATCAGCTCGTATTTCTTTGCGATTTCTTTCAGCTTATCCAGTATCTTAAGGCTTTGGAGGTATAGTCCCTTATTGTACAATATCCTTGCATAATCGAGTTGTTCATGCAACTGCATATCAATATTCGCAGCATCCTCAATTATCCGTAAACTACTCAGCAGCTGTTTGTACAAATGGGCTTTTATGTTGGAGAGTTGTTGTTTTTTAAGGCTCCTGTTCTTTTTCAGCAGCAGTACTTCATCATATTCATCCATTTTGTCCATAGCATCGAACAATTGAACAATTTTAAGTTCTTCTCCCCCTGAATGTCGCTTCACATAGAGCTTAAAATTTCTTTTTTCTCCTTTATCGAGAGATTTGATGAGCTGAAAAACAATATCCGTACTCCTGTTAGGCATCGTAATAATTTTATCTTAAAAACCTTTCCTGCAAAGCGTTTCAGGAAACTGAACCGAGCTTATGCTACGTAAAATAGCCTCTATTTTGACTCATTTCCCGAAAATCATATCAATAAATTCGCCTGATATGGTGATACTGCATTACCGCAGTCGTTTTCAAAAATAACTAACCCACCATTTAAAAGTTCAACTTTTTGCTATGGCAGATAACAAAGTATACATTTTTGATACCACGCTCCGTGATGGCGAGCAGGTGCCCGGTTGTAAATTAAATACAAAGGAAAAAATTGAATTGGCATTAGCGCTGGAAGAATTGGGCGTTGATATCCTGGAAGCCGGTTTCCCAATTTCTTCTCCCGGTGATTTTACTTCAGTAGAAGAAATTTCAAAAATCATTAAAAATGCGAGTGTCTGCGGCTTATCCCGTGCAGTGCAAAAAGATATTGAAGTTGCCGCGGCAGCATTGAAGCATGCCAAACGTCCACGTATCCATACAGGGATCGGCACCTCAGATTATCATATCAAAGGCAAATTCAACTCTACCCGTGAAGAAATCCTGGAACGTGCCGTTCAATGCGTGAAATGGGCAAAGAATTTTGTAGATGATGTGGAGTTTTATGCTGAAGATGCCGGCCGTACCGATAACGAGTATCTTGCCAAAGTTGTTGAAGCTGTTATTAAAGCCGGGGCAACAGTAGTAAATATTCCTGATACAACAGGATATTGCCTGCCACACCAGTATGGCGCTAAGATCGCTTTCCTAAGAAATAATGTTTCTAATATTGATAACGCTATTCTTTCATGCCATTGCCATAACGATTTAGGCCTGGCTACCGCTAACTCCATCGAAGGAGTTATCAACGGTGCCCGCCAGATAGAATGTACTATTAACGGTTTGGGAGAAAGGGCAGGCAACACTTCTTTAGAGGAAGTAGTAATGGTATTGAAACAACACCAGCATGAGCTTGGGTTTCATACCAGCATTAATACTAAACAACTGAACCCAATGAGCCGTTTGGTAAGCGATACAATGCGTATGCCTGTGCAGCCGAACAAAGCTATCGTGGGTGCCAACGCATTCTCTCATTCCTCAGGTATTCATCAGGATGGATTTTTGAAAAGTGCCATCACTTACGAAATCATAGACCCGGTTGATGTGGGTGCCGATACTTCTAAAATAGTATTAACAGCCCGCAGTGGCCGTAGTGCACTGGCATTCCGTTTGAAAAATTTGGGATACGATTTCAACCGCAATGATGTGGATGCTTTGTATGAAAAATTTTTACAGGTAGCGGATAGCAAAAAAGAGGTTGGCGATGAAGACCTGCACCAAATGGTGAAGCAATATGAGCCGGTTACCGCTTAAACGTTAGCAAGCAATAAGAAAATGAAAAAGAATATTACAGTCATAAATGGAGATGGCATAGGCCCAGAAGTAACGGCTCAGGCTGTACGTGTGCTGAATGCAGTGGCTGAAAAATTCAATCACCATTTTTCTTATACTTATTGTTTAATGGGGGCCTGTGCCATAGATCAAACAGGCAACCCGCTGCCCGATGAAACCATTGAAACCTGTTTAAACAGCGATGCGATTTTATTTGGTGCCATAGGCGATCTGAAATATGATAATGATCCAACCGCCAAAGTAAGACCCGAACAAGGTTTATTGAAGCTTAGAAAATCATTACAACTCTTCGCCAATATCCGCCCCATTGTTACCTATTCTTCATTACATCATCTTTCTCCTTTAAAAGAATCCAAATTAACAGGAGTTGATTTTGTAATCTTCAGGGAACTCACGGGTGGTATTTATTTTGGAAAGAAAACGCTAAGCGAAGACCAGTTGCAAGCTTCTGATGAATGTGTGTACGCTGCTTCTGAAGTAGAACGTATTGCACACATTGCTTTTCAGCATGCAACACTCAGAAAGAAAAAATTAACCCTAGTAGATAAAGCCAATGTACTGGAAACATCAAGGCTATGGAGAAGAACCATTCAGCAAATAGCTGCTCAATACCCCGGTGTTGCAGTTGATTATATGTTTGTTGACAATGCAGCGATGCAACTCATCGTAAGTCCTCAACAGTTTGATGTGGTCTTAACAGAGAATATGTTCGGGGATATCATCAGTGATGAAGCAAGTGTTCTCAGCGGATCATTAGGTATGTTGCCTTCTGCATCTTACGGCATCTGCACAGCATTGTTCGAACCTATACATGGATCGTATCCGCAAGCAGCAGGAAAAGATATTGCCAACCCTATCGGCTCAATCTTATCTGTAGCTATGATGCTGGATTATTTTAACCTGCTTACTGAAGCAAACGTGGTGAGACAAGCGGTAAACTGGACCCTACAAAATGGTTTTGTTACGAAAGATATCGATCCTATCAATTTTTATTTTACTACAACTGTTGGTGAACTAATCAGCGACTTTGTACTGAACAATATTAAAATTGATGAGATCAATCGTGAAAACATTGAATTAAGAAAATCAACTATCATTTAAAAATGATAGAATCTTATGAATATTGTTCATAACACTTAATTCTAAAAAAGTTCTTTGTTTATTATGATGAGGTGAGCTATATTTGTTTATCACAAATCACTTCTATGTTGTTAAACAGAATGAATAATACAATCAATGCAATCAGTGCACTAGTGGTGCTGGTGGTTGTCATTATTATTCCTGCGCTGCATGGAGGTGAATGTTGCATGTAACAAAAGTTAAGTAAACATAACAACAGCCCGCCTCCAACAGAGGCGGGTTTTTTATTTGCTATGTGCATCCGCCAAGAATAATAAACCAAGAATAAAAACTATCAGAACATGTACTATAACGAACATACTATTATTTACCTCAATGGAGAATTTGTAAAAGCTTCCGAAGCAAAAACAGACTTCTTTGGCCAAACCTTACATTATGGTTATGGTGTATTTGAAGGTATTCGTTCTTATAGAACTGTTTCCGGTGAAACGAGCATCTTTAAAGCAACGGAACATTTTGTTAGATTGAAAAATTCTGCACTGGCTTTAAACATGCCATACAAATACACCGCAGAAGAGTTGATCGCCGCGACCTCTACTTTGCTTGCTATGAATCAGTTGCAGGATGCATACATCCGTCCGTTGGTGTATGCCCCTGCCAACATGAGCTTCAATCCAAACAACGAATCGTTCATTGTAATCGAAGCCTGGCAGATGGCCCCTTTTTTGGGAGAAAAATTATTACGTGTAAAAACTTCCTCCTTTCAAAGGCCGAATCCCAAAGCCTTTAAAATTCAGGCAAAAGCAACCGGGCATTATGTAAACTCGATACTGGCCAGCCAAGAAGCAAAAGCAGCGGGATATGATGAGGCATTGTTGTTAGATATGAATGATCATGTTGCTGAAGCACCCGGCGCTAACGTATTTTATGAGAAAGACGGTAAATTATTTACACCATCGACAGGTAATATTTTACCGGGCATTACAAGGGCTACTGTTTTACAAATTTGTAATAAGCTCAACATACCTGTTGAAGAAAAGAAGATTGACATTACGGAACTCTACGGTGCAGATGCCGCCTTTTTTTGTGGCACTGCCGCAGAAGTGATAGGCATGCACTCACTGGATGATATGCCATTTAAAAAAGAATGGAACAATACAGTAAGCAGGCTCGTGCAAAAGACCTATAAAAATATGGTCGTCAATAACCAGGAAGTGATATTGAATGAAGTACTGGGTGTTGAATAGTATTGTTGCAGTACAAGTGTGCGACGCAACAACAGTTGATTAAAGAACTAAAAGTTGATAACATAAAAATATAAAATAGAATGGCTACAGAATTGAACAAGTATTCGAAAACATTAACACAGGATGAAACACAACCGGCAGCACAAGCAATGCTTTATGCCATTGGATTTCAGGAAGATGATTTTAAGAAAGCACAGGTAGGTATTGCGAGTATGGGTTATGATGGTAATCCCTGTAATATGCATTTAAATGATTTGGCCAGATTGGTAAAAGAGGGTGTTAATAATAATGAGCTTGTTGGACTTATATTCAATACCATTGGTGTGAGTGATGGTATGAGTAATGGTACAGACGGTATGCGCTATTCACTCGTAAGCCGCGACGTTATTGCAGATTCTATAGAAGCTGTTTGTGGTGCTCAATATTATGATGGTTTGATCGCTCTTCCAGGTTGTGACAAAAATATGCCCGGCTCCATCATTGCAATGGGCCGTTTAAACCGTCCGTCTATCATGGTATATGGCGGTACAATTGCACCGGGACATTATAAAGGACAAGACTTAAACATCGTATCTGCTTTTGAAGCATTAGGGCAAAAAATTGCAGGTAACCTTGATGAAGCAGATTTTAAAGGCATAGTGCAACACGCCTGCCCCGGCGCCGGTGCCTGCGGTGGCATGTATACAGCCAACACCATGGCTTCTGCTATTGAAGCATTAGGAATGAGCTTGCCTTTTTCTTCTTCCAACCCTGCATTAAGCGAAGAGAAGAAACAGGAATGTATTGCAGCAGGAAAAGCCATTCGTGTGCTGTTGGAAAAAGATATCAAACCATCAGATATCATGACACGCAAGGCATTTGAAAATGCCATCACTGTGATCATGGTGCTGGGAGGAAGCACCAACGCCGTACTGCACATGATTGCTATGGCCAAAAGCGTTGGCTTAGACGTAACGCAAGATGATTTCCAGGCGATCAGCGACAGGGTGCCCGTACTGGCAGATTTCAAACCCAGCGGTAAATACCTGATGCAGGATCTGCATAATCATGGTGGTGTTCCCGCAGTGATGAAATACTTGTTGCGCAAAGGTTTATTGCATGGTGATTGTTTAACCGTTACCGGCAAAACACTTGCTGAAAACCTTGCTGAAGTTGAAGAAATCAATTTTGAAACACAAGATATTTTCTATCCGCTTGAAAAACCATTGAAAGCTACTGGCCATTTACAAATATTATACGGCAATCTTGCTGAAGGTGGCAGTGTTGCAAAGATCAGCGGTAAAGAAGGAGAACGTTTTGAAGGCCCTGCACGTGTATTTGATGGAGAGTTTGAACTGATCGCAGGTATCCGAAGCGGCCGCGTAAAATCTGGTGATGTGGTAGTAATCCGCAATGTGGGACCAAAAGGAGCTCCGGGCATGCCGGAGATGCTAAAACCCACATCTGCTATCATCGGTGCAGGTTTAGGTAAAAGCGTTGCCCTAATTACTGATGGAAGATTTAGTGGTGGAACACATGGATTCGTCGTCGGTCATATCACTCCTGAAGCCTATACGGGCGGATTGATCGGACTGGTAGAAGATAATGATATCATTGAAATTGATGCAGTTGATAATAAACTCATTCTGAAAGTAGATGATGCAACCATTGCAAAACGTAAAGCAGCATGGAAACAGCCCGCGTTAAAAGCAACAAAAGGCCTATTGTTAAAGTATGCCAAGAGTGTAAAAACAGCTGCTGAAGGTTGCGTTACAGATGAAGAGTAACGACGAACACATTAACAAACATTCATTAAAAAATGAATTATGCAAACTTTAGAAATCACTAAAGAAAATACATCAGCCTCCAAAGAGCCTGTTACTATTACAGGTTCCCAGGCTGTGCTGGAAGCATTTATTGCCGAAGGTGTTAAAACAGTTTTTGGATATCCCGGCGGTGCCATCATGCCTATTTATGATGCATTGTACGACTATACAGATAAATTAGATCATATCCTCGTTCGCCATGAACAAGGCGCCATTCATGCAGCTCAGGGCTTTGCCCGCAGCAGTGGCAAAACAGGTATCGTGTTTGCAACCAGTGGCCCCGGTGCTACTAATCTTGTTACAGGATTGGCTGATGCAATGATCGATTCAACACCATTGGTGTGTATTACCGGCCAGGTGTTTGCTCATTTATTGGGAACAGATGCTTTCCAGGAAACAGATGTGATCAATATTACCACTCCAGTTACCAAGTGGAATTATCAAATTACTGATGCTAATGAAATTCCACATGTTCTGGCAAAAGCGTTCTACATTGCTAAAACAGGAAGGCCCGGACCCGTATTGATCGATATTACCAAAAATGCACAGCTTCAAAAAATAGAATATACAGGTTACGAAAAATGTAACCACATCAGAAGTTATCGTCCTAAACCCATTGTACGTAAGGAATATATTGAGCAAGCTGCTCAGCTGATCAATGAAGCCCAAAAACCTTTTGTCATTTTTGGCCAGGGGGTAATTCTGGGAAGAGCAGAAAAAGAATTCAAAGCCTTTATTGAGAAAGGTGGATTTCCTGCTGCATGGACTATTTTAGGTATGAGTGCGATTGATACTGATCATCCACTGGCAGTTGGTATGCTCGGTATGCATGGAAATTATGCTCCCAATGTACTAACTAACGAATGCGATGTGTTGATCGCTGTTGGTATGCGATTCGATGATCGTGTAACGGGGCGCCTCGACAAATATGCCAAACAAGCTAAAATTATTCATTTAGATATTGATCCTTCTGAAATTGACAAGAACGTTAAGACCACTGTTCCGGTTTGGGGAGATTGCAAAGAAACCTTACCTCAATTAATGCAACTGATTCAACCCAAAGATCACAGTGCCTGGTTACAGGAATTCAGGGCATTGGAAGCCAAAGAAGTGGAAGCCGTAATTCAGGAGGAGCTGAACCCTATCTCTGAAGTGATGACTATGGGTGAAGTGATCAAAACACTGAATGATTTAACCAACGGCGAAGCCATCATCGTTACCGATGTTGGTCAGCACCAGATGGTGGCTTGCCGTTATGCCAAATTCAATCAATCAAAAAGCAACATCACATCGGGAGGTTTGGGAACGATGGGCTTTGCTTTACCGGCAGCGATCGGCGCTAAATATGGTGCCCCCAACCGAACTGTTGTTGCGGTAATTGGTGATGGTGGTTTTCAGATGACCTTACAGGAATTAGGAACCATTATGCAGTTCGATGTTCCGGTGAAGATCATCATCCTGAATAACCAGTTCCTTGGAATGGTACGCCAATGGCAGCAATTATTCCACGACAAAAGATATTCTTTCGTGAATATTACAAGCCCCGATTTTGTACAAGTAGCCAAAGGTTATCACATCGATGGACAAAGTATTTCAAAAAGAGAACAACTGAAAGATGCATTGCAAACTATGCTTAACCATGCAGGTTCTTACCTCTTGGAAGTGATGGTAGGCAAAGAGAATAACGTGTTCCCGATGGTACCGCAAGGTTGCAGTGTAAGTGAAATAAGGCTGAAATAAACACAATTCAAAAGTTAAAATAAACAGGCACAAGCCACTCGTTTTTAACTGCTCACTTTTGAAATCGTTACGTATGAAACAGGAATTTACCATAACAGTATATACAGAGAACCAGGTAGGTTTACTTAATCGTATTGCCATCATGTTCTCCAGAAGAAAGATCAACATCGAAAGCCTGAATGTTTCGCCGTCAGAAGCAGAAGGCATTCATCGCTTCACCATCGTTATCAACGAATTTGAAGATGTGGTTCGTAAACTTTGCCGGCAGATTGAAAAACAGGTAGAAGTACTAAAAGCTTATTACAACACCAACGAAGAAATCGTTTGGCAGGAACTAGCTTTATACAAAGTGCCTACCGATCAGATTGCTGAGAAAGTAAAAGTAGAAAGGTTATTACGCAAGTATGGTGCACGGGCCGTTGTGATTCGTAAAGACTATACCGTTTTTGAAACTACAGGGCAGCGTGAAGAAACAGAAGCATTGATCAATGCATTGGCCCCATATGGTTTGATTGAATTTGTAAGAAGCGCCAGGGTAGCCATTATTAAATCAAGCAATGGTTTCCATGAAAAATTAAAAGAGTTTGAAGAAAGGGAGCCTGGTGAAGAAGTAATTGAAAACGAATTTTTAGACAAACAGCAAGAGGTGTTCTCCATGTAATAGGGAAACACTAAGAAAGAATACCATGCAAAACACATTAGCATATATTAAGAGAACAAGAGAGCAGTTCATCAAATTGGTAAACGAGTTAAGCGAAGAGCAGCTAAACAAAATTCCGGCAGGCTTTAGCAATAACATCGCCTGGAATTTTGGTCATATCATAGTCACTGTGCCTGTTCTTGCTTACCAGCGCTCTGGAGTGAATAAAGAAATCGTAGTTCCATTCCAGGAAAAATACCAGAAAGGAACCAGGCCGGAAAGCTTTATTTCAAAACAAGAAATAGCAACCTTACAGCAACAGTTAACAGATTCTATTGCTAGCATTGAGCTGGATATTTCTACAGGTAAGTTCAACACAATGGAAACATTTACTACGGCTACTTTCGGGTTACCTATCTCTTCCATTGAAGAAACATTGAACTGTATACTCGCACATGATGCCATGCATTATGGTTATGCACTAGCCATACGAAAAGCTGTACTCAACCAATAACAGAAACTAATAAAAAGTAAAACGTTAAACCAAATATCAAACAAGAACAAAATGGCAAATTATTTTAACACGTTATCTCTTAGAGAAAAATTGAACCAGCTGGGCGTATGTGAGTTCATGGATATCAGCCAGTTTAGCAATGGAGTAAATGCATTAAAGGGCAAAAAAATTGTAATAGTAGGATGCGGCGCACAGGGTTTAAACCAAGGTTTGAATTTAAGAGATTCCGGTTTGGATGTTTCTTATGCTTTGCGTCAAGAAGCTATTGATGCAAAACGCCAGTCATGGAAGAATGCAACTGAAAATGGTTTTACCGTAGGAACTTATGAAGCGTTGATACCTTCTGCAGATCTAGTAATCAACCTTACTCCCGATAAACAACATACTGCTGTTATCAATGCAGTAATGCCTTTGATGAAAAAAGGCGCTACCCTCGCCTATTCTCATGGTTTTAATATTGTAGAAGAAGGCATGCAGATTCGTAAAGACATTACCGTTATCATGGTAGCTCCTAAATGCCCCGGTTCCGAAGTACGTGCTGAATATGTAAGAGGCTTTGGCGTTCCTACCTTAATTGCCGTACACCCTGAGAATGATCCCGAAGGAAAAGGGTGGGAATTAGCAAAAGCTTATGCAGCAGGTACAGGCGGGCACAGAGCCGGTGTATTAAAATCTTCTTTTGTTGCAGAAGTAAAATCAGATTTGATGGGCGAACAAACCATCTTATGTGGTTTGTTGCAAACTGGTTCTATCCTTTGTTTTGATAAAATGATTGAAAAAGGAATTGAATCAGGTTATGCTTCTAAATTAATTCAATACGGTTGGGAAGTGATCACAGAGGCCTTGAAACAAGGTGGCATCACTGCCATGATGGACAGGTTATCTAACCCTGCTAAGATCAAAGCTTTTGAAGTAGCAGAAGAACTGAAAGCTATCATGCGTCCTTTATTCCAGAAACACCAGGATGATATTATGAGCGGTGAGTTTTCTAAAACAATGATGGAAGACTGGGCCAACGATGATAAGAACCTCTTAACATGGAGAGCGGCCACAGCAGAGACAGCTTTTGAAAAATCAACAGCAACTTCTGCAAAAATCGCTGAACAAGAATTCTTCGATAATGGTTTATTAATGGTGGCTATGGTTAAAGCAGGTGTGGAACTGGCTTTTGAAACAATGGTTGAATCTGGTATCAAAGCTGAATCTGCTTACTACGAATCATTACATGAAACGCCATTGATCGCTAACACTATCGCCCGTAAGAAATTATATGAGATGAACCGTGTGATCTCTGATACGGCTGAATATGGTTGCTATCTTTTCGATCATGCATGTAAACCATTATTAGGCGATTTCATGAAGAAAGTAGAAACCAGCATCATTGGTAAAAACTTCAACGAAGGGAAAGACAACGGTGTTGATAATAAGAAACTCATTGCAGTGAACAAAGCTATCCGTTCTCACCATATTGAAGTGGTGGGTGACACATTAAGACAGGCAATGACTGCCATGAAATCGATCAGCAATATCGACTAATTAAAAAGCGTGACTGCTTTTTAAAGCCTCATTAAAAAACCATGATAACTGAAACAAGGGATATAAAAAATATAGTAAAATCAGGCTCTTCCTTCGAGGCAGGGAGGCTTGATTTTATTGCTGCATCCCTGCGGCTGAATAAGGTAATTACCAAAACGCCGCTTCAGTTCAATCATAACTTATCAGCCCGGTTCCAATGTAATGTCTACCTGAAAAGAGAAGACTTACAAATTGTTCGCTCGTATAAACTTCGCGGCGCTTACAATATGATGAGCAGCTTAACTAAAGAGCAATTACAACGAGGCGTTGTTTGCGCTAGTGCAGGAAACCATGCTCAGGGTTTTGCCTACAGTTGTAAAAAGCTCAACACCCGTGGAGTGGTGTTTATGCCCATCATAACGCCCAGGCAAAAAGTAAATCAAACCAAAATGTTTGGTGGAGAAAATATTGAAATCAAACTGGTGGGAGATACTTTTGACGACTGTGCCAACGCTGCTAAAGCATATACCGAAGAGAACAATATGGTATTTGTACCACCTTTTGATGATTACCGCATCATCGAAGGCCAGGGAACCGTTGGTAAAGAAATACTGGAAGAATTAACAGGTATCGATTATGTTTTTATTCCGGTAGGTGGTGGCGGGTTAAGTGCAGGTGTGGGCGCTTATTTCAAAACCTATTCACCACAAACAAAAATGATTGGTACAGAGCCGGAAGGTGCACCATCTATGTACCAGGCGCTGCAAGCAGGCCATCCCGTTACATTAGAACACATTGACCGTTTTGTGGATGGTGCCGCTGTAAAACGTGTGGGAGATATTCCTTTCTCCATTTGCAGCGAAGTGCTCGATGATATGCACTTAGTACCGGAAGGAAAAATTTGTTCCACCATTTTGCAATTGTACAATGAAGATGCCATAGTGGTAGAACCTGCAGGTGCTTTAAGCATTGCTGCTTTAAGCTACTATGCGGAAGCTATCAAAGGCAAAACAATAGTATGCATTGTAAGTGGCAGCAACAATGATATAGACAGGATGCCAGAGATAAAAGAGCGTTCTTTGCAATACGAAGGATTAAAGCATTACTTTTTAATTCGTTTTGCACAAAGGCCGGGTGCCCTCAAAGAATTCGTGAATAATGTGCTGGGACCAACAGATGATATTACCCGATTTGAATATATGCAGAAAACCAATAAAGAAGCCGGCCCTGCATTGGTAGGAATAGAATTACAGGATTCAGCTGATTATGAACAGCTGATTACCAAGATGAAATGGTTTGGGATAGATTTTTCAGAGATCAATAAGAATGATACTCTTTTTGGTTATCTGATATGAACATAGAAAATATATAATTAAACAAGCAAGGCAAATAATAACAATTTCGTAATTTTCCGCCCTTGCTTGCCGGGCTGCAAAGCCCTATTGATAACGTATTTTAACCAACATAGCGATATGGCAAGTAAAACAGGTTTATACCATCCTTCTTTCGAACACGATGCATGTGGTATTGGTTTCGTGGCCAATATTAAAGGGAACAAATCTCACCAGAACATTTCAGATGCGTTAACCATCTTGGAAAATATGGAACACCGTGGCGCCTGCGGATGCGAGGCTAACACCGGTGATGGTGCTGGTATTATGATCCAGGTTCCGCATGAATTCTTTTTTGATGAGTGTGTAAAACTCGGCGTGCACCTGCCTGCCTTTGGCAAGTATGGTGTAGGTGTTATCTTCTTCCCCAAAGACATTCGCTTAAAGGAAGAATGCAGAGACACTTTTAACCGTTGTGCAGAAACATTAGGCCTTGAAGTACTTGCTTACAGAAAGGTACCCGTAAACCCTACCGACATTGGGCCTACAGCCTTATCTGTAGAACCGGAAATGGAACACGTGTTCATTGCATGTCCTGACCACATTTCTAACCCCGAAGATTTTGAAAGAAAGTTATTTGTTCTCCGCAATTATGCAAGCCATACGATTAACAACACAGTTAAAAAAGATAGTATTGGCTTCTACATGGCTTCTCTTTCCTACAAAACAATCGTTTATAAAGGCCAGTTAACCAGTCACCAGGTAAGAAATTATTTCCCTGATCTGAGCAATAAGCATGTAGTAAGTGCTTTTGGTTTGGTACACTCCCGTTTCGCTACCAATACATTTCCTTCGTGGAAACTGGCGCAACCATTCCGTTATATCGCTCACAATGGTGAAATCAACACTTTACAGGGTAACCTGAACTGGTTGAAGACAAACGAAAAAGGTTTCACTTCTCCATACTTCACAAGAGAAGAAATGGAAATGCTATTACCTGTTGTAACAGAGGGCCAGTCAGACTCTGCCTGTTTGGATAACATGATAGAACTGTTAACCATGTGCGGCAGAAGTTTACCACATGTAATGATGATGCTCATCCCTGAAGCATGGGATGGCAACGATCAAATGGATCCGGTGAAAAAAGCCTTCTATGAATTCCACTCTGCATTTATGGAACCTTGGGATGGCCCCGCTTCTATTTCATTCACCGATGGTAAGATCATAGGTGCTACATTGGATAGAAATGGCTTACGTCCTTCCCGTTATTGCGTAACTACTGACGACAGGGTGATCATGGCTTCTGAAACCGGCGCATTACCTATTGATCAAAAATTAGTAAAAGAAAAAGGAAGGCTGCAACCTGGTAAGATGTTCGTGGTAGATATGGAGCAGGGAAGAATTATCAGTGATGATGAATTGAAAGAAACCATCTGCTCACAAAAACCTTATGGCGAGTGGCTGAATAAATATAAAATCCGTTTAGAAGAATTGCCTGAACCAAGGGTACAATTCTCTCACCTGGAACATGAGCAGATCTTCAAATACCAAAAAGCTTTTGGTTATTCTTCAGAAGACCTGGAGACTATCATTTCTCCAATGGCATTGGATGGTAAAGAACCGATCGGTTCAATGGGTACAGATACACCATTGGCAGTATTGAGCGATCAGCCCCAGCACCTGAGTGCCTATTTCAAACA
This sequence comes from Bacteroidota bacterium, assembly GCA_028875875.1. Lineage (GTDB taxonomy): Bacteria > Bacteroidota > Bacteroidia > Chitinophagales > Chitinophagaceae > JAGWUV01. The sequence goes on from JAGWUV010000014.1 coordinate 42,422, forward strand.
ATTATTTGCACAGGTAACCAATCCGCCCATCGATCCTATCCGCGAAAGATTGGTGATGAGCCTTGCAACCTTTGCAGGTAATAACGGCAACCTGTTGATTGAAGATCCGCTGGATTGCCATAGCGTAGCATTAAAACATCCTGTATTAACCAACCATGAACTGGAAAAGATCAGGAGTATTGATACAGGTATCTTCCAGGCTAAAACATTACAAACCTATTTCCGTGCCGATGGCAAACCGGGCTCTTTACAAAAAGGCCTTGACCGTTTGTGCCGTTATGCGGTAGATGCAGTGGAAGATGGATTTGAAGTATTGATCTTATCAGATCGTGCGATTGATAGCGACCATGCTCCTATCCCATCATTATTAGCTTGTGCTGCGGTACATCATCATTTGATCCGTAAAGGCTATCGCGGACAAGTAGGTATTATTGTTGAAGCAGGCGATGTGTGGGAAGTGCACCATTTTGCATGCCTGATCGGCTTCGGTGCCACTGCAATCAATCCATACCTGGCTGTCTCTACCATCCGCGATATGAAACTGGATGGCAGATTGAAAACAGATTTGGATCCTGAGCAACTGAAGAAAAATTATGTAAAAGCTGTTTGTGATGGCTTGTTGAAAGTATTCAGTAAAATGGGGATTTCAACACTGCAATCTTACCAGGGTGCTCAGATTTTCGAGATCGTTGGTTTGAATAAACAAGTAGTTGATAAATACTTCACAGGTACCACTTCACGTATTGAAGGAATGGGCCTTGATGAAATTGCCAAAGAAGTGCTGGCGAAACACTTCCTAGCCTTCAGCAATAAAGAAATACCTGTACAACGCTTACCTGTTGGTGGTTTATACCAATGGAAACGTAAAGGTGAGTTTCACCTGTTCAATCCGCAAACCATTCACTTGTTGCAATATTCAACTAAGATGAATGATTACAATACTTTCAAAAAGTATTCTAAACTGGTAAACGATCAGAGCGAAAAAGCCTGCACTTTAAGAAGCTTACTGCAATTCAAACGTACTCGTCCTTCTATTTCTATTGATGAAGTAGAACCTGCTGAGAATATTTATAAACGCTTCGCCACCGGTGCCATGAGCTTTGGTTCAATTTCTCACGAAGCACACAGCACGCTGGCTATTGCCATGAACCGCTTAGGTGGTAAGAGCAATACCGGTGAAGGTGGTGAAGATGAAATCCGTTACGAAAAATTACCTAACGGTGATAGCATGAGAAGTGCTATCAAACAGGTAGCCTCTGCACGTTTTGGTGTAACAAGCTTGTACTTAACTGAAGCTGATGAGTTACAGATTAAAATGGCACAAGGTGCTAAGCCGGGTGAAGGCGGACAATTACCCGGACATAAAGTAGATGAGTGGATCGGTAAGGTTCGTCACTCTACACCAGGTGTAGGTTTGATCTCTCCTCCTCCGCACCATGATATTTATTCCATTGAAGATCTGGCTCAGTTGATCTTCGACCTGAAGAATGCAAACCGTGCTGCACGTATCAACGTTAAGCTGGTATCTAAGGCCGGTGTGGGTACTATTGCTGCAGGTGTTGCCAAAGCAAAAGCTGATGTGATATTGATTGCTGGTCACGATGGTGGTACAGGTGCCTCTCCGATCAGTTCTATTAAACATACTGGTTTGCCATGGGAATTAGGCTTAGCCGAAACACATCAAACCCTTGTTAGAAACAAACTCAGAAGCCGTGTGACGGTGCAGGCCGATGGACAAATGAAAACAGGCCGAGACATTGCCATTGCTGCATTATTAGGTGCGGAAGAATGGGGCGTAGCTACTGCGGCTCTTGTTGTGGAAGGTTGTATCATGATGCGTAAGTGCCATTTGAATACTTGTCCTGTTGGTGTGGCTACCCAAGATCCTGAATTGAGAAAGAGATTTACGGGCAATGCAGATCATGTGGTGAACTTCTTCCACTTCATTGTACAGGAATTAAGAGAGATCATGGCTGAATTAGGTTTCAAAACAGTGAACGAAATGATCGGTCAGGTTGAGAACCTCGCAGTAAGAGATAATATTGCACACTGGAAATATGCGAAGCTCGACCTGTCTCCTATCTTATACCGCGAACCTGCTTCTCCTTATGTTGGTTTATACAAACAAGAAGAACAAGATCATGGATTAACTAATGTGTTAGACTGGCAATTGCTTGAAGCAGCTAAGCCTGCTATCGAAACCGGAAAAGCGATCAAAGCAGCCTTCAATATTAAGAATACCGATAGAACCGTTGGTGCCATTGTATCGAACGAAATCACTAAAGTATACCGTTCCAATGGATTACCTACCGATACCGTACACTTTAAACTTACAGGAACTGCAGGTCAAAGCTTTGGTGCCTTCAACACAAAGGGTATCACGTTAGAACTGGAAGGTGATGCGAACGACTACTTCGGTAAAGGGTTAAGCGGTGCCAGGTTAATTGTATATCCTGCTAAGGAAGCAACTTTCACTCCTGAAGATAATATCATCATTGGTAATGTAGCTTTCTATGGCGCTACTGATGGTGAGGCCTTTATCCGCGGCAAGGCTGGAGAACGTTTCGCTGTTCGTAACTCAGGTGCTACTGCGGTGGTAGAAGGTGTAGGCGACCATGGTTGCGAATACATGACAGGCGGCCGTGTAGTGATACTCGGTGATACCGGAAGAAACTTTGCCGCTGGTATGAGTGGTGGTATTGCTTATGTGTACGATGTGAAAAACATATTCGCTACCAATTGCAATACTGAGATGGTTGACCTTGATCCTGTTGGGGAAGATGATATTGATGAACTGAAATCAATGATCCAAAAACACTTTGACAATACCGGAAGTACTGTAGCCAAGTTTATCTTAAAAGACTTCGACAACCAGTTACAACACTTTATCAAAGTATTCCCAAGAGATTACAAAAAGGTTTTAATAGAAAAGAAAACCAAGGTAAAGGTGAGCAAATAGTTCGCTGATCAGCTGCGGTTGTGTCACTCACTGCAACGTTCTGAACTTTACCCAGCAAGGCTGAACAAGGAACAAAAAGTACAAGTGTGCGACGCAACGGCAGCCGATAAAAGCACTAATGCCGATAACAAAAACAAACAACGTAAAACTTAAAACATACAACGTAAATGGGCAAGCCAACCGGATTTACAGAGTTTACAAGAGAACTTCCAGCTAAACGCAGCGTGGAAGAACGTTTGAAAGATTATAAAGAATTTGTATTACCCTATACTGAGCAAAAACTAAATCAGCAGGCTGCACGCTGCATGAACTGCGGTGTACCTTTCTGCCATAGCGGTTGCCCTTTGGGTAATGTGATTCCCGAATTCAATGATGCCGTATACGATGGCAATTGGGAAGAAGCTTACAGCATTCTTACTTCTACCAATAATTTTCCTGAGTTTACCGGAAGAATTTGTCCGGCCCCTTGTGAAAGTGCCTGTGTATTGGGTATCAACCAGCCAGCGATCACCATTGAAGAAATTGAGAAACATATCATAGAAATAGCATTCGATAAGGGTTTTGTAAAACCACGCAAACCGAATGTTCGTACCGGTAAAAAGGTTGCAGTTGTAGGCAGCGGGCCTGCAGGTTTGGCTGCTGCTGCACAATTAAATTATGCCGGCCACAGTGTTACTGTGTTTGAAAGAGATGATGCACCGGGCGGTTTGTTGCGTTATGGCATTCCCGATTTTAAATTGGAAAAATGGGTAATCGACAGAAGGATTGCCATCATGGAAGAAGAAGGCATCATTTTTAAATGCAACTCTAATGTAGGTGTGAATGTTAGTATCAATGATCTACTGAGAGAATTTAATGCCATTGTTCTGGCAGGCGGTTCTACTGTTCCCAGGGATTTGAAAGTACCAGGACGTGAACTGAACGGCGTTTATTATGCCATGCAGTTCCTTAAACAGCAGAACAAACGCGTTGCAGGAAAAGACCCTTTAGCCAATGCTGCAATAGAAAGTAATATTTATAAAGAAGAATTATCAGCCAAAGGAAAGCATGTAGTAGTAATTGGTGGTGGCGATACCGGTAGCGACTGTGTGGGTACCAGCAACAGGCATGGTGCTAAATCTGTAACCCAGTTTGAATTACTGCCTAAGCCTCCGGCTACCCGTACCGATTATATGCCGTGGCCGAACTATCCTATGCTTCTAAAAACCACTTCTTCACATGAAGAAGGTTGTGACAGGAAATGGGCTGTGGCTACCAAAGAATTCCTTGCTGACGAGAAAGGCAATTTAAAAGCCCTGAAGATTGTTGACCTTGAATGGAAAATTACAGAAGATGGAAAACCTGCCAATTTTGTGGAAGTTCCCGGCAGTGAAAGAGAATTACCCTGCGAACTGGCATTGTTAGCAATGGGCTTCTTACATCCGCAACATGAAGGATTATTAAATGAACTAAATGTTGAGTTTGATGAGAGAGGTAATGTAAAAGCAACCGAAAAGGACTATAAAACAAATATATCAAAAATATTTACTGCAGGAGATATGAGAAGAGGTCAGTCGTTAGTAGTTTGGGCCATCAGTGAAGGTCGGGAATGCGCTAGGAAGGTGGATGAGTTCCTTGTAGAGACTTCTGTACTGGAAAGAAAAGATGCCAGATTATTGCTGCATCACTAATTCTTTAATCTTATTTTAATTTTTGTATAAGCTGCCAGTTTTGGCAGCTTTTTTTATGCTTTTTTTTGATTTTTTTAAGAATTGAGCCTGTTTTTATTGTTTTTCATGATTTTTTGCCTTTAAATATAAAAAATCACATTATAATTAATTCTATGTTTATTTTTTCTTGGATTTTTATCTTTTTATGACATATTTTAGCTGTAAGAAATTAAATAGTAAAAAAATTTAATTATTACCTCAAATGAAAAAGATTACCCTCAAAGAACTTGCTCCATTTTTGATTTTAGTGATCGTGGCAATAGGAAGCCTATTTGTTCCTTCCTTACCTGCCTTTAATGATGGCGGCAAGTACAATTCGGCTGATATAGCCTGGATGTTAGTGGCAACCGCCCTTGTGTTTTTAATGACCCCTGCATTAGCATTCTTTTACGGGGGAATGGTACACAGAAAGAACATTTTGTCTACCATGATAAAAAGTGTTGTGGCGGCAGGTGTGGTTAGTATTTTATGGGTTGTGGTTGGCTATAGTCTTTGTTTTGGAGATTCGATAGGCGGTTTTATCGGTAATCCTGCAACACACTTCTTTTTTAAAGGAGTTGCATCAGGTGCCCCCTGGAGCCTGTCACCTACAATTCCTTTGATGCTCTTTGCTCTTTTCCAGTTAATGTTCGCGGTAATTACGCCGGGCCTGGTAGTGGGTGCAGTGGCCGAAAGGATTCGTTTCACCTCTTATATCCTGTTCATTGCCTTATTCAGTTTATTGGTGTACGCTCCTATTGCACACTGGACCTGGCATCCCGATGGTTTTCTCGCTAAAATGGGAGCCCTCGATTTCGCAGGAGGTACCGTAGTACATATTTCAGCGGGCTGTGCCGCTTTGGCGGGGGCTTTGGTTTTAAAACAAAGACAATCCCACATAGAACAAAGAGAAATTCCGCCTGCTAATATTCCTTATGTATTAATTGGAACAGGCTTGTTATGGTTCGGTTGGTTTGGTTTCAACGCAGGTTCTGCAACAGCAGCAAACGGCTTAGCAGTTTCTGCCTTTGCAACAACAAATACAGCAGCAGCAGCAGCGGGTTGCGCCTGGATGTTCTTTGATGTTATTCGTGGTAAAAAACCTTCTGTATTAGGCTTTTGCATAGGTGCGGTTGTAGGCTTAGTGGCCATCACACCTGCATCAGGATTTGTAGCAGTTCCGCAAAGTATTTTCATAGGTGTGATCGCAGCGATCATTTCAAATATTGCTGTACACATTAAAGCAAAATCAAAGCTTGACGATACTTTAGATGTTTTCCCTTGTCATGGCTTGGGTGGTATCGTGGGGATGATCTTAACTGGTGTACTTGCTACCAAAACAGTTAACAGTGCCGGTAATGACGGATTATTGTATGGCAATCCATCATTTTTCTTTATCCAGTTAAAAGCACTTGCCATAGTAGTTTCTTACAGCTTTATAATGTCTTACCTGATATTCAAGTTCATCAACTTCATCCTGCCATTACGTGTATCTGTTGAAGAAGAAGAATTAGGATTGGATGCTACTCAGCATAACGAGAAATATATTCAGGGAACATTACTGGTAGAGAACTTTTCTGTTGATGAAAACGGCTCTGTAAAACAAGATGTACTGATAGAGAGCGACGGATTCTAAATAGATTTCACTAACGATTGTGAGGGTACTTTTTCAAGAAAAAAGGTACAGCATGTATAAAGCTTCTGGAACAAGCTTTATGCTGTACCCATTTTTTAATAATAAAACCAATGGCAATGTTAAAGAAAAAATTGAAAGCAACCATCACATTCGCCTGTTTAGGCGCAGTTTGTGCAAAGGCGCAAACAGATTCAACCAAAAAACCTGCTCCGGCAACCACTTTTACGTATTCGGTAGATGCGTATTACAGGTCTGACTTTGCAGGCAAAGAAACCAATAACAAAACAAGCTTCACCAATTCGAACAACTCTTTCGAATTAGGTATGGCTTCTGTGAGGGTTGATCACAGTTTTGGAAAAATTGCTGCTACTGCCGATCTCGGCTTTGGCAGAAGGGCCGCAGAATTTTCTTATAATGACGGTTCAGGCTATCCAACAGGCGGCGGTAATTCGTACAGCACTTTAGCCGCTGTAAAACAAGCATTCATCAGCTATGCACCATCCAGTAAAATAAAGTTTACAGTTGGTAAATGGGCTACACATGTTGGCTATGAAGTAGTAGATGCTTATGCTAACAGAAACTATAGCATGAGCTATGGTTTTTCGTACGGACCATTCTTTCATACCGGCGTTAGAGCAGATATCTCATTGGGGGGCAAATCTGCCTTTATGATCGGTATTGCTAACCCTACGGATTACTCCACCACAGTAAGTAATCGAAAAGTGGCCATAGCACAATTCAGTACCGGCAGTAAAGACGACAAGCTGAAAGCTTTTTTAAACTTTCAAGGCGGAACAGGCTTCAGCCAGTTTGATTTAGTACTGAATGGTACCATTACCAGCAAATTTGCCATCAATTACGATGGAACCGTTCAAAGTAACAAAAACACAGGAAGCACACAAAGTTGGTCCAGCAATGCTTTGTACTTCAACTACGATCCTACCAGCAAATTCGGATTAACCCTTCGTGGTGAATATTTTGATGACATGAAAGCAACCAGCTCCGGTGCTTTTGGAGCAAGTGTATTCGCAGCTACATTATCTGGAAATATCCATTTAGATAATCTAACCATCATACCTGAAATCAGATTGGATAATGCAAGCACCAACACCTTGTTTACCAAAACTTCCGGAGATCCTACTAAAAGCGCCGGCAATTTCTTAATTGCTGCAGTTTACAAATTCTAACTACGCTTATCATATAACACGGTCTTTTTTTTCCTCATCAAAAACACCACTACTTATGAGATTAAAAAATTTATTAACCTCAGGTAAAGCGGGCTGCATACAACTTGCTGAACGCATCGATAACTTAACAACCAGGGAAAAATGGAAACTTGGTATTACCGTTTTCTCCGGTAAAGTACTTGGACTTCTACTCGTTGTAGTAGCCATGAACTTTCTCCCCGGCTTATTGGGCACACCTGCTCATGCAGCAGAAACTTATACTGCGCATGAAACATCATTGATTAACTCTGTAAATACAGTATGGACACTTGTTGCTGCCTTTCTTGTATTTGGAATGCAAGCGGGTTTCGTTATGCTGGAAGCGGGTTTTGCAAGAACCAAAGAAACAGTAAACGTTTTACTGGAATGTATTTTCGATACAGCGATATGCGGTATCTTATTCTGGGCCATCGGTTATGCATTTATGTTTAGCCATGGTAACGGTTTTATTGGTAAAAACTGGTTTTTCCTTTCGGGAGCACCTGCAACCTACGAAGCAACAGGCGTGCCTATCCTGGCACACTGGATATTCCAGTTCGCTTTTGCTGATACCACTTCTACCATTACTTCCGGTGCGATGATTGGTCGTACTTCTTTCAGAGGAGATATCTTATATAGCATCGGTGTAACAGGATTTATCTATCCAATCATCGGTCACTGGGCTTGGGGACCAGATGGCTGGTTAGCTTTAATGGGTAGCCAAGGTAACTTCCTTCCTTCATTAGGACAAGGTTTCCGTGACTTTGCAGGATCTACAGTAGTGCATACTATTGGGGGTGTGATTTCTTTAGCAGGAGCTTTGGTATTAGGACCACGCATTGGTAGGGTATTTACCCGTGACGATAAAGAAAAAGGCGGATTACCACCTGCCCATAATTTCCCATTGGCGGCCGTAGGTGCCTTTATCCTTTGGTTTGGCTGGTATGGCTTTAACCCGGGAAGTACACTTTCTGCTATGGATGCAGATGGTATTGGCCGTATCGCCGCTAATACAACTTTAGCAGCTTGCGCAGGTTCATTAACCGCCATGATACTACCACTTTGGTTTGGCCCTAATAAAGGAAAATACGATTTAGGTTTTACCATCAACGGTTTATTAGGCGGACTTGTAGCTATTACATGCCCTTGCTATTGGGTTACGCCGGGTGGAGCCATTTTAATCGGATTAGTAGCCGGTATAGTTATCTATTATGGAACATTATTATTAGAATATTTAAGAATCGATGATCCTGTTGGTGCAGTACCTGTACATGGTTTGGCTGGTATTTGGGGCACTATCTCATTAGGATTTTTCGCTTGTGGCCAATATGGTGCGACAGGACCTAACGGTGCTGACAATTCAGCTCCAGTGAAAGGTTTATTCTATGGTGGCGGAACAGATGTTTTAAAAGCACAGATCATAGGAAGTGCTGTGATAACGATTTCAACATTAGCAATTGCACTGGTTCTGATGTATGTTGTTAATAAGCTTCCTTATCCATGGAAACTACGTGTGGAGCCAGAAGCTGAAACAGGACCTGGCCTTGATATATTCGAGCATGGCGCTTCTGCTTACAACGAATAATTCATGGCGTTACTCAACTAACTATTATTCTTACTAACCAACCATCACTAACTGCAAAAAAGTACTGTAGTGAAATGCCGGCGGTCAAACGGTATGCTAACTACAGTACTTTACCTCAAAAAAAGTGAAATTACTTGCAACCAAAACTAACATGATGAACATCTATCTTGCCTTTTAAAGATTTTCTTTGAGGTAAGGTTGCTTTGAGCAAAGTAACCTGGAGAGCCATTTCTATGGCTCTTTTTTTATGCTTACGTACATCAAACTCAAAAGCTCAATACAGTTATAACCATATTGAGCTTTTATATCAATCATCCATAAAATTTATCGGCCAAAACCAGCAGTAAGCTGGAATGATCGCTACGCTGAATTTCTTCCGGCATTGATAATACCGAATGAGCAACGCATCGCTAATTTTTCAAGTGTTTTCTTAATTGGAGAACCTACCACATTCTCTTCCAGTTCTCTTGCTTTTGTAATCGCATACTGTTGAATACTAACCAAAGGCAATACTATTCTTTCCCTCATTTGTATTGACAACTGATCAATAGGATAATCAGCCATCAACTCTGTTTTACCGGAAAGCTTGAAAATATATTTTCTGGTTAACTCATACTCTGCATATACTTTATTCCAGAGATCACCGTATACTTTATGTTCTGATAAGAAAGCTGTTAATGGGAAGAAACATTTTTGCATGGCCATCTCACAGTTATCTATTAATGTTTTGAAGAAAAGAGAACTTTGATATAAAGCCTGCAACTGGCTCCATTTACCGGCTTCTTCCATTTGCTGTAAAGCAGTTCCTACACCATAATAGCCGGTTACATTTTGTTTCAGCTGGCTCCACGCTCCTACAAACGGGATGGCTCTCAGGTCTTTCAATTCCATTTTTTTAGAAGCACCACGCTTAGCAGGTCGGCTACCAATGTTTGTTTCGGAATAGAAACGAAGCGGACTGGCATGCATTAAATATTCCAGGAAATAAGGATGTTCTTTCAGTTCTGTGTAAGCTTCGTAACCCTTTTCTGCTAAAGACTGTAAAAGTGTTTCTTCTTCCTTCGTTAAGGTAGATTTATTAGCAGAGAAAAGATCATTATAAATACCCGCATGAATCAATTGTTCAATGTTGAACTGAGCCGAATCGATCGTACCGAAATTGGAACTTACTGTTTGTCCCTGTATCGTTAATTGAATTTCTTTATTTGAAATATTCTTACCCATTGAAGCGTAGAACTGATGTGTTTTTCCACCGCCCCTTGCCGGAGGGCCGCCACGTCCATCGAAGAACACAGCATCAACATCATATTGTTTTGAAATAAGTGTTAATGCCTCCTTGGCTTTATAAATGCTCCAGTTAGCCATCAGGTAACCACCATCTTTTGTTCCATCAGAAAAACCAAGCATTATGGTTTGCCTGTTACCTCTGCGTTTCAAGTGAGCATTATAATCTTTATTCTCATACAACTGCTTCATTACATCGGCAGCGTTGATAAGGTCATCTATAGTTTCAAACAACGGAACAATATCTACAGCTAATTCTTCTTTCTTCCATCCGCTCAACAACAGCAAACCAAAAACTTCAAATGCATTCAAAGCACTGTTACACTGGCTAATGATATAACGGTTACAACCCCCTTCCCCGTTCGATTGCTGAATAGTTCTGATGGCCTTCATTGAATCAATAGTGTCTCTCTGAACATCATCAGCTAAAATACTGCTCTCTACCACTCCTGATAAAGAAGTAAGCACTTTGATTTTTTCCTCCGCAGAAAGGGATGCATAATCCTTTGGCAGCACATCAGCATTTGCTGCAATAGTATCCAACACCTTTCCGTGAATACTACTGTCTTGCCTGATATCAAGTGATGCAAAGTGTAAACCAAAAACTTCCACTTTATTGATCAGTGATTCAACCTGGCTTACAAATAAATTATTATGATCGTAGATCAGCTGATGACGAATACTATTCAGTGCATCTAATATTTCCCGCTTTGAAATATCAAGCTGATGACCAGGAATGAAGAGGTTGTCGTATAACTTTTTCTCAAGTACGGTTAATGCCGTATCCACTCCTTTGAAAGTTAATCTACGCTTCAGTTTACGAATATCCAGGTAATAGGATTTAAGGATACTTCCTCTCAATGCATCCGCAACCTGTATGGTAGTATCCGCCTTCACAAATGGGTTGCCATCCCTGTCTCCTCCCGGCCAAAAACCCATCCTGATAATCGGATTCTTATCATTTACCGCATCTGCAAAACGGCTCTTGATAAACGATAAGATTCTGCCTGTGGCAGGATAAAAAATATTTTCCAAATACCATATCAATGAAACAGCCTCATCGTAAGGAGTAGGTTTCTGCTGTTGAAAGAATGGCGTTCTTCCCAATTGCTGCAAGTATGTGTAAATCTGGTTCTCGTTATTGGTATTGATGGCAGAAGATAGATCATGAATAATTCCTAACACCGCACCCCGATAAAATTGCGTGGGATGTGCCGTTAATACAAGCTGTATGTTGAAATCTTCCAGTTTCTTTTTCAGTGCAGCCTGTTTCTGTTGATGCTCTACTTCTAAAGCCAGGTGCTTCAAAGTTCCCTTCCCGCTCATATCATTCACTTGTTTGAATGCTGCATCCTCCAGTGCATCAAACAGTACTACCTGCCTTTCAATGTATTGCACAAAACGGAAAAGCAGATCTAGCTTTTCCTGTTCAGTTTTAATAGAAGTTTGTTTGGCAAAGAAATCTTCCAGAATATCTACCGGGCTTAATTTCTTCTTGTACCCTTCTTCACAATTCACCAGTAACAGGGAAACGAGTATCCCCGTTTTTTCTATGCGATGGAAGGGCAAAGAAGTAAACAAACTGTTATACAATTGAAACTTAATGCCTACAAGGTTTCTAAACGTTTGCAGGTTTACTGAATTGGACATATTTTTAACTTTTACCTAAAGGTGCTCAAAGGTAAGCAATCATTACAAGCTTGAAAAATTAGTAAAAAAATATCGAAATAGTTAGAATTCCTTTATCTTAGCGTCGAAATAGATGAAAAAACAGCAAAACATATTTTCTTTCATTAAATCAACATCAACCCTTCTGATTGTTGATGGCACTATCAATACAACCACCACAACCCTGTAAAGGGTTGCGTTCATTCATATTACCACCTGGGCTATTTGCTGTTATAGATTACAATTACTTTTTACTGCATTCAGTATCATACATAAAAAAAATTTCATGAAAGTTTTAAAGTTCGGCGGTTCTTCTGTTGCCAATGCCGATAATATAAAAAAAGTTGTTTCCATTGTTCAGGAATATAAAGATGCGATTGTTGTGGTGTCTGCATTGGGTGGCGTTACCGATTTACTGATCCAAACCGGAATTGCTGCTGCACACGGAAAAGAGACATATAAAGAAACTTTACTCCAACTGGAAAAGAGGCATATTGAAACCATAAAAAACCTGCTCCCCGTTACTTCGCAAAGTAGTTGCCTAAGTAATATTAAAACACAATTTAACGAGCTGGAAGATATTTGTGAAGGTGTGTTTCGCCTAGGCGAACTTTCTAAACGCACACAGGACAGAATCATCAGTTTCGGAGAGCTTTTATCATCCACCATCATTTCTTATTTCCTAAAATCTATCGCCGTAAACATTGTTTGGATCGATAGCAGGAAAGTGATCAGAACCAACAGCCATTTTGGTTTCGGCTCTGTTCAATTTGATACTACCAATCAATTGATCAAAGATTTTCTACAGGAGAATCCTGCATCCCTATACATTGCTCCTGGTTTTATTGCCAGTGATGCAGATGGACATACCACAACATTAGGCCGGGGCGGATCTGATTATACCGCCGCTATTTTTGCCGCTGCTGTGGATGCGAATAATTTAGAAATATGGACTGATGTTACAGGCATGATGACTGCCGACCCAAGATGGGTACCTAATGCTAAAACCATCCCTTTCACATCTTACCGTGAAGCGATGGAATTATCACACTTCGGAGCAAAAGTGATCTATCCTCCTACCATCCAGCCTGCTATGCAGAAACTGATCCCTATTTGGGTGAAGAACACATTTGCACCTGCTGAACACGGTACTTTGATACAATCAAGTTCTTCGGATGGAGAAGAAATTATTACCGGTATTTCAAGCATTAACCATGTTACATTACTGAGCCTGGAAGGAGGCGGAATGGTAGGTATACCCGGGTTCTCTAAAAGGTTATTCGAGGCATTGGCCACTGAAAAAGTAAACGTAATACTGATTACACAAAGCTCATCAGAACATTCTATTTGTGTGGCAGTGAACACTGTTGATGCTGAAAAAGCCAAACGTGCCGTGGATACTGCGTTTGATTACGAGATCAAAACAGGCCAGGTTGATCCTTTGAAAGTAGAACACGATCTTTCTATCATTGCATTGGTGGGTGATAAAATGAAAAGCCATCCCGGCATTGCAGGTCGCATGTTTGCTGCATTAGGACGAAATGGTGTTAACATCAGGGCTATTGCACAAGGTTCTTCTGAAAGAAACATCTCTGCTGTTGTTGCCTATGCAGATGTGAAGAAAGCAGTAAACGTTTTACATGAAGCGTTCTTCGAATCTTCTTACAAACAACTGAATATTTACATTGTTGGTGCGGGTAATGTTGGCAGTAAACTGATTGATCAGTTAAAGCAGCAACAGGAATATTTATTGCATAACCTGAATGTACAGGCAAGAGTAACAGGTATTGCCAACAGCAAAAAAATGTTGCTGAATGAAGAGGGCATCAACCTCAATACATGGAAAGCAGACCTGCAGACTGCTGAGGTGATGGATTTGCAACAGTTTGCCAATAACATCATCAATAGAAACTTGCGCAACAGCGTGTTTGTAGATGTTACAGCTAATCATGAAGTAGCAGCGTTGTATAACCAGCTTTTGGCAAAAAGCATTTCCGTTGTGGCATGTAATAAAATTGCCGCTTCCTCTGCTTATAAAAATTACCTGCAACTGAAATCTTTATCAAGAGAATTTAATGCACCGTATTTATTCGAAACCAATGTGGGTGCAGGTTTACCGGTGATTGGCACATTGAATGACCTATTGAGAAGTGGTGATAAGGTGAATAAAATACAAGCTGTTTTATCAGGCACTTTAAACTTTGTATTCAATAATTACGATGGAACAAGAACTTTTGCTGAAGTAGTAAAACAGGCACAAGACGAAGGTTATACTGAACCCGATCCACGCCTTGACCTTGGCGGTACTGATGTAATGCGTAAGATCATGATCCTTGCACGTGAGGCAGGAGAAAAGATTGAGATGGATGATATCAGCAATGAATCTTTCTTACCTGCATCATGCTTCAATGGCAGTGTTGCTGATTTTTATGAAGAGATGAAAAAGCATGAAAAACATTTCAAAGCATTGTACGAAGCAGCAGCTAAGAAAAACTGCAAGCTGAAGTTTGTTGCCAGCTTCGAGAATGGCAAAGCATCCGTAGGCTTACAGCATGTTCCATCTAATTCAGATTTTTATCATCTCTATGGTAAAGATAACATCGTATTATTCTATACACAACGCTATCCTGAACAACCATTAGTGGTGAAAGGTGCAGGTGCAGGTGCCGATGTTACAGCCAGTGGTGTATTTGCAGATATCATTCGTGTTGCACGTTAATTACAGTGATCATTAACAATGAAGAAAGTTACAGTACATAGTCCCGCTACCGTTGCCAACGTAGTTTGTGGTTTTGATATTTTGGGTTTTGCTTTGAACAGCCCAATGGATGAACTTAGTATAGCATTTAGTGATGAACCCGGTGTTACCATCATCAATGAAGATGATTACAGTTTGCCAACTAAAGCAGAAGACAATGTTAGCGGTGCTGCATTGCTGGCCATGCTGGAAGAATTACCCGATGTAAAAGGCTTTACCTTATACAGCAAAAAAAATATCAAACCTGGTAGTGGCATCGGCAGTAGTGCCGCCAGTGCTGCGGGAGCCGTGGTAGCAGCTAATCACCTTTTAGAGAATCGCTTCACCAATGCAGACCTCGTTAGGTTTGCCATGTTTGGAGAAAAAGTGGCCAGCGGTGTAAAACATGCAGATAATATTGCACCTGCTATCTACGGAGGAGTAACCTTGATCCGTTCGATCTTTCCTTTGGATATCATCAGCCTTGATGCACCCGAATTGCACGTAACGGTAGTACACCCACAAATTGAAGTACGTACTTCTGATGCTAGACAAATTCTCAAACAAAAGGTTTCACTGAAAGATGCGATCAAACAGTGGGGCAATATCGCCGGGCTTGTTGCAGGGTTCTTGCAACATGATTATGATTTGATCGGAAGAAGCCTGGAAGATGTGATCATAGAACCTGTTCGTAGTATCTTGATTCCCGGGTTTGATGAAGTAAAAAGTAATTGTAAAGATGCCGGAGCTTTAGGCGGCGGCATCAGCGGAAGCGGTCCTTCGATCTTCATGTTAAGTAAAGATGCAGCAGCGGCTTTAGCGGTTGAAACAGCCATGAAAGAAGTGTACAATAAGATCGGACTGGCCTATCATACTCATGTAACAACGATCAACAAACAAGGCGTTAAAATAGTGGCGAGTGATAACTCTTAAAAAATATCCACTCATCATTCATCATTTTTAATTCATCCCCATCACTCATCAGTCCATATCACAATGCGTTACTATAGTTTAAACCATAATGCCCCAAGGGTAAGTTTTGCAGAAGCTGCCGTTAAAGGTCAGGCACCTGACAAAGGCTTATATTTCCCTGAAAGAATACCTTCACTTCCCCAGGGGTTTATTGAAAATATCAAACAATACAGCAAAGAAGAGATCGGTCTTACAGTGATGAAACCTTATGTAGGCGGGAGCATTGCCGACAATGAGTTACAGCGTATTGTCAATGAGACGATCAACTTTGAATTCCCACTCGTTCCCATCACTGATTCAATTGCTTCATTAGAATTGTTTCACGGCCCTACCCTTGCCTTCAAAGATGTAGGTGCCCGGTTTATGAGCCGTTGTTTGGGGTATTTCAACCGCAACAGCAATGAGCAAGTTACCGTGCTAGTAGCAACATCAGGCGATACAGGTGGTGCTGTTGCCAATGGCTTTTTAGGTGTTGAAGGAGTAAATGTGGTGATTCTCTATCCTTCCGGCAAAGTAAGTCCCGTTCAAGAACTGCAATTAACTACGTTAGGACAAAACATCACTGCCTTAGAAGTACAAGGCACCTTTGATGATTGCCAGGCAATGGTAAAACAAGCTTTTGCAGATGCCGACCTGAACAATAAACTATCGCTTACTTCTGCCAACTCTATCAATGTTGCCAGGTGGTTACCACAGCAATTGTACTATTTCTTTGCGTACCAGCAATGGCAACATACATCCGCCCCAGTTATATGTGTACCAAGTGGCAACTTCGGTAACATTTGTGCCGGTATACTGGCCCATGTTTCAGGACTTCCTGTTACACATTTCATAGCTGCCTGCAACGCAAACGATGTTGTTCCGCAATACATACAATCAGGACAATACCAACCGAAACAAGCTGTGGCCACTATCTCCAATGCAATGGATGTGGGTAACCCCAGTAATTTCATTCGTATACTGGAACTGTTCCATCAGCAATTCAACGAACTGAAAAATAAGATGAGCAGTGTTAGTGTTGATGATGCTACAACTACTAAAACCATTAAAGATGTATTTCAGCAACATCATTATACGTTAGACCCGCATGGCGCCGTTGCTTATTATGCACTAGACCAATATTTGCAACAGCATATGGCAGATAAAGGATTCATCTTAGAAACGGCACACCCTGTAAAATTCCCCGATACTGTAGAAGAAGCTACACAACAAAAGATAGCGATACCCGAATCAGTTCAATACCTGTTACACCTGCAAAAACAAAGTATAACCATGCCTCCGATATTTGATGCTTTGAAAGAATGGTTAATGAACAGATAAGACTTTTAACATGAATTGAAAATTACACGAATGAAAAATTACTGGTTCATTCGTGTAATTTTATTTTAAGGAGTACACTAAAACTTCATCAGGCGATGCAACAAAATCATTGGGCCGTTTTTTTATCGAACGATACAGATACAAAGCCTTTTGTAAAAGATATACTGGAGGGTAAAGCTGCACCTCCCTTCAATGCATTCAACCATTTGAAAGGTGCATTATTCTCTAACATAACGCTCACTGAGCTGATCGAAGAAGAAGCGAGAAGAGATTTTTCTGAAGTAACAAAAAACAGCAACAGGCAATTAAGTTCACTATCGAGTGGCGAACAGAAAAAAGCACTGCTAGCCTTCTTGTTAGCACAACAGCCCGATTACATCATCCTGGATAATCCCTTCGATAACCTTGATAAAGAATCACAACAATCGCTGAAACAGGCATTAACACAGCTGGCAGAACAGGTTTCATTTATTCAACTCATTACAAGAAGAGTAGATCACCTTTCTTTCATCGGCCAGGCAGTTCAATTGGAGATAAACAATACACTCATCCCCATTGCTAATATCAGCACATATATACAAGAACAGCATCACACTGCTGCGGCTCTTTCGAAAGCCATTCCGCCTCCCATTCATCCTTATAAAATTTCATCTAAAGAACTCATCAAATTCACGAATGTATCCGTGCATTATGGCGAAAGATGCATCCTGCAAAACATCAACTGGACGATAGGTAATAATGAATTCTGGCAATTGATAGGCCCCAACGGATCGGGCAAAACCACCTTGCTCACTATGATCACTGGTGATAATGTTAAAGGCTACGGACAAAACCTTGAACTGTTCGGCAGAAGAAAGGGAAGCGGTGAAACTGTATGGGAAATAAAAGATAAGATCGGTTATGTAACTCCTGCCATGACCAACCTCTTCAGCACACGGCATACCTTAGAAGATATGGTCGTTTCAGGTTTTTTTGATTCTATTGGCTTATATGTGCAGGCACCTGAAATGCAATTAAGACTGGCCAATAAATGGCTCGAATTAATTGAAATGGAACATTTAAAACACATTGCTTTTTGCGAATTATCATTAGGATTACAAAGAAAGGCACTCATCGCAAGGGCCATGGTAAAACACCCGCCACTGTTGATTTTAGATGAACCTGCATTTGGTTTGGATGATCATAACACTGCCATGGTGGGATCCCTCATCAACCAAATCGCTGCAGAAAGTAACACCTCCATTTTATACGTTTCCCACAGAACTGAAGAAGGCATCAACCCTCAGTTTTTCTTCGAATTGGTTCCAACTGAGAACGGGTCTGTTGGTATTATAAAATAAACGATGATGCCAGCTTTTGTATTCCATGGCATCATCGTTACGTCGCACTACTTTCATCTTTTGTACAGGTAGCAACTGTTACTGTACAGGAGTCATTTTCAGGCAAACCGGTTTATCTACCTGTATCTGCACACCTGTTGGAGACAACAAACCCGTGCTTTTATAAATAGTGAATACAACAATGTTATTCGTATCCCTATTGGCCACTAACAAAAACTTACCCGTAGGATCGATTGTAAAATTCCTGGGATGCACCCCTAATGTAGATTGATGACCGAGTTCAGTTAAAGTACCATTTGTTGCGATCCTGTAAATGGTAATATCATTCGCACTGGCACGGTTACTGGTGTACAGGTATTTTCCATCAGGCGTAATATGAATGTCTGCACTACCTTTATCAGTTTTTGTTTTGGTATTATCAGACGCTATATTTTGTAACTCGGTAAGTTTCCCGTTATTGCATTGATAAGCAATTAACGTACCCGCCATTTCATTGATCACATAAAAAAACTTCCTGTTGGGATGAAAAGCCATGTGCCTCGGTCCACTTCCATCAGGAACATCAGTGGTGGTTACATTTTCTTCATTTAAAGGCTGTGATAAATTACCGGGAGTAAAAGGATAGGTATATATCTTATCGGTGCCCAGGTCATTGGAAAAAACGAATTTCCCATCCGGTGAAAATACAGCACAATGCACATGTGGCTTTTCCTGTCTTGTTACGTTTACACTGTAACCCTGGTGTTGTATAACTTGTACCGGTTGCTGCAAACTCCCATCAGCATTGGTTTTTAGCATACCAATACATCCGCTTTGATAATTGCCCGTTGCTACCCAGTCACCGGCTGAATCAACGTCTACAAAGCAAGGCCCATCACCACCACTCGCTACCCTGTTGATCAGTTTCAATTCTCCTTTCTTTTTATCAAATGAAAAAGCACTGGCTTCTCCTGAACCACCCGGTTTTTCATTAACGGCATAAACGTACTTACCGTTAGCCGTTATAGCCAAATAAGAAGGATTATCATTTCCCCCAATTTTACTTACGGGAGAAACAGTACCTGTTTGTGTATTGAACTTATACACATGAATATCGGAAGTGTACGTTCCTACAAGTAAATACATTTCTTTTCCCTGTGCAATAACATTACCGGAAACGAATAAAGCAAAAGCTAGAATAATGGCACGCATGTATAAATTATTTTACTGCCAATTTACTTAATTACTGCGTGCAGATAAGTAAACGGAGCATCTTTAACCAGTTTTTGATCTATAACAAATATTTCAAAGCCCGCTTCTCCTGATCTCCAAAGCCAATTAAAACAAACGAGCCATTCTTTTAAAAGAATGGCTCGTTATTATTTGAAAGACTTATTATGCTATTCAAACTTCAGGTCTAAACCTAAACCGCGTAATTCATGTACCAATACATTGAATGACTCAGGTACACCTGCACGTGGGATATTATCACCTTTAACAATGGCTTCGTACGTTTTGGCACGTCCGATAATATCATCAGATTTAATGGTCAGTAATTCCTGCAAGATGTTAGATGCACCATACGCTTCCAGTGCCCAAACCTCCATCTCACCAAAACGCTGTCCACCAAACTGAGCTTTACCACCCAGCGGTTGTTGCGTAATCAGGCTATAAGGCCCAATAGAACGAGCGTGCATCTTATCATCAACCATGTGGTGGAGTTTGATCATATAGATCACACCAACTGTGGCTTTCTGGTGGAAACGCTCACCGGTTTCACCATCATACAGATAAGTGTGCCCGTTAATAGGTAATTCGGCTTTGTTACACAACTCCTCGATCTCAGCAGTGCTGGCACCATCAAAGATCGGTGTTGCGAACTTAACGTTCAGTTTCTTACCTGCCCATCCTAAAATGGTTTCGTAGATCTGTCCAAGGTTCATACGGGAAGGTACACCCAATGGGTTCAGTACGATATCAACCGGTGTTCCGTCTTCCAGGAATGGCATATCTTCAGCACGAACGATCTTTGCAACGATACCTTTGTTTCCGTGACGGCCAGCCATCTTATCACCCACTTTCAGCTTACGCTTAACAGCAAGGTATACTTTCGCTAATTTCAACACACCTGCAGGTAATTCATCACCGATAGATATATTGAATTTTTCTCTCTTATAGCGACCTAACTCTTCATTAAACTTAATGCTGTAGTTATGTAAAAGGGTGTTGATGAAATCATCAGTTTCTGCTTCACCTGTCCATCCTAATGGATTTACATTTTGGTAATCAATGGCCGCCAGGTTCTTTGGATTGAATTTAGCGCCTTTACCAATCAGCATTTCTCCGAAGTTGTTACTGATGCCTGCAGAAGATTTATCTTTTAACAGGATCTGCAACTTGCTGATCAGCTGTTCTTTCAGCTCTTCTACATTTTGCTGATGGATCTTCTCGATCTTTTCCAACTGTGCTTTCTCACGAACTTTAGCATTCTTATCTTTCTTGGCACGCTGGAATAATTTTTTATCAATTACCACACCTTCCGTTCCATTAGGTGCTTTCAAAGAAGCATCTTTCGCATCACCGGCCTTATCACCAAAGATAGCTCTTAACAGCTTTTCTTCAGGTGTAGGATCAGATTCTCCTTTTGGAGTGATTTTACCGATAAGGATATCACCTTCTTTAATGGTAGCTCCGATACGGATAATACCATTCTCATCAAG
Source organism: Bacteroidota bacterium (assembly GCA_028875875.1). Lineage (GTDB taxonomy): Bacteria > Bacteroidota > Bacteroidia > Chitinophagales > Chitinophagaceae > JAGWUV01. Next base: position 63,515 of record JAGWUV010000014.1, read on the forward strand.
ATCCTTAGTCGCTTCTTCAGAAACGTTTGGAATATCCGGTGTTAATTCTTCTTCACCTAATTTAGTATCACGCACTTCCAGTTCATATTCTTCAATGTGAACAGAAGTAAACAAATCTTCACGAACTACTTTCTCATTGATAACGATCGCATCCTCGAAGTTGTAACCTTTCCAGGGCATGAACGCTACCTGCAGGTTTCTACCTAAGGCCAATTCACCGTCTTTAGTAGCATATCCTTCGGTTAAGAAATCCCCTTTTACTACTTTTTGCCCTTTCTTCACAGCCGGACGTAAGTTGATGCAGGTTGCCTGGTTGGTTTTGATGAACTTAGTAAGCCTGTATACTTTCAGATCATCTTCAAAACTTACCAAACGGTCTAAATCGTTCCTATCGTAACGAACATGAATTTCATTGGCATCTACAAATTCAACTACACCTGTTCCTTCAGCATGGATCTGGATCCTTGCATCACGGGCAGCTTTTCCTTCCAAACCAGTACCAACGATAGGTACTTGCGGACGGATCAATGGCACGGCCTGGCGTTGCATGTTCGATCCCATCAGGGCACGGTTGGCATCATCATGCTCTAAGAACGGAATCAGCGAAGCACTCAAACCTACAATTTGGTTAGGTGCTACGTCCATGAATTCCACTTCCTCTTTATCTAAAATCGGGAAATCACCGGTTTGACGGGAAACTACTTTTTCCTCGGCAAATTCACCTTTATCATTCAACGGTGAATTACTCTGGGCGATCTTGGCTGTATCTTCTTCTTCTGCACTCAGGAAAGTTAATTCCTTCATGTTCACTTTACCATTCTCTACTTTACGATAAGGCGTTTCAATAAAGCCCATATCGTTGATGGTAGCATGTACGCAGAGTGTGGAGATCAAACCGATATTTGGTCCTTCCGGCGTTTCAATGGTACACAAACGGCCATAGTGTGAATAGTGCACGTCACGTACCTCGAAACCTGCTCTCTCACGACTTAAACCACCGGGTCCTAATGCAGAGATACGGCGCTTGTGTGTGATCTCTGATAATGGATTGGTTTGGTCTAAAAACTGTGATAACTGGGAAGTTCCGAAGAAAGAATTGATCACGGAAGAAAGTGTTCTTGCATTGATCAAATCAACCGGCGTAAATACCTCGTTATCACGAACGTTCATTCTTTCACGGATGGTACGGGCCATACGGGCCAGACCAACGCCAAACTGAGCATATAATTGTTCACCCACTGTTCTTACACGACGGTTGCTCAGGTGATCGATATCATCAATTTCTGCCTTTCCGTTGGTTAAACGAACCAGATATTTGATGATCTCAATGATATCTTGTTTGGTTAATACTTTCTTTTCAATAGGCAGTTCTAATCCTAATTTTCTGTTGATCTTATAACGGCCTACTTCGCCAAGATCATAACGTTTATCAGAGAAGAACAATTTATCAATTATACCACGGGCAGTTTCGTTATCAGGAGCATCAGCACCACGTAGTTGGCGATAGATGTGCTGAACAGCCTCTAACTCACTGTTCGAAGTATCTTTGTTCAATGTGTTGTAGATGATGGCATAATCTCCACCTACATCTTCCCTTTGCAGGAAGATGGTTTTTACATCCATATCTATGATGGTATCGATCGCTTCTTCATCCAGCACTGTATCACGCTCCATCACGATCTCATTACGCTCGATGGAAACCACCTCACCGGTATCTTCATCCACAAAATCTTCTACCCATGTTCTTAATACACGGGCAGCTAATTTTTTACCGGTATGCTTTTGCAATTCTTTCTTATCAGCTTTTACTTCATCGGCCATACCGAATAAAGTAAGGATATCTTTATCCGTTTCAAAACCGATAGAACGAAGCAATGTAGTTACAGGGAACTTTTTCTTACGGTCGATGTAAGCATACATTACGTTGTTGATATCGGTAGCAAACTCCATCCAAGCTCCCTTGAAAGGAATTACCCTTGCGGAATAAATCTTAGTTCCGTTAGGGTGGATAGACTGACCGAAGAATACACCAGGAGAACGGTGCAACTGTGAAACCACTACACGCTCGGCACCGTTGATAACGAAAGTACCACGGGGAGTCATGTAAGGGATATTACCTAAGAATACATCCTGAACAATGGTCTGGAAATCTACGTGTTCCTCATCATTACAACTCAAACGAAGTTTGGCTTTTAAAGGAACAGCATAAGTTAATCCACGCTCCATACACTCTTCAATCGTATAACGCGGTGGATCGATAAAATAATCCAGGAACTCCAGTACGAAAATGTTACGTGTATCCGTAATAGGAAAGTTTTCCTTGAACACACGGAACAAACCTTCATTGTTACGCTTATCAGGCGTAGTTTCCAACTGGAAAAATTCTCTGAAAGATTGTAACTGAATGTCGAGCAGATCAGGGGTCTCAGCTAAGTGTTTAGTCTTACCAAAGCTGATCCTGTTGTTCAAAGTTGTTGTAGACATAGTATTTTGTAAAACCGGTTTTTAGCTAAAAATTAAATGAGCTTACAGGTTCACTGTGCTCTGTAAATTGAGATAACCTGGTTTATTCATGGCCATGACCGGGTTATCTGCCGCTAATTAGCCTTAAATTAAAAGGATGGCAAAGGTAAGGAATGCGTGTTGAAATCTAAAAAACAAATTTTATTTCCCCAGATTTTAATATTCTGCCTTAAAAAATGAATTTCCCAATCCAAAAAACTTACAAAAAAAGCCCCGGAATTCCGGGGCTTCTTAAAAAGGGTTGTCTGTATTGAAATTATTTCACTTCAACGTCAGCACCTGCTTCTTTCAGCTTAGCTGCTAATTCTTCAGCTTCAGCTTTAGAGATACCTTCTTTAACAGGTTTTGGTGCACCGTCTACTAAGTCTTTAGCTTCTTTCAAACCTAAACCAGTTAATTCTTTAACGATCTTAACTACGTTCAGTTTGCTAGCACCACCGCTTTTCAGAATTACATCGAAAGCAGTTTTTTCTTCAGCAGCAGCAGCGCCACCACCTTCACCACCAGCAGCAACCACTACAGCTGCAGCAGCTGGTTCAATACCGTAATCAGCTTTCAACACATCAGCTAATTCTTGTACTTCTTTTACTGTTAAGCCAACTAATTGTTCGGCTAATGCTTTAATATCTGCCATTGTTTCAAAATTTTTTCCGCCTTCATTGCCTGTGCTCCGGCGGAGGATTTAAAAAAATTTTGTTTAAATCAGGCTCCCAGGCTTGAGCCAGTAAGTTTATGTAACCAGCCGAAGTAACACGCATCAACAACTGTTGCGTCGCACACTTCAGCGTTCTGAATATTATTCAGCAGTAGCTGTTTCAGCTTGCTTTTCGTGATGGTGCAATAAAGCAGCCAGTACACGTTTTGCAGGAGATTGTAACAGACCAATAACCTCTCCGATAAGCTCGTTCTTGGTTTTGATCTTTGTTAATGCTACGAGGTTGTTATCACCTGCATAGATATCTCCATTGATGAAAGCTGCTTTCAATACAGGTTTATCACCATTGCTTTCTTTGCGGAAAGAAGAAATGATCAGCGCCGGCTCTTTCGGATTCTCAGAGAACATCAACGCAGTTACGTTGTTCAAAGAATCGTATACACCTGCATACTTTTCAGCATCGATGGCTTCTAAAGCTTTTTTGATCAAAGTGTTCTTAGCCACCTTCATTTCCACTTGCTTATCAAAACAAGCACGGCGTAATTTACCAACCTGCTCTACGCTTAATGATTCTGTATCAGTAACGTAGAAGTTATTGTATTGATTGAACTTTTCTTTCAAAAGCTCAATCACTTCATTTTTTTGTTCTTTAGTCATAACTAAACTTTTATGGTAACCCGGGTCATAGTCTCTGCAGACTCACCAGGATTAGTTAGATAATGATTTGGTGTCTAATGTAATACCGGGGCTCATTGAGCTGGCCATGCTAACCGCTTTCAGGTAAATTCCTTTGGCAGCAGAAGGTTTCAGCTTAATGATCGCATTGATCAGTTCTGCACTGTTCTCTGCAATTTTTTCGGGTGCAAAAGACACACGACCGATAGAAGCGTGTACGATACCTGCTTTATCCACTTTAAAAGCGATCTTACCACCTTTTACTTCGTTAACAGCAGCAGCTACATCGTTGGTAACTGTACCTGTTTTAGGGTTAGGCATCAGGTTACGTGGACCTAATACTTTACCCAACTTACCGATCTTAGGCATTACAGAAGGTGTAGCAATGATTACATCAACATCCACCCAACCGCTTTCAATTTTTTGAATGAATTCATCCAAACCTACAAAATCAGCACCTGCAGCTTTGGCATCATTCTCTTTATCAGGAGTACATAAAACCAATACTTTCTTGGTTTTACCTGTACCATGAGGCAATGTAACTGTACCACGCACTTGCTGGTCAGCTTTTTTAGGATCTACACCCAAACGGATGTGTAAGTCTACAGAACTGTCAAATTTTGTACAGTTGATTTCTTTAACCAGTGATGCAGCTTCTTTAAGGGAATATACTTTGTTTTTATCCACCTTAGTTTCTGCAACTTTTCTCTTTTTAGTCAATGACATTTTACTAAATATTTAAGGTGAATAAATTAGTTTTCCCAGGGAGCTTTACCATCAACAGTTAAGCCGAGGCTACGTGCTGTACCGGCAACCATTTTCATAGCGCTTTCTACAGTAAAGCAGTTCATATCAGGCATTTTATCTTTGGCAATAGCCTCGATTTGAGCCCAGCTTACTTTGCCTACTTTAGCACGGTTGCTTTCTTTTGAACCTTTCTGGATTTTGGCTGCTTCCATTAATTGAACAGCAGCAGGTGCAGTTTTGATAACAAAGTCGAACGACTTGTCGGTATACACTGTAATAACAACGGGAACTACTTTTCCCATTTTATCCTGGGTTCTTGCATTGAACTGCTTACAGAACTCCATGATGTTTACACCCTTAGAACCAAGGGCAGGGCCTACTGGAGGTGCAGGGTTGGCTTGTCCGCCTTTTACCTGCAACTTCACAAAGCCTGAAATCTCTTTTGCCATGTGATTTTCGATTTAATTGGTAATAACGTTTCTGCTGTACAGAAACTCCCAAAGTCAATCATTCTTCTTTCTAAAGAACTTTTTGGGACGGCAAAGGTAGGAGTTTAATTGTATCTGCCAAGTATATCAAAAAGAAAAATCCCGCCATAAGGCAGGATTTTTAATATTTTCTGTTCCGACCACTTAACTCAGCTTCTCTACCTGCATGTAATTCAATTCAACAGGTGTAGAACGTCCGAATATTTTTACGGTAACTTTTAATTTTTTCTTCTCATCATTCACCTCTTCGATCACACCATTGAAATCATTGAATGGTCCTTCGATGATCTTAATGGTTTCACCTACGATGAACGGTTCGCTTAAGGTAACGCCCTGGTCATTCATCTCATCCACCTTGCCCAGCATCTTATTAACTTCGCTCTTACGCAAAGAAATGATGTTTCCTTTAGAACCTTTACCATCCGTTAAGAAGTGCATGATATTGCTGATATTGCTTACGTGCTGCACAATATCATCGGTTAATTTACCATCGGCCACTTCCAGCATTACATAACCGGGGAAATAGTTTTTTTCTCTCATCACCTTTTTACCATTCTGCACTTTATATACCTTCTCCATAGGCAGAAACACCTGCTTGATAATATCTGTCCAGCCATTACGTGCAATGTCCTTATCCAAATACTCTTTAACACTGCGTTCTTTTCCACTCACTACACGCAACACGTACCATTTAGTTTCTTGCTGTTGAGCAACTTGTTCCATCTCTCAATTACTTAAATAGTGAATAGATCAGTTTCAGCAATTGGTTACTGCCGAAGTCCATTATCCATACCATGGCAGTAATGATAACTGTGGCAACAAGCACAATCACAGTACTTTGCTGTAATTGCATCCAAGTTGGCCAGGTTACTTTTTCTACCAGTTCCTGATAACTCTCTTTGAAATATGTTGAAATCTTATTCATCAATTTCAATTTCAGTTTGAAATAAAATAATTAAATCCTGCACGGGCAATAGGATTCGAACCCATATCAACGGTTTTGGAGACCGCTATTCTACCATTGAACTATGCCCGTATGAATCAAAAGTCTCCGGTCAAAGTTAGATGAATTACGTTGACCAAAGACTTTTGAGCTTATATTTTATCCTTCTTTTCAGAAGAATATTCCTGATTACTTCAAGATTTCAGTTACCTGACCGGCACCTACTGTTCTACCACCTTCACGGATAGCGAATTTCAAACCTTTCTCCATAGCGATCGGTTGGATCAGCTTAACAGTCAGGTTGATGTTATCGCCAGGCATTACCATCTCAGTTCCTTCTGGTAAAGAAACTTCACCGGTAACGTCTGTAGTACGGAAATAGAATTGAGGACGGTATTTGTTGAAGAATGGAGTGTGACGACCACCTTCTTCTTTGCTCAGTACGTAAACTTCACCTTTGAACTCAGTGTGCGGAGTGATTGATTTAGGAGCACAGATTACCATACCACGACGGATATCTTTTTTCTCAATACCGCGTAACAGTAAACCTGCATTATCACCTGCTTCACCCTGATCCAATAATTTTTTGAACATCTCAACACCTGTTACAGTAGAGCTTAAAGGAGCTTCCATCAGACCTACGATTTCTACAGCTTCACCTACTTTGATACGGCCTCTTTCGATACGACCTGTAGCAACTGTACCACGACCAGTGATAGAGAATACGTCTTCAACTGACATCAGGAAGGCTTGGTCAACCGGACGAGGAGGCAATGGAATGTAAGAATCAACAGCTTCCATTAATTCTTCCACTTTAGCAACCCATTTAGCTTCACCTGCTAAAGCACCTGTTGCAGAACCTTGTATGATTGGAGTGTTGTCGCCATCGAAACCATATGAGCTTAACAACTCACGGATTTCCATTTCAACTAACTCTAATAATTCAGCATCTTCTACTAAATCAACCTTGTTCATGAATACCACGATACGAGGTACACCCACCTGGCGGGCCAACAGGATATGCTCTTTAGTTTGAGGCATAGGACCATCTGTAGCAGCAACTACTAAGATAGCACCATCCATTTGGGCAGCACCGGTAATCATATTTTTTACGTAGTCAGCGTGACCTGGACAGTCTACGTGAGCATAGTGACGGTTAGCTGTTTGATACTCCACGTGAGCGGTATTGATTGTGATACCACGCTCTTTTTCTTCAGGAGCACCATCAATTTCATCATACTTCTTTGCTTGCGCCAAACCTTTTTGTGAAAGGATAGTAGTGATCGCAGCTGTTAATGTTGTTTTACCATGGTCAACGTGGCCAATGGTACCAACGTTTACGTGAGGTTTCTCCCTCTTAAAGGTCTCTTTAGACATCTTTATCGTTTTTAGTTGTTTTTATAATCGCTGTCAACAGATCATCGTCCATCGACCATAGCTTTTTATTTCAAATTGCAACAGCTTAATGCTTTTACTGTTGCCCTCTTCATCTAACAGATCATTCTACCAGAGAAAAGATCTTCAGAGAGCCGTTGATGAGAATTGAACTCACGACCTCTTCCTTACCAAGGAAGTGCTCTACCACTGAGCTACAACGGCAAAACTCAGTTTCGAGTTTCCGGCTCCGAGTTTCCAGTTCAGTAGAAAAAACTCAAAACCTTCAACTATTAACTCCAAACTTTCAATGAGCGGGAGACGAGGCTCGAACTCGCCACCTATAGCTTGGAAGGCTATCGCTCTACCAAATGAGCTACTCCCGCATTCAATCAACAGAAATTTCAGATGATCCGAAATTTCACCTGTAAAGAACTACAACATAAAAGGCCAATTTTCAAAAGAGCAAATTGGCTGTTGATGCTGTGGGCAGGAGTGGATTCGAACCACTGAAGTCGAAAGACAGCGGATTTACAGTCCGCCCCATTTGGCCGCTCTGGAACCTGCCCAAATAATTGATAACGATTATTTACCAATCATTTAGAGCCACTTGTCGGACTCGAACCAACGACCTGCTGATTACAAATCAGCTGCTCTACCAACTGAGCTAAAGTGGCGTTATAGCTATAAAAAGAACTACACTGTATTTTTTCGGGATGGCAAAGGTAATGGAAAACTTATTTCAACAAAATTCTTACAAAGATTTTTTTAGAAAGGTTACCAACACTTAACACATAAATCCTGAAATCCGCGCCAGGCAAGCCATTCAACAGATTCTATCACACACAATAATGTTTTATCTGCATCTCCCGAACAATTCATATGAACTTTTTTTGCCAATAACGGCAAATAAAAAAGTCCCGCTGGTGGGCGGGACTTAATTTTTTTATGCTGCAAGCTTTTCTTTTTTCCTTTTTATCTGGTTAATAATTGATTCTAATGCGGTGTCGAATGATTCTTCAAAGGACTTAGATGATGCCTTTACAAAAAAATCATGCTTTGGAACGTGTACCCTGATTTCTACCATTTTATCCTTTATCGTGTGAACCACGTTATCGAGCTTTAGAAACACATCCACTTTGATAATCCTGTCGTGGAAAGTGTTCAGTTTTTCAGCTCTACGTGAAACATAATCTACCAATTTTACATCTGCGTCAAAATGCACAGTTTGAATGTTAACGTTCATAGCAACTCACGTTTTAAAAGTGAAATAATAATATGTAAAAGAACTTTGTTTGGTGTGCTGTACTCTTCAGTGTAGCAGGACTATAAATTTAGCGCATCCATTTGAAAAAAGAAAGCTAAATAACCCGTTTTTTGAAAAATATTTTCCTGTATAAAAAACACTCTTAGTATTTACTCAGGCTTTGGGATGCGCCTTTTTAAACACCTCCTTCAGCTTTTCAATAGTGTTATGCGTGTACACTTGTGTGGCGGCCAGGCTGCTATGCCCTAATAACTCTTTCACAGCATTTAACTCCGCTCCATTATTCATCAGGTGCGTGGCAAAACTATGCCTTAAAATATGCGGACTTTTCTTTTGTATGGTAGTAACCATACCGAGGTATTTTTTAACGATATCATATACCGCCCTGGCATAATAGGGCTTCCCTTTCTGGTTAACAAATACATGATCGCAGGCTACCCCAAAAAGCGAATGTTTTTCTTCTACATACAACATTATTTCCCGTAACAACCCATTCGAAACGGGTACGATCCTTTCCTTATTTCCCTTACCCAGCACTTTAATATGACTGTGCCCGTAGTCTACCTGCTTTTCTTTCAACTGGATCAATTCACTTAAACGCATACCTGTGGCATAGAACAGCGTTATAATCAGCTTTTCGCTCCTGCCCGCCCACCCTTCTTCAAAATCTATCCTATTCAGTAAATCATCCATATGCTTTTCTTCCACAAAAACAGGTAGCCTTTTACTGATCTTGGGTGCCACTACGGTTACCAGAGGCGATTGCTGCACCACACCTGTTTTCAGTAAAAATTTATAGAAGGATTTAAGGGAAGAGATTTTCCGGTTGATGGATTTTGAACTGATGCCATCGTTCTTTAGTTCGGCCAGCCAGGAACGAATGAAGGATGCTGAGATAGAACCCAATGCCGGCGTGTCGAACTGGCTGATGAGATAGCTGAAAAACTGTTCGAGGTCGGTTTGATAGGAAATAATGGTGTACTGCGAATACCTTTTTTCAAATTTCAGGTAATCGAGAAAAGAAGCTAATTGCGGATATGAGGTTTGTACAAGCATAAAAAAGCTAGCTTAAAGTTATTCACTTAAAGCTAGCTGCATATGTTTGGGTATAAAAGATGATTAATCTTCTATTTTTCCACTTGCCAATTGTTGCTTGTAGATGGCTTTCAGCACTTCACCACGACGCTTAACCGACGGTTTGGTGAATGTTTGACGCTCTCTCAACTGCAATAACGTTTTGCTTTTCTCAAATTTCTTCTTGTACTTTTTGAGGGCCTTGTCGATGTTTTCGCAGTCTTTAGAATCAATGATAAGCATTTTGATATACCTCCTTTAGGTGATTAATGGGCTGCAAAGATAATGGCATCTGCCGAATTTCCAAATCCGAATCATAAATTCAGTCAATCGGTTTACCTTGCGTCTATGTTTACAGGAATTATAGAAGCTACAGGTACCGTTAAAGAAGTGATCACAACGGGTACCAATAAAACATTTTGGATTGAATCTCCTATCAGCAGGGAGTTAAAAACCGACCAAAGCATTGCCCATAACGGGGTTTGCCTAACGGTGGAAGCAGTAAACAACAACCTGCACAAGGTAACAGCCATTGAGGAAACATTGAGAAAAACCAACCTTGGCCAGCTGCAAGCGGGGGCCATTGTGAACCTGGAAAGATGTATGCTAATGAACGGCAGGATCGATGGCCATATTGTACAGGGCCATGTGGATGCCACGGCAACCTGTACGGAAGTAAAAACCCTGGCGGGCAGCTGGGAATACACTTTCCGTTTTGATGAACAGTTTGCCCATTTAGTGATAGAGAAAGGGTCTGTTTGTGTAAACGGCACCAGCCTCACCTGTTTTAACGTAACCCGCAACAGCTTTACTGTTGCCATTATCCCCTATACCTACCATCACACCAATATCCAATACCTGGAGGCAGGCAGTACAGTGAATATTGAATTTGATATCATTGGCAAATACATGGCCAGAAGGGATGAGTTGGGAAGATGATGTGATTAATAGTTGAGATGCTTTCCTACTTGAAAAAAATAATACCCAAAGCAAAAAATCCACTCATTAATAGTTTTCGTAGGCTCATTAATATAAAACAGTGATTTAATGCAATGCTTCGTTGCATTGAATCGTGAAATTGATGTGTGCTAACCAGTATGATCAACACCGAGAACTACATAATAGAATGAGATGAACCTTTCTATTTGCATATGTAATCGCGTAAAATACACAATAACACATTTAATATTTAATTAATAAAATATCTTCTACTAACCTATTAGCCCACTCTACTTATCAGCAAAAAGTAAATGAATCAAAATTGCTTATTTTATTAAATACAATAATGAATAACTTATATTATTTCTTTATTTATTCAATTTTCTTTGCATATGCTGACAGATTCAGTGATTCAAAACCTAAGTTTTTTAGAATACTTTTCTAGGCAACTCTTCGAATTGTTTAAAAACGCCGTTGAGTTAATTGAACTTTATTATATGAATATCCAGGGTTGCATTTAGCGAGAATAAAACTAGGAGTTATCACTTTTAAAAGAAAAATGATAACCCTTGAAAATTAAATCCATGAAAAAACCAATTTCATTCTTAGTGGTTATCTTTATTGCCGCCGCCGCCTATGCTCAGGTGGGTATTGGCACAACAACCCCTGATGCCTCTGCAAAACTCGATGTAAACAGCACCAATAAAGGATTTCTTCCTCCACGGGTTGCATTAACAGCAACCAACGCCGCTGGACCTATTACCAGTCCTGCAACAGGATTATTGGTATACAATACGGCTACCGCAGGTACAACACCTAATAATGTAGTGCCGGGTTATTACTATAACAGTGGCTCACCTGCCCAACCTTCATGGTCTCATCTGGCAACTGTTTCAGTAGAAAATACTTATAAACTTGCATCCATTGGAACAGCTCTTATCAATAACACTTCACAAACAATTACTACTTATCAGAATTATGTCGCTATTAACAATAGTGCCATAACTGTAACGGTTCCGGCGGGCTACACCAACACCCAGGTATTTTTACAATGGAATGTATGGGGAGATGTGAATGTGTCTACAACTGCTATGGGGTCATTAAGATTTCAAATATCACAAACAGGCGTTTCAACAGCTACTTACTCATCTGTAATGATGACAGGATGGAGTACTTCATACAATGGAGCGAGTGATACAAGGTATAGTGCCCCTGTTAGCTATATTATATCAGGCCTAACCCCTGGTACTTATACTTTCAGTTTAAGTATGCAAAGAGAAGGGGAAATCGGCACAATCGCTAGTCTTAATTTTTGGGGATTAGCAGGCACAGGTCAGGTGTTTGTTCAATAACCTTTAGTGTGAGGTTCGTTCGAAATACTAATGAAGTTTCCGAAGTATGCTACGTTAAAACAAGCCCATTTTCAACATCAAAAATTTAATAAATAAGCTGCTTATTACTAACATTCTAAAAAAATCATTTAAATGAAGAAATTAATTACATGTTTCACTTTACTTATTGCTTTTTCTTCCTATTCCCAAGTGGGTATTGGAACCAATTCACCGGACCCATCTGCAAAGTTAGATGTAACCAGTACCAATAAAGGATTTCTACCTCCACGGGTAGCATTAACAGCAACCAACGCAGCAGGACCTATTACCAATCCTGCTACAGGATTATTAGTGTATAATACTGCAACAGCAGGAACAGCGCCCAATAATGTAGTACCCGGCTATTATTACAATAGTGGTACCCCATCCTCACCAGTATGGCAACTGCTTATAACCCAAAATTCCGTTATCGCAAATGGCACAACGCAGCAAACAGCCAATTTTAATATCAGTGGTACAGGTACTATTGGTGGAGATGCTACTATTCATGGATTGACTATAGGTTTAGGGCCTGGTGCAGCATCGAATAATACAGCTTTGGGATATAATGCGCTAAGTGCAAGTGCAAGTGGTGGTAATTATAATACTGCCATTGGCAATTCGGCACTGTTTTCTAATGTAGGATCTATCAATACGGCTGTCGGTGTTTACGCACTCCATTCTAATACTACAGGGTCGGCTAATACCGCAATAGGTTCTAATGCATTACAGTCTAATATCGCTGGTACTGATATTACCTCAATAGGTTACAGATCGTTACAAGCCAGTACAGGAACCGCTAATACCGCAACAGGTTCAAGTTCTTTATACCAAAATACCTCGGGAAATTATAACACAGCTTTTGGAGCGTATTCTTTATATTCTAATGCTACTGGAAATTATATTACAGCATTAGGCTATCAGGCCACCGTAGCAGGCGACGGTCTAACCAATGCTACTGCCATAGGTGCCAATGCAGTTGTTGCAGCCAGTAATACTATCCAGTTAGGTGATGGTAATATAACATCTGTTAAAACTAGCGGAAAGTTAACCACCGGTGCCGTTACTTATCCTAACACGGATGGTACTAGTGGACAGATATTGACAACTAATGGCAGTGGTCAGATTGCCTGGGCTACAAACGTGGCTGTTACCCCGGCTGTTATAGGTACATTGGCACCATCTGGACAATATGTGAGCCCTAGCACCACTGCGGGTAACTCAACAAGTAATACCTACTTAAATACTTCTATTACTTTACCCCCGGGTAAATGGTCTGTTCAGGGTAACTTTTTATTAAATAGTACTAGCTCAAGTACTTCTTGGTGGGCAAGGATTGGGCTAAGCACCTCTAATACCAGTTTTACTACCGATGCTACCAATTTTCCTTATAGTACTTTGATATCCGGCTATTGTCCGGCAGGTAATTTCGGTATGGCCAATGGAACCATTATTGTTAACAATACTTCGGGGGCCAATAAAACTTACTATTTGTGGTCTGGTGTATGTACTTCTAGCGGAGGTTCTGGATCTGTTTCACTTAATAGTTTGGGTTCAGCAGCATGGGGAGAAGATCAACTCATTGCCTATCCGATGAATTAGAGATATCCCTTGAATGATTGCTCTACCGAACAGTATCTATAGGTTGTATTCAACCATCTGCATAAATCAACAATTCAAAATGAAAAAACTAATCTTTTTATTAGGTGTTCTCTTTTCAGTCGCTTCTTATGCGCAAGTGGGCATTGGAACCAATACACCTAATGCATCTGCAAAACTAGATGTAACCAGTACTAACAAGGGATTTCTACCTCCGCGTATTGCTTTAACAGGTACCAATGACGTTGCAACCATCACAAGTCCTGCTACAGGATTACTAGTGTATAATACAGCCACCGTAACTGGTTCTGCAGCAATTAATCCGGGCTTGTATTATTATAATGGAACTAGCTGGCAAAGGGTTATCAACCAACAAAATAATGGTAATCTTGTAATCACATCTTCTGCTGCCAATACTTCAGGATTACAGTTTTCAAATCTAACATCCACCACCCCTGTATCAAGTGGTGCAACATTAGGGGTAGATGCTAATGGAAATGTAGTAACTGTGCAGGGTTCCTCTTTCTCTCCATCTTTTGGCTCAAGTAGAATTAGTGGTAATATATATGTCAATGGAGGCTCAACTTCACTTTTAACGTCCATTACTTTCCCAACAACAGGTACATACTTAGTTACTTATACCATGCGTGTACAAAGTGTATCTGCTGTGGCAGGTCAATTCGCAGTAGGCTATTTATCAAATTCAAGCACACCAGGGTCTCCAATAGCTGGAACAGAGATTTTGGGTGGATATACCCAAAGTGCTATAGTTGGGGGTAATTATTCAGGCTCATATATTGTTACCGTCACCTCAGCAAACACCTCACTTTATTTCTTTGGTAGTGCGAATAGTGGTGGGGGTCAACAGGCTTTTCTTGATGATGCCAATGGCAGAACCAGTATTTCTTACGTAAAGGTTACTCCATAAAAATTATTGTATCCACTGAATTAATTAAATCAAACATGAATCATAAATTATTACTTCTAATCCTATTTTCAGCAGTCAGTACTGTAAGCTTTTCACAGCTCTACGTAAGCAGTGGAGAGACGGTAACGGTCTCCACGAGCGGAGATTTAAACTTGCAGGAAAGCCTGGTGAATAATGGTACCATAACAAATCTAACCTTAGGCGGTAGTGGTACGGGTAACACGATCGGTGGTACGGGTAGTATAGGAACATTAATCGTAAATACTACAGGTACTTTTACGGCGAGTAGCGGTATGCAAACGATCACCTCTTTATTAACCCCTACAGCGGGAACATTAGCGGCGGGTGGATACGTGACATTGCAAAGTAACAGTAGCAGTACAGCATACGGTACATCGGGTGC
>JAGWUV010000015.1 GCA_028875875.1 Bacteroidota bacterium
TTGGGGAAAGTTGAACTAATTAAATACTTTATTTCCCTGTAAGGCAGAAATAGAGGATAATAAAAGGAGAATGGCTTTTCATTTTCTTCATCAAAGTCGATTCCATCGTGATCGATATATTCTTTGTGCAACAGAAAGCAAGGAACAATATTATGTTTAATTCCTACAGCATTGTCCGTGACTTCCATATGATGTTGATATTTGATAAGAATAGTAATGTACGATAAAATTGTAAGTATCAATTAATTATCTTATTTACTCAATCCTTAAAATAAATATCCGCGTTTAATGTTGGTACGATAATCCATGAATCACAAAAAAGTTTGAATGTCATAGCAATAGTAAAAGCACCATAAATGACGATTTTATTTCAAAAAGAGCACTAATTATACTATAATGTTAGAACTTATTGAGCTATGTTGCGAACATTATAAAAAAGGGCTTTAAATTACGATCTGATCCCCACTATCTTTCTAGAAAGTGGGCTTTTTATCATCACAATTTTTTTATCTGAAATAAAGTGGCTGATAGAATTACCTTAACAATCAACAATAAGCTATGCCAACTAGCCTTGAATGAATTATTGACTTGTCATTCAGAAACTGAATGGGTTAAAAACCACGATTTGTTAGCAAATGCAATTTCAATAGAGTTACTTGATAAAAAAAGAATCGCAATAGATTGTTACGAAGGGGAAAGATTTGTTTACATAACCCTCTTCTTCAATATTTTTAAAAGATTATCATAAGCAACGGTAGAAACTATCGCGAAAAAAGCAGTATCTGTAGCTACACTTTTTAAGCTAACGCATAAGTCCTTAAGCTTAACTCATCCAAAAGAAGCAGATTAAAAAACAACTTATTCAAATCAACGATATCTGAATAGGATAACCCTGTAAAAATCGCTATCAGGAAAATATCGTGGCATAGTTGCTGCATATGTGTCAAATCAGCTAACTGCTGTATAGCATTGATTTCATCTAACTCCAGAAAATCCCTATCCACTTTTTTGCGTACAAATTTTACGTTCAAAAAAGGATTCAGTTTAATTATCTGATTTTTGATGGCCGGCATTAATATTCCTCTCAGGGAGCTCATCAAAGATTGGGCGGAATTATGACTATTTTTCTTTTCCTTTTTCAGGTAGAAGAAAAATTCCAGTTAAAAAATAGTTGAAACGCATTCTGAGGAAGAGAAAAGCAATCTGAGGAACTGTAGTCTAAGGGTAAAAAACCTGTCTCTGAAACTACTCTGGAAACACTCATTAACGTACACTTATTTTCATTTTATTGCACGCACAATTAAGTGATAACCAAATAATTGATTTTTTTGAACGTAAATTTGTGTTTGGCAACGCAACAGGTGTAGGGAACTGTTGCTGCAGCCGGCTTCATCACTCGCCTTCGCTACTGTCTTCTTTAAAGTTGTGTAAACTTAAGGTAGCCGCTACTACGGCATACGCAGGGGCCAGCGCCCATCCAACAATGGGAAGCATATGCATACCATAAAACACCATGCCGTTGCCAATGGCTAATCCCCTGTGCCTTCCTACAAAGAAAATACTTTCGGAGGGTGTTTTGCGATGGCGTTCCATGCTGTAATCGAGCATGGAGAAACCGTAATAATAGCACTCTACCAGTACGGCAATTAAAGGGGCTACCCATCCGAACAAAGGAATGAGGCTTAAGAGAAAGATAGAGAAAGCATATACAGTTTGCCAGGCTGCATTACGCAGGGCAATACGAATACCCCTTACAATGTCTTTGGCTAATTGCGCCAGGGAAAAAGGGAAATCCTTTCCTTCTAAAATAGCTTCCGTTTTTTCGCTGAGGTAGGCAAATACCGGTGAGCCGGCCACCAGGAAAAAATATTTAAAGAGTGAGAAATAGAAGAGCATCATCGTCATCCACAGCATGATATTGCTAAGGGTGAGGAAGAAACCAAGCCAGCCGCTATTGATGGTATCGAGCCAGTTTTTTAGCCCCGTTTTAAGGGTAAGCCATTCAATAAAATTATTACTGGTATGGGCAAAATAATACATACTCACCCCAAACAGCAGCGTGTACAGGATGCCCGGAATGAGTATCCATTTCCACAGTTTTTGTGTTTTGATGAACTGGTGTGCCTGGTAATAGGCTTGTAAGGATATAATGATTTCTTTTAACAACCAGGGAGTATTTTAGTGGCACGAATGTAACTCATTCATAACAAGTATGCTGCAAATAAATTCACTCCTCAGCCTTCCTAAACTTAGCACTTCGTTTTACCGGAGAGATAACGTGGTACTGGTTGCGAGGGAACTGATCGGTAAGATATTGGTTACCCGGTTCAACAACCAGGTAACAGCAGGACGCATCGTTGAAACGGAAGCTTATAACGGCATTGTTGATAAAGCCTCTCATGCTTATGGTGGCAGGAGAACCAAAAGAACGGAAATTATGTATGCGGATGGGGGTAAAGCCTATGTTTACTTATGCTATGGCATCCATCATTTATTCAATGTGGTAACGCATCTAAAAAACAGCCCGCATGCGGTATTGATAAGAGCCGTTGAACCCCTGGTGGGAATAGAGCTTATGTTACAAAGAACTGCTAAACCGAAAGCTGATTTTTCTTTAACCAAAGGTCCGGGTAATGTGAGCAGGGCCTTAGGAATCAGTACACAGCACACAGGAGTGGATCTACTGGAGGATGCATTGTTTATTGTGACAGATAATGATGACATTTCTCAAAAGAAGATCATCGCCACGCCACGCATTGGTGTGGATTACGCAGGTGAAGATGCTTTACTACCCTATCGTTTTATAGTAAAGGATAATCCTTATGTAAGCGGGAAGAAGCATGCATAATTATTACTCACTCAAGGCCATGTGACCGTTAGTATAACTAACAAAGGGCTGTACTTATCGGAAAGTGTATGTAAAGAAAGGATTTTCAAATAAACAACAAACCTTACACACGATACACTCAACTTTATCTGGCCGTATCGTACACGCTGTAATGGCCCACCGTGGTGACTTTCAGTTGTTCATTCACCACATTCACTGACTTGTATTCACGGAACCGGTGCTGTTTATCTCTAAAACCGATGATACAGGATAACGGGTCTTTGCCTTTATGCACTTCCACCTGCGGCTGGATACCAATGTTGGGAATTTTCAATGTATCGGTTGCTTGTATTTCTTTGTACTGCACTTTTAACAAGTAATGAAATGTTTTAGCTGTTTCCATTACACGAACATCGAAGCTCCAGTTGTTCAGTTCATCCGGTACTTTTTCGTGATACCCCGCAACAGGCTGCTCATTCACGGTTGCCCTTGTTTCGGGAATGGTATCGGTACGAATAATTGCTACAGAATCTTTGTCGTTATGGGTACTGGCTCCATTGTTACATGCCAGCAAGAGGCAACAGCAGGCTGCCGGTATACAATATTTCATAGAAAGAAAGAAATAGCGAAACATTAGAACTTAGGACAGTTAATCGGTTTATCGGTAGAAGGTCTGCGTACATAAATAAGCGAAACTTCAATACCGCCTGTACCCTGCGAAGCGGTTTTTAGGGAAGAAGTATTCACATCATAAGAAACGCCCAGGCGAAGATCGCCGAACTCCAAACCTACATAAGGAATAATGGCATCATTCAAACGAAGCCAGCCACCGGCATACAAACTAACAGGCTTTTCGGCATCGGTGGTTGGTGAAAGTTGAAAAGCACCACCCAGCACTGTTTCAGAAGCACCGCCCTGGAAACTTTGCATGGCACTTAAATGAAGCGTGGTGGTTTCTCCTATCGGGAAGTAAGTACCGGCATGTATGGTAGCCCGCGGGTTAAGAGCAAACAAGCCACCCGTAAATTGTTGCTTTGGCCTTGTGATATGATAGAGGCTCACCCCAAAATAAAAGTTATTGCGGTCTGTTGTACTTCCGTTGTACAGGATACCTGCATTCACATCTACATAATTCGATTTTAAAGTAGAGCCGCTGAATATTTCACTGGTAACACCTGTAAATCCATTGGTGGTTAACTGGTCTTCAAACTTCAGGTCTGCGGTATTGATAATCATATTGGCATAGGTAAGCTGAAAGCCTAAGCCGATCTGGTTGTACCCTTCTTCA
Organism: Bacteroidota bacterium; assembly: GCA_028875875.1. GTDB lineage: Bacteria > Bacteroidota > Bacteroidia > Chitinophagales > Chitinophagaceae > JAGWUV01. The sequence goes on from JAGWUV010000015.1 coordinate 4,116, forward strand.
TCAAGGCCCTTATGATAAGCCGTAGAAATAGTTCCGTAGTTGAAATTAACCGCACCGTTGGCACTGTTATCATTATACGCCATCAGGCCAACACCCCAGGTATCATTAGAAGCAATACGATCTTGCAGGATATGAAAATCTACCGCACCGGTTGCAGTAGTAAATGCATTATTAATGGTAGGCCATTGGTTGCGATAATTGCCGGCTACCCTGTAAGTACCATCGAACTTTCCGGTAAATGCAGGATTCAATGTTAATGGCGATGAGAAGAACTGTGAAAAATGCGGGTCTTGTGCCGATGCCCTCATCAACATAAATAAACAGACAGTGGTGGAGATCCATTTTCTCATTACGCCAATTATGACTCCGAAAGTACCTGAATTGTTGTCTTGACTTTCTAAAAAAAATAAATTTAACAGATAATAGTCAGGAAATATAATATAACAACTTCGTTACCTGCCTTTCCGGTAAAAGAAGCAGTATAAACATATCCTCGTTATAAGCAGGAAGATGTATCAGGCTTGCAGTTTGGTTCCAAAAGCAAGGTCGCCTGCATCACCCAATCCGGGTACGATATACCCTTTGGCAGTTAATTCATCATCAATATCGCCACACCAGATTTGTATCGCATCCCCACAATCTCTGCGGATCGCTTCAATACCAATAGAACAGGCAATGGCGCAAACAATATAAATAGCTGAAGGGCTTCCTTCGTCTTTCATGTAGTTGATGGTTTTAATCAGCGAAGCGCCTGTAGCCAGCATGGGATCACTGATGATAACGATCCTGCCATCCAAACTGGGACAGCTCATGTATTCAAGACTAATTTCAAAACTACCATCCCGGTGATGTTTACGATAGGCTGAAATGAAGGCATTATCAGCTTTATCAAAATAATTCAACATCCCCTGGTGCAATGGTAAGCCTGCTCGCAGTATCGTGGCCAGCACAGGTTGTTTCTCCAGCATCTTGCTGTTATGTATACCTAATGGTGTTTGCACTTCTGTTTCCTTCCAGGGTAATTCTTTACTTATTTCATAGGCGGCAGCCTCTCCTATACGCTCGAGGTTCCTGCGAAAACGCAAACGATCGTTCTGTACAGTAACATCTCTTAATTCTGCTACCCAGTTACTTACAAGGCTATGTTGATTGCTTAAATTAATGACCATAAAAAAGTGTTTTACCTATGATTGGCTGTAAAATAACAGCAAAACTTTTTACCATGCTACAGCTAACGCTTGTAGTGCATATATTTTTTTCGTTTCTTTAAAGGGAAAAATGTAATATGAGACTTAGTGTACCCACCCTGCTGTTGGCCCTTTCGCTGCTAGCTTGTAACAGTAAAGAGAAAAAATTTAATGAAAGAAGCTATCAGGAACAAAAAATAAGCCTTGCAGAAAAAGAAAAACAAAGCCCTAAAACCTTTCTCCGCCTCAGCGGGGATGATCATAAAAACCTGTGGGGCAAAACAGTGTATAAAGGCATTATAAAAAATACGGCAACCATTTCTTCCTATAAAGAAATAAGAGTTAAGCTTCTCTACTTTAAACAGGGTAAAGAAGTGGCTAATCATGAAGAATTCTTTGATAAGCCCATTGCACCCAATGATGAATTCAGCTTTAAAGCCAAATACAAAACCCCTTCCGGAACAGATAGTGTAGCAGCTTATATCATGAGGGCCAAAGCCGGTGAATAAAAAAATTTGTTGTACTCATGCTAATAAAGTTTCAATAACGGTAAAATACATTGAAACAAATAAAAATATTTTAACTACATTCACATATACATCCCTACGCATATATACCCCCTGACAAAAAAATAAAGCAGCTTACTTTATGCTTGTAAAAACCTTTGGCAGTGCGGTATATGGAGTAGATGCCATTACCATTACAATAGAAGTGAATGTTAGCGGTGGTGATCTTAAATATTACATTGTAGGATTACCCGATAATGCAGTAAAAGAAAGCCTGCAAAGAATTGAGAGTGCTATTAAAACCAATGAGCACTCTTTCCCGAGAACCAAGATCGTAGTAAACCTTGCACCGGCAGATATTAAAAAGAGCGGCAGTGCATTCGATCTGCCAATGGCCATTGGTATCTTAGGCGCCAGTGAACAAATTGGTGACCCGGAAAGGCTGAAAGATTATGTAATGATGGGAGAGTTAAGTTTGGATGGAAGTGTGCAACCCATCAAAGGCGCTTTACCTATTGCTATTCAGGCTAGAAAGGAAGGTTTTAAGGGATTGATCGTACCTAAAGCCAATGCCCGTGAGGCAGCAATGGTGAACAACCTGGAAGTATATGGTATAGATCACCTGGATGATGTGGTAGCATTTTTTAACGATGCTAATGCATTAGCCCCCGTTCAGGTAAACACAAGAGAAGAGTTTTTCAGCAACCAATATGAGTTTGAATTTGATTTTAATGATGTAAAAGGACAGGAAAATATTAAACGAGCACTGGAGATTGCAGCAGCAGGAGGGCATAATGCTATATTGATCGGTCCGCCCGGTGCAGGAAAAACCATGCTTGCCAAACGCTTGCCGACCATTTTGCCTCCTTTAGGTTTGTATGAAGCACTGGAAACAACAAAGATCCATAGTGTAGCAGGTAAATTACCTGAGAATGCATCACTTATTGCCAAAAGGCCTTTCCGTTCCCCTCATCATACCATATCCGATGTTGCGCTGGTAGGCGGCGGTGGTGTTCCGCAGCCGGGTGAGATCTCACTGGCACATAACGGAGTTTTGTTTTTAGATGAATTACCCGAATTTAAAAGAACCGTTTTAGAAGTGATGCGCCAGCCGATGGAAGAAAGAAGGGTGACCATATCAAGAGCAAAAGTTGCCCTCGATTTCCCGGCCAATTTTATGCTTATCGCCTCCATGAACCCATGCCCATGCGGTTTTTATAATCATCCTGATAAAGAATGTACTTGTCCGCCGGGCGCCGTTCAGAAATACCTGAATAAAATATCAGGCCCTTTACTAGACCGTATTGACCTTCATGTAGAAGTTACACCTGTAGCTTTTACAGAACTGAGTAATGTACAGAAAGGTGAAAGCTCTGCACAAATTCGTGAACGGGTAATCAAAGCAAGAACTATACAGGCAGAAAGGTTTACACAACAGCCCGGCATTTATGCCAATGCACAAATGAGTAGCAAAACATTAAGAGAGGTATGTATATTATCTGCAGCAGGTGAAACCTTATTAAAGAAAGCCATGGAAAAATTGAACTTATCTGCCAGGGCTTACGATAGAATTTTAAAAGTAAGCAGAACCATTGCTGATCTTTCTTGCAGCGATGATATTAAACCCGAACATCTTGCAGAAGCGATACAATACCGGAGTTTAGATAGGGAAGGATGGGCCGGATAATTCAGAAAAAATCATTCGTTTTTATAGCAATAATTCATTGTTGCAACATCTAATATAAGCAACAATGATACAACACCTATTCAATGAAACCATTTACCACAAAGGATTTCATTGGATTGAATGCTTAAACATGATATTTATCACTTCTGCACCTGCGATAAATCATATAAGCAATTGACAGATATCATACGGTAACTTTTGTCACGCTTATACTTTTACATCGCAATCAACAAAAAAACTATTCATCATATTTAAAACTTACAGCCATGAACAGGAAACAAATCAGGCTACAACTGTCAAGAGCAACAACGATCGTTGCATTAGCATTTATCTCTACCGGCCTTTTTGCACAGGCAAAATTTAAAAGCGCTGCTTCTAACGTAGTGATCACAGGAACTTCTACTATGCACGACTGGGAAGAAAAAGCCAACGCAGTAAACGTAACAGCGGAGTTTCATATAGCCAACAACGTTATACAAGGTTTAAACGGCGGAAATGTACAAATAGATGTGAAAGCTATTAAAAGTCCTAAAGGTTCATTAATGGACAATAGAACCTATGATGCTTTACAAGCAGATAAACATCCCAGCATTTCATTCCAGGTTACCAAAGTAGTAAGTGTACAACAAGCCAATGGTACTACGCTCATCAATGTATTAGGGAACCTTACCATCGCCGGTAATACACAAAGCACAGACCTTCAATTAACCTGCGTTTATACTTCTAATGGTAACGTACATATCAAAGGCGCTAAAAAATTAAAAATGAGCGGCTACGGTATTAAACCACCTTCTTTTATGCTGGGTGCATTGAAAGTAGCCGATGATGTAAGCATCGCAATCGACGTAACCATGATCAAAGCCTAACACATAACACTTTAATTAACCCAAACAAATTATTCATCTAAAACTAATCAATTATGAAAACTATAATGAACAGGATGTTAACAGTTGCCTTAGCAGGGGTTTTACCTGTAGCCCTGATGGCACAACAACCTAAAATTGGCCACCTAAGAGCATACGACCAGACAGGCATTAATGTATTTGAAGATCTAAAATCAGATTCAGTTCCATTTGATGGTTTAAAAGTTAGATTCGGTGCCGGTTTCACACAACAGTTTCAAAATTTAAAACATGAAAATCCAGGTGCTTTAAACAATAATGTGGGTGCATATCCTGGTGTTAGTGGTAATAAATTAAAAGTAATTACAGCAGGCTTTCAAACAGCACAAGCCAACTTGTTTATGGATGTGCAACTGGCTGATGGTATTCGCCTGAATGTAACTTCTTACTTATCTTCAAAACACCACAACGAAACATGGGTAAAAGGTGGTTATATCCAATTTGATAAACTTCCATTTAAAGGTAAAATATGGAGTGATATCATGAAAATCACTACCATCAAGATCGGTCACTTCGAAGTGGATTATGGTGATGAACACTATCGCAGAACAGATGGCGGACAAGCATTATACAATCCTTTTATGGAAGGTAATGTAATGGATGAGTTTGCAACAGAGATCGGTGGCGAAGTATACGTTAAGAAAAATGGTTTCTTCGGTATGTTCGGTTTAACTAACGGTATGATTAAAGGTAACGTAGACTCTCTGTACGCTGCTAAAAACCCTGATGGTAACTTACATAAATCTCCTTCTGTTTTATTGAAAGCAGGTTTCGACAAAAAATTAGCTGATAATGTTCGTTTGCGTATGTCATTATCTTACTATGGCAACCAGAGCAGCGGTGGTAACACCTTATTCGGTGGCGATCGTACCGGTTCTAACTACCAGTTCGTAATGGAAGAGAACTCAGCTAACCCAAGCAGTGCAACAGGAGCCGGAACTCCATTAGCGTTCTCTGGCCGCTTTAACCCGGGCTTCAGCAAAAAGATCAATGCTGTAATGTTCAATACCTTCTTTAAAGTAAGCGGTTTTGAATTGTTCGGTACACTTGAAACAGCATCTGGCAGAAGCGCAACTGAAACTTCAAACAGAACAGCTTCTCAATATGCCATTGATGGTGTGTACAGGTTTGGTAAAAAAGAAAATTTATTCATCGGTGCCCGTTATAATTCTGTAAAAGCAGGATTAGCTAATAACGCTGCCGGTACAGGTGCAGGCCCCATTGTTTATACCAATGATGTTACTGTTAACCGTTTTGCATTGGCCGGTGGATGGTTCTTAACAAGAAACGTATTACTAAAAGCAGAATATGTAAACCAGGTTTACAACAACTTCCCTGCTGCTGATTACAGAGCCGGTGGTAAATTCTACGGATATGTTATCGAAGCTGTAGTAGGCTTCTAAAAATAGGTTTCATTTTCATGGTGTTCTTCAGAGTCGGGGTGAATTCTTTCATCCCGACTAATTTTTTATAGCATCTCACTACTGTAAAAAACATTCTTTCTATCAACAGATAATTCTTTATTTTCCCCTTTCTGAAAATTCCATGCTGAAACGCTTCACCATATTAGCCATAAGTCTATTCACTAACGTACTTGCCTTTACGCAGCATGAAAAAGGGAATATCAATAACAATGTACACAATACCGCCAGGTGGATCGTTTTAAGAGGTAGCAGCCTTCGGGTAGATGGGAGTACCAATATAAATAAATTCAGTTGCGAAATAGAAGATTACAACAATCCGGATACCATCAGTATTTTCAAGAACAATATAAAGGAGCAGGTTTTTGCCATGAAAGGGAACCTTAGCCTGGATGTGATGGGATTTAACTGCCATAACCCCATGATGACCAGCGATCTCAGGAAAACTTTGAAATCGAAAGAGTTTCCCAGGCTGAGCATTCGCTTCATTTCATTAAGCAAATTACCCGATATAAGAAACCCTCAGGAACAAATCACCGGTTGGGTTGATATAGAAATAGCAGGTGTTATAAAACGCTTTGATGTGAACTACCGTTTTACTATAGACCAGCAAAGAAACATTCACCTTATCGGAACAAGGGCTGTTAATTTTTCTGATTTCAATTTAATCCCGCCAAGAAAATTAGGCGGCATGATCAAAGCCAATGAAAGATTGGATGTTGAATTTCACCTGGTACTTAAAACAATTGGTTAAGGGTTAATTCTTGCGAACAACACACCTGCAACCACTGCCTGGATACAGCCGTATAAAAACCAGCTGCCTACCATCAACAGCGTAACGTCCATAGAAGCAAAAGTGATCCACATTACGGGTAACAGGGCCACTACGGCATATACCAGTCCAAACTCCAATCCCCGCAATACATTATTGCCTTTGAATAAACTCTTAAATCGCTCCCACACCCACGAAAGCGCCATGCTGATTACGAGTGCATGGGTATAAAACAGTACATCGCGGCTGCCATCCGAATGAAAGAGCGGGTTATTGTATTCTTCGAATAAGGAAGGAAAAAAACGAATGGAAAGAAAGAGTCCGCCATAACTGATCACAGTTAATACGGCACCCGCAATTAAACCGGAAATAAGCACCTTCTTCATAATACCAGGATTCGGGCAACAACTTACAGCTTTTTCAGCAACCGCCCAATGACATTCTACAGCAAAAAAATTGAATATAGTTGCAATATTCCCGTTCATCAATCGTCTGCCTTAACAGATGAATGCAGCAAGTACCTTAGAGGCTAACATGGCAGACCGGCAAAAAAGAAATATTTCGCAGGTAATCAATGAATACAGTAAACGTTTGTTTGGCTTCATTAGGAAACGTGTGTCCAGTGAGGCCGATGCGGAAGACATACTGCAGGATGTTTTCTACCAGTTCATCGGCAACACGCAACCCATAGAACAATTAACCGCATGGCTGTTCACTGTTGCACGGAATAAGATCACAGACCGCCAGCGTAAAAAGAAAAATGAATTGATCGAGGATCTATTTGCAGGTACAGATGAAGAGGAAAAACTTAACTGGGCTGAATTGTTTTTTGAGGAAGGACAAACACCCGAAACAGAATACCTGAGATCACTTTTCTGGGAAACGCTCAACAATGCCTTACAGGAATTGCCGGAAGAACAACGTTATGCTTTTGTAATGAATGAACTGGAAGATGTTTCCTTTAAAGAACTGGCTGCGCAAACCGGCGAAAGCATCAGTACGCTTATTTCACGAAAACGTTATGCTGTGCTGCATTTAAGAGAAAGGCTGCAATCATTTAAAAACGAATTATTAAATTATTAGGATATGATGAACAAAAAATTTAAAGGCCCGGCCATCGCGGGTTTTATACTGATAGGTATTGCTTTTGCAGCACTGGCCATTTGGGTAGTAATGCTGTTATGGAACAATATTCTTACAGTGGCGGTACATGGTGTAAACAGCATCAGCTACTGGCAAGCTGCAGGTATCTTTCTGTTATCCAAATTACTCTTTGGCGGATTTAAAAAAGGCTGCGGCGGAAGAGGACACTGGAAGAATAAAATGAAAGCCAAATGGGAAGCCATGAGTGAAGAAGAAAGAGAAAAATTTAAACAGGAATGGAAGAACCGTTGCTGGATGAAACCCAAAGCAACAACCGAACCATAACCTACTATACAATTTCTACTGTTTATGAATGTACTTGTGTTTAAAACCAATATCAACAGCATGGAACAGGTGAGAAAGATTGCACCGCATATACGAAAAGCGGAAGGAGTGGTAAAACATAATTTCGACCTGAACGACTGTGATAATATCTTACGCATAGAAGCAGAAGGTATTTCATCGAACACTATTATTGAGCTGGTACAACACCATGGTTATTATTGCGAAGAGCTCTCATAAAATTAAACCCTCCTTACGGCAGGGTTTAATTTTTGTATAATGAACCTTTCTTCTGCAGCATAGTTGTATCTTGTTCTATAACCAACTTCTTCGCTTATGAAAAGAACTATTTTGTTCACTGCTTCTTTCGTATTCATCTGTTCGATCATACACGCACAAAAAACCATTGCCATTAAATGTGGGCAATTATTTAATTCAAGGTCTGGAACTGTTGCCTCCAACCAGGTGATCGTAGTAAAAGGGAATATCATTGAATCGGTACAACCTTTGGCTTCATTTCACCAAACAACAGATTCTGTTATAGACTTGAGCCAGTATTTTGTGTTGCCCGGTCTTATCGACTGCCACACACATATCTTGCTACAAGGCGATATTACCAGTGAGGATTATAATGTTCAACTACTGAAAGAATCTGTTCCTTACCGCACCATCAGGGCTGTTCGGAGCTGCAGCATTGCATTGCAGAATGGTTTCACTACGCTACGCGACCTGGGTACAGAAGGTGCAGGCTTTGCGGATGTTGATGTAAAAAAAGCCATCAACAACGGTGTTATCAGCGGACCACGTTTATTTGTATCTACCCTGGCCATCAATACCACGGGGCACTATCCCATTAAAACGTCCGAGTATGCATGGGAACTGCAAATGCCCAAGGGTTTACAGGAAATAACAGGAGCCGATGAAGGCCGCAAAGCCGTTAGACAACAGTTGGAACATGGGGCTGACTGGATAAAAGTCTATGCCGACAGAAGCTATTACAAACTAAAAGATGGCAGCTACCGTGCCTTACCCAATTTTACCCCTGAAGAGATCAATGCGATCGGCGATGAAACATTACGTTCCGGCAAAAATTTCGCTGCTCACGCCATGACGAGGGATGGCATTATTGCTGCTATCAACGCAGGTGCCAGGAGTATTGAACATGGCAGCGGTATGGATGAGGAATGTATGAAACTGATGGCAGCAAAAGGCATTTACTGGTGCCCTACCATTTTTGTGAATGATTATGTGGCAGAAGGAAGGGCTAAATTAGGTAGCCCCATTAATCTTTATTTCAAACAATCCATGCCTGATATTTTTAAAAGAGCCGTACTTGCCGGCGTAAAAGTGGCCTACGGAACCGATATTGGCGGTTACGACTGGAGCCTTCCGCAGGCAAAGGATTTTGAATATTTTGTACAATGGGGAATGCATCCTGCACAGGCCATACAAACTGCCACCATTACAGCTGCGCAGCTTTTACAGCAGGAAGGTATGATCGGTGAAATAACCAGCGGTGCTTTTGCTGATATCATCGCCATAAAGGGAGATCCAATACAAAACATCCGTTTATTGCAGCATGTACAGTGGGTAATGAAAGATGGAAAAGTGTATAAATAATAATTATTTCATGTTGTGCTGACGCATTGGCATTGTACTATTGTTCACACTATTCTTGCAATAGCTGCCCACTTAAAATCATTTGAATGAAAATCTTATTACAATACATTAAACCTTATCGCTGGCTCATTGCCCTGGCCTTATTACTGGCAGGTATAAACCAGGTATTTTCTTTATTTGATCCGATGCTGGTAGGTAAGCTGATCGATCATTTTGCCAACCATCCTAAAAAAACAGATGCAGGTATTTCAAGAACAGAAAACCAATATATACACGGATTATTGTTCTACCTGATGTTATTGGTAGGAACCGCAATGGTGAGCCGTATTGCCAAGTCTTTCCAGGATTATGTAGTAAATGTAATCGTTCAAAAGTTCGGTGCAAAAATTTTTACCGATGGTTTAAAACATTCCATGCGTTTGCCTTACCAGGAATTTGAAGACCAACGCAGCGGTGAAACATTATCTATTCTTACCAAGGTAAGAGCAGATACAGAAAAGTTCATCGGTTATTTTATCAATGTGTTCTTTGGTATTATCGTAAGCGTAGTATTCGTTTCTATTTACGCTACACAAAAACATTGGAGCATCATGCCGGTTTACCTTGGCGGAACCATACTCATAGCCATTGTTACCAACCTGCTGAGTAAAAAAATAAAAGGCATTCAAAAAAGGATTGTAAAAGAAACAACAGCATTAGCGGGCTCCACCACCGAAAGCTTACGCAATATTGAAATTGTGAAGAGCCTTGGACTTACAGACCAGGAAGTACATCGCCTTAACAACAACACCTATAAAATTTTAGGACTTGAATTACGCAAAGTAAAAAGCATACGTGCCCTAAGTTTTATACAGGGAACCATGGTAAACTTTTTACGCCAGGTGATCACCTTCACTTTATTATGGCTGATTTATCGGAATGTATTAACTACAGGCCAGTTCATTGCGTTACAGTTTTACAGCTTCTTCATTTTCGGCCCGATGCAGGAAATAGGCAATATCATCTTATCATATCGCGAAGCAGAAGCTTCTCTCAATAATTTTCATGCACTCATGCAAAAAGAAGCAGAGCCGAAACCTGCTTATCCCAAGATGATAGGCATGATTGAAGAACTGGAATTCCGCAATATTTCCTTCAAACACCAAACAGCACAATACAAAGCGCTGGATGATATTTCATTTGATGTGAAGAAAGGTGAAACCATTGCATTTGTTGGTCCCAGTGGCGCCGGCAAGAGTACATTGGTAAAACTGCTGGTAGGTTTGTACAGGCCAAAAGAAGGAAACATTCTTTACAATAAAGTGGATGGTTCTGATCTTGATTTTGATGAGCTGCGAAACCAAATAGGTTTTGTAACACAGGATACGCAACTCTTTGCGGGCACCATCAAAGAAAATTTATTATTCGTAAGACCTGACGCTTCTGACGCTGAAGTGTTGGAAGCACTGCATAAAGCCAGTTGTGATAACCTTTTAAGCCGCGCTGAGAAAGGAATTGAAACAGTGATCGGGGAAGGCGGACTGAAATTAAGCGGTGGTGAGAAACAACGTTTAAGTATTGCCAGGGCTTTATTACGTCATCCGCACCTCCTGATCTTTGATGAAGCCACTTCTGCATTAGATTCCATTACGGAAGAAGAGATTACCAATACCATCCGTAGTGTATCGAAAGAAAGAGAACAAATTACGGTGATGATCGCACACAGACTCAGTACCATCATGCATGCAGACAGGATCTATGTGTTAGAAAAAGGACAGGTAGTAGAAACCGGCAGCCATGGCGAATTGCTTGCGGAAAAGGGCTTGTATTATGCGATGTGGAGGCAGCAGATTGGTGAAAGAAAATTAATGGCAGCCATGAGTTAGTTGCTGTAAGAACAATATGCAAAAGAGCCATCAATAACCGATGGCTCTTTTTTTGTTGTGAAACTACCCTAACCTATAATTTATAATCCAATGGAAAATCTATCTTCAAAGCAATATTCCTTCCCATATTGTAGATGCCGTGTTCACGTGGATCATTAGGATAAGAAATAAAATATTTAAGCCTGCTGAGGTGATCCCAATAAGCCAGATCGAAAATATTATTAGCCATCAGGTACACATTCATAAAAACCTTACCGGTTTTATTAGTAACACCTCCACCAATACCTGCATTGAACAATGTATAACCCGGCGTTCTGGTTTCTGTATTGTAGGCTGTGTACACCCTGTTTTGTGTTGCATAATATTCCATTTGCAGCTTAACAAATCCACGTTTGATATGAAGATGCTTGTTATCAAAATCATACCTCAACTCCGACAAACCATGCAGCGGTGGAATAAACGGAAGATATCTTTCAGAATCGGGCACAGCTTGGCCTGCAATACCTTTATTCAATGCATCTACAACAGATAAGCTGTTTTCAAAATGTAACGCTTTATAAGGATGAAGATCTACGCTCAATTCACCTCCATATAAATTAGCCCTTGAAGCCTGGTATTTAAAAGTTTGTGTAACACCAGATCCTGCAATAACAGAATCCTGTCCGTTAACACCCAACAGCTTTTGGTTATAGATATAATTACTGATGAAGTTATTGAAGAGATTAAGTTCTATCACCGCGAATTTGGATGAGAACACGAAGCCAACATCTTCCTGTAAGCTGAACTCAGGTTTAAAATCAGTATTCCCGATCTGGTAATAGTTAGTTCCCGGGTGAACACCATTGGCAGATATTTCAGAAACATTGGGTGCCCTGAAGCCCCTGGACAGGTTTGCTTTAACAGAGAATTTTTCAGAAAAATTATAGGTTGCACCCAAGCTACCGGACATACCCGAGAATGTATTTACATAATTCTGGAATATCTCTTTGCTGCCCGCTGTGGTTGATGCTACTGCTCTATCAAAACCAGTAACAGGATCGGCTGCTGTATATAACGCATCATTGCTAAACCTGCGGACATCATACCTGATACCGCCGGCAACATCAAGTTTATTAAACCTTTTCTTGGCTGTAATAAAAGGTCCTACATCAAACTGTTTATAGGAAGGAACCACGAACTCCGTACCATTAGTAACCGTATTGTTTTGATACATCCCATTCACGCCGGCACTGATACTCCAGTCGTCTATGTCTTTTAGGAAATACTTGATATCATATGTATAGGAACTCAGTTGCAGGTATAAGCCTGGCACTTTTTGATAAGGCACTTCCGGGTGACTATATTCTCTTCTAATACTATTTTGAAAACCCAGGTTTACCAGTAAACGGCTGCCATTATTGAAAATAAAATTATTACCAGTGAATATACGATAGTGTTGTATATGCTGGTGCAAGGGTTCAATGCTGTATGAATTGAGATCGGCATTTGATACGATCTGTCTTGCTGTATCTATCTCTGTTATTTGCCTTGTAAATTTCCAGCTGGCACTGTCACGGCTTCCGTCTGGTATTTCCTGCAAATTATCATACATAACAAAATCTATATGAGAATAGCCCCATTTACGGTGCAAGCCCAGAGCAGCGTTGGCATCCGTTTCGTTGAATGCAGTACCAAAAACCCTACCATCAACGCTATTTTGATAGTTGGTAGCCTGCTTATGAGATATCCTTGCCAGCCATTCGAATCCGTTTTTGGTAGCGCTGAGCATGGCAGAGCCGCCGATCATTTTATTATTGGTTTGATACTGGGTAGAAATAGAACCGATCATTTTGCCTTCAGGTGCTGCCTGCGTGGGAATCAGGTTTACCACGCCTGCCAATGCATCTGAGCCATAGCTCAGGCTGGCCGGTCCTTTGATCACTTCTACCCTATCGATGGCAAACTGATCCACTTCAATACCATGTTCATCACCCCATTGCTGGCCTTCCTGCCTGATACCATCATATAAAGTTAGAATACGGTTATAACCCAATCCCCTGATAAAGGGTTTGGAAACATTAGGCCCTGTTGTAACGGCACGAACACCCGGTATTTTTGCAATCGCATCAATCGCATTGGTATTGAGGTTAGTGGTAAGATAATCTTTATTAACCATCACTATTGGCACCGGGTTTCTCTTTACCTGTGTTGCTTTGGATGTTCCCGTAACTACCACCTCATTAATTTCTGTAGCACTTTCTTCCAAAAGAAACTGTGCTGTATTTTCTCCAACTTTTATTTGCACTGTTTTACTAATACTTTTATAGCCTTCGAAAGAAACCACCACAAGGAAAGAACCTACGGGCAAATTCCTGAACATAAAATTGCCGAGTGAATCAGAAACAGCAACCAACTTTAAATCGGGAATCATTACGCTTGCCCCAGCAATTTTCTGGGTAGACCTGGCATCTGTAACCGTACCTGTAAGAATACCTTTTTCCGCTTCAAAAGCAGGATTATAGGCTGCAAAAACAGCTGTATGAAAAAAAGAGAATAATAATATAAATACACCAACGGTTCTATTCATAATAGAAAAAGATTGTTAGTTAATACGTTTAAGGGGAAATCAAATGATGGCAAGGAGAATGTATCTCCGGAAAGAATTAACAATTCGGGGGACCTCGTAAACTGAGCAGCGCAATATCATTGGCAATAATATGCTGCCTTAGCAATGGGTAATACGCTGCAGGTTGTTCAATGATAAATGTTACCTGGTTTTGGGGTACTTCAATAAAAGGCTGTTCTACTACCAGGTTATCGAAATCGCAAACAATTCCTCTTTGATGGAAATGCAAGGCCGATTGATGATCTTCACAGGCTGCCTTTGTATGTTTATGTGTAGCGATCGCCTGATGCAGCGCAATTTTAGGTGTAATACTGAATGCGAATATCATCAGTAACACCAAGGCTGTCAGATTTCGTATGTGTATTAACTTTCTCAAGCGATAAACCTGTACAAATGTAGTTTTAACGGTTATCAAAATACAACCATTCATCCATCTTTTCAATAACTCCTGTTAATACTTGCAAGCAAATTTTTATTCTGCCAGACTTTAAGAAACAATACGAAGTGAGAAAAACAAAGAATTTACCTAGATAATTTCAGTGATACGCAGCGCTTAAAACGAAAATATGTCCTATATTTAAGGGTAAATAGTTACCCCTCAATGACGGAACAAGCAATAATAGCAGGCTGCTTGCAAAATAATGCCATAGCACAAAGGGAGTTATACAACAGGTATAGCCCCAAAATGCTATCAGTGTGTTATCGCTTTGCGCAAAGCCGTGAAGATGCTGAAGACATGTTGCAGGAAGGTTTCATAAAAGTGTTCACACAAATTCAAACCTTTCGCAACCAGGGCGCCTTTGAAGGCTGGATCCGCCGGATCATTGTTCATACCTGCATTAATTTTTTGAAGAAACACAAAAAGTTTAATGAAAGTGTTGATTTAGCTCACGCTTCTCATTTGCAGGTTAAAGAAGAAACCGTGCCTTCAGTTATGTTGGGGAAGCAGGTAATTGAATGTATAAGACTACTACCGGTTGGATACAAAACAGTTTTAAACCTGTATGCCATTGAAGGCTTTAGCCATAAGGAAATTGGCGATATGCTTGATATTGAAGAAAGTACCAGCAGAAGCCAATACACAAGGGCAAAATCGATGTTGGAATCTATTTTGATTCGTAAGAAAATTATTGATAAACCAAAAGAGGATTTCGGTTGGCTCGCAGCATTAAATAAATAAGTGCTGAACAACTATGGAAAACAGGTTTAATATAGATGAGTTAGAGCAATTCCTGAGTGAAGAAGTTGAGCAGTGCAGGATGTATCCTTCTGAAAAAGTATGGGAAAACATCAGAACTGAACTACATGGCAACTCTTCATGGCCGGCACTTACTTTTATTGCCATTTCCCTCATCATTGCATTAACCGTTTCCACCTTATACAACTATCCTCCTAAAAGTATTCTCTTAAAAAAAGAGATCAACAATCATTTGTTATTGGCTGATCGAATTACTAACGCTGAAACCAATAGTAATCCTGCTAATCGTTTTGATATTCAGATTCATCCCGATAGCTACTCTCAAAAGATTTTTAATAACAGCATCACTGCATCTGCAGCTCCGCGTACTACAGAAATAGTTAAACGCGTAACTTCATCAAAAATCGCGAAGTTTAGTCCGCCTGTATTTAAACCCATATCTAAGCATGAGAACCATTTTGTAGCACCTGAAGAAATTACAGCTACTCCTGTTAACACTTCCTTCAATTCAAGTAACGCTTTGATTACAGAAAATAATTTGAATAAGGTATTTACCTATGGGGAGGCTTTGGATGCAGTTTTAAATACCGGATATGATAAGGAACCTTCTGCATTATCCATTTCCACATTTAGCAACGCAAACATAAACGAAAAGCCAACTAAAGAAAACCTGTTTACAGAATTTACACATCAGCAACTACATAGAAAACTGGCTGGCTGGAACAGGTGGGGTTGGGATCTGTACATTACACCTTCTGTGAGTTACAGGAAGCTGGAAGATGATAAACAAAGAGTTTTATATTCAGGGCCTGCAACTGCTGCCAGCAATTCAATTACTGCAAATATTGATAATGCTGTAAGGCATAAACCAGCCTTAGGCATGGAAGCTGGCATTGGCTTAACTTACCAGCTTACCCAGCACATTACACTCAAAACCGGTTTACAGTTTAATATCAGGCAATATTATATAGATGCCTATCAACAATTTGGCATTGCAACCATTTCTTATGTACGCAATAACCAGTTGGATTCAGTAAGAATGATTACCCCATTCAGTAATAGTAATGGTTATGCCACTACTAAACTGGATAATAAACTTTACCAGTTCTCCATTCCTTTAGGAGTTCAATGGACCTTCTTCCAGGGTAAAAGACTGGGATTGAATGCAGGAGTTTCTGTTCAGCCCACCTTTACTTTGAACAAGAATATTTACATGATCTCAACAGATTATAAATACTACGCTAATGGTGCTTCTTTCTTCCGCAAATGGAATGTAAATACAGGCTTGGAATTAAACGTAACCTATCAAACCAAAAATGCCACATGGTTTGCCGGACCTCAAATACGTTTTCAACACCTGCCAACTTACAACGATCTTTATCCTATCAAAGAGTACAGATGGGATTATGGTTTGAAGATTGGTATTTTAAGACCTTTACATAAATAACTATTTTCCTAAAAGTTAATCTACTATTGAATAATTCAGATGCAGTAAAATATTTTTACAGCATGAAACTGCACTTTATTCTACCGGCCGTTCTCCTCATTTGCTTAGCTGCATGTAAAGGGAACAATGGAAATAACGTACGAGCCAATACAGATACAGCCAGCTTTTTACCTGTGAATGATTTTATAATAGCGGATGTAAAAGATATTGAGCATACACCTTATTTCATTTATAAGATCATTCAAATGCCGGATGGACAAAAAGATTCATCTGCAATTGATGCTGCCAGTGTTGAAAAGATAGCGAATCGTTTTTTACAAAATAATTTCACCGATCCCGATCAAAAACAATACTACACGTCTTCTTCTTTTCATGATCTTTCTACCAAAAGCTATTCTTTTACATACAGTAGCCAATCTGACAAGACGCCGAATAAAGAAATACTGGTACTCTTAGATGATGAAACCAATTCTCCAAAGAATATCTTCATCAAACGAATTACTGAAGAAGCAGATTCAACCATAACGGAACAATTAAACTGGAGAATCCACAAAAGTTTACAGGTAAGCCGATCGGCTGTAAGTAAAACAGGAATTGAACGCAATGAAACTATTTTTGTTAATTGGAACGATCATCATTAATAAGCTACTGGCATGACGGCAGAACAATTTCAACAGATAGCGTCAAGCATACCTCATCAACCCGGTATTTATAAATATTTTGATGCTACCGCTGAACTATTATATGTTGGCAAGGCAAAAGATTTACGCAAAAGGGTTAGCTCTTATTTTTCAAAAACATTTACCAGTTACAAAACTCATGAGCTGGTTCATAGAATTGATAAAATTGAATTTACCATCGTTGATTCAGAGCAGGATGCTTTTTTGTTAGAAAATGCACTCATTAAACAATTTCAGCCCAGGTTCAACATTAATTTAAAGGATGATAAAACATATCCTTTCATCATTATTAAAAAGGAACCTTTCCCAAGAATTTTTCTCACAAGAAAAAAATTGAATGATGGATCTGAATACCTCGGGCCCTTTACTTCTGCGGGTAAAGTAAGAGAGTTATTGGGCTTAATAAAACAAATGGTTCCTTTGAGAACATGTAAGCTTAACTTAACTGAGTATAACATTCATAAAGCTAAATTCAAAGTTTGCCTTGAATATCATTTAGGCAATTGCAAAGGCCCTTGTGAAGGGTTACAATCAACTTCAGACTATGCGGAAGGAATACAGCAGGTGAGAGATATTTTAAAAGGTAATCTCTCTTCAGTCTTGCTGCATCTTAAAAAAGAAATGCAACAGCATGCAGAAACACTAGCCTTTGAAAAAGCAGCACAAATAAAAAAGAAAATTGAATACCTCGAAAGCTATCAGGCTAAATCTGTAATAGTAAACAAACACCTGAATAATCTTGACATTTTCTCCATTTTAAAAGATAAGGATATAGCCTATGTGAACTATCTGATGGTACAGAATGGAACCATTGTACAAACGCATACCATACAATTAGAAACAAAATTGGAAGAGTCTGATGAAGAAGTTTTGTGCTTTGCCATTAGCAACCTTCGTGATACATTTAACAGCCTATCCAATGAAATCATTGTACCATTCTCAATAGATTATCCGGATAAAAATATTCCCATTACAATTCCTAAGGGTGGAGACAAGAAAAAGCTTTTAGAGCTTTCACTTAAGAATGTAAATTATTACCAGGAAGAGCTCAAACAAAGAAAAAGGCTGCATCTGGAGGAAAAAGATGAAAGTCATAAAAACCTTGTTCTAAAAGAACTTCAGCAATACCTACAATTAAAGGAATTACCTGTACACATAGAATGTTTTGATAATTCTAACTTCCAGGGAAGCTTTCCTGTATCAGCCATGGTCTGTTTTAAAAACGGGCTTCCTAGTAAGAAAGACTATCGCCACTTTAATGTAAAAACCGTTCAGGGAATTAACGACTTTGCTACAATGAAAGAAGTAGTTTACAGGCGTTATAAAAGGCTTATTGATGAAAAACAATCTCTGCCTCAACTGGTAATTATTGATGGTGGTAAAGGTCAATTAGGTGCAGCGATGGAAAGTATAAAAGCACTCAATCTTGTAGGGGAAATGACGATAGTTGGATTGGCAAAAAATGAAGAAGAGATCTTTTTTCCGGGAGATAAGGATTCAATTAAAATGCCATGGAACAGTGATAGCTTGAAGCTTGTACGGAGAGTACGGGATGAGGTACACAGATTTGGAATTACATTCCACAGGAAGAAAAGATCTAAAGGAACTTTTGTAAACGAACTGGAAAATATTAGTGGCATTGGTAAACAAACTGCTGATGTGTTGTTGAATAGTTTCAGATCTGTAAAGCAAATAAAGGGAAAGAGTAAAGAAGAACTCGCCGTAGTAGTAGGTAACGCCAAAGCAGAATTAATATGGCAACATTACCATTCTGTATAAAATAAAAAAGGGCCAGGATGAAAATCCAGCCCCGTTTTTAAAATCCAATATCCTATGAAAAACCAGTGCTAAAGTAGGAAATAGTTGACAACAAACCAATAAGTATGTAAATTTTTTTTTACTTTTTGTAAATAAAAAAGGGAGGCAATGCCTCCCTTTTATTATCAATTAGTTGTTTATAAGAATTAGTATTAATATGCCCAAAGGTCTTGTTCGTAGTTAAAGATCTTCTCCTTAATTTTTTCTCCCTCTAACAACTGAAACAATGGATCTTTAATATATTCTTTCAGCGATTGATTCTTGAAATTATTGAGCGTAGACTTAACAATATAACTACTAAAGAAGCGGCTCTCAAAAACATCTTCCCATGTTTGCCTGCCCGCCAGATTTTTAGGATTATACACCTGGTATTTAGCTAATATACTTCTGATATCAGGATAATAAATCCAGAAATAAGGGCTAGCCGGACCTTCAATTACTTTACCACTTGGCAAAATAGTGGGACCCATAGGAGCTATACCAATAATCCTGGTAACCATTCTTGAAGATTCTTTATCAAAGATCATTTCTTCTTTAACCATAAACTGGTACACTGAATCGACAGGGAATTCCTTCATCCGTACTTCTCTTCTCAATACAGTTTGTCCATCAAGATCCATTACATCACTAGTATCTAAACCACCAGAAAATTTAGCTTTGAATCTTTCTTTTGTATAAGGGATGGTAAAACGCTCATCTTCAAAGGCAACAACACTGTCTTCAGTAATCGCTTTATACAAAATAGCAAAGAACAGCTGGCTTCCATTATCTTCAGTAGATGGATTTCTAAAAGGCAAATTCATCTTTTCCCTTGCATCAATTACTCTCCATATCTTTTCACGAAACAAGGCATCGTCTTCCCTTATATAATCGTATTGCAGCGGAGTTCTGTCCTTAATACTGGATTCAATTGCATTTTCGTTACGTAAAGACGCTTTAGTAGAATCAGTAAGCGGATTAGAAGAAACAGACTGAACAACTACAATAGGCACATCTTTTCTTTGCTTTTTAGTAGTATCTTTTTGTGCAGCACCAAATGGATTTGCTGAAGATGTATTGTTAGATGCAGCTCCTGAACCAAATGGATCTGTGCCGGTAGTATTTCCAGATGTAGTACCTCCTCCGAAAGGATTCGCATTTTGCTGCGTACTTCCTCCAAAAGGGTCTTTTGCAGTCTTAGAAGTTGTTTTCGTATTGGCCCTCGCATTTCTTTTTTTCTGCTGCGCATTAACCTGCGTAAACGCAATGGTTAAGAGAAGCATCATTATCGCACCGCCACTTTTCAAACAAACTCTTTTCATATTCACAATTTTAATTTGTTAAGTTAAACGCCATACTGCTTGCCAGCTTACGTGTGTTCCCGTTTGGTTCAGCCACAGTAATATCAGTAATATTTACAGAAGAACCGGGCCTGCACATTTCAATATATTGCTTGGCTTCGGGTGAGAAATACGCACCTCTTACTACTGCATATTTTGGACCAGTTGATTCGAAACCTTTACCAGTACAAACGATAGTAAATCCCGTAACCGTAAAGTTCACCCCTTCAAAAACAAAATCTCTTAAATCTGCCCTTACACCCACATTCGCTTTAAATGCATTGGCAGGAACACTACCGCCGCCAAATTGTCCGATCATTGGTGTTGGATCCGGAATTCTTTTTACTTTAAACTCAAATGGAGTTGTTTTACCATCAACCGTTACTGCTATCACAGCTTTTCCCGGAGATTCGGGTTCTGCAGTAAAACTTCCACCACCATTATTTTTAAGCGAACCATTGTCTATAGAAGCATTGATCGCTTCAGCACCTTTGCTTCCACCCGAAATTCTTATTGGGTTAGGCAATCCTACATACAAAGCCTTAACAGCTTCAGCACTTACAAATACTCCGGTTGGAGAACCTACTGTATACTTTATTTCTTGATTCACTGAAGCAATCTGTCCATCAGGTTTTTTGTAAGAGATTGTCACCTTTTTAGTATAGGTACCAGGGCTGCCTACAATTGTTTTATATTCTGCGGTACCACTTGCTGTCAATGGTACTACAGCTCCATCTACCATTACAGTAGGTTTGGCAGCGTTACTATATGCACCTACACCACCTGTAATCTTTAATTCTTGTCCGGGCATCAGGTATTCAGAACTTTGACCAACCAAAGCCTGGAACGCATCGTACACTACTTCTACCTCACCTATTTTTTTATGACAGTACTCGATAACCTGTGATTCACTGTTCTTCACATCATTCTGAAACTTACTGAGAATGGTAATTGCAGCTATCGTTGGAGTCATATGAAAATAGCCATACTCCCAATTATTATTAGCTACGGTACCGGTTGATTTAGGAATAGTAAGGTCTAAGGGCAAAGCATTTCCCAGATCCTTTTGAATGTCTGGATGAATTGCAAGAATTTGTTCTTTGAAATCTTTCAATCGTTGATATAACTCCTTTCCTTTACCTTTTCCTGTTGGAGGATCTTCTACAAACAGACGAGTAGCAGCTTCGAGATTATCCTCTTTATAACTTTCAACACCATCTCTCATCTCAAGTCCGGCTTCCTTCTTTAATTCTGTTTTCAAATTGTCTAAATAAGAATTCAGATTATCCGCCAGTTCTTTTGCCTTCTCTGCTCTTGGCAGCCATTCCTGCGCTTTTTCTTTACTTTCCGGCTTTTCTAATTTTGCTTTGAATGATTTAAACAGATCAACATTCTTTCTTTCGATGATATCTGTTGCATTATTCAAACTGTTATTTACCGTTTTAAAGGCATTTAAAATTTCTGATGATACGTTAAGAGCTAACAGGGCTGTTAGTACTAAGTACATCAGGTTAATCATCTTCTGCCTTGGCTCTTTAGGTAGTGCCATCTTATATATACGATTTAAGTATGATTATTAATCCTGGTTACTTTACTTATAATATTCACTATTTTACAGTGATATTATCTGCCTCCCTGCATTGCTGAAAGCATATTTCCATAAACCTGGTTCAATTTACCCAGGTTAGTAGCCAATGCGGCAATTTGCTCTTTTGCTTTCATTGCATCATCAGCACTGTTGGTCATAGCAGCAGACGCCTGAGCTAGTTTACCATAGAATTGATTCAATGCTTTCAGGTGATTATTGCTTTCCTGTAATTCCAGTTCGTAAATCGTATTTAAAGAAGTAAGATTTTTAGTAAGAACCTGTACCTGAGAATGAAACTGCTTAGTACCTTCAGATGCAGCATTAAATGCGCTAAGTGAATTGGTAACCTGACCAACAGCACCGGAAACAGAACCTAAGGCCGTTGCCGCTTCTTTGGTTTTTTGAGAAAAATCGGAAGTCGATTTTATTACATCTCCTATTTGACCTATTTGAGAAACCGTTGTATTTAATTGCTGAAAACTTTCGCTCAGTTTGCTAAGTGTGGCCGGAGTTATACCAGCATCAGCCATCATTTTATCCATTGCTTTTAAAGGAGAAGCAGCATCAGCGGCTTTTTCCTTAGGCAAATGAACTTCATGCTCATCCATAGCGGGATAATACATATATAAGATACCATACAAAAGGAAGATAGCAGCTTCAGTATACAAACCAACCTGCAACATAAGGTCTGCAAGTTTTGTGTGCATCAATTTTTGTAATGCCCCGAAAAGAACAATTGCTGCCGCGATAGATACGAGTACGTCAACCGTTTTACCAACTTTAGGTGGAATTTTTGCTGCCATTTGAATTGATTTTTAAATTGGGTTAGTTAGGTGTTTGATTTGGATTGTAAGGATTTTAAAAATTTATTTTCTCATTCGGGGTGCTAAGTCTATTACACAACGGAAACCGATGTAAGATTTTGCTGTGTCTTGATATTCAAATACCCTGGTACTTGTTTGCAGGAAGTAGCCAACATCTTTCCAGCTACCACCTCTTACTACTTTACGCTTCATTAAAGGAGGATCAGAATCCTTTGCATCCCATCTTACGTCGGGACTCATATCAGACATAAAATTGTAAGCACTTTCGCTGAAAAGAGAGCTGGTCCATTCAGCAACGTTTCCAGACATATTGTATAATCCGTAATCATTAGGCCAGTACGCATCTGCACGAACAGTGTAGAATCCGCCATCTTCAGCGTAATTACCACGACCTGGCTTAAAGTTGGCCAGTAAACAGCCTTTTTTATTTCTTAAGTAGTAGTTACCCCAAGGAAACATGGAGTTAGTACGGCCACCTCTTGCAGCGTATTCCCACTCTGCTTCGCTTGGCAAGCGATAGTCACTTTCAACTGCCATTTTTTTCTTTTCTAAAGCGGCATTCTGAATATGGGTTCTCCAGTGGCAGAAAGCAACTGCTTGTTTCCAGTTTACGCCAACAACAGGATAGTTACCAAATGCAGGGTGAGAGAAATATCTTTTGGTCATTGGTTCATTATAGGAATAAGAAAAGTCTCTCATCCAAACCAAAGTATCAGGATAAATTTTTTGATTATATCTTTTGATGAATTTGTTTCTGGCCATTCCGGCATTCTCTCTTTTTGCAGCTTCTGCAAGATCGAAAGTTTCTACACGGTAGATAAGTTTATCGGGATCGATATCTGCCTTCCCATATAATCTGTTATCAGGAGCAAGAATCAATTTATTGCCTAATTTTTCAAGATTGCTGGCATCATACTTTATTGTTCTTGCCTTAACCCAATCAATGGCAATTGCAGAATCGCCACCATTTCCTGAAGCACCGGCAGAAGATTTATAATAACCCAGCTCTTTAGCTGCAAGTGAATCTCTTACCCAATATACAAATTGGCGATAATCGTTATTGGTAATTTCAGTAGCATCCATCCAAAAACCTGGAATTGATACCTGCCTGTTTCTTGCGGAGTAGTTGTAATTCACATCTTCATCGCTGGGGCCCATATGAAAGGTTCCGGGTGGAATATATACCATTCCCCTGGGCTTACCCATGCTTTGCTTTGCTGAAGGTGCAACACCGTGCAGTTGTCCGTCATCCAACGGATTTTTGCTTTTCCCTTTTTTAAAACAGGAAGCAAATGTTAACATAAATGCCAACAACAAAAGCTGATTAAAGCGGTTCTTCATCATATAATCAATTATCAAGTAAAAACAAATATAAGGTGAAAATTAGCAGTCAAACCAATTTTCATCATTAGTTTCATCCAAATTTCACAATAGGGGTAAATATCAGCTCTATAGGCAAATATGTTATGAGCTTTCCTTAGGGACAGATTAAGTTGAAGCTAAAGTAAGTAATTTCCTGTTACATAATCGCAAAATTCCTGAAAATTTGTTAAAGGCCTATGGCAAGAGTAATTTTTACAAAGGAAGAACTGTGTTTCAGCTGCTTTGCCTCTGCCTTTTAACAAAGGAAAAGTTTCGTTTGCATCATTGCTTACCTGTAAAACTTTATTAGGCAAATACAGTTTCAAAAATGGCTTAATGAAGCTTTCTGCTTTTGGGCCAACGAAAACAATCTCGTTAATTCCTGCCGTCACTATTTGTATGGCCGAAGCCCATACACCAAATGAGGTAGGATATTTTACCGCTGCTCCACCAATAGATTGCAACATTTTTTCAAAACGCAGATACCAGTCTTTCCTGTCGAACAGTATTGATAAATACAGCAGATTTACAGCCATGGTAGCATTACCACTTGGTGTTGCACCATCATATACTTCCTTTTTACGTACAATCACATCTTGCTGATTGTTGTGAGTGAAATAGAAAAACCCGCTTTCTTCTTCCCCAAAACTTTCAATCACCCACTCGGTTAATTTTTTTGCCTTGAGTAAGCACTCAAGATCACCAGTAATTTCCTGAAGATGGATATAAGCCTGGATGAGATAGGCATAATCATCTAAAAAAGCAGGTATCCTGGCCTCACCATTTTTATACGTATGTTTCCAATGACCAGTCCCCTGGCTAAATTTCATTTCCAAAAACCGCATATTCTTCAGCGCCAGTTCTTTCAGTGATGCTTCTCCCAATGCGGCATAGGCTTTACTAAAAGCTATATTCATTAAAGCATTCCACCCCAAGAGTATTTTATCATCCAGCTGCGGCCGAACTCTTTTACTTCTAACATCAAATAACAGCTGCCTGCTTTTATCAAGCTGCTCCTGTAACTGAATTGCATCCAAATTGTTCTCTGTTGCAAAAGATGACAATGGCTGCAAAACCCGCAGGATATTGGCATGTTCCCAATTTCCCTCATCAGATACATCATAATAACTGCAAAAGATATCAGCATCTGTGCTAAGTATTTCTACTATCTCAGACTTGTTCCATGTGTAAAACTTGCCTTCCACACCCTCGCTGTCTGCGTCTAATGCACTATAAAAACCAAATTCATCACTCATTAGCTCTCTTTGCACAAAAGCTGCGGTTTCCCGAATAGCCCTTGCATATAGCTCTTTTTGAGTAAGCTGGTATGCTTCAGATAGCACTCCTATCAGCAAAGCATTATCGTACAGCATTTTCTCAAAATGTGGTGCCAGCCATTGTGCATCGGTGCTATAACGTGCAAAACCTCCACCCAACTGATCGTAAATACCTCCCTCTATCATTTTATCAAGGCTCAAAAGGGCTTGTTGCAAAGCCACTTCATTTTTTGTTTGATGATAATGACGAAGTAAAAATTGTATAGAAAAAGTTTGAGGGAACTTAGGTGCTTTACCAAAGCCTCCCCATGCAGCATCGGCCTGCTGCAAAATGTTGCTGGCAATTTGTGCTACATTTTCTTCTGTGAAGAAGGAAGGTTTTGATGCACCATTCTTCTCAAGTCCGAAAAAATTAGCAGCATGGATATGTTCTGTCAGGTTTTCCGCCTGGGCAAGTATTTCGTTTTTTCTTTCTGAATAAGCTTTGTAAATGCCGTTGAGCACATCTTTCCAACTCATCCTGTTATATGCAGCAACCGGCGGAAAATAAGTGCCTCCATAAAACGGTTTCCCTTCAGGGGTAAGAAAAACATTCAATGGCCATCCACCGCTTCCGGTAATTGCCTGAACAGCATCCATATATATGTGATCAAGATCCGGCCGTTCTTCCCTGTCAATCTTAATATTAATAAAAAAACGATTCATTACTGCAGCGGTTTCTTCATCTTCAAAGCTTTCCTTTTCCATTACATGGCACCAATGACAAGCGGCATAACCAATACTAACCAAAATGGGTTTGTCTTCCTTCCGTGCTTTCTCTAATGCTTCTTCGCTCCAGGGATACCATTCTACAGGATTATGTGCATGTTGAAGCAGGTAAGGACTTGTTTCGTTGATCAGCCTGTTAGTATGCATAAATTGTAAGATGAGTTATAAATAAAAACCCTTCGGCTTTCGAAGGGTTCATAAATTTTATTTTAAGACAAGCCTTTTATTTCTTTTTTGTATGGACCGCTAAAAACTGGTCCAGCGCTGCTACCATGCTTGGTGCCTGTGGAGCAGGCGCTTTAATACCTAATTCAAGACCCGCCTCTTCAATTGCCTTAAAAGTGTTTTGGCCAAAAGCACCAACCACCACTCCGTTTTGTTTGAATTTAGGATAATTATCAAATAAACTCTTTACACCACTTGGAGTAAAGAAACAAATAACATCGAATACAGTTTTGTCGATCACTTCTTTAATATCATTACTCACAGTGCGATACATGAAGGCCAGCTGAAACTCACATTTGTTATTCTTCAACCAGTTCACAATTTCATTATCCTGCTGGTTCTCACTGCATACATAAAGAATACGTTCATTTTCCTTATGCTTATTAATCACATCAAACAGACTTTTATTCGTACCATCAGCACCATAAAAAACCTTACGCTTCCTGTACAGTATAAATTTCTGAAGATATAAAGCAACAGCTTCAGTAATGCAGAAATACTTCGTATCCTGGCTTATGGTAATTTTCATTTCTTCGCACATACGGAAAAAATGATCAATAGCGTTTCTGCTTGTAAATACCACAGCGGTAAAACTGGCAATATCAATTTTTTGTTTTCTGAATTCCCTTGCAGGAATACCTTCCAGTTTTATGAAAGGATGGAACACCAGCTCAACATTGTATTTACGCTCCAATTCAAAATAGGGCGATTTTTCACTTTCTGGCCTGGGCTGAGAAATCAAAATTCGCTTGACTGTTTTTGCAGTGCCTGAACTTTTGCTTTCGTTTTTTACCATGCTGTTTGCTCTGTAATTGTTCTGAAATTAAAATCAAACAGACCTTCCCATGTAATTAATTACAAATTTGAGTATTAACAGCAGGGGCAAGATCTCGACGGCACAAAGGTAAAGGAAAAAATTCAAGGCACTCACTTTCAGGTCTCTGCGAATAGTACCTAAACTAGCGATATACCGGTATAAAAATAATAAGCCGATCATTGAGGCTGATAGTGTAAGCACAATGCCAGTGATACCATTTTGAGAAAAAGCCAGGATTAAAAGAAAGGGGATTAAAACAATTCCAATGATTTTATTTAATAAAAAAACGATAAAGATATATGTGTTGGCAGCCTCTCTGACATTAAAAATCCATCCGGAAAAAAGCAGGAAAATATATTTCAGAAAATATACGCCGCCCAACACGGCAGCACCATACAAAATGAGCCACCAAATAAAAACACCCGGAAAAAAATAACGGTGAGCAATTAACCCGATATAAACACCGCCACAGATAACAAATAAAATATTAAAAAGAAAGGAAGCAAGATTGTTTTGCAAAAGCTGGTCACGGGTTTGTTTTTGCCTGAAAGAGGTTTGAAAGAACAACTGGAAAATGCTATTAAAATATTTAGGGAATAAAGCCTTTACAATTCCTGCAAATAAAACAATCCCGGCCAGCAGATAAAACAAATCATCTTTAGATTCCATGGGCTTTTCCTGCATCAGCATATAAGCCGGAAGCTTTCCAAAAGGCAAATAAGGTATTGGCAAAATAGCGCCATAAGTTGATGTATCAATGGTTGGCATTTTAGTTTTCAGTGCAATTTTATTCAACGAATCTTTTCGCAAAGAATCCGCAAGGTGCAATGCCTGAAGCGAGTCTGTCATCTTTAAAGAATCAACCATCAGCAATTTTGCTACCGTGTCTGCAACCGAAGCAGGAACAGAATCTCTCTTCACCTGAACCATTTTCTTCATTGAAGGCGTTCTAACAATCCTTGCAGCCCTCGCTGTTTCGGGTTGTGCCCGGAGGCCTGAGTCTGTTTGCGACAAACCATGCACAAATAACGCAATACAAAAAAGTAATATGCCTACAATTTTTTTCAACGGAACGATTTGTGGCAAAAATAAGTGTTATCGATGCAGGCATCGTTGGTCGTTACTTTTTTTATCTGCTTAAATCGAAGTAACTGTTCAGCGATACCGTAAATTTGCTGTTTATCATTAATCAATGGCAGGTATTTACATTCATATTCCTTTTTGCAGAAAAGCCTGTCATTACTGTAATTTTCATTTCTCCACTTCTCATCAATCACTTCCTGCCGTTATCAATGCTATTATTCAGGAAATTGAAATGAGGAAAGATTACCTCTCTGAACCGGTAGAAACAATTTATTTTGGAGGTGGTACACCATCTATTTGCCATGCATCTGATATTGAAAGAATACTACAAACCATTCGTAATTTATTTATCGTGAAGGAAAATGCAGAGATTACCCTCGAAGCTAACCCTGATGATATTTCCGCAGAAAAAGCAATACAATGGAAAAACAGCGGCATCAACAGGCTAAGTATAGGCATACAATCCTTCCATGAAGAAGATTTACAATGGATGAACAGGGCACACTCAGCAGCTCAAGCCATTGAATCTATCAAAACCGTTCAGCAGTGCGGCTTTCATAACATCACCATAGATCTCATCTACGGTACACCGGTTCTTTCAGATGAACAATGGGAAAGAAATGTTACAACTGCTATTCAACTAAACATACCACACATCTCCTGCTATGCCTTAACCGTTGAACCAAAAACCGCCTTGGATATGATGATCCGGCAAAAGAAGAAAGAAGACGTGAATACTGATCAACAGGCGATCCATTTTGAAAAATTGATGCAATGGCTGAATGCAGCAGGATATGAGCATTACGAGATCTCTAATTTTGCAAAGCCGGGTTACAGGAGCAAACACAACAGCAATTACTGGAAAGGTGTGCATTACCTGGGCATCGGCCCCTCGGCGCATTCCTTTAACGGAGCAACCAGGCATTGGAATGTTGCCAATAATGCCCTGTATATTCAAAACATGAATGACGGAATCCTTCCTTCTGAAACAGAAATATTAACCACTTTGCAGCAATTGAATGAGTATATCATGACGAGCCTTAGAACTATTGAAGGACTTTCTCTACTACACGTATCAGATCAATTTGGAAAAGATAAAAGAGCCGCAATTCTCTCAGCTGCCGGCAAATGGCTTTCTGCTTCACACATGATCCTGATTAATGAAACACTTCAACTTACCGATAGCGGAAAGTTTCTTGCCGATGGTATTGCTGCAGATATCTTTTTTCTTGAAGAAAACTAAAGCCTAACGAAGCAAGGCTTCAATCGTAGCAAATCCTTCAGCAGCAGGAATCCTTCTCCACAATATCTTGTAAATAGTAGAAGCGATGGGCATTTCAGCCTTTACTTTCTGGTTCGTTTTGTAAATACACTTGCTGGCATTGTATCCTTCGGCCACCATATTCAATTCAAGTTGCGCAGCTTTTACGCTGTACCCTTTCCCGATCATATTACCAAATGTTCTGTTACGGCTGTACAATGAATAACAGGTAACCAGGAGATCGCCAAGATAAACAGAAGCTGCATAATTCACTGTTTTCCTTTCTTCGGCACAAGATGCATCATCAATAGGTACTTTCTTTAAAAAATTACCCATTTCATTGGCTGCATTTGCAATGTAAACACTTAAAAAATTATCACCATATTCCAACCCGTGTGCTATACCTGCACCCAAAGCGTAAATATTTTTAAGCACCGCAGCATATTGTACGCCAATCACATCATGATTGGTTACCGTGTTGATATAATCTGTTTTGAAATGATTTGCTATTGCAGCCGCCATTGCCTCATCCGTACCGGAAAATGTTAGGTAAGATAATTTTTCGGAAGCCACTTCCTCTGCATGGCAAGGCCCTAAAAGTGTGAAATAATTATTGAGCTTAACATGAAAATGTTCTTGCAGGTATTCATTCAACAACTGGTTATGCGAAGGCAATATACCTTTGATAGCAGACACAATTTTTTTATTCCTGAGAGACTGAGGCTTTAATGAAGACAAGGCCTCTTCTGCATAAGCTGAAGGAACGGCAATGATAAGCACATCACTTTTAGAAACAACAGTATTAATGTTAGTGCTCATCCTCAGCTGAGATGGATTGAAATAGGCACTGCTCAGGTAATGAGGATTGTGTTTACGTTGTTTAAAGGAAGTAATAGATGAAGCATTACGTATCCACCAATGAATGGCATTACCATTATCTGTTAAAATTTTTGCTAACGCTGTTGCCCAGCTACCGCTTCCTATAATTCCAAATTGCATAGCCTTCTTTTACTGTTCGGTCTGCAAACTTACAAACTATGCTGCCAATATTTTTCCTTAAAAAAAGAGGAAGTTTTCACTTCCTCTTTTTTTAAGATTTTTTCTTATCGTCGTAAAGTTTATCCTTGGGCACCACTTTTACTTTATCCCCTTCTTTCAAGGTTTTACTAACAGTAGTATAAGGGCCGGTAATAATTTCATCTCCCTCTTTCAAACCCTCGAGTATTTGAATGTAGTTTAAATCTTGTATACCTGTTTTCACTTTAATCTTTTTTACAGTTCCGTCTTTTTGCAGTGCAAAAACAACTTCTTCCGTATCATCTGAAGCAACTGATTTGGTATCCTGTTGATTTGTATTATTGGCTTTTGACTGATCATCTTTCTTTTCAGCTGTACTCTTTCCGGCTTTATCACGGGTAGTAACTGCATTTAAAGGTACACTTAACACATCTGTTTCAGTTCGGGTTTGAATATCTGCGCTGGCACTCATACCCGGACGAAAAGGGAAACTACCTTTTTTAATAAGATCCCTGTAAGTATCCAGGAACAACCGGATATGTACTTTATAATTGGTTACATCGGTTGAAGAGCTGCTGGTGGTTGCACTTGCATTGGTAACAGGATTTGCAATTTTAAATACAACACCTTTGAATTTACGGTTGCTGTACGCATCAATTTCCACTATCGCCGTATCACCGATCTTAACTTTTGGAATATCATTTTCGCCAACATCCACTTGGGTAACAATACTGTTCATATCTGCAATACGCATCATTTCCGTACCTACATTAAAACTATTGCCCGCAACACGCTCTCCTTTTTTTACGCTCATTAAACTGATCACGCCATCCATAGGTGCGGTAATGACGGTACGTGACAGGTCTTTATCAGCTTTAGCTAATTGTGCTTTGGCATTATCAATATTTGCCTGACCGCCTTTGATCCCCTGGATAGCCGCCTCATAATTGGCTTTAGCAGAGCGGTAACCTTGTTCGGCAGTTTCAAATTCCGAAGCACTGATCACTTTATCACTCAAGAGTTTTTTCTGGCGGTTATAATTGGCCAATGCCTGATCTAAGGTAGCTTTTAAGCCCGCTAGTGAAGCTTCATTATTCGAAACCTGGGCCCTGGCCTGGTTCACGGCAGCTGCTACCTGGTCGCGTTGAGTTAAATATATATCAGCATATATCTTTGCTAATACTTCTCCTTTTTTTACAGTATCGCCTTCATCAACATTCAGGGCTACGATTTCCCCGCTTATATCAGGACTTACTTTAACTTCTACTTCCGGATAAACTTTACCACTGGCATTCACAGTTTCAATAATGGTACGCTTGGCAGCCTTTTCGGTTGATACTTTAACACCCTCATCTTTACCTATTATTCCCGCCGCTTTTAATCCGAATAACCCTCCTAATAACACAACCACACCAATAATGATCCACAATAATGTTTTATTCATAAAAAGGAATTTCAATTGTTAGTTTATCTGTTCTGCATGTACAGCAGTATTATAATTTTAAACCCTGTCCTTTATAAAACTCCAGCAACTTCATCTTAAACACATAATCGTATTGGTTGGCCACCTGCTGCAGCTTAGCTTTCAGCAAATTGTTTTGATTAGTGATAAGATCTATCGTACTGAGTAATCCAATTTCATAACGCTTTACTGCAAAATCATAAGCCTTTTGGGCGCTTTCCACGCTTTTCTTCCCGGCATTAAATTTTTCAAAAGCATTGACTGCATTTGAATAGGCTGTATAGATATTGTTTTTTAACGTTACATCCGCCTGCTCTTTTTGCAATAAAGTGTTCTTAAGATTTAATTTGGACTGCTCGTACGCTATCCTGTTCTGTCCGTTATTGAAAATTGGAATTGATAAGCCCAACCCCAAGCTCTGCCTGAAGTTCTGGTTCAGCTGGTCGAAATAATGGAGTTTATTCCCTGTAAATGTGGTGGCTTTATCATTAAAGGTGCTGGCCAGTGAGTAACTGCCTCCAATGGTGGGAAATAAACCTCCCTTGTTGGATAAAACATTTTTTTCAGCCGCTTTTATTTTTAGATCATTAGAGCGCTGTTGTGGTTGTGTAGTTAAAGCCAGTTTATAAACAGCTTCAGGGTCCAGATCGGCAAAGCTTTCCAGCGGTATCTTATCTGCGGAAGGGGTTTCTACTTCAAAAAGTGCTGCTGCATCAAGGTTTAGCAATGCTTTAAGCGATAAAACATTCTGAACGAATATGGTTTTGCTATTATAATAATTACTGCTGTCGCTTGATAGTTGTGCTTCCAGTTCTACCTGATTCAGTTCGGGTAATGCACCGGCATCAACCCGTTTCTTTGTAATGTCTAACTGTGCCTGTGTTTGAGCAATCTGTACCTCACTAATATGCACTTGTTCTTTAGCAGCCAGTACCTGCAAGTAGTAAGTAGCAACATTAAGAGATACATCATTCGCCGCTTTTTCAATATCTACCAAAGCAGCTTCGGCACTAAAGCGGTTTGATATAACATTGTTCTTTAACCTTCCCCAATTATACAATTGAGCATTCCCCTGCAAATTATAATTCTGATAAAGTAACTGTGTTGTAGTGAACTGGTTGGTAGTAGGGTCAATAGAACGACCAAACTGAGGACCAACCCCTGTTGAAAAACTGGCAGTAGGGTATTGATATAATTTTGCTTGCTTTAATTGCAAAGCTGCAGTACGAGCTTGTACATCGGCTTGTTTTACTGAAATGTTATTCTTCACTGCGTAATCGATACACTTCCTCAAATCCCATTTCTCAGCAGGAGCTTGAGCCAAACCCTGGTAAACAATAGCCAAAGAAACCAGTGTAAACAATTTTTTCATAATAAAACAAATTTAACAGAATCTGGCAGTCCTATTATTTTTTTCGATAAATGGTCTACATTCAAGGTAAGTGGTTTATTTTCTCAAATGCCTGATGTAAATCAGCCTGTAAATAGGCTGCTTCTTCCAGGCCAACATAAAGCCTCAGCATCCTGTGTTCCTTTTCAGAAGCATTAAATTCGGCCCTTTTCATTCCTGCACAACGTGGTATCACAAGGCTTTCATAACCACCCCAGCTTACCGCCATCAAAATATGTTGTAATGATTCACAAAAGGTTTCTATCGTTTCCACATTATTGCATTTTATGACAAAAGTTAATAAGCCACAAGCGCCATTCATCTGTTGCTTGGCCAGAGAATATTGGGGGAAAGAAGGATGTAAGGGGAAAATAACTTCTTCTACTCTTGGATGATTTTCTAAAAACTCAATAACAGCATTTGTGGTACGGGTTATCTTCTCAAGCCTTGCTGTTAAAGTTCTTAACCCGCGTATCAACAGCCATGCATTGAAAGGTTGTATGCCAGACCCGATATTCATGTATTCGCTGTTGAATATTTTCTCAATCATCTTTTTGCTTCCGCTTAAAACACCAGCAACAGTGTCACTATGGCCACTAATATATTTTGTTGCAGATTGCAGGGAAAGATCAATACCTAAGGCTACCGGTTTTTGATAGATAGGAGTACAATAACTGTTATCGCAAATGGTTATGATGCCTTTCGAGCGGGCAAGTGTAGCAACAGCTTTAAGATCCTGCAGAGCATAGTTCCAGCTATTAGGACTTTCCAGATAGACAATTACGGTATTCGGCTGTATCGCTTTTTCAAAATTTTCTATACTAGTACCATCAATGTATGTATGGGTAACATTAAAGCGGGGCAATATCTCTTCAAACATTTTTCTGGCCCATGTATAAACACCGGTTACACTAACAATATGATCGCCACTCTTCACATTCGCCAGCACCGCAGCAAATATTGCAGCAGCACCGCTGTTAAATACAAGACAATCCTCCGCTTCATCGAGTGCTGCTAGCTTCTTTCGTAATATCTCTACCGTTGGATTCAGTCCGCGGCTGTACAACCAGGTAGAATATTCATCTTCAAAACTCTTTCGAAGGTCATCTACTTTCTTAAACGCAAAATTGGAGGTTTGAATGATGGGTGGTGCTACCGCCCTGAAATATTCATCCCTGTGTTCGGCATACTCGTTTAGCAAAAAAGATACATCCATACTTTTAGTTTTTATGTTTTCTGAATTGCCCAGACATAAAATAGATAGCAACAAAAGCTCCTAAGACTATTGTACCCACCAGCGCTGTTTGTGGTGTTTGAATGATGATACTTGTGCAGACAAAAATATAAGCTGCCATAAAGATCAATGGCATAAGCGGGTAAAGCCTCATTTTATAAATTCCGGTATCATCTAAGTTTTTTGTTCGTTTGCGTAACACGAAAATCGTAGCGCTGCTTGCCACCATACCAAACGAATCGAGAAAGATTGAAAAGTTGAGTATTTTTTCGAAGGTTTGAGCGAAAAAAAGAATTACGATACAAACAGCAGCAAAAATGGTGAGAGAAATTGTGAGTACACCATTTTTTTTACTTTGCTTTGAAAACAAAGAAGGCAACGTTCCTTCCTCACTCATCGCATACATAACACGGGGGTTACTCATGAGTAAAGCATTTACATAAGCCAGCACACCAAAAAACAGGAAGAAAGAAAAAACAGCGGCTCCCGTTTGTCCAAATACTTTATGCATCACCACATAAGCTATTTCTCTTTCTGTTTTCATCTGCTGAAAGCCGATAATGGAATAGTAGCTGAGATTGACAAGAAGATAAAGGCTAATGATAATAGCAATGCCCCAAAAGATACCACGGGGAATATTCTTAGAGGGATGCGCTACCTCATTTCCAAAATTAATAGTTTGCTGGTAGCCTCCATAAGTAAAAGAAACGGCAATAAGACTTATACCCAAGCTTTGAATCCAACTCATGGGATGCCCTGTAACTGTGGCTATAACGGCTGTTTCAGAATGCTTTGGAAAGAAAAGGGCAGCGATCAAAACCATTATCATTCCTATTTTAATAAGCATCAAAATATTTTGTGCCATTGAACTCATTTTCAACCCCATTAAGTTAATAGCATAGAATACAATAATTGCTGCACAGCTAATAAGAGCTTTATCTATATCAGTCCACTGATATTGCGGAAAAAGTTTAGTAATATACCCGCTTCCAATTAATGCTACACCACTTAAAGAAGCAGCATTACTGATCAGGATTACACAATTAATGGCGAAAGCTATGCTGGGATGATATGCGTAGGAAAACACTTTGTAATATCCACCGGTTACAGGATAGCGGCTGCCTATTTCAGCATACGTTAATGCACCGCAAAAAGCAACGATACCACCCAATATCCATGCAGTAAAATATACGGAGGGCTCAATGGCATCTTTAGCCGAAGTAGCTGCCGTTCTGAAAATTCCCATTCCAATTACCAGCCCTACTACGATCATTGTAAAGCTGAATAAGTTAAGTTTTGGTGATGATGCCATAGGCTCAGTGTAAAATTGAATGTACTGAAAAAGTAATTAGTGAAGAAGGTTCATTATCCAAAGCGTGAAAATTTTATTTTAAGATGGCACCCAAACTAACCTCATTTACTTATACCTGATTTTGAGTTGCACCTCCTGCCCGGAGATTATTACATAAATGAAAAATTACAGCATGAAAATATTGATACGGCAACCCCATAACGGCATTATAAACACTTCCACGAAAACGATATAACAAAAAGAGGCCTTCCATAAAAGAAAGCCTCTGCTTTTACAATACCCACACCCGTTTTGTTAATGATCCCTGTTATCTGAAATACCATTTATCGTACACTTTTTGTTTTCCCAATTTATAGTAGTAACAGAGCTGAAAAGAATAAAAAACATCTTTGTTATTAGGATTGCCCCTTGGCTGCCAACCGGGTGAGGTGAGCAATGGATTTACCTCATCCCCCCGATAAGTAAGCTCGTATACATAAGGCGAAACCTGTGATCTATCCGGATATTTTGCACCGCTTACATCATCCAAATAATCTGTATTTGTAAACCTGAAAGCAAACTCTATCCCTATGCCTGCCTTGGTATTTATATCTCTTCTAACACCTAAACCAACTGTGAAACTCAAAGCCTGTAATCCATATATTTTCTTACCACTGTTTGCCACCTCAAATTTTTCTGATTGAATATTTGCCTGTGCTGTTTCATATTTTGTTCCCGATTGGCCTTCCGTTCCATAATCATGCAAATGCACTTTTTTACCGTACCTGTCTATCGTTATTGGATCGTAGAAAAAAATACCGGGACCAGCAAAAAGGTATATCCAGTTTTCATTTTTTTGACCATCAATAAGATCATATTCAGTAAGTAAACTAAGCTCATACACGTGACTGGTGAAGTTGAGGTTTCTTTCTCTAAAATTTAAGGCAGGAGATTTTTTATCATCCCCTCTCACGTTCAGGTAAGAAAAATTAAATCGTTCTCTAAATCTTTTCAGGAAAGAATAGCTCACACTCATATTTGAAGCAGGTGATACCTGGCTAAATGGTCTTCCATTAAACATAAGATCTCCATAATAAGCACTAATACCCATACCCGTTCCAACTGTTATATCTTGTGACCTGAGAAATAAACAGCCCCATGAAAAAATTAAAGCAAGCAGCATATTCTTTTTCATAAGTAATTTTTTTACAGTTTGAAATTCGCAGCATACAATTCCATTTACCGAGTAGCCACTCAGAAAAAAATTAATAAACAGAATAAAAAAGGCGGAGTTTATAGAGGCGGCATTTCCTAACATTCAACTATGTCAGGCAGTGCAAACCAATCATAACACTTATTCCTAGGCTTTGCCAATATTTATAAAACCCTGTTCTCGTGAAGGATGGTTTGTATACAATAAAAATCTCCCGGGAGGCAAAACACCATTTAAACTAAAAAACACAAGCAGGAGTTAACTTTCACTTTATCTACATCGATATTCGATGCTTATATTTTTCAATCGTAAAGCTATTACGATGCTATAAATTTATCTCTGACCAGCATCAATGACAGAACTGATTGTGATCAGTAGTAAAAATTTTAATACAGGTAAAATTATTTACTGCGTTGCATTACAGAGAAATTTATCCAAGCCCTTTTATTGACACTTACATGACCAATAAATCTGACCATCATCAGACATTATTTACTTAGGATATAGATGAATTGCCACATCCTTTAGTAGTGGTTATACATTCAAAACAATTTAAAATGTACTAAGAAAAATGGTACTCAATTTTAAGTTTATAGCAACTTCATGTATCTTTCATTTCCTCAAACAAAGGCCGTATGAACCAACGTTATTATTCTTTGGATGTTTTTCGTGGCGCTACAGTTGCACTAATGATCATGGTAAACAACCCCGGATCATGGGAGCACATATTTACTCCACTGGAACATGCACCCTGGCATGGTTGTACACCTACCGACCTGGTGTTCCCATTCTTTCTATTTGCCGTAGGTAATGCGATGGCCTTTGTAATGCCAAGATTTGAAAAAGAAGGACCTGCATATTTCTGGAAAAAAGTAATTAAAAGAACCTTACTTATATTCCTAATCGGCCTTTTCTTAAACTGGAGTCCTTTCATTAAATGGACAGATGGTCACATCGATTTTAAACCCTGGGATGGCGTAAGAGTTATGGGCGTACTGCAACGTATTGCGCTTTGCTATGGATTTGCATCTATCATTGTGTATTATGCCAAAACAAAAGGTGCTTATGTAATCAGCGGAATTATTTTACTAGGATATTGGCTGCTATGCCTGCTCGCTGGCAGCCCTTCCGATCCTTATAGCCTGCAAGGTTTTTGGGGAACTCAGTTTGATATTAACCTATTTGGCATATCGCATGTGTATAAGGGTGAAGGGGTTCCTTTTGATCCTGAAGGATTATCCAGCACCTTTGCAGCTATTGTACAGGTAATACTGGGATTCCTTGCTGGCCAATACATTCAGCAAAAGGGTAAGAGTTACGAAATGCTAAGCAACCTGCTTATTGCCGGGCTGATATTAATGTTCGCAGGTTATTGCTGGGATATGGTATTCCCTATCAATAAAAAAATATGGACAAGCAGTTATGCTTTATATACATCAGGACTTGCGATGGTTATTCTGGGAATACTTATTTATCTTATTGAATTCAAATCATACAAAGGAAAATGGAGCAACTTCTTCGATGTTTTTGGAAAGAACCCTTTATTCATTTTTGTATTAAGCGGTTTTCTTCCACGAGTACTTGGTCTTGTACGCATATATGACCATATAGATGAGGAAGGTAAAAACGTGTATTTATCTCCCTTTGGCTGGTTCTATGAACATATATGTAAAAATATCAGTAGCGATCTTAGAGTGGGTTCACTGGTGTATGCCTTGATAATGATCGCGTTCTACTGGTCGATCGTTTACATGATGGATAAAAAGAAAATTTACATCAAAGTATAACTATATAAACAAAGCCTCTGCTTTTGTAATATTTTCAGGCTTACCTACATCAATCAAGGCTGAACCGGTGTGATCATATCCTTTAATGTTGTGCTTTTCGGCAAGAGATAGGTAAACATCTATCATTGAAAACTTACCTTCCTGCCACATAAGCTGAAATATAGAAGAACTGATCACATGAATTCCGCTAAAAGCAAAAGGTGTAAGTAATGCATTGCTTCTTACAATTCTTTCCTGACCGGTATTTACATTCTTCCATCCGCACAACTTCATGTTTGCATCAAACAAAAAATAACGAGATGAATTACGATGACTCACAGCTAATGTAGCCAAGGGTTTTTGCTGCCGGTGCTCCACTATCATTTGCTGCAAAGAAAGATCAGTTAAAATATCAGCATTCATAACAACAAAATCTTCTTCCTCTTTAAAGTACCAGGCAGCTTTTTTCAGCCCCCCGCCTGTTTCCAACACCTCACTAGTCTCATCACTAATGCTTACAACACTTCCCCAACCTTTATTTATTTGAACTTCTTTTATTATCTGGTCTGCAAAATGATGTACATTCACCAGTACTTCATAAATACCGGCACGCTGTAAATATTCTATATTCCGCTGTAATAAAGTTTTACCATTTACAACAGCTAAGGCCTTTGGATGATGATCGGTCCATGGCTTTAACCTTGTTCCGAGACCTGCAGCTAAAATCATTCCCTTCATATACTTTCAGTTAATGACGAGTTATTATAAACTTCTTACCCAGTTATTTTCATTGGTATGGGTCAACTGCACTTTCAGCTTATATTTATTTCGAAGATGCCTTGCGGTTTGTTCTGCTGCGTACACGCTTCTGTGTTGCCCGCCGGTACAGCCAAAATTGATCATCAAATGATCAAACCCTCTTCTTAAATATTCCTCCACTGTAATATCTACCAGGTCCCAAACACTGTTGAGGAATTGGTTCATATGTGTTCGTTGTTCTAAAAAGTCCTGAACAGGCTTTTCCTTACCCGTTAATGTTTTGTACTCATCAAACCTACCGGGATTCAAAATACCCCTCATATCAAACACAAATCCCCCTCCGTTAGGTGTAGTGTCCGGAGGAATACCATTTCGATAACTAAAGCTGTTGATCTCTATTCGCAAAGGAGTTTCTTCTGTTGCCTGTGGAGGTGTAAAACGTTCTATCACCTCATCATTTACAATGATCCTCAAAACCTTATCAAATTCAGGCGTTACAATACCTATCCGCTTGTTTTCAATGAAAAATTTAAGATTGCGTAGCGCTAGCGGTATACTGGAAAGAAAATGAGCCTTTCGCTCAAACAATCCTCTAAATCCATAGGCTCCTAACACTTGCAATAATCGAATCAGCACATACCCATTATACTGACTTTCAAAAGTCATCCTATCAATGGGTGAAGGAAGCAGTAGATCAACCTGGTCCATATAAAACTTCAGCAGGTTGTTCTTCCATTCTTCACTCAGCTCAGCCTTTGCCTGCCATAATAAACTAGCCACATCGTATTGCAACGCACCTTTCATTCCACCCTGGTAATCTATAAAATACACCTGCTCGTTATTCACAATAATATTCCTGCTCTGAAAATCGCGGAACATAAAATGCTTGTGCTCCGTTTTAGTAAGATAGGTACTCAAGGCATCAAAATCATCCAGCATGGCTTGTTTATCGTATGGCAAACGAAGCGTATCGAGAAAGTAATATTTGAAGTATAGCAGATCACTCAAAATAGCTTGTTTACCAAACTCCTTTGCAGTGAGGCACCAATTATAATCCATGCCTTTATCACCTTCCACCTGTATCAGGGCCAGTGCTTTCAGGCTTTTTTCGAACAAGCCGTAAACATATTCATTATGCCCGTGCCTCTCCAGTTTATTCAATAAGCTTTCTGTACCAAGATCTTCCTGTAAATAAATAATTTCTTCATCATTGATACATAGTATCTCCGGAACGGGTAATCCTTTATTCTTAAAATGCCTGCTGAAATGTATAAAGGTTCTGTTCTCCTTTACATTCAGGTTCCAGGTAGCTATATACGTTTTAGAAGCACTATATACCCTGAAATAAACACGGTCGCTTCCACTTTGAGGTAATTTTTCTATCCTGTCTGCTACCACTCCTTTGCAACTCAAAAACAGGTCGGCAACATGATTAACAAAAGGCTCCATCGATTTTATACTTGAGCGATAAAAATAGCGGATATGATTTAATTCAGTGAATTTTAATCGAATGCCTGCTCTTAGGCCGGTGAAAATTTGCTAACTTAATGTAGTGCTATTCGAGTCAAAATCATCTTTAGCATACAAGAATATTTTTTGCTGAAATTGTATTTAACTTTTAGTTTTAACTCCTTATTCGGTTGCTTGCTCAAAGGGCCAGGGTTTTTACTCCGGCCTTCTTTTTTAGAATAAATCCTGTTGCAATGTTGGTTGTTGCAAAAACTGGTTAATAAACTTAGGGAAAGCAAGTTGTTTCAATTCATTTATTGTAATCCATTCATAATGCCGTAAAGGTGATGGTATTGTATTAAGCCGCACTTTTATAAACTGGCCTTTAATCTGTTGATGCGTTAACTGCTGGCTACTTACCGGAGAAATATAACTCACCTCGGCTTTTTTAATACCAAATTGTTCTTCCAGCCAAACATGTACCTGTTCTTCATTCCAGCGTATTTGCTCAGTTCCTTCTACCAAATAAAACTCAAAAAGGTTTTCCCAAATATCCTTGGCGGTTCTTTTGTGCACCAATATTGTACCCTTGTGTTCAAACTGAAAATAATAGAACCATCTATGCTTTTTCTGTAACACCTTTTCTTTTACGGGTAAAGCATTCACTCTTCCTTCCGAAAAAGCAGTGCAGACCGGCTGAAGGGAACAATGGCTGCATAAAGGAGATACCGGCTTGCAGACCGTAGCACCGAAGTCCATAATGGCCTGGTTATAAAGGCCCGGTTTATCTTTATCCAATACCTGCTGGGCAAGTTCTGTAAAAGTATTTTTCCCTTCGGTTGAATCAATAGCGGTGCTTATGCCGAATACCCTGGATAACACCCTGAAAACATTTCCATCAACTACAGCATAAGGAAGATCAAAGGCAAAAGATGCGATGGCCGCCGCAGTGTACGGCCCTACTCCTTTTAAAGATGCTATTTCTTCATAGGTATCTGGAAATTGTCCCTTTCTTTTTTCTGCAACAAACCTCGCTGTGAATAACAAATTCTTGCACCTGTTATAATAGCCCAATCCTTCCCACAACTTAAATACCTCTTCATCTTTAGCTTTGGCCAAATGCTGGATAGAGGGGTATTTTTCAACAAATGCCTCATAGTATTTCCATCCCTGTTCAACCCTGGTTTGCTGCAAGATCACTTCGCTTAACCAAATCCTGTAGGGATCTTTTTCCCCCTTCCAGGGCATGGCTCTTTTGTTTGCAAGCTCATTCCAGCGCATCAGCAAAGAAGTAAAATCGGATGTATGCATACGTAGCAAATATTCAATAAAACAAGAACTATCAATAGAAAATTTTGTTTACAGAACTCATTCATTTTCAAAAAGTTTTAAAAATCAAGTGTTAACATCTGAAAAAATTTATTTATCTGCTTGCAGATATCAGATTATTTGTTTTATTTTAATTTATATTCTATTTAAAATCAGTAAACAAAGGCCATGAGAAAGTCCGATCTCATTACAAACATTTCTGAAAAAACAGGCATTCCTAAAGTAGATGTTTTGGTTGTTCTTGAAACGATGTTTAAAGAAGTGAAAGACAGCCTAGCCAAGGGCAATAACATTTATATCAGGGGGTTTGGCAGCTTTATAACTAAAAAAAGAGCCGCCAAGATTGGAAGGAATATTAAGAAAAACACAGCGGTTGAAATTCCGGAACATCATATTCCGGCATTTAAGCCTGCAAAAGAATTTGTGCAGGAAATCAAAACCAAGCGAAAGCCTGAATAACTTTGCTGAAAATTAATATAGTGAAACGTCAGCAAATTTTCCTGATTAGCAGTGGCATTGCAGCAGTAATCCTTCTTTTTGTTTTCGGAAAAACCACCCCTCCCAAAAATCAGTCTGGCAACAACATGCCTGCTGCCCAGGCTCAGGAAAGACCATCAACCATACAATTTTCAGATATTCTTTCCAAAGCTAAACAAAAGCTGAGTTCAGATCAGAACCAACGCCTTACCGGGTTGGAGAACGCAGTAACCCGTGGCGATGTGAAAGACCAGCAATTGCACGTATATCATCAGCTCGCCAGGTTCTGGAAAGACTCTGCCCATATATTTGAACCTTACGCTTATTATACTGCAGAAGCCGCCAAGTTGGAAAATTCAGAAAAAAGCCTCACATTTGCTGCCCAATTGTTTGTAGATAACCTACTTTCAGAAGGTGAGCCTGCCATGCAAAACTGGTTGGCAACAAATGCAAAAGATCTTTTAGACAGGGCTTTAAAAATCAATCCCAACAACGATTCTACTAAAATAGGTATCGGAGCCTGTTACATGCTTGGCAACATTTCGGATAATCCGATGCAAGGCATTTTGCAGGTGAGGGAAGTGGTTCAAAAAAATCCGGATAACCTTTATGGGCAGTTGATTTTGGGATTAGGGGGAAAGAAAAGTGGCCAGTTTGATAAAGCGATAGAACATTTTAAAGTTATCCTTCAGAAACAACCACATAACCTTGAAGCTATTTTTCAGCTGGCAGAATGTTACGACCTGAAAGGTGATAAAGCTGATGCAGTTAAATGGTATGAAATGGCCAAAGGAATGATTGATAATGAGCAGATCAAAAAAGATTTAGAAAAGCGTATTAACGAACTGAAATAAATTATTAACTAATTAAAAATTGACCGAGTTATGCCTTGTGGTAAGAAAAGAAAAC
This sequence comes from Bacteroidota bacterium, assembly GCA_028875875.1. GTDB lineage: Bacteria > Bacteroidota > Bacteroidia > Chitinophagales > Chitinophagaceae > JAGWUV01. Next base: position 48,069 of record JAGWUV010000015.1, read on the forward strand.
GTCATAAAATTGCTACTCACAAACGCAAAAAACGTTTAAGAAAAAATCGTCATAAGAAGAAGAACAAATAGTTCTTTAACATGATTATTGCCCCGCATTAATGCGGGGCACACTTTACGGTGTTTGCCACATCTCTCCTTCTACGCAGCAACTTTACCTTTCCTTCCCTGGCAAATACGTGGTGTGATGTATTAGGTATGTCTGCTATAAGCGGATAGTGATTTCGTATTTAAAAGTTGCAAATTTTGTGAACAAAGAATTAATAATAAATGCAGCCCCTTCCGGCGTTGAAATTGCTTTGCTGGAAGACAAGAAACTTGTTGAGCTGCACAATGAAAAAGCAGATGCCAGCTTTGCCGTTGGCGATCTTTATCTTGGAAAAGTTAAGAAACTAATTCCAGGACTGAATGCAGCATTTGTAGATGTAGGATTTGAAAAAGATGCATTCCTGCACTACACTGATCTTTCACCTTATGCCCGCTCCATCCTTAAATTCACGCAAATGGCGATGAATGATAAAGATGGCCATAGTTTTGATTTCGCTAAATTCCAGATAGAGCCTGAGATCATTAAAACAGGAAAGATCAACGAAGTATTGAACGGTAAGCCTCATGTACTGGTTCAAATTTTAAAAGAACCTATTGCTGCCAAGGGCCCGCGCCTCAGTTGCGAATTGAGCCTGCCCGGTAGATTTGTGGTTTTAACGCCCTTCAACGAAATAGTAGCCGTTTCTAAAAAAATTCATTCCGCCGAAGAAAGAAAAAGACTGCATAAGATCGTGGAAGCCATCAGGCCGAAAAACTTTGGGGTAATTGTAAGAACAGCAGCCGAAGGCAAAAGTACTTCGGAATTACACCAGGACCTGTTAGACTTGACGCAAACATGGGCCAAAATCCAACAGAATCTTCGGGGTGCTGAAGCTCCTTCAAAAATCATGAGTGAGCAGGATAAAACAACAAGTATCCTCAGAGATCTTTTGAATGAAGATTTTAACCGCATTGTTGTAAATGATAAGAACATTTATAATGATACTAAGAGTTATATCCAGCGTATTGCGCCTGATAAAGCAGAGATCATCACTTTCTATAACAGCGGCACAGCCGTTTTCGATCAGTTTGGTATTACCAAGCAGGTGAAAAGTTCATTCGGTAAAACCGTTAACCTTCCAAGCGGGGCTTACCTCATTATTGAACACACCGAAGCGTTGCATGTGATTGATGTGAACAGTGGCTACAAAAGCGTTAGTAATAACCAGGAAGAAAATGCCCTGGAAACCAACCTGGAAGCGGCTGAAGAAATTGCAAGACAATTACGCTTACGCGATATTGGAGGTATTATTGTTATCGACTTCATCGATATGAAACTACCCGATAACAAGAAGAAGTTGCAGGAAGCTATGGAAGAATTTATGAAGCCGGATAGAGCAAAGCATGCAGTTCTTCCCATATCCAAATTTGGATTAATGCAGATCACCCGCCAGCGTATGCGTCCGGAGGTGAACATTAATACATCCGAAACATGCCCTTCCTGCGGAGGAACTGGCAAAGTAACTTCTACCCTATTACTGGAAGATGAAATAGAAAAACGCCTGCATTATTTAACTACCCATTCACACAGGAACCTTTTATTGATGGTACATCCTATTGTGCACTCACATCTAACCAAAGGTTGGTTTTCTTCCATCTATAAAAAATGGAAACGTAAGTATAAGATTGATCTGAAAGTAGAAGCTAACACCAGCTATCACCTTATTGAATTTCATTTCTTTGATGAGCATGATGAAGAAATAAAATTCTAAACAGCACTAAAAAACGGAATCGGCCTGAGAACAGGCCGATTCTTCATTTTACACACATTTATTGATTATTGCTTCTGCAAAATGAGTTTTGTAGGGCCATTATTGTACCCATTACCACCGGTAGCATTTGCCACTACACTCATGGTTAAGGTAATATAACCCGTACAAGAGAATACATAGCCTGCCAATCCATTGGCACCTGTTCCAACTGCGGTCATATTATAACCGCCACCATAGTTACCAAAATTCACTTTCTTAACGGTAGCAGTACCAGATGCAGGATCTACATCAACCACCAAAGGATTTACCATCGTACCATAGGCAGGATTAGGCCAAACCTGGCTCAGGTTCACTTCATTAGGTCCGGGGCCATCTGTAACCTGTACAAGGTCGCCGGGGTTCCAGTCTGCCCAATCATCTCTTAACACTTTATAGGTTCCGGCAACCGGACCAACAAATGGACAAACCACATAAGCTGAAAAGGAGAATGCGCTATGATAATAAGCACCTGTTACCAAGCCGCTTCCACTGTTATTACCGGTATTATTAACATCATAAGTTTTACCGGATTTGGTTACGATCCTGTTGTAAAAAGTGTAATTCGAACCTGGCGAAATAGCTCCAGCCCCACCTAATGCAGTAGCCAGTTCTGAGCCTGAAACCGTAATAGCAGTTTTAGGTCCTGTGTAATTAATAGTTTTTACCTTTTTCCATTTTGTAGTATCGTAAGAGGTACCCTGAACGGCATATACTATAACACTAGAAATAGCTTCGCCATTAGGATACTGCGTAGCCATGATACCTACTGTAGATGTACTCAAAGAAGCATAGTTAAGGTTTTGGTTTAATGTACTATCCAAAGTAAGATAGGAACCAATACCCAGGTTGGATACGCTGCTTAACGGGTTAATGTTAGCCCCTGTTTTCTTACAGGAGTTAAACGCCAGAAGCAAGCATAACAGGCTGGTTAAAAAAACAAAAAATGACTTCCTCATATTAATATTTTTAAAAATTATTTAATAAAGTTATCAGGATTGTTATCCCAGAATACTTTGTTAGCTGCATCTCCCGGCGTTTTCTGAGCAGGAGCATTTGAATTCCTGTTTACAAAAACGGATGGGTAAAAGAATGAACGCATAAATAAACCAGGGCTAGGAGTAGTAACTGCCAACTGGAGATTTGCAGGTTTACCCGTTCTTCTGAGGTTATTATACGCTTCAACACCATTCCCCCAAAGAGCGATATAATACTCTGTCATAATAACATTCAGGCGGTCATTATCTGTTGTTGCTGCATCATAATTACTTAATACAAGATTCATGTAGTTCGATATCTGAGAAGCAGTTGGTACATAAGATGAAGGAATACTATTATACCCTATTGATGCAGGGAAATTAATCACCTTGTTAATAGAAGCAGTTACGCCGTTCTGTAATAAAGTTCTGGCAGTTCCCTGTGTTGTAATGCCCAGTGCTAGGGCGGCTTCAGCCTCAAGGAATGAAGTGAAAGAAGATAACCATATTGGGTTAATACCTGCTCCTTGTCCGCCCATGGTTAAGGTAACGGCCGCCCCCTGGTCTGCATCAAACTGTCCGCCCGCAGGATAAATACCCCAGGCTGTTCTATAGTTACCATCCGGTGGCGCACCACTGTTATCGCCGTGATCTCTTCCTAAATATCCCTTACCAACAACACAGAAGGGTGTTTGATCCGGAACACTTGGATACCAGGCCGGGAAGTTGGAAGAACCATATAATGAATTACCGTAACATGGACAAGTTTGCTGGTTAGCCCAGCTATAATCCAATACTTGCCTGTAAAAATAGTAACGAGCCCTTGGGTCTGCATTACTTGTTGAGGAGTTGGTGATCTTTACACTTCCGCCATATTTCTGAGCCATCACTGCCCACAAAAAGTAGTTACCCAAATACTCACCCACTCCACCTGTTTGCACATAATCTATCCCATAATGTTCATGCCTGCTATCCGGCGCACTTAAGTTGGTTCCGTATTTGAAAACGAAATCCTGGGAAGGACTGTTGATCAGGTTATTTTCTGTTAACAAAGCCTGGATCTTAGCATTTACGGAAGGATCAACCAAACGCACCTGCATGTATAATTTTAATTTCAGTGTTTTAGCTAATGCTATCCAGTTGCTTTTTTTACCCCCATAGAACAGATCATTGGTAGGAGAAGCTGAGGCTGTTTTACCAAAATCTATAATGGCGCTGTCTAACAAACTCTGTGCAGCTGCATAAACACTTGCACCACCATCTACTTTAGGATTTGTATTGGCAGCACCCAACACAGCCTGGGAAAAAGGAACATCACCAAAATCATCTACCAAAGTGGCCAGGGTAAACGCTTCAAGTGTTCTGGCAATACCAGAATGCACATATTTCTTTTGCTGCTGAGCCAACGTAATTAACTGCGAAGCATTCACCAGCATGTTTGAGTAAGCATTCGTCCACATACCATCAAAACTGGCGGGCTGATAGGCATTCCTGTACAACGGGCCACCCCAATATTGCTGGCGACTTAACTGGGCGCCGTAATCTGAAGCTGTTGTCCAGAAATTATTAAAACTTAACTGAACCTGGTTCAGGTATAAATCTGCATCTGCATTGGACAGGCCTGGATAGTTTGGATTATTCAACATGGTATCCAGCTGCTTTGTACACGAGGATATGCTTACGATGAGCAGTAATCCAAGTAATATTCTTTTATAATTCATAATCTTTTTAGTTTTTAGTGACTTCAAATGGAATTTAGAAAGTTACCCTAACACTGGCACCGTACCTGCGAGCAGAAGGACCAGATAAGAACTCCATACCTCTACCATTACCTACACCCAAACCATTTGATTCAGGATCGAAGTGCATGTATTTGGGGAAGTTAGGAGCGAAATACCAAAGGTTGCTTCCTGAAATGCTGATAGAAACTGAACCAAAAGGCAGCTTAGATAACATTTTTGTTGGCAATGAATACGCTAAAGAAGCCTCCCTTAACCTGATGCAGGTAGCATCATAAATAGCTGTTTCATCCGCAGCACCGTTGGTGATGCTGTTTCCATAATAAGCCTGTGTTGCAGATATCTGAATATTATTTGGAACACCGCCCGCTAAAACACCAGGCAGAATGTAAGGAGCCGCCCTGTCAAACTCCGTATCTTTCGTAACACCACGGCCTAATAAAGCACCTACAGTACCAGAGTACATATCGCCACCGCAGGTATAATCCCACTGCATTCTGAAAGAGAAAGCCTTATAACTTAAAGTACTGATACCTGTAAGTTTATATAATGCGTTAGGATCACCGATGATGCCGATATCGTTGGCTGTGATATAGTTTCCATCAACACCTACCATTCTCTGACCAGTTTTAGGATCTCTCTGAATATATGTTCCCATGATCACACCTAAAGGCTCGCCATTCATTGCAAATGTGCCCTGGTTCGAATAGCCGGAAGTATTTATCCGCGTTAAATAGCTGGGAAGATCTGATACTTCACTCTTGTTAAGTGTATATAATCCATCCACATGCCATCTCCAGTTCTTGTTCTTAATTACATCATAACCTACAGATAATTCAATACCCTTATTGGTAACTTTTCCGGCATTGATCTGCTGGAAAGTGTAACCGGTAGAAGGATCCAGAAACCTGTTTAATATCTGGTTATCAGCAACCCTGTTATACAAGGAGAGGTCTACCGTCATTCTGTTACTAAAGAACCTTCCTTCGATACCTGCTTCTAATTCTTTCAGCAATTCGGGCTTAAGATCAGGATTAGGCAACTGGCTTTGAAGTGCATTGGTATTGATAGCCGTTCCTCCGGAAGTAAGAAACTGGCGTGTACCAATATTCAGCGATGGCCTTGTGCTGTAAGGGTCGGGGAAGTTGGCGCTGGTTGAATAACCTAACCTTAGTTTGAGGTAATTCACATTTTTCTTTCCTTCCAACCATGAGATAACACTTGTTGGAATGAAGGATACGCCTACATTAGGATAGAAAAGACTTCTGTTGGATTGCTCAACGGTAGAAGCCCAGTCGTTACGGCCCCCGAAGTTCAGGTAAGCATAATCTTTATATCCCAACTGGCCCTGCGCAAAAGCTCCTAATAATAATTTTTCCTGCGTGTAGTTCAGTGGGCTACCATTTTCACTCTTCACATCATGGGTAATAAAATTACCGTGATTCATTAACCCGTAAACAAGTTGCTGGGTACTTGTCATACCTGTTTGCTCGTACGAATATTTACGGGCATTGAAACCTCCATCCACATTCAACGTGAAATTTGAATTAAGGTTCCTGTTAAAGTTCAGCAACAAGGTATGATCCATGATTGTGTTGATACCTGTTGAGGTACGTAAAATACCTGTTGGCGTAAACACACCGCCTTTGTTTTGAGCATATGTCTGAGATTCTGTGTAATTATCGAAACCGACATGATACGATAAATTCAGTCCTTTCATCAAATCATACGCTATTTTCATCTGGCCATAAATACGGGCTACTTTATCCTGGGTAAAAGCATTGTAGAGTGTCCACCGAGGATTCTGGATATCATTACCACCCCGATAGTAAACAGAAGAGTGGTCATAAGGGTTTTCCCAAGGTAATCCCATCAGGTCCACCGCGGTAGGTGTGTACATTACGTTACCAAAAACCGAAGTATTGGAAGGGTTATTACCATAACTGTTACTTGTTGGGGGAGAACTTACATTATCCAATACATAGTTAACAGTTCCGCTTACCGTTAAGTTATTAGTAAGCTTTGCAGAACCACCAACTCCAAAAGTGTTTTTATACATGGAGTTCATGGGGATATATCCGTTATCACCGGTATAACTGTAGTTCATATTGTAGTTCAACTTACCGGATGATCCGTTCACATTAATAGAAGTGTTGGCACTATTGCCTGTTCTGAAGAAATCATGAACACTGTTATAAAACTTGTAATAATAAGGTGCCCCTGCAAACTGGGGAAATACATTGGCCAATGCGGCCCTATCATAAGGATGTTTTACTACTGCCGGGGGATCAGTAAACTTAGCACCCCAGTTACTGAAAAACGCAATACCCAAACTCAAATCAAAACCACCGCCATAACTCCTGTTGTATTCCGGAAGGATAGCCTGCGTCATGAAATAAGATTGGGAAACGGTAACCTCCGATTTTTTGCGGGTCGTACCGGCAGATCCGTTTTTAGTAGTAACAAGAATAACACCGTTTCTACCAGCAGATCCGTACATGGTGGTAGCACTTAATCCTTTCAGGATGTTGATACTTTCGATGTTGTTGGGATCTAAATCTAAAAAACGGCTGGAAGTTTGCGTACCATAAGTAAAATCTGTAGAAGAGTTATTGGTACCACCATCAAAAGGAACTCCATCCACAATCCACAACGGTTGCGAGTTACCTGTTATGGTGCTGATACCCCTAATGTTAATGTTAGTTCCGCTACCACTTAAACCACTGGTGCTTACAATGCTAACACCCGGGGCCTTACCGTTTAAAACACGGGCAATATCACCTTCAGGCCTTTGTTCAAGATCTTTTTTGTCAACTGTGGATACGCCGTAACCTAAAGCTTTTTTCTCCCTTTTAATACCCAGGGCCGTTACTACCACCTCACTTAGATCTGCTTCCTGGGTTTTGAGAGAAGCATTTACCTCGAGGCCATTTCTTGCTGTGACTTCCTGTTTGCCGTATCCTACGGCAGAAATCACCAGCGTTGCCCCTTCTTTTACATTGACTTTAAAGAGACCGTTTTGGTCTGTTACAGTTCCTTTTTGGGATTTTTTTTCTACAACGGAAGCGCCTTCTATCGGCTTTCCTTTCTCGTCGGTAACCTTACCGGTTACTGTAGAAACTTGCGCAAAGTTGCTCGTAATAGCAAACAGGATGGCGCAAAAAACCAGTAGCAGTTTTTTTCTCATGTGCGTTAGTTTAGTTTAAGTACCGTTTGTGCTTTATTCGATTAAAATACAACTTTCTCTAATTGCCAAACTTTTGTTAAACATTATTTAAGCAAAATTTAAAATCTTCCCCCTCCGGATAGCCTTCCTGAAAAAGAATAAGCCGGGAGAATTTCATCCTGCCCTGCAAAAGGATTCTCCTTGTTTTCAAAAAAATCATTTTAAAATGGTTACTTGTATAAACTACAGAAAATCAGCTTTTTAAGATAAAAAAATGAAGTTTTAGCGGTTCAAAACAGGTATTTTATCCTCTTTTTTTTATGCACAATCACCCAAAATTTATTTTGCCATGTGCCCTATTATTGTAATTTAGTATCAGAATTTAATGGGTTAGTAAGTAAGAGGGCTGACAGCAATGTTGGCCCTTTTGCGTATACTGCCAGTGCAATGGATACACCCATATTCACATTATTGAACCCGCCCGTTTAATATACTTCATTCAAAAAACATTCAATCTATCTTTAATCGATGAGTAAAATCAAAACTGCTTTTTTTTGTAGTAACTGTGGTTATGAGAGTACTAAGTGGTTGGGTAAGTGTCCATCCTGTGCACAATGGAATACATTCATTGAAGAAATACTTGATAAAAACAATAAAGAAGAAAGTTGGAAAGGATATACTGATGATAAGAAGAAAGCAAAAGCGATAGCAATTCAGGATGTTTCTTTTACTGAAGAAAAAAGAATTGTTACTCCCGATGCTGAGTTGAACCGTGTAACTGGCGGAGGAATTGTTCCGGGCAGTATTGTTCTGGTTGCAGGCGAGCCTGGTATCGGGAAAAGTACTTTGTTTTTACAGCTGGGCTTGCAAATGAAAAACCTGCTGGTATTATATATCAGCGGGGAAGAAAGCGAGCAGCAAATTAAAATGCGGGCTAACAGGTTAGCCATCAACAATGATAATTTTTACTTACTCACTGAAACATCAACACAAAGCATTTTCCAGGAAATAAAAAAATTAAAACCCCAGCTTGTTATCATCGATTCTATACAAACGCTACAATCCAACTTTATAGATTCGTCTGCAGGAAGTATTTCACAGATAAGAGAATGTACTGCCGAATTTCAAAGGTTTGCCAAAGAAACAAATACACCTGTTTTTTTAATAGGCCACATTACCAAAGAAGGAAGCATTGCAGGCCCGAAAATTTTAGAACACATGGTGGATACGGTTTTGCAGTTTGAAGGCGACAGGCACTACGCATACCGCATTCTGCGTACGCTTAAAAACCGTTTTGGAAGCACATCGGAACTGGGCATTTACGAAATGGCAGGTGATGGCATGAGAACCGTAGCAAACCCCTCGGAAATTTTAATCGCACAAAGAGAAGACCAGCTAAGCGGCAGCGCCATTGCTGCTACCTTAGAAGGTATGCGACCCTTACTTATAGAAGTTCAGGCCCTGGTTACACAAAGTGTATACGGAACTCCCCAAAGAACAGTGAGTGGTTTTGATTTAAGAAGGCTGCAACTCTTACTGGCTGTTTTGGAAAAAAGAGGTGGATTTCATTTTGGTGTAAAAGATGTGTTTGTAAATATTGCAGGTGGATTAAAAGTTGAGGATCCTTCTATTGATCTTTCCGTTATCTGCGCATTACTCTCTTCTTACGAAGATATTCCGTTACCGAAACATATTTGTTTTGCTGGAGAAGTTGGATTGAATGGCGAAATACGTGCCGTGAACAGGATTGAACAGCGTATTGCCGAAGCAGAAAAACTTGGGTTTGAAAAAATTATCGTTTCCAAATACAACAAAAAAAATATAGAAGCACATAAACCTAAAATTGAAGTGATTGCTTTAAGCCAGGTGCATGAAGTGTATCAATACTTATTTTAAAGATACTTGCATGATTGAAATATTATTTTTATTTTTCAATCATGATTAGCCGGTTGCAAACCTATCTCAAAGACTTTAGTCATCTTTTATTTCCTCATTACTGTGAAGGATGTGGAACAGATACGCTTAGTTCCTCTTCAATTTTATGTGCCCAATGTTCCTTTCAATTACCGGTCACCAACTTTACGCAAACAGCAGATAACCCTGTTGAAAAAACTTTCTTCGGCCGCGTACACATTGAAAAAGCAACCGCAGCTTTTTACTTTACAAAAGATTCATTATTACAACAACTATTAATTGAATTAAAATACCGTAATCATAAAGAAGCGGGCATTTATTTAGGCAAACTCCTTGGCCACCAGCTACAACAATCCGATAGGTTCAGTGATATTGATGCTTTAGTCCCTCTTCCCCTGAATCCTAAAAAAGAACAAAAGAGAGGATATAACCAGGCTGAAATTATTTGTAAAGGTATTCATGAGGTATGGAACAAGCCCATTCTTACCAACGTGGTAACAAGAGTTCAGTTTACAGAAACACAAACCAAACAAGACAGGGTGCATCGCTGGCAAAATATGAAAGATGTTTTTGCCGTTACAAACAGGCAGCAAATAACAGGCAAACATATATTACTGGTAGATGATGTGGTTACTACAGGCGCTACACTGGAAGCATGCGCTGCTGCAATGCAAAAAGACTCCGGTACAACTATCAGCATTGCTACAGTAGCCTATACTATTTAACAAACATACTTTACCTAACTTTACCAACCTTTTTTATACTTCATTGTTATAATCCAAAAAATTTGTTTTATGAAAATTTTACTCACTATACTAGGCCTTTCAGTTGCCAGTATTTTTTCTCCTGTAAAAAATTACAGCATACACAGTTTTAAAGTAAAAGCGCTGGATGGTAACTCCATCGATTTTTCTAAATTCAAAGGCAAGAAAATATTGGTTGTGAATACAGCTTCCAAATGCGGATTCACCCCGCAATATGAGGCATTGGAGAAAGTATACGAACAATATAAAGATAAGCTGGTGATCGTGGGGTTCCCCTGCAACCAGTTTGGCGGACAAGAACCGGGTAGCAGCCAAGAAATTCAAAGCTTTTGCAAAAAAAATTATGGCGTAACATTTCCTATGGCCGAGAAAATAGATGTCAAAGGGGATAACATAGCACCTATTTATAAGTGGCTCACTTCAAAAGCGGAAAATGGTGTGCTGGATGCTACCATCACATGGAATTTTAATAAATTTTTACTTGATGAGAATGGGAAGCTCTTAGCCTATTTCCCAAGCCAGGTTACACCGGATAGTCAGGAGATTATTAAGTATCTGAAATAACCAAAATAAAAAGCCTCCGAAAGGAGGCTTTTTATTTTTATTGTCCATTATTTTTTCTTTTCACCACATCAATGGTCAATCTGGTATGAGGCGGACTATCATACATTAAGCATTGCACACACCCCGTATTTTTCCCGTTATCTCCTTCAACAACAAATTCAAATTCTTCCCCCAAGCCAATACTCTTTCTTAAAAAATCACATCTGTTCTTTACCAAAAAAACATGCTGATACGTTTCTGAATGATCATTGGGAGCCTCCCATTCCTCCTGCCCAAGATAATAATATTCATCGCTTAAAATCTCTACTACCACACTGGCGCATGATGTGTATACCAATCTTCCTTTAATTATACCAGTCTTTGTTTGAGCTGAGACACCTATTGCTAAAAAAAATAACGTAATTAACAAACCAGATTTCCTCATTCATTCAAAATTTAAAGAATGCGAAACTAAGTTTTATTCAGTTAATCATAATTAAAAAAAACTCAAATTGACACTTTTTTTACAGTTATCACTAAAAGTAGTAACAACAACTACAGAAGTTTCACAAAATCATTATTGGCTATAAATTTTTAATCACTTCAATCATCTTTTTTCTTCATTCGTTAGTTATCATCATTCCGTTTATCTTCGTTGCCCATGCTGTTAAAAGATGTTATAGGACAACAGGAAGTAAAACAACACCTGGTTGAAATGGTACAACAAAACCGTTTGAGCCATGCACTGCTTTTTTTGGGTAAAGAAGGCAGTGGCGCACTTCCTTTGGCACTGGCTTTTGCCCAATACGTGGTGAGCCAGCCGCAGGCGGCACCTGTAGTAGAGGACCTATTTGGTGGCTTTACCGCATTGGAAGTAACGCCTTCCTTTATCTCGCCTGATGAGATACAATCACAACCGGCATTCCAGCGTGCCGAGCAATTAATCCATCCCGATCTCCATTTTTCGTATCCCGTTATTCCTAAAAAAAGTGGCGACAAACCCGTTAGTGCCGATTATATCAATGAATGGCGGGAGTTCATTAAACTTTATCCTTATGGTAATGTGTACGACTGGCTGCAATTTATTGGAGCAGAAAACAAACAGGGAAACATTACGGCAGATGAATGCAACGATATTATTCGTAAGCTCAATTTAAAAAGTTTCGAAAGTGAATACAAGGTTTTAATGCTTTGGATGCCTGAATATTTAGGTAAGGAAGGCAACAAACTATTAAAGCTGATTGAAGAACCACCTGCCAATACGCTATTCATCTTGGTTGCTGAAAATGACGAACAAATATTACCCACTATCCTCAGTCGCTGCCAGCTTGTAAAAATTCCCATGCCCGAGGCAACAGACATTGAGGCCGCACTGATTACTCGTTCCAATGCTTCACCCGAAACAGCGAGGCAAATTGCCGCCATCTGCGAAGGCAATTACCGGGAGGCTTTACAATTATTGCAACACTCTGAAGAAGACTGGCAAAGCCTGTTACGCGAATGGCTCAATGCCACCCTGAAAGGGGGGCCTGTGGCACAGATCAAATTCACCGAAGAAGCCAGCAAACTGGGCCGTGAAAAACAAAAACAATTCCTGCGTTACTTTAATCATCTGCTCGAGCAGAGTATCCGCATAAAAGTAATGGGTGCAGAAAATATTACAGTAGCCGATAATGAAAGAGATTTTGCCCAGCGATTAAATAAGATCGCATCGGTAAGCCAGCAACAGGCCATTATTGATGAACTTGATAAAGCTTCGTACTATATCGAACGTAATGCCAACAGCAAAATGCTCTTCCAGGCACTTACCATCAAGCTGTTTCACATTATCCAAAACAAAACTATCGTAAGCGCCTGATACCCGTTTGGCAATAATTTCCTTATTTTTGACCGTTAGGGAAAGATTATGTGGTAACGGGCTATTGTGCAAATAGCAACTTTTGTTGCGTCGCACACTTGTACTATCTATCATTCATCAGCCTATTTTATTATATAAAGCCAACCCGGATGGCTGCAGATCATAAAAGCTGAACAGCATTACAAAATGCTGAAGTGAGTGACACAACAGGTGTTCAGTAATGACTCCAATGCTCGTTCAATCCTCATAACTTCTCTATTTTAATTTTAAAGAACACTAAACCAACAATAGAATGGGTTGCGGATCTTGTGGAACGGGAAAACCGAACGGATGTAAAAGCAATGGCGGCTGCAGCACAGGCGGTTGTAACCGCCTGAACGTACACGACTGGTTACAGAACTTACCCATCGGCGATGCGGAAAGCAGTTGTAAAGTAATTGAGGTAAGCTTTAAACAGGGAAGCAGAAAAGAATTTTATCGCAATACCACCTTACAATATTTTGAAAAAGGTGATTACGTTACCGTAGAAGGCGTGGGCGGTTTTGATGTAGGTGAAGTATTGCTTACCGGTGAGCTGGTACGTTTACAAATGAAGAAAAAAGGGGTAGATGAGTTTAACCCCGAAATGAAAAAAGTGTTGCGCAAAAGCACAGACAGGGATATTGAAAGCTACCGCATCAGTAAAGACAGGGAACCTTCTGTACAGGCCCGAAGCAGGGAACTAGCATTGCAACTGAACCTGAAAATGAAACTGAGTGAAGTAGAAATCCAGGCCGATGGCAAAAAAGCTACTTTCTTTTATACGGCAGAAGATCGTGTTGATTTCCGCGAACTGATCAAATTTTATGCCGGCGAGTTCAAGCTAAAAGTAGAGATGAGGCAGATTGGTATCAGGCAGGAAGCCGCTAAAGTGGGCGGCATTGGAAGTTGTGGCCGCGAATTATGCTGCAGCACATGGCTGAATGATTTTAAGAGCGTGAACACCACAGCGGCACGTTATCAAAACCTGTCCATCAATCAAACCAAGCTAAGCGGCCAGTGCGGACGTTTAAAATGTTGCCTCAACTATGAACTGGATACATATTTAGATGCTTTACAGCATTTCCCGGATAATGCCGATATATTGGAAATAGCCAAAGGCACTGCCATACTTATTAAAAAAGATATCTTCAAAAACCTGATGTGGTATATGATACAAGGTGGCAGTAAACACTACCCTGTTACCATTCAGCGTGTAAAAGAGATCAAGAGATTGAATATGCAGGGCATTAAGCCGGAAGAACTGGAAGCGGTGGAAGTTATCAGCGGCAAACCGAAAGAAGTGGAACCACAATTTGTTGATGTAGTAGGACAAATTAGCTTGCGGAGCCTTGAAAAGAATGATCGCAGGAGAAAAGAACAACAAAGAGAAAACAGGCAACAGGAAAGAAGGCAGGAGCAGCAAAGGGGTAGAGAACAGGAACCGAGGAACAGGGGTAACGAGCCAAGAAACCCCAACCAGCAACGCCCACAGCAGGAAAGGGATAGAAATACGCCGAGGCCACAGCAGCAACGTCAACAACAGCAACAAAGGCAGCCGAACAGGCCGCCACAGCAAAGGCCCCAACAGGAAAAGAAGAAAGACCAGACAGATTAAGGAACTGTTATAATACATAAAAGTTTCACATCGGTACAAGAAGGTAGCAGGCCAATAACAATAGAACGGATCAATACTATTGTTCTTTCGCTAAATCCTCTTTGATGGGTGTGAGACTTTTTTATTTACCGCCTCATCAAATCACCAGAACGATATGTGGAAACAGTATATGAATATGGTTGTTGGTTTACTGTTATGTAATCGATGTTTACACACAAACAGTATCATGAATTTTATCATGTATGAAGCCGTTAATTAAGACTACCTTTACGTTGTTGTGAACTATTTTCAATTCACCATTACTGAATCAACTTAACTATGGAGGAAGCAACGGAGTTAGGTTCTTTGTTACTGGATGTAGGTGTTTCATTGTTACAGTCGGGTGCCAGTTGCAGCAGGATAAGGATAACAATGAGGCGTTTTGCAACAGCTTATCATTATGATGCACATATTTCCATAGGACCCAAATCTATCTCACTTACCCTGAATGATGAACAGGAACAGCCTGTATTCACAGGTGTACACAGCACACCGGCACAAGGCGTTAATTTCAAGATCATTTCCGGCATCAGCCGGTTAAGCTGGGATACCGTTGAACATAAATTATCTCTTCAGCAAGTACGGAACGAACTTAACCGCCTACTGAGTTTACCTCATTATCCAAGATGGGTGATTTTATTCTTTGTTAGCCTCGCCGGTTCTGCTTTTTGCTTTTCGTTTGGAGGCAAGGCCATTGAAATGATGATCACATTCGGAGCTACTTTTTTCGGCCTGTTCATCAGGCAGGAGGCATTGAAGAAAAAATTCAATTCCAATATCTGCGTATATGCCGGATCGTTAGCTGCCGCTTTATTTGCAGGCGCTTTTATCAAAGCAGGAGTTAACATAAACCTGGAACATGCATTTGCAACTTCTGTACTATTTCTTATTCCCGGCGTTCCGCTGATCAACTGTTTTACAGACTTGATCGATGGAAACACGTTAAATGGTTTGGTGAGAGGAATGAATGCTATTATTATTTCATTGGCTATTGCATTAGGCTTATTAACTGCAATGCTTATTTACCAGTTGCAATAATTTATTTATGGAATGGATACTAATATTAGGTAAGGCTTTTTGGTGCGGATTCGGTGCTGTTGGGTTCGGCATCTTATTCAACGTACCGCCACGTACGCTATTTGCCTTATGGGTAGGTGGTGCTATCGGCGGATTTTTAAAATTCAGTTTACTGCAATTATCTGCCGGTGTAGTGTTTGCTTCTTTCGTAGGCGCTTCTTTTATCGGCATACTAAGTATTCCTATCGCTCATTTCAGACATGTACCACCCATGATTTTTTCTATTCCCTCTGTTATTCCTTTAATACCGGGTGTATTCGCTTACCGTACCATGCTTGGATTAATCAAACTAACAGGCAGCATTGGTCCTGACTATTCACAAGTAATAGCCGATACAGTAAACAATGGCGTAAAAACATTATTCATCATCATGTCGCTGGCTGTAGGCGTGGCCGTTCCCATGCACCTGATGCGGAAAGAATCAGTAAAGAATATCAGGTTGAAACCAAAAGCAGCGCACGATTAATGAAGTAACAGTTATGAGCTGAAAATGATTATACACAAAGAAGCCAATGCTGTATTTAGCATCGGCTTCTTCTATTGGATTCTTTTACCTACAAGTTCTCCATTTCTTTATCTACAAATTCCATCAATGTTTTGATGTGTGCAGGAGATAAATTGAATTGTAATCCTGCGGCTTTATATAATTCAGGTAATGTTTTTGTTCCGCCTAAACTCAATGCACTCATATAATTCTGTAATGCCTGCTGCGGGTTGTTCTTATACTGCATCCATAAACCGATAGCTCCTAACTGCGCTATGCCATATTCGATATAATAGAAGGGCACTTCAAATAAATGCAATTGGCGCTGCCAGCCGATCTTCCTGTATTCTTCCAGTCCTGAATAATCAATGGCATCGGTAGAAAATTCACTCAGTATCTCCATCCACTTTGCTGTTCTCTCTTCAATGCTATGCTGCGGATGTTCGTACACCCAGTGCTGGTATTTATCAATGATGGCGATCCAGGGGAAGATGGTAATGGTTCTTTCTAACTGGTGTTCTTTGGCACGTTTTAAATCTGCTTGGCTATCGAAGAAACTATCCCAGTGATCCATGGTGAATAACTCCATGCTCATGCTTGCTACTTCTGCTACTTCCATCGGGTATTCTTTAAACGCACTCAGTTCCAGTTCATGTGCCAGGAAAGAATGAATAGCGTGGCCACCTTCATGTACCATCGTGGTAACATCACTCATTTGGCCTGCCGCGTTCATAAAGATGAAAGGCGCACCACTTTCTGCCAGCGGGCAGTTATAACCACCGGGAGCTTTTCCCTTCCTACTTTCCAGATCAAAATGCTTCATCTCATTCATTTTGCGTAAACAGCTGGCAAAGAATGGATTCAATTGTTCAAAGCAACGAACAGATTTTTCATACAGGTCTTTACCATCGGTAAATGGTTTCAGCGGTTGTACACCTTCGGGTTCTGCTTCGGTATCCCATGGTCTCAATACATCTAACCCTAATTTCTTTTTCTTGTTTTGATAGATCTTATTGATGATGGGCAACACATGCAATTTCACCGCTTCATGAAACTGGAAACAATCTTCTTTGGTATAATCGAACCTTCCCAATTCCACAAACTTATAATCACGGTAATTGGCAAAGCCAGCGTTCTTAGCCACCTGGTCTCTCTTCTGCACCAATTGTGTGTACAGATCATGTAACGCTTGCTGATCCTGTAACCTTCTTTCCTGTATTTTACGGTACACTTCTTCACGCAGTTTCCTATCGTGGCTCTCTAAAAACTTACCGGCCTGCTGCAAGGTATACTCCTTACCGTTCACCTCGATGGTCATCTTACCGGCAATAACACCATACTGTTGCTGCATTACGCTTAGCTCAGCCTGCAAGGGAATATTTTCTTCTCTGAACAGATCGATACTTTTCTTCACATTACGCAGGTAGGTAAAGAATTTTTGCTGATCGAGTTCCTTGGTAAAAGGGGAAGCGATCAGTTTTTTATTCAGTGCATCGGCATAAGGCTGAATATTCGGCTGTATTTCCATGCAGAAATACGTGAAGGCTTCTTCCAGGCTTTTGTCCGTTGTATCGCAAGTCATTTTTATCTGTCGCCAGCAGGCATCTTCACTTACAACGGCTTCCAGTTCACTCATGTCTTTCAGCCATTGCTGCAGGTCGTTCACACTGTTAATATTTCTATCCAGTAAGTTTTTAAAATAAGGTTCTAAGGCCTGCCAGGTAGTAACGGTAAATTCAGCAGGCAGGAAATGTCTTCCCAGTTTTTTAATATCTGCACTAAGCGCCATAAACAAAAATTTTAAGTCGCAAACCTAAGTAAAAAAGGATGCGTTGATGATAAATGATATGCTAATAAAGCATCAAATTATTCCTGGCTTTTGATTAACCCTTCTATGAAAGAAGTAACCAGTGAAACCACTAAACTAAAGAGCAGTGCCGGGAACCAGCCATCTACCCTGAAGCCATGTACTATTTCGGAGGCCAGCTTTACAATGATGATATTGATCACCAGCAAAAAAAGCCCCAGTGTAAATACGGTGAAGGGAATGGTAAGAATGACCAAAATCGGCTTTACAAAACTGTTGAGCAAACCCAGTACCACCGCCACAATAACGGCAGTTAGGGTACTGTCTACACTAACGCCCCTGATCACAAAAGCTGCTATCAACACAGCCACAGAGCTGATAAGTGTTTTGGAAAGAAACTTAGCCATAGCGAATAATTAAACTACCACAAGTTCGTAAAACTCTTCGGGGTTTAAATATTTTTTTGCCAGTACCTGTAACTCATCTGCAGTGATAGATTTGATCGTATCCACGCTTTTATAAAAATAGCTTTCATCCAGTCCATTCAGTACATAACTCTTCCAACGGGCAATGATTTGAAAAGGCCCGTCGAGATCACCGAGAATAGAACCAATCATATAATTCTTCACCAGGTCTAATTCATCTTCTTCTATTAACTCATCACGTAGAATGGCCATTTCTTTGTAGGTTTCTTCAATGGTGGCAGCACATACATCTCTTCCTGCTTCTGTACTGATCATCCATGCACAATCGTGAATATGGTTTTGAATGTAGGAATGAATACCATAGGTGTACCCCTTATCCTCACGAATATTACTCATCAATCGTGAACCAAAAAAACCACCAAAGATATTGTTCAACACCTGAGCCTTCACAAAATCGGGATCTTGCCTGTTGGGGAAAGGCCTCGCAATCCTGATAGCACCCTGCACCCCTTCTTTATCATTAAGAATATTGTATTTCTTTTCAATAGCAGGTTGCAGCGTGTATGATTTTTCAGGCAAAGTTTGTTTGTTCAGCGGAAGGTTTCCAAACACATGGTTCAGTTGCTCCTGAATATCCGCCGGCAGTTTGCCTGCAACAAACAACATACATTTTCCGTTTGCATAAAACTGCTCATAGAACTTTGCCACTTCTTCCCTGTTCAACTGGTCGTAATCTACGGTAGAAGTGTATTTGCCATAAGGATGATGAAAGCCGAATAAATATTCATCGATCAAACGGTTGGCTACAAAATCACATTTCTTCAGGTTTACTTCCAGGCGTTGCTTCTGGTTCTGCTTATAAATAGCCAATTCTTCTTCAGGGAATACGCTCTCCGAAATGATCTCTGCCAGTACAGGTAATAACTTAGGCAGGTGCTTGGCGAGTGTATGCAAAGTAAGTGTGGCCGTTTCATTGTAACAGCTCCTGTTGAGATATGCACCGTACAACTCAAAATGTTCGTTGATAGCAAATGCTGTTTTATTTTTTGTACCATTCTTAAGGAGAAAGTTGGTAGTGGCTGCTACAATATTCTTATCCTCGTACCAATTACCTGCATAAAAAACAAACTCTACCATCACCACATCCTGTGCACCTGCATCTATGGCATAAACGGGCACTCCGTTGTCCAGTGTAAAGCGGTTGCAAGGTTTCAATTCAAGGTTAAAATCTACTGCATCTATAATGTTGGGTTCTATCTTTCTGTTCAACATGATTACTGTTTTGCGAAATAGTACAATGTGTTGGAATTATTGTTATTGAAGATCTGCCTGCTGTACTGCAAAATATCTTCTGCAGTAACGTTATGATATTTTTCCAGCTCACTGTTCATCAGTGAAGCATCGCCTAACAGTTCGTAAAAAGCAAGACTATTGGCACGGTTCATCACGCTCATATCTTCAAAGGCAATAACACTCTCTGTTTTGTTCTTAATTTTTATGAGTTCTGTTTCTGAGATCAGTTCCGAAGTGATCTTTTCAATTTCTTCATTCACTGCTTTCTCTGCATCTTCCATCTTTACGCCTTTTACCAGCTTCCCTTCTATTGTTAACAACCCTGGTTCTACCGTTCCAAAATGATAGCAGTCTAAATTGGAGAACAGTTTCTTTTCCTTTACTACCGACTGGAACAGGCGGGAAGAACCGCCACCACCCAATACTTCGGTAATAAGGTCGGCCACATAATAACCATTGTGCAATCTTCCATCCATATGCCATGTTTTCACAAAAGCATCCAATGGCACATTGGCTTCTACTTCCAGCTTACGGGCTGCTGTTTGTGCAGTTTCCAGAGGAAGTGAACGCACATATTTATCTCCCGAAGGAATACCGCCAAACCATTTCTCTGCCAGTTGCTTCACTTGCTCTGTTTTCACTTTACCCGCTACAACCAGGATGGCATTCACGGGGCGGTAATGTTTAAAGAAGAACTGCTTTACATCATCCATGGTGGCATTCTCTACATGGCTCAGTTCTTTTCCTATCGTCATCCAACGGTAGGGATGTTGCTGGTATGCCAACTCCCGCATCTTATGCCATACATCACCATAAGGTTTATTGATATAATGTTCTTTAAACTCTTCACACACTACTTTGCGTTGTACCTCCAGGCTTTTTTCGCTGAAAGCAAGACTTAACATACGATCGCTCTCCAGCCAGAAAGCAGTTTCAATATTTTCAGCCGGTAACTGGCAGTAATAGTTGGTAAGATCATTGGTAGTGTAGGCATTGTTCTCTCCACCTGCTTTTTGCAAAGGCTCATCATAATCAGGAATATGTATACTGCCCCCGAACATAAGGTGCTCGAACAAATGGGCAAAGCCCGTTTTAGCAGGATCTTCATCCCTCGCTCCTACATCATACATCACATTTACCACAGCCATAGGCGTGGAATGATCCTCATGCACCAGCACACGCAACCCGTTATCCAATACAAAACGATTATATTCTATCATACTTTCAATTAAAAGAATCTGCAAAATAGCAACAATTCAACCAAAGCCACAGAAGAAATACGCAGCTTTAACAGTCATTTTCCCTCACTCGAAATACGCGACTTACTTTCTCAGGATATTTTGAATTGCCAGGTTTATTACCACAGGTTTTCCTTCCCGCAGTACCAGCACCTTTACCTTGGCCCCTGCATTCTGCAGCAGGTTTTTGAGTAATTGTATATTGTTGGTAAAAGTATTATCAATCGCAACGATCACATCATCTTCTTTAAAGCCTGCTTTTTCAGCAGGAGAGCCATGCATCACATCTACCACTGTAACATTACCGTCTACCACATAAAAACCCAGCCCTGTATAAGAATAATCGAAAGGATCGGTGAAATGTTTGTTAGGATGAATATATATCCTTTGTTCAGGATAATTGAGAATAAGATTAAAACGCCTTAACAGATCGTTACCTATTATGCCGCCCAGTAAAGGATAGGAAGTAACATTATAATCATCGTCAAAAACATAAACCGGTACTTTCTTGAAATGATACGGCCCGATCACCACTTCTTTGGTCACCGTTATATTCATTTGCTTTTTTCCGCCGAGCCCCTCCGTTTGGGTAGCAAAAAATTTTCTTTTCTTTTTTAAAAAACTGCTGTCGTCTACAAAATCCTGTGATAGTAAAAAACACAACCCCGCCCCTGTATCAAAGATGAATTTAGAATGCACGGCCCTTTCATCAGCGATGGTAGCATTTTGATAAGCAAGAGTGGTAAACATAGGCCGAAGCAAATGCCCTCCTTTGGGATACCTGATACCACCGGGTTTCAGCATTTCAATGTAGAAGCTATCATAATTTACTTTCACAATAAACTTCCGTAGCAAACTAAACCCAATGATACCATCAATCTTCACGCCATAAACACTGGATAAGAGGCCATAATCATTGATATGAAAATCCATGCTATCTACGGAAAGCCCCGGCAAATGCAGGGTATGGTTGTTAGTAAAATCCACCACTTTCATGCCTGCGATACCCCGGATGGTTTTTTCCGATTTTATCCTTGCCATTTTAAATTCATCCACAGTTGCAGAATCGAGGGAAATACCGCCACTTCCGGTATCTAAAATAAAATTGAGGGTATCCACAATGTTATCCAATCTTCCCCTAACAATCACAATGCCGCCACTTAACATGGTAAAGGGGAAACGGGTGAGGGGTTTTGCCTGCGGGGTAATAAACTCTTCCTGTGCCTGCACAAAAGAGCAGGTAAGCAACCAACAAAGGATATGTAACAGCAATCGTTTATGCATAAAGGTTATAGACATTTAAGTTACTTCAATTTGAGCATGGAATAAAGAAGGTTTAGGATGAATGGCAAGAGCAATGCAGGGGATGGAAGGCTAAAAACCAAGGCAGGTTTAGAAATGATAAACGTTGAATGATAAATGAACTTAAAACGCATCTATCATCACTCATAACTTCCTACATGCCCTTTCTTTCATCATTCATCACCTTCCATCGGGCAGCCGCCAGCAAAATCCGCAATTAGTAAATTCGTAAATGTAGCTCTCCCCCTACCTTTGCGTAACTAATTAAAAGGATAGCTATGCAGCTGAACGACCTGTACCAGAAAGCGCTGAATTTTGAGTTTTTGAGCATTGAAGAAGGTATGTTCCTGTTTGAACATGCCCCCCTTACCGAACTGATGTATGTAGCCGATGAGCTACGTAAAAAGCAGGTACCGCACGGGAAAGTAACCTGGCAGATAGACCGTAATGTGAACACTACCAATGTATGTATTGCCAATTGTAAGTTTTGCAATTTTTACCGCATACCCGGCCATTCCGAAGCTTATATCACAGATATGGATACGTACCGTAAAAAGATCAGTGAAACGATCAAATACGGTGGCGACCAGCTGCTGCTGCAGGGAGGCCATCACCCTGAACTGGGGCTTGATTTTTATGCCAACACCTTCCGGCAGATCAAGCAGGAATTTCCTACCATCAAACTGCATGCTTTAGGCCCCCCGGAAATT
The DNA here is from genome assembly GCA_028875875.1 of Bacteroidota bacterium. Classification (GTDB taxonomy): domain Bacteria; phylum Bacteroidota; class Bacteroidia; order Chitinophagales; family Chitinophagaceae; genus JAGWUV01. The sequence continues at coordinate 70,875 of JAGWUV010000015.1, forward strand.
GCACATATCACCAAACTGGAAAAATCTACCCATAAAGAAGTACTAACCGCATTAAAAGAAGCCGGACTGGATTCTTTACCCGGCGCCGGTGCGGAGATATTGGTAGACCGTGTAAGAAGGCTGATCTCTAAAGGCAAATGTGGTGCCGATGAATGGCTGGCCATTATGCATGAAGCCCATAAACTGGATATCACTACCAGTGCAACCATGATGTTCGGCCACGTAGAAACGCTGGAAGAACGTTTTATCCACTTAACTAGGATACGTGAGGTGCAGGCCATGAAACCCGAACATGCCAAAGGTTTCCTTGCCTTTATTTCATGGACCTTCCAGGATGTAGATACTTTACTGGCCCGTATCCGTGGTGTTCATAACCTGGTAACAGCCGAAGAATATATCCGTATGGTAGCTATTGGCCGTATCATGCTGCCTAATGTTAAAAATATACAGGCCAGCTGGCTCACCGTGGGTAAGAAAACAGCACAGTTATGTTTACATGCCGGTGCCAACGACTTCGGCAGTATTATGATCGAAGAAAATGTGGTAAGTGCTGCCGGTGCCCCGCATCGCTTTACCTACAAGAGTATACAGGATGCTATCCGCGAAGCTGGTTTTGAGCCCCAGTTACGCAACCAGCAATACGAGTGGAGAGAAATACCTGCTACTATTCAGGAACAGGTGATCAACTATTAGCAGAATATTTTTTGCAGATAAAAGTGCCTCTCTTTTGAGGCACTTTTTTTATTACCAACAGGAATACCCGAAGGTTTTTATAAATAAACGCTACTGGATTTTTTTACAATACCCTATCCAATTCTTCCAGGAATGGCTATCGTAATTCAGCTACGTTGTTCGGATCGTGATTTTGAAAGGCTTTCCTGGATTGACTTTCGGCATTTTTGTTCGATACTGATCCGAACATCGTTCGGATCGGCTTTGGATCGATCCGAACACGACCCGAAGAAAGGTCGAAGAAATATCGAAGAAAGGTTATAAGTTTTTGGGTTATTGGTCTTTGGATTTTAGTATTTCCGCCAAAGCAGCTCTTTACAATGATGTAGTAGATTCTTGGGGGTATTTCTTTCATTCCAAATAGCTTCTCTATTCTTCAGCTCGCCACCAAAGACGTTGAGTAAAATCTATTAATAAAGCCTCCCTTTTGGTGGCAACATTGCAGTCAACCTGATCTTCTTCATTTCCTTCGCAACGCCACCACCGTCACTTCTTACCTTTGCTTATTCTTTTACCAAACTGATGCAATGCTTTCAGATATTTTACTCACCTTCTTTTTGATTCTCCTGAACGGCTTTTTCGTGGCCGCCGAATTTGCGATTGTAAAAGTCCGCTCCTCTCAAATTGAAACGTTGGGCCACCAGAGCGGCAAGATCTCAGGAGCAGCCAAAAAGATCGTGGCTCACCTGGATGCCTATCTCGCCGCCACTCAATTAGGCATCACCCTTGCCAGCCTGGGATTGGGCTGGATAGGCGAAACCGTTGTCTCATCCATTATGCTTCGCCTCTTCAATGGCCTTCACCTGAACATTGCAGTAACCACGGCGCATGATATTGCCTTGCCCGTTGCTTTTATCTTCATCACCGTTATGCATATTGTTTTTGGAGAACTGGCCCCTAAATCCATCGCCATCCGTTATCCTTCCAAAATAACTTTCACCGTTGCTTTGCCCTTGCAAATTTTCTATTTCATCTTCCGGCCCTTTATTTGGCTACTCAACGGTTTTGCAAACCTGTTCTTACGCCTTATTGGTATTAGTCCGGTACACAACACCGAAACGCATACGGAAGAAGAATTAAAAGTTATTATACAGGAAAGTGCCGAAAGCGGTAACATACAAGAGATTGAACAGGATATTGTAGAACGTGTATTTGTTTTGGGCGACAGGAAAGTGAGTGAATTAATGACACACCGAACCGATCTTATTTGGCTGGACCTGCACGACGACTTAAAAACCATCAAACAGAAAGTAAAACAAGAAGTACATTCCGTATACCCTGTTTGCGATGGCACGATTGATAATCTTACAGGTATTCTTTCTATCAGGGAACTGTTCCCTCTCGAACTTTCCAATGAAACATTTCAGCTAAAAGATTATGTGCAAAAGCCTTTGGTACTGATAGAAAACACACCTGCCTATAAAGTGCTGGAAAGTTTCAGGCAGGAGAAATTTCATTATGGTATTGTGGTTGATGAATTTGGTGTACTCCAGGGCATTATTTCCATGGATGACCTGATGGATGCCTTATTGGGCGAAATGTCGGAATACAACCAGGAAGAATATAAAATTGTGGAGCGGAATGAACACTCCTGGCTTGCCGATGCAAAGATCCCTTTCTTTTTATTTCTCGAATACTTCAATATTACTGAAGAGGATAGCGACTTAAAAGGCTTTAATACCTTGGCAGGTTTTGTACTGCATAACCTGGAGCACATCCCTACTGCCGGTGAAAAATTCACCTGGCGGAATTTGGAAATTGAAGTGGTGGATATGGATGGAAGAAGAATTGACAAACTACTGATCCAAAGAAATGAGCAGTAGCACATAGCGAACTGCTAACATTAATGGCATTCATTTCTTCTCTCATTACTTATCAACAGGAAATTTAAAGTAGAAAAAACATCACTGATAACTTGCATTCAATAGTTCTCAAATACAGCCATATGAATAAAGTAAACATAGCAGAAAAACTAGCCTTATTTAGTGAGTATTGGTCGCCCAAAATTGTGGGAGAGCTGAACGGTCAACAAGTAAAACTAGCCAAGCTGAAAGGGGAATTTATATGGCACAAACATGATGATGAAGATGAATTATTTTTGGTACTGAAAGGAAGTTTACAAATGGAATTTCGCGACAGAACAGAAACAATTCATGAAAATGAATTCATTATTGTTCCCCGTGGCGTAGAACACAGGCCTGTTGCAGAGGAAGAGGTGTCGGTGATGCTTTTTGAACCTGCAACAACCTTAAATACGGGCAATATAACAAATGAACGAACCCGGGAGAAGCTTGATAAAATATAATGATTACAGCTCTCCTATCACTACCATCCCTGTAAGGGATTAACCATGATAAAATAAATATGGAGAGGCTTTATCTCCAGTGCTCTATCCAATAAAAATTCCATTATCAACCAGACAGATCAACAGGAAGGTTGATTTAAATTTAATGTTTTAGAATACAGGAAAACTGAAGTATCTTATCAGCTAAATAATCATCCTTCAAACAAAGCCGTATGAAACGAAACATCAGTCGAAGAGATTTTTTAAAAACAAGTTCTCTCGCCTCTGCTTTTTTTATTGTACCCAGGCATGTATTGGGCAGAGGTTTTTTAGCACCAAGCGACAGACTAAATTTCGGCTTCATCGGTTGTGGCAAACAAAGTAATTTTTTATTAAACAGTTTTTTAAAAACCAACCAGGTAGAGTTTGTTGCAGCATCAGATGTATTTCAACAAAAAACAGAACGCTTTATCAATAGTATAAAGAAGTTTTATCAAACACAAAACAATACAAACAGAAACACTGTAAGTGTATATTCCGATTTCAGGCAGCTATTGCAGCGAAAAGATATTGATGCTGTTATTATTGCTTTGCCTGACCATTGGCATGCAGCCGCTGCTGTTAGAGCCTGTGCTGCGGGTAAAGATGTGTACTGCGAAAAGCCCTTATCCTTAACCGTTGCTGAAGGAAGAGCCATGGTAAATGCGGCAAGAAAATATGATCGTGTATTTCAAACGGGCAGTATGCAACGTTCCTGGAATGAATTCAGACAGGCAGTTGAATTGGTGCGTAACGGATATATAGGCGATATCACAGAAGTGAAAATCAATGTGGGTGGTCCGCCGAAAGATTTTGATTTAACAGGCGAACCTATTCCTGATGGAATGGATTGGCAATCGTGGTTAGGCCCTAATGTTGTGGATAGGCCTTATAACAAGGATTTAGCACCTACTATTGAATACGAACCAAAAATTTGGCCCAAATGGAGAGACTATAAAGATTTTGGCGGCGGCGGTATGACCGATTGGGGTGCTCACATGTTCGATATTGCACAGTGGGGTTTAGATATGGATCATAGCGGCCCTGTTAAACTCACTTATCCAACAGGTATTACCAATGCCAGGGACGGACTGGTATTTGAATATGCCAATGGAATTAAAATGACGCACCAAACAGTACCGGAAAGACAGTCTTGCACATTCATTGGAACAAAGGGGCAGGTATATGTTGCCAGGGGTGTATTAAAAACTTTGCCGGATGAAACATTGAAATCGAAACTGATCACCGGCACAGATAAAAGAGTGTATTACAGCGATAACCATTATAAAGATTTTATTGAAGCCATTAGGAAAAGATGCAGACCCATTTGTGATGTTGAAACAGGCCACAGAACGGCTACAGTTTGTAACATCGGCAATATTGCTTATCAGTTGCAACGCAGCCTGCAATGGAATCCACAGAAAGAAAAATTTGAAGGAGATGATCAAGCCAATCAGCTCTTACACAGAGCCATGAAAAAAGAATGGATGGTATAACAGCTTGTAAAAATTATTACTTCAGAAATCAATCATACTATATTTCTTCAAAGCAACGTGTACGCTGGGCACGTTGCTTTATTATGTATGTTTTCACTTCACGATAGCCTTATTCACAAAGCGTTAAGACAATACTGCTGAAAACAGAATATTCATGAGGCATCAAAACTTCCTTTAAATAAACACCAGTACAAACCGAACAAAAGCAACGGTATGCTTCTTATACATTGCTTGCTTTTAAACAGACCATTAATCTTTTTTAAACCTGTTTTGCCACCCTGCATCAGTAGCTTTGTGCCGCTTCAAGCAGGGTAAATAAGAAAGGCAGCGCGGTAATGATACAATTGCAACACACATTTACGGCTTTCAAAAGCCGCAACTTTAGTTTGTTCTTTATTGGACAATTTATCTCCCGTATTGGTTTATGGGTACAACGTACCGCAGTGATATGGGTTGTATATACCTTAACCCATTCTACTTTTATGATAGGGGTTACAGCTTTTGCAGAACAGTTCCCCCTCTTTCCTATTTTCGTTATGGGGTGGTATTGTGGCAGATAAATACAACCGCTTTACCATATTACTGGTAGCCCAAGTGATAGCAATGATACAGGCCGCTTTACTCGCTGCTTTATTATTTTCACACCACAATGCAGTATGGGCTATCCTTGCGCTGAGTGTATTGCTGGGCATTGTAAACGCCTTCGAAGTACCTGCCCGGCAATCGATGATTCATCTTCTGGTAAATGATGAAACCCATCTTGCCAATGCTGTTGCCCTTAATTCATCACTCACTACATTAGCCTGGTTGATAGGCCCTGCTATTTCAGGTATCTTATTACAACATCTTGGAGCAGGCACCTGCTTTCTTATCAATACGATCAGTTTTATCGCCATCATCGTATGCCTGCTGCTGATGGAATTTTCACCGGGTGTTTTTGCGGTACAACAAAAGCAGGAACAATCACATTTATCGGAAGGTTTTACTTACCTTAAAAAAACTCCTTCTTTGTACCGTATCATACTTATGCTGGGGTGTGCCAGTCTTTTTGTTTTGTGCTATCAAACGCTTATCCCTGTTTTCAGTAAAGTGATCTTTTCCGGCAATGCGGCTACTTTCGGCTACCTGAACAGTTGCATTGGCATGGGTTCATTTGCAGCTGCAATCTCTTTAGCCTCCTTACAAAAGCAAGCCAACCGCAATAAGATATTACTCGGAGGTGTACTACTCCTGGGCATCGGGCTTATCTGTTTTTCATTTACCCATTCACTGGCCTTAGCATGTGTATTTGCAGTACTTATTGGTTTTGGTTCCATGACATTGGTGACCAACAGCATGACCATCATTCAAGTAAATTCGGAAGCCCATATGCGTGGCAGGATCATGAGTTATGTAGCGATGGCTTATTTTGGAATGATACCGATCGGCAGCTTGCTGGCAGGTGCTGTATCGCAAAGGATCAGTGCACCTGTTACGATGTTCGCTGAAGGGATGATCGCCCTGCTGATCGCTGCTGTATTTGGACGTTACTTAATAGGCAAAAAGCAACAACAGATAGCAGCCTAAGTAAGATATAATTAAACTTCTTCTCAGTAATGTCTTCTCAACGAGGTGGGTGATAGAGTATTGTTCAATACCCAACAGCCATACATACAAAGAGCATTAAAGAAATATTAATAAAAAAGGCAAGCTATACATATCTAAAATAAGTATAACTTCATAAATAAAATTACAGCAGCAAGCCAAGTAAAATCATTAACTATTTTGGTGAATAAGATTTCTCAAAAAAAGAATTCAAACAAAATGCTAATATTCAAAGATTCAAAATTCATCAAAGCACCATTTGAAAATGAGGCTGAATTAGAACAGGTAGTTGTTGATAATTATGAGTATTTATTTGGTCCCACATCATTTTATCTTCCGAAAACTAAAATTAAGACCGCTGATGGATTCGGAACAATTCCTGATGGGTTTGCAATTGATATCGGACAACACAAATGGTACCTAGTTGAAGCAGAATTAATGCATCATAGTGTTTGGAACCATATTGCACCTCAAGTAACAAAACAGCTACTGGCATCTAGACAACCAATAGCAAAACGGATTCTTATTGATCTTGCTGTAGAACAATATCAGTCAGAAAATTATACCAAAGAAAAGTTTGATGATCTAAACATTCCTGCAATTAATGTAAGACAAATACTTGGAGATATCCTTGAAACCGAACCCATAATCGGCATACCTATTGATGGTGTGACCAACGATCTCAAAGATTGGGCTAGAACACTAAATTCTAAAGTTAAACTTTGGGTGATTAGCAAGTTTGTCGAATTCAATAAACCAACAAATATTGTTTTTGAATTTCCAGAAGAATTTAAGCCAGAACTTGATACAGAAGAAGAAAGCAAACCAATAAAAACAAACACAGAAATTGCACAATATGATATTGAACTCTCTGATTTAATTAATGCTGGTTTACTTACTGTTGGAGACAAGTTATTAATGTTGTATAAACCAAGAAATGGACAACAAAGAAAATACGAGGCAATTGTTTTAGAAGATGGTTCATTAGAATTATTAGGACAGCAGTTCAGTAGCCCTTCATACGCAGCACTTGCAGGTATTCAAGATGCGGGTAGCGATAGAAAAACAGTTAATGGATGGACTTCTTGGAAAAATCATAAAAACAAAACACTCGCTGATTTAAGGGAACAATTACTGAATATGGAAGCAACTAAGTAGAATCGTTCTTCCCAAGCAACACTCTCCCCTCTTCCTATTAAACACATTTCAACCAAACACATCCTGCCACAATAGCAGTAATTTGAGCAAACTGTTTCAGCACTATTTCAAACGGACAACCGACGGCAAAGTGACGGATCGATAGCCCTCCGTTCTTCTTCACCAAGAAG
>JAGWUV010000046.1 GCA_028875875.1 Bacteroidota bacterium
GCTAACCTGATAATGGTGAGAATTTTAACCGTATTCGCATCCCCCTCTTCACGTATCAGTTCAGGTTTAAAATACTCGGGGTCAATAGCAGGCCTGTTTACAAATATTTTAGAGGTATCCCTGCAATAAGGTAATACTGTATTCTTCATATCATCCGATACGCAATGAATCATATCTACTCGCTGAAACAATTGAGTTAACCCATCTTTTCTGTCGGCATGTAATGTAAGTTTTACCTTCTCTGCAGTTCCCCTGCAACTCACTACTTTTTTACCTTTCAATTTTGGAATGATAGGTAAAAAAGTTACACCCAATCCTGAGAACTCGAAATGAATAATATCGTATTTTATTTTTTTGAAAAAATATAAGTAGTAGTTGTGCTCATAATTCTTCCGCATTTTTTTTATGTTCAGGGATAAAGAGCGAAAAAATAACCCGGGATTTTGTAAGCAACTTCCGATAATGGAAGGAACAGACTTGCTTAAGCCAATCACATGAACCGAAATGTTTTTATTACGCAATTCATATGCACTAAATATATCTTTTTCTTCATGTTCTTTAAAACAGGCCACACTTACCTTATGCCCATGAGCAGCTAATGCTATCACCTTATTGATGATAAATGTTTCGCTTACATTAGGGAAAGTATTAACAACTATACAAATTCTCATGCAGGCTTTTTAAATTTATTTCGATGAAGTGAATCCCATTTTATCAGTGCATATATAGCCCAAAGAATCCAACTATTATCCTGTTCTCCACGCATATGCAAAACGATCATTTGTTCAAGTGTCTTTCTGTTAAAAAATTGTAACAAATGCAAAGGCATATTCAAAACAGTCGTAGTTATTTCTTCCTTCAACTGGTTTCTTATCCATGATGCCAAAGGAACTGTGAAACCTTTCTTGGGCTGGAATACCAATGATGGATTGGTTTTTGATGACAGTAATTGTTTTAGATTATATTTCCCTTGATCATGTACAATACAATCCGTATAAGTAATGGAAGTACTATAATTAATCACATCATTATCAAGCAAAGGCACTCTCACTTCCAAACTATTGTACATGCTCGCCCTATCTACCTTCAGTAATATTCTTTGCAGATGAAGGTCTGTTTCAATCTTCCTGATCTTATTCATCAGCAAAGAAGCATCATCCAGATCAGACACAGCAGACGAAACCTCGCTTAAAAAATAAGGATCACCCACTTCACCGTTCATCAATTGAGGTAACCATGTTTCTGCACCATTGATAAAAATAGATTTATAATAATGATGAATATAATCATGGGTAAGCAAGTGCCGTTTCAGAACTGTTCTCTTTTTAGCACTTGTTATTTTTTCTTTCGCAAACAATAAATTCCTAATCAAAAGATTATAACGGTAAGGCTGCGCAGCCTGTATAATTTTTTTATTCCGCGGATATCCCCAAAACAACTCATCGCCACCATCACCACTCAGGGCAACTGTAACATGCTGTCTCGCCATTTCAGAAAGCAATAATGTAGGCAATGAAGAAAAATCAGCAAAGGGCTCTGTGTAAGCTTTAAAGTTTTTATCGATAATATTTAATATATCTGTCTCACGAATGAATTTACAATGATGTGTAGTTCCGAAAATATCAGCAAAAGCCTGTGCCGCATCACTTTCATCCATTACCTTATCTTCCACTCCGATAGTGAATGACTGAATATGAGATTGATGCTGTACGGCATAAGAGGTAACCAATGTACTATCAACACCGCCACTCATAAAGGTTCCAACAGGTACATCACTCACCAATTGGCGAACTACACTTTTCCGTAATGTTTCATCAAGATTCTTCACACTTGCTTCCTCTTGCTGATATGGATAAGTATAATATTTTTGTATAGCCAGTTTTTCACCACAAGTTATCTCTGCGTAATGCCCATGTGGCAATAACATTGTGTTTTTAATGATGCCAGCGCCTTCCGGTACATAACCCAGTTGCAGGTATAATGCCATTGCATTCACATCCAGAGTTTCAGCAGCACAGAAAGAATGATTGATAATATGATCGTACTGTGAACTATAAACGATCCCATCACTGCTCCATCCAATGTACAAGGGCTTAATGCCTACTCTGTCTCTCGCCAACAATAATCTATGCTCCTGCTTATCGAAAAAAGCAAAAGCGAACATGCCATTCAACTTCGGTAATAACTCTTGTGCTGTCCACTTGCGAAGACTATATAGCAGAACCTCAGTGTCAGATGTGGAGTTAAAATAAACACCATCTTTTAATAAAGCTTCTTTGAAAATATCTGAGTTATAAATTTCACCATTGAAGGAAAGCACATACCTCCCACAGGAAGAATGCATAGGCTGATCACCATGATGGGTAAGATCACGGATTGCTAATCTAACAAAGCCCGTTGCATACACATCATTCTGCCAGTATCCGTTGGAGTCTGGTCCACGATGGTGCATAGTTTCTAACGCCCACTGGATAAAGCTTTCCTGACTTTGCTTAGCGCTATTATGTTGTAATATGCCTACAATACCACACATCAGTTTTCAAACAATACTTTTGCCTTTATATAAGTGTCCCTGTATTTTTTTGTCACCACATCCCATGTATACTGCTGCAGCATTTTATCATATCCCTGTTCAGCCATTGCATCTCTTTCTTGTTGATTAGCTGCTAACCTTACAATAGCATTAGCGAAAGCTGCGACGCTAAATGGTTCTGCAAGCAGGCCATTTGCTTCATGATCTATGATACATCTTATAGCACCAATATCAGAACCGATAACAGGTTTTCTGCATGCCCATGCTTCAACGAATACAATACCAAATGATTCACTTGCCGATGCTGAAGCAAAAATATCCATCGCATGAAATAGGTTTATCTTAGTTATTTCATCAATATCACTTAATACATGAATCTTATTTCCACTTCGGTTGGAATCATTCACCAAGATCTGTAACTGATCACTATAGCCGGATGAAGCCCCTGCAATGATCAAATGAATTTTGTTATTTACTTTCCGGGCTTCTTTAACAGCAGAAATCAGTACCTCTATATTCTTCATTCTTTCTTGTCTGCCAACAAAACCCACAACAATATCATCCTCGAGAATACCGAATTTCTCTCTTAGTATGTTTCTATTACCATTTTTTGCATACAAGTCCGGGTCTACGCCACAACCATTTACTTGTATTTTGTCTTCTTCAATACCTAACACCATCAGTCTTTCTTTTTCAAAAGAAGTATTAGCTATATACTGCTCCGACGCATTGATCGATTGTAACATTTTTTTATCCAACACCTGTTCATTCTCCCTTTCTGTAAAATGAACAGCCCCCATGTAAACAAAGGGATACTTACGTTTAAAATGCTTTCGCCAAAGAGGGTATTGCATAAAAGTATATGCCGAGGATGAGCCGCAAATCACATCTGTATCACATTCCTGTAAGGCTTTAAGAAGTTGTTTTGAGTGAGGTCCATATAATTGCTCCTTCCAGGATGCAGGATAAGTACCAAACAGTTTGGCACTTACCTTCATCAGTAATCGTAAAGGCTTTTGATGCCAGTGCCTGAAAGAAAATCGCTTTACTAATACACCGTTATGGATTTCAATAGCAGGGAAAATTTTTTTATATATTTTTTTTTCAGGACCATAATATGAATCGATCGTTAGCACTGTTACTTCATCGCCATAATTCTTAACTAGCCTTTCAGATATATTCTGAAACAGCCATTGTGTGCCACCCAATGAAGGATAATAATTCATCACAACATGTACAATCTTCATTCACTTAGACTTTAGCTATTTCTCTTTTCAATACCTCTATCACTCGTTCAGTACATTTTCCATCTGTATAGGTAATGATGGCCTCCAATATATCATTGCTCCTGGTGATGAATTTTTCCGGATGCTGTAATGCATCATTGATATTATCTATTAATTCATTTCGGCTCATCGGATGCAGAATTCCATTCGTTTGCATAATCGGCAAATAATATTCTTGCTGATACATCATTTTCAGTGGCCATCTTTGATTAGGGTATAATTCATCATAACCCGGACCAATCTGTGGCTTGTGAAAAGCACTGCCATCAACCGTCATGGTAGAAGCCGTATTGATATGCACATCGGTATGATACAAGGTGGAACACAACTTCACTATATCTTGCTCTGTAACATTTGTCAGCGTTAATTTCTTGGCTCCTGTCCATGATACATCATAGAAAATATGTTTACTCTCGGGCAATTCTTTTTTCCATCTTTCTACTCTATCAATTGGATGACAACGGAATAACACCACAGGATTTCCTAAGATCCTACCTTGTTCCAAGGCTTGATTAATATGTTGCAAAAACTGATACTCCTGCGGGAATAGAGATACCGGACCTCCTGCAAAGAGGATAATTTTCGTATCAAGATCTTCCGGTAGCCCTACCATTTTCAACCATTCTTTTTTGGGAAGAATATGTCCCTGACTTTTATAAAAATCAAACTGGGCTGCTCCAACAATATGTACATTATCATTATTCCGCCGAACTGCTTCTGTATAGATCCTTCTTATCTCACCTGCATTGTGCTTGTTCCAAACCATGTAACAATCGTACTGTACAGGTAACCAGCCTCTTTTCACTACATTATCAAACGAAAGGATAGATGTGATCATATACTTTCCTTTTGCCTCTGCTGCTCTTAGGAACAAGTCTTCCTGTGCATGAAAGGGCGTAACTGCAAATACTGCGTGAATATTCAGTTGATCTATCCATTCCAACATCTCGTTGTAATTGGTATCCGTAAGCAATAACTCTTTTTCTTTGGAAAGTAGGGAATTTGCATAACCCGGAACCAGTAAACGGAAATAGTTATAATATTCTCTAACACGGTTGAGTATAACTTTCTTGCGAGGCTGAAACTTCTCAATATAACGGGGCTCAGTTTTACGAGTAGGACTTTTTAATCGATAAAATCTAAACCAGTAATCAAGCTTTATGCGGATATTAGAATACAATTTACCTCGGTGAGATTCCGGAATAATATACACTTCAAAACCCTTACTACGCAATTCTTCTATCAGGTCTTCCTGATCCCAGAAAATACAAATAACAGGCTCTGCAAACGAACGCATCATTTCCAGCATACCTGTTCTTACCAAATACCTGATAGAAAAACTAAAACTAATGGTAACTGCTACTCTTTTCTTGGGAGAAAGATCAATCATACTTTATTGTTCATCTATTTTCCAGCTATGATCTACCAAAACGCCATTCTTCATAGAATCAATTAATTTCCCTGTTCCATAAAAATCACCTTTCTCCACATCAAACGTTATTACATCTTCAAGTTTATCTGTTAGTTCAAAATCATACTTTAAAAACACATCTATGCTATAGCGGCCTGGCATTAAAGGAAATTTAGGAATATGGCAAATCACAAAACCTTCTTCCTGCAATTTGATAACGCCATAATGAGAGATACGAGACAAGAGGTTTACTACTTCCACTTGTAAACTATTTTTTATGATGATATTGATAACAGGGTTAACAGGCTTTTCATAACACTTATAATATACTTTTATATTCAGGTCCATCCCACTCTCCAGTGCTGTTACTTCTTCCAACTTACCGTTTAAGAATTCCATATCCGTTACACGAAACTTTCCACTTCCTTTACGCAACGCTGTGTTCAGATCATGTGGTTTCTCATTTACCAAAGCAGCATTCTTCAAATAATAATCTACCACTTCAGCAGGGGCACCATCTGCAACGATTTTACCTCTTTGCAGTAAAATAGCCCTGGTGCATAAATTTTTGATCGCAGCCATATCATGTGATACAAACAAAACTGTTCTACCTTCTTTACTGGCAACAGACTGTACTTTTCCCAAACATTTTTTCTGAAACTCTGCATCACCAACAGCTAATACCTCATCAATGATCAATATCTCAGGATCAAGGTGGGCTGCTACCGCAAAAGCAAGCCTTACTTTCATTCCGCTCGAATAACGTTTAACCGGTGTTTCAATGAACTGTTCAATACCAGAAAATTCAACGATCTCATCATATCGCTCATCTACTTCCTTTTTCGTTAACCCAAGAATGGTTCCATTGAGATAAATATTTTCTTTACCCGTTAACTCAGGATTAAATCCTGTTCCCACTTCCAGCAGGCTCGACACATTTCCATAGATCTCTATTCTCCCTTCTGTTGGTTCGGTAATACGTGACAACAATTTCAACAATGTACTTTTTCCTGCTCCGTTTTTGCCAATAATACCAAGTACTTCACCTTCCTTAACATCGAAAGAAATGTTGCGGTTTGCCCAGAAAATATCCTCCTCCCCCATATCATTTTTAAACTTTCGGAGATTGGTAAGATTGCGGAAATTTTCGAAAGGTTTACGCAATGATTTCATCACCGCATCGATCAATGTTTCGCTTTTTTCTTCGCGAAGCCCAATACGGTAAGCCTTTCCGAGATTATTTACTTTAATAGCAATATTGCTTTCCATCACTTGCGCAGGAATATTATTATTGTATTTGTTCCAAAATCATATCAATGAATTCACGAACAGCACCATCGCCTCCTTTTTTCTCAAGATGAATGATACCGGGAATGGCTTTCACCTGTTTAACAGCATTAGCGGGGCATGCTGCAATTCCAACTGCTTTCAGCAGTTCGATACAATTTACATCATCACCTATGTAAGCAACATCCTGTAAAGAAATATTTTCCTTCTCACATATTTCAATGGCTGCTTCGAGCTTATTACCAAATCCCTTACCCTGGTATAGATAATCGATCTTTAATTTCGCTGCCCTGCGTTCCACAATTCTTGTATTTTCTGTTGTGATAAACCCGCGTTTAATACCTTTTTCCTTTAATAGCATTAAACCCATGCCATCGTGTGTATTGAACTTTTTAAATTCATCACCGCTTTCGGTATAATACATACCTGCGTCTGTTAAAACACCATCTACATCTGTTAGAAAAAGCTTGATATTTACCATGCTGTCCATCCTCCGTCTACCATTACAACAGAACCTGTCATGTAACTACTTGCTTTAGAGGCCAGCAAAAGAAAAGGCCCATCAAGCTCTTCGCGGTTACACATTCTGCCTAAAGGAGACATTTTTGAAAAGTTATGTAAGAATGCTTCGTTGTGATTATTGTAAATTCCATGCGGAACAATAGCATTACAACGAATATTGTTATTTGAATAAAATGTTGCGATATACCTTGTGAAATTAGGAATGAATGATTTAGATGCGATGTAATCAACAGGTTTGAAGTTCTCTACCCCTTGTCCAAAATCATATAAATTTTGATTGGGAGAAACAATAGAATAAGTAGATGCTACATTAATGATATTACCACTGTTTTGTTGCAGCATTTGCCTGCAAGCAGACTGCGTCATAATCACGGTGCCCGTTAAGTTTACATCAACAGATTTCCGCAGGAGTTCAACAGGATAGTTTTCAAAACGGCTATGATTCACTTTACTCATCCCTTCCTTATCAAACTTGGCATCAATAGCCGCATTATTGATCAAAACGTCCAATCGTCCAAACTTTCCTACTGTTTGCCTTACTGCTTTTGCAGCACTTTCCTCATTAGTAATATCAAGATGGATCACCAGGAAATCAGCTGAATCAAATAAAGCCCCGTATTCCTTTTCCACGGCGTCAATAGCTGTTTCATTGATGTCAGCCAATACAACTTTGGCTCCTTCTTTTAAAAAAGTATTACATAGTTGTTTGCCGATCAATCCAAAGGCCCCAGTAACCAGGATCACCTCATCTTTTACAGATATCACCGGTTCATTCATGAGTACAAATTTTGATAATGTTATAAGATTGCTCTACCTGTTGCTCTACAAAGGCCTGATAATTTCCTTCCTCTATTCTTCTGAAAAAATCATTCTGTTGCGTGATGAATAATAAATTCCGGTCAAACTGTTCCAGCTTTTCTACAATACTGGTTTCTGCTGTTTGTACTTTCATCTCATTAATGAAATAATCTATATCAATCACTGCATTATCAAATATAAACTTATACCAGCGCTGCGGTACTTTCTGGCAAAAGTTTACATGAACATGGGCCGTTACTTTATTTTCGAAGGAAAGGTTTACATCAAATAAACTTTCAGTATTCACCTTCAAACGTGATGCATAGTTAAAAGTGGACTGATAATGTTTCAGTGCTGCATTAGCCATCCAGAGTGCCACATCAATATCATGACTCAACGTTAAAGCAACACCGCCGCCTTGCTCTCTTTGAGCTGCGTATGATGTTCTATAGTCTTCCCAGGGATGCCAGTCGGGTAAATATTCACCCCAATAGGTTTGCATATTGATCAGCTTCCCGTACTTTTTCCCCTTTAAAAAAGATTGCACCCTGGCAAGGAAAGGATGATAATGCATCATGTATCCTACCTGTAACAGAACCTTATGCTCTTGGCAAATTTTCAACAGTGCCTTTACATCAAAAGGTTCATGTGCCAATGGCTTTTCAGCCAATACATGAATACCAGCCTCCAAGCAGGATATAACCTGCCGTAAATGCTGTACCGTTGGTGTACAAACAATAGCTGCGAATGGATTGTGTTGCAATACTTGCTGCCAGTGTAAAACAACTTTCACTTGTGCATCAGCAATATCACGAAATGGAAGATTACGCTGGCGAAATACAATAATATTTTTAAACCCTTGCTGCCAAAGGTTTCGGATATGCCTTTCACCAATAGAACCTGCACCAATAACCACTATAGGCTGCTGATATAAACTAGAACTGAACACAATCGTATTGAGTAATAATGTTTGCTGCTTTTTCGAAGCTATGAATATCATCAATATCCACTGCCATGTAAGAAGGCACAGTATGATGGAGAATAGGTTGCCCCGACATTAGTTTCTTTTCCGTAATTACATTGGTTTTAATAATATCTAAAGTACCAATTTGCCAATACACTTTCGGCAATGTTTGCCGTAGTTGGTTAAACGGTTCTTCAACCCCGGATAGTTGTAGTAAAGGTTGCATTGTATCTGAACCATCCTGTATGGTCCACATTTTATACGGCGTAACAGGAGCCTCCGTTATGATACGCAAGGAATCAGCTTCCGGGTGAATAAACATCTTATGAATACATTCATCTATCAATCCTTTTGTTCTAACCGGTGAAGTAGGTCTCAATTGTATAACATAATCGGGTACATAGCTTTCATGCTCTTTCAACCATGCCAATGCATGTGTGAAAACCTCGAGATCAATACTTAGATCTTGTGCAATAGAAGCCGGACGCATAAAAGGAACTTCGGCACCATACTGATTTGCAACAGTAGCAATCGCATCATCATCAGTTGAAACAATTGTTCTCGTTATTAATGCCGACTCCTTAGCTGCTTTAATACTATATGCAATGAGAGGATGCCCTAACAAGGGCTTTATATTCTTTCCGGGTAACCCTTTACTTCCACCTCTTGCAGGGATAATTGCTAAAATTTCCAAGTGAAGAAATTAATGTTTTCTGTATTTCAGTTTTTCTCTTTGTTCCGCTTCAATGGCCAAGATATCATCACGTTTATACGTAAGTGCATCATAAGTATGCTGGAGGTCTCGTACAAGTTTCTGCATACCCGGCATTTCCAGCGAAGCTGCATGATCTGTACCTTTCCACGTTCTGTCTTTTGTAAAATGCCTCTCAATCCAAACCGCTCCTAATGTGTACGCTGCTACATCTATTGCAATACCTAAATGATGCCCGGAAAACCCTACTTCTTTCACACGATCTCCAAATTTTTCTTTCAACCGAAGGATCTCCAATAAACATACATCTTTAAAAGGAACCGGATAACCTGATGTGCAACTATAAATCACCAATCTTTCTTTTGCCGCTCCTTTCTCTTCAAAAAAATGCACTACTGCATCTTCTTCTTCTTTAGTAGTCATTCCGAATGACACATGGATATCTCCTTTATACTCATCCCTCAGCATTTCCAGCATTTCAAAATTATTATTACAGGCAGAAGGAATTTTAATGAAATCAGGATTCAGTTCAATGATCTCCTTTGCAGAAATAATATCCCAAACAGAGGTTGTATAGGCAATACCAATAGAATCGGCATACGCTTTTAATGCAGCATGCTGCTCTTTGCTAAACTCAAGGTACTCTCTGTGCTCACCATAGGTGCTTCCATAAGCGTTATAGGGAACCGGATGCGGTGCATTGTACTGCTCCGATGTAAGTAATTCCTTAGCATTACGCTTTTGAAACTTGGCATAATCTGCCCCGCAGCTTTTGGCCAGCAAAATGAGGTCTTTTGCAATATCGAATTGTCCCATGTGATTGCAACCAATTTCAGCGATCACTTTTGGTTTTTGAAAAGACAGGGTTGACACGGCGATATGTTTTGATTATTGAATGAAATTCCGTTAAACAATGTCGGCAAAATATTTTTCCATTCGTTTAAAGTACCAGGCACCACTTAAGAAAAGAAGGAAAGCACTAACAGCACTCAGTGCCAACAAGGGCCATGGCATGGCATGGGAAGCGAAACATCCTCTGAAACCCTCAATCGCTCCTACCATGGGATACAGTGCATATAAATGATACAATGAAGCCCCCAGTTTATGCAATACAGTAGATGCAGGAAACGCCACCGGAGCAACATACATTAATAAGGGCAATGTAAAAGAAAGTGCGAATTTAAAGTCGCGGTACTGAATGGACAAAGCTGCAAACCAAAAGCCAAGACCGGCAGCTGTAAGTATTACCAGTAATAATGGAATTGGAATAAAAATGATATTCATGCCAATCGGGTACCTGAAATAAATAATCATTCCGATTAAAATGAGAAAGGAGATCGAAAGATCCACCAACTTGGACAGTATCGGTACCAAAGGAAATATCATCCTTGGGAAATATACTTTGGTTAAGATCGCATTGGCCGAGATGAGGCTTGCGGAAGAAGCATTTAATGAATTGGAAAAATAGTTCCAGGGAATCACCGCTAAACAGGAAAATACAGCATAAGGCATCCCATCTATATCTGGTTTTACGCCTACCAGTTTTCCGAATATGAGACTAAAAACAACAATCTGGAATAATGGATTGATAATTGCCCAGGCAAAACCAAGAATGGTTTGCTTATACAAAACAGTAACATCCCTTAATGTCATGAAATACAGGAGGTCCCTGTATTTCCAAAACTCCTTGAAATCAAAAAGTTTGGTAGGAGCATTTGCTTCAATTACCGTTTTTTCCTTATGGTGATGCATGGACAACAGCAGCGATTTATTGCTTGAGTTAAATGGGCTTGGAAGAAGGTGCTAGATATTCAACAGGGAATTCTACGATCATTACCTGCCCTAAACTTTCAAGTTGTACAAATACCTTTTTCTTTCCACCTCTTACAACTGTGCCCTCATTGTTCATGAATACACCGTGGCTCACTTTTACCTTCATTTTTTCTTTATACCCTTCAACAGATAATACTTCAATCTTCGTGTCTTCTTCCAGAAGATATTTTTTAATGATCTCTATTTCTTCGTCTTTTATAACAGCAGGCTTACCCAGGTAATACACAAAATTGAGTGCACCATCTGTGGTAAGTACTTCTAACCTTTCTGCCTCATTAATTTTTACAAACACATACGATTTGAACAATGGTTCTTCAATAACTTTTTTCCTGTCGCTCCATTGTCTTTGAACCCGTTGCAAAGGACACCAGCTGTTGATACCCTTGCGCAACAGGATGCTATCTACTTTCTTTTCCCATCTGGGTTTTGTATAAATAGCATACCACTTTTTTTCTGTTTCGCTTAGTTTCATACACTGTTGATATTGTTCTCACAAATATATAGCTCCGCCAAGTCACTCACAAAGGAGTTATACACTGATAGAGGTAATTTAAAATTAACAATTCCTTCTTCCTTTACAGAAGACTAACTCTCCTTTCTCAAAAACGAAAAAAATCTAGAAATAATATTTTTTCGTTTTTCATTCAGGTAATTATTATAACTGTAACCGAAACCAAAGCTGTAGCCATAGCTTCCGTCTTTTTTAATACCATTTACCACAACCCCCATATTACGGAATTTTTTATCCCTGTTCAACTTATCTATATATGGCAATATAGCTTTTAATGTTACCCTATGCCTGATCACAAACAGCGTTAAATCAGTATGTTTCTCCAGTAATAAAGCATCTGTAACCAACCCGATCGGAGCCGTATCGATAATGATATAATCGTAATTATTTTTCAGATAATCGAATAAGAGTGAAGTTTTCCAACCAAGCAAAGCCTCAGCAGGATTCGCAGGAATGGGGCCCGAAGTAATCACTGAAATATTATTAGCTTCAGGGATCGTTCTGATCACTTCCTCAATAGTATCATTTCCCGAAATATAACCTGATACCCCTTTATCATTTGAAATACCTAAAACCTTACTGAGCCTTGGATTTCTCAAATCAAATTCCACCAAGACCGTTTTGGCTCCCGTAACGGCCAAAGCATTCGCCAAATTCAATGCTACAAAGCTTTTTCCTTCTCCACTGATAAAGGAAGAAAGCATGATGGTTTTTAATTTACGGTCGGGTACTGCGTAATATAGATTGGTACGCAGTAATCTGAATTGCTCCGCTAAGGCACTCCTAGCTAATGTATCCACAATAGCCCCACGCTTTTTCTTTTGTTGGGAAAGCTCTCCCACAATAGGCAAAGTTGTAGCAGATTCAATTTCTTTCTTATCCACCACCTTATTATTGAAGAAATCCTTCAATAATAATAAACCGATGGGTACTACCAATCCTACAAGAAAAGCCAACAATTTTATTTGTGTTCGGTTAGGACTTTTAGAACCAAGATCAGTGGCATAATCAATCACTCTTGTATTGGTAATATTGGAGGCTAATGATAACTGTGCCTCCTCTTTTTTCTGCAGAAGGAAAAGATATAATTGCTCTTTTACACTGGCCAGCCTTTTCAGGTTTTGCAGTATCCTTTCTTTTTCGGGTAAACCCCCGATCCTTGATTCCAGTGAATTATAGCTTGCCTCAAGATCGTTAACGGTTTGCTCAAAAGCTTTTTTCAGTAATCGAATATTCCTTAGAATATTATCACGGATATCATAGATCTGTTTGGAGGCATCGATGAGGTGAGGATCTGTAGGCAGGCTTCTTTTTTCCAATGCCTGTTTTTCAATCACCAAATCGTTATGCTTTAAAATTAAAGCCTGCAATGCAGATTCCCCAACTCCCATGGTAGATGGAATGATCTCGTTGGTGTTTTTGAAATTATTGATGAAGTTTTCAAGTGCATCCAGAATTTTATATTGGCTGTACTGTTTAACCCGTTCATTATCCACCGAAACCGCTTCATTCTGAAAAACACTTCCTTGTATGGCTACATCTGTAATCCTGTTATTACGCTTAAAATTTTCTGCAATGGATTCTATCTGCCCCAATTCTTTGCTTACAGAATCTACCCTGTCACTTAAAAATTTAATGGTCTTATTGGTTACAATGTTTTTATCTTCCAGGTCAGCCGAGTTAAACACATCGATCAATTCGTTCAAAATCTCAACGGCTCTTTCAGGAATCTCATCCATCATTGAAATTTCAAGAATATTACCACCTTTATCGTTCGTTAATTCAACACTCATCGCACCACGCAGGTTACCTGCTTCCTGATGGCGGGTGGTAAAATCGAGGATATATCCTTTGGGGTTAATTTTCACTTCAGGATTCCTTTCAAAAATCAGCTTACCATATTCAACTTCTACAGAATCTCCATACTTGTAAGAATGCTTTCCTCCTTTTCCTGAAATGGTTAATCCATCTCTATCTAAAGTAAGATGATAGGAAGCTGGCCAACTATGTTCATTTAATTGAGCCACTTTAAATGTGAAGGGAACATCATCTCCATATATCTGGTTTTTTGTAACCCTTCCTTCCTGCCTGACATGAATATTTAACTTTAAAGAATCTACCACACGCTCCAGCAAGGTGTAGGATTTTAAAATGTCAATCTGGTTCAGTACATCGCTTGAGGCCTGTTCAACTCCTAACCCCTTCAAAACCTTATAATCAATGGTTGCTTCTTCTTCTTTTTTAACAAGGATATATGCTGCTATCTTATGCTGTGATGGTGTATAACGTAAATATAAATTACCGGTGGTGATAGAAATGATGAGGCCCAATACTATCCAAGGAAGCATACCAATTGCTTTGTACGCAAACTTTTTCATATCGAATTGGCTATTCGATGTTTGCTGTACAACAATTTCGGATTCGTTTGTTCCTAAAGGATAACTCATTAAAAAGCCGCTTATTTTTTAAATATCACAATTGAAGCCAGAACACTGCTTAAAATACCAACGATCAATGCCACCCTTGTATACGCATCGTTTGTTTGCCTGTAACGGGTGTTAGTTTCAACATAGATCACATCATTTCTTTTCAGATAAAAATAGGGAGAAGTGAAGACGTTTTTGTTCTGCAAATTAACCGTACCCATTTCTCTTGTGCCACTGCTATCACGATAAACACGAATCCTGTTTCTCATACCAAAATATGTAATGTCTCCTGCCATACCCAACGCTTCGAGGATAGATATTTTTTCGTGTGGAATATTATAGGATCCGGGAGATCTTACCTCCCCTAAAACAGTAAGCCTGAAATTGGTGATACGAACATTTATAACAGGTTCCATCAAATAAGCACCTACTGCTTTGGTTATTTTTTCTTTTGCCTGATCGGTAGTTAATCCTTCCACTTTTAGTTTTCCTACAAGGTATAACTCTATTTCACCTTCTTTATTAACCAGGTACTGAGGAATAACCGCTTGCCCATTACCAAAGCCACCGCTTTTGTTATTAAAATCCATAGCGCTGATATCATTCTTTCCTGAAATTTTTATTTCCAGGATATCATCTCTTTGAATAACACTTTGCGGCCAGTCAACCGGAGGTAATGATATATGAGCAGAGTCTTTAGGCAGATCGTTGAAATAAGAAAATTTTTTGGGGCTGATGCAGGACGAGCCAAACAGCAACGCTGTCAGTACCAGAAATACATGAAAGTATAAAGGCCTGAAAATGTGTTTAGGCATAACGGGTTAGTAATTAATTACGATTATTTCAAAATTAATTGAAAGCGTAGTGGTAACCGCTACTTTATACATGAGATAGATAGTGTAAAATAAAGATGGAGAAAACTTGTGGATAAGCTTCTTCATATGCCTCTTGCATACTCTTTAAAAAGCATTAAATAGAAAAAAGCACAGAACATAATCATTCTGTGCTTTTTTCTATATGAGCGTTTTTATTTAGATGCAGTTTCTACCTGTGCATGTATCATGTCTGAAACGATCTTTATTGATTCATCAATGTACAAGTCGTTCTTCATGCTTTTCAGCCATGCCTGGTAACGATCTCCTTTTGCTTTATCAGGATTATTAAAGAATTTTTCATAATCCGCTTTCAGTACATTAACATTCATAGGCGCCGAGAGTTTTGTTAATGTAGAATTTTGATTTACGGTGGAAGACAGAAGTTTTTGTTGCTGGCGGTATTTTGTGATGTTCAAGAACTGAGGGGCATCAGAATTCTTAGCGATCCATTGCGTATTTTCTTTAATCAGTTTAAACTTAACATCACTGTCTATAGACTGGTTTTCTTTCTTTATAAGCGAAGCAATGTCGAAGTGATTATCCCAGGGCTGAATAGGAGATTTTGCAATCTCATCCCACGGCAATGCAGATGGATTATCTTTCTCTCTTATTTTAAGATAATCGTACGCATCGGGCAACACAATATCAGGTATTACACCTTTCAACTGCGTAGAACCTCCGTTAACTCTATAAAATTTCTGGAAGGTTAATTTAACGGCACCATACTCTGTTCTTCCTGAAAAATAGTCGAGCACTTTACCCAATGGAACTGTTTTTTGCACTGTACCTTTTCCGTAAGTAGAAGAGCTGCCTATAATAATTCCACGTTTGTAATCCTGTATCGCAGCAGCGAAAATTTCACTCGCAGAAGCACTGCCTTCATTCACCATTACAGCCAATGGGCCATCATATAAAACACCATTATCTCTTACCGGTAAAACGCTGGCCCTTCCATCCTTATCCCTTACCTGCACAACGGGACCTTGTCCTATAAATAAACCTACCATTTGCACCACTTCGTATAAAGAACCGCCACCATTGAAACGCAAGTCGAGTACAATTCCTTTAACACCTTCTGCTTTTAGTTTAATAATTTCCTTTGCAACATCTTCTGAACAATGAGCCCCATCTTTTCTCTCAAAATCAGCATAAAAATCAGGCAGGAAAATATATCCTATTTTCTCATCCCCATTTTTAATAATTACGCTCCTGGCAAAGGATTCATCCAACACAATCTCATCTCTTATCAATGAAATAACTTTGATTGTTCCATCTTGTTTTTTTATTGTCAACCGCACTTCTGTTCCCTGGTTACCCCTTATCAGCTTAACTGCATCTGTTACATCATAACCAGTAATATCAACAGGTTCTTCTTTTCCTTGTGCTACCTTTAAAATAATATCATTCGACATCAGTTCACCACTCTTCCATGCCGGACCACCAGTGGTAACATTCGCAATTTTAATTTGTCCGTCTTGTTCCATCAACTGGGCGCCAATGCCATAGAAACGGTTGCTCATCATTTCATCGAAGGCACGTTTTTCAACAGGAGGGAAATAATCCGTATGTGGATCCATCAAATTAGTGATGGTGTTGATGAATGTATTGAATCGCTCATCCTCGGTGAATTTCACTTTAATGCGTTCAAAAATTTTATCAACAGCTTTTGATACTTTCTCTCTTGCCTCTTTTTCTAATTGCGCATCTGTTTTTGTTTTAATTGAATCTACTGAAGATTTACTCCTCTGGTCTTGCAGGTCAGCGTAACGTTCCAGTGTTAGATACTTTAGCTTCTTTCTCCACCTTTCTCTTCTTTCAGCATCATTGGCAGGATAGCCAGCTTTGTCAGCATCCAACGTTATAGTTTCATCTTTGGCAAAATCAAAAGGTTTGGAAAGTATTTGTTTATAAATTGTAACTGCTTCGGCTACTCTTTTATCATAAATAGCACTCACCGCAGGAACAAATTTTAAGTCTGCACCATTCATCTCATCGTCAATAGTAGTTTCATATTTCTTCAAAGCATCAATATCTGATTGAAGAAAGAGGTTTTTATCTTCATTACCATAAAGGTCTTCCAGGTATTTTTTAAACACCTGCTTTGAAAAATTATCATCAAGCTTTTTAGGACTATAATGCTGTTGTTCTAACAACTGGGATATGGTTACTAATAACTTCTGCTTTTGAGTAATGTAATCATTTCCGCCTCCGTTCCTGGAAAATGCAAAGAACAATCCTCCGAATAAAACTACGGCTAACACCAACAGCCCTTTGGTACTCTTCATAAATTGAAAAAATTTTTGCATACTAATGTTCAAAAATAGGATAATTGACAGGCTTTCAAATGTAACACTTGCCTATTAACAAAGGTTTTTGATAAGCGGATAAAAAGGATTTTTAAAAATGAGTTTTTATGTTTGATGAATTCTCTTATTTTTGCACCCCGATAAACGGAGAGCGTAGCTCAGTTGGTTAGAGCGACAGTTTGTGGCACTGTAGGTCGTGGGTTCGAGACCCATCGTTCTCCCTTCTCTTCCAAAACCTTCCCATAGCGGAGGGTTTTTTCATTCAATCTGATTCTATGCACTACTGGATCCTTCTAATTCCTTTTACAGGAGCGCTTGTTGGCTGGTTACTCAGCAACTATATGGTATACAGGTTATTTAAACCTTATACATCGCTAAACATAGCTGGCTTTGTAATACAGGGCTACTTTGGGAAAAAACAAAGCAATATTGCCAGGCAACTTGGCGCCCAAACCGGTAAACAGGTTGGCCACTATGCCGATAATATTGCCCGCCAATTAACGGCACCTGAACAAATTGAAAAACTGAAGCCGATCATCGAATCGCATATTGACCATTTCCTGAAAGTAAAATTGGCGGAACAAATGCCCATGATCAGTATGTTTATCGGTGAAAAAACAATTCAGCAGCTAAAAGATATTTTCATGAACGAAATTCAAAGCCTTTTCCCAGAACTGATTGGTGGATATATTAAGCAAAACCTTTCCCCTGAAAACATCTCACAACTAGTTGAACAGAAAATAAACGCACTTTCACCTAAATCAGCCGAACAGATCATTAAGCAGCATTTACCTTTCCTGCTGAAAAGTTATACCCTAAGCGGAATATTGATCGGATTGGGTGCCGGTATTGTTCAGATGATTTTGGTGTACTGTTTATCACTCACATAAAAATCAGCGGTATTCATCGGTAACTATTTTGAACTTTATCCATTCGGGTTTGTCATATTACCGCTTATACAGTTATAACAATTTTTATCATTTTACTGAACAGAATTTTGCGTTAGAAATTTTAGAAAAAACATGAGAAAAACTTTTTTATTATTAGTCCTGCTTGTTAGCTTTTCTTTAACATATAGCCAGGTTCCTATGGGAATGAGAGGCGGAAAAGGAGGCGCAGGTCAAAACATGAACATTGGCCACTTTTATGGTAAGCTGTTAGATGGTAAATCTAACAAACCTATTGGAGCAGCCACCATTCAGCTTCGCGGAAATAAATTCGATACCACTACCAAAAAATTAAAAGAAGTTATCCTGGCTACAGTATTATCCGCATCCAATGGTGATTTCAGTTTAGAGAATCTACCCCTCTTCGGTAATTTTAAATTACAGGTTTCTGCCCTTGGTTACAAACCTGTGGAAAGGCAATTATCGTTTGGTATCAAAATGCCACAAGGAGGATTGAACGGTGGTGGCGGAAATCAACCTGTTACCGGAGGTTTACAAGAGGGTAATGGCGGTGGAGGTAATATGGGCATGATGCAGCAAATGATTGGTATGGCCGATAAAGATCTTGGTAATATTAAAATGACAGCCGATGCTACCGATCTTGGTAATGTTACGGTTTCTGCTTCTTCAAAACCTCAGTTCGAACTCGGTATTGACAGGAAAATTTTTAATGTAGATAAGAACCTGGCGAGTACCGGACAAACAGCTACTGAAGTAATGAAAAACATTCCTTCGCTGAATGTAGATATTGATGGAAACGTTACCCTTCGTAATGCAACACCTACTATCTTCATTGATGGAAGACCTACTACTCTTACACTAGATCAGATTCCTGCAGATATCATAGAACGTGTGGAGATCATTACCAATCCTTCGGCTAAATATGATGCATCTGGTGGTAATGCAGGTATATTAAATATTGTATTGAAGAAAAACAGGAAAACAGGTTACAATGGTGGTGTAAGAACGGGAGTGGATTCAAGAGGAAAAATTAATCTTGGAGGTGATTTCAACCTGAGAGAAGGTAAGATCAATTTCTTTGTGAATGGTAATTATAACCAACGTAAATCTATCGGTAGTTCGATCACCGATCAATATAACTACACATCCACTCC
The DNA here is from genome assembly GCA_028875875.1 of Bacteroidota bacterium. Lineage (GTDB taxonomy): Bacteria > Bacteroidota > Bacteroidia > Chitinophagales > Chitinophagaceae > JAGWUV01. The sequence goes on from JAGWUV010000046.1 coordinate 19,527, forward strand.
AAGCTATATTTACTCTGATGCGAATGGTACTAACAACGGCAACTTTAGGTTCTTCAGGTCAGGATTAGATTACTTAATCGACAATCGTAACACACTTACTGTTGCCGGAAGTTACGTAAGAGGCCATTTTGATAATGAGACCAATACACATACCGATTCTACTATTAATAGTGTATATACTTCCTATAACCAAAGCGATTTTTATAACCAGTTCACTTTTGAAAACTTTGGTGGCCAGTTAAGTTTCAAACACAATTTTGAGAAAAACGGACATGATATCAGTGCCGACTTCAACTATAACGCCAGCAGAAATAATAGTAGTACCAATACAAACACGTACACTTATTACGCTAATACAAATAACCAAAAAGGTTATCCCTTGTTACAACAGGCCATGAACAATGGAACGAATAATTTTTATACGATTCAATCTGACTACGAAAACCCTATCTCCGAGAATCAAAAACTTGAAATGGGTGTAAGAGCGGCAATAAGGGATTTCTCAAATACTACTAACCAGTACGTATTCGATCCTTCAACCAACAAATATGTTCTCATCAATAGAATCAGTAATAACTACAGGTTTAATGACCAGGTATATGCAGCTTATGTTAACTACACTTTAAAAGCAAAAAAATGGAGTTACCAGGTAGGTTTAAGGGCTGAAAGTTCTAACTACACCGGTACTTTAATGAATCTTGCAGGTGTAGATTCTTCTCAATTCAAAGTAAAATACCCGATTAGTTTATTCCCGAGTGTATTCATCACTTACAAAATAGATAATAAACAAGACCTCCAGGTGAACTATTCCAGAAGGGTAAACAGGCCAAGTTTCTTCCAGTTAATCCCCTTCCCCGATTACAGCAACTACCCTGTTAGTGTAAACGTGGGTAATCCTAACCTTAGTCCTGAATTTACAAACTCATTCGAATTTTCATACAACAATGCGTATAAAAAAGGGTCTAACTTCCTTGCTACGGTTTACATGAAATATACTACGAACCTTTTAACAAGATATGCATACAGGGATAAGGATGCATTGAAACCAAATACGAACGATAGTGTTTTCTATACCACTTATCTTAACGCCAACAATGCCATTGCTTACGGTTTGGAACTGACCAATAAATTAGCAGTGAACAGCTGGTGGGATTTTACAGCCAACATTAATATCTATAATTCACAGATCAATGCTACCATCCCTAATCAAAACATTGCCAATTCACTGGTAAGCTGGTTTGGTAAACTAAATAACAATTTTAAAATTACAAAAACCATCAGCTTCCAGGCTGCAGGTGAATGGACTTCAAAAACATTGCTTCCTCAAAACACCGGTGGCGGTGGCGGCGGACGTGGTATGTTTGGCGCCCAGCAAGCTCTGGCCCAAGGATATACGCTGCCACGTTACTTTGATGTGGATTTAGCCGTAAGAAAAGACTGGAACTGGAAGAAAGGAAGAACAGGCTCTTTAACTTTAAGCATGAACAATATTTTTGCAACACAAACAAGAACACATACTGATGCGGTAGACTTTGTTCAGGATATTGCAAGATTAAGAGATCCCCAGGTATTACGACTAAACTTCAGTTATCGTTTTGGGAAATTTGATGCTTCTTTATTCAAGAGAAAAAATACCAAAACAGATATGGGTGCAGGCATGGATATGATGGGCGGAGGCAGTTAGTTGTACCGAATTTAAATATCTAATCAACTTGTTAAAAAGGACTGTTGAACAGTCCTTTTTTTATTTAATCATTGCTTAACAATTAGTTCAGTAAAACAATATACTATTGAGCACTTACCTTCGTGCTATAACTGAAAATGAAAAAATTAGCTTTTATATTTTGTTTTTGGCTGATGGCCTGTAACTCGGAAAAAGTTTACATAAAAGCAGAAAATGCTTTAGATGCGGGCCGCGAATTTATTGACGGCTGCCTGAAAGGCGATTTTAATAAAGCCGGATTTTACCTGTTGCATACAACAGAAAATACCCAGTTGCTCAATGAGCTAAAAGCTTCTTATGCCAATCAACCCGGCATTACCAAAGAACAGTTTAAAAATGCATCGATCAATATTTTGAATATTGAGGATGTATCACCGGCGGAAACCATTATACATTATCAAAACTCTTTCAGCAAAAGAGCTCATTCGCTGAAAGTGGTAAATAAAGATGGAAGCTGGCAGGTAGACCTCAAATATTCTTACGACGGAAATTTATAAATCATAAAATTCAATTCAAAAACCCTTAGTCACTATGTTAACAGTACTTCATCCCTGGCACGGCGTTC
>JAGWUV010000066.1 GCA_028875875.1 Bacteroidota bacterium
GGATGGTGTAACTACGAATCCTACTTTAATGGCCAAGGAAGGTATTAAAGGCGAAGCCGCCATCATGAACCATTACAAAACTATTTGTGAGATGGTGGATGGCGATATCAGTGCAGAAGTATTATCAACCGACTTTGCAGGTATTGTAGAAGAGGGAAAGAAATTAGCAGCTATTCATCCGAATATTGTTGTAAAGGTACCGATGATCAAAGAAGGCATCAAAGCCATCAAATGGTTTACGGATAATGGTATCAGAACAAACTGTACACTGGTATTCTCTGCGGGCCAGGCTATTTTGGCTGCAAAAGCAGGAGCCAGTTATGTATCTCCTTTCATTGGCCGTATTGATGACAGTGGTTGGGATGGCATACAACTGATAGAACAGATCGCACAGATATTTTCTATCCAGGGATTCAAAACGGAAGTGTTAGCAGCATCTATCCGTAATGCGAATCACATTATCCGTTGTGCAGAAGTGGGAGCAGATGTTTGTACCTGTCCGTTAGATTCTATTCTGGCCTTGTTGAAGCATCCGTTAACAGATATTGGTTTGGCTAAATTTTTAGAAGACGCGAAGAAGTTCGCATAACAATTATTGAACAGATGATTATGAGTGCTGAATTATCAAAGATCACTTCCCAGGTAAGAAGGGATATAGTGCGTATGGTTCATGGGTGCCAGTCAGGGCACCCCGGGGGCTCCTTAGGTTGTACAGACTTCCTGGTGGCTCTTTATTTTAAAGTGATGAACCGTAAGGCGGGATTTGATATGGATGGGAAAGGAGAAGATATATTTTTCTTATCCAATGGTCATATCTCCCCATTGTTTTACAGTGTTCTGGCAAGAGCCGGTTATTTCGATGTAAAAGAGTTGGCCACTTTCCGGAAGTTAAATTCAAGATTACAAGGTCATCCTGCTACACATGAGCATTTGCCGGGTATTCGCATTGCGTCAGGCTCGTTAGGGCAGGGCATGTCTGTTGCTATCGGTGCGGCTATCACCAAGAAAAGAAATAACGATGCTTCAATTGTTTTCTCTTTACATGGAGATGGAGAACTGCAGGAAGGACAGATATGGGAAGGGGCCATGTTTGCAGCGCACCATAAGATAGATAATTATATCGCTACTGTTGATTACAATGGCCAGCAGATAGACGGGCCTGTGAATGAAGTGATGTCGTTGGGCAATCTTCATCTAAAGTTCGAAGCCTTTGGATGGGATGTGATTGAAATAGAAAAAGGGAATGATGTAGAAGTGATTGCTGCCGAATATCAGAAGATCAAAGCCGAACGATTGGGTAAGGGTAAGCCTGTATGTGTATTGCTGCATACACAGATGGGATACGGGGTAGACTTTATGATGGGAAGCCACAAGTGGCATGGTGTTGCTCCGAATGATGAGCAATTGAAAACAGCACTTGCACAATTAGAAGAAACATTGGGAGATTATTAAACAATAGCAATCAGAAGGATGAAAAAATATACATACACAGAAAAGAAGGATACAAGGTCGGGATTTGGAGCAGGTTTGCTGGAAGCGGGCAAACGCAATCCCGATGTGGTAGCATTGTGTGCGGATCTGATAGGATCGTTGAAGATGCAGGATTTTATCAAAGCGTTTCCGGATCGGTTTACGCAAGTGGGTATAGCAGAGGCCAATATGATGGGTATAGCGGCCGGCATGACGATAGGAGGCAAGATACCCTTCACGGGTACCTTCGCCAATTTCTCCACGGGAAGGGTGTATGATCAGATACGGCAGTCTGTAGCGTACTCGGAAAAGAATGTAAAGATCGCAGCATCGCATGCAGGGTTAACACTAGGAGAAGATGGTGCCACACACCAGATACTGGAAGACATAGGAATGATGAAGATGTTACCGGGGATGACAGTCATTAATCCATGTGATTACAATCAAACGAAAGCAGCAACGATCGCAGCAGCTGAATATAAGGGTCCGGTGTATTTACGTTTTGGAAGGCCTGTGGTGCCAGTGTTTACAGACGCTGATCAGAAATTCGAGATAGGGAAAGCATGGATGGTAAATGAAGGAAAGGATGTAAGCATCTTTGCTACGGGTCATCTGGTGTGGGAAGCTATTAAGGCTGGAGAGATGCTGGCTGAGATGGGCATAGATGCGGAGATCATCAATATTCATACTATAAAGCCGTTAGATGAAGAAGCGGTGTTGAAATCGGTAGTGAAAACAAGATGTGTGGTGAGTGCGGAGGAGCATAACCGATTGGGAGGGTTGGGAGACAGTATAGCACAGCTACTTATCAAAAATGATCCTGTACCGATGGAATATGTAGCTGTGGATGATAGTTTTGGAGAGAGTGGCACACCTGAAGAACTCATGACAAAATATGGTTTAGATGCAGCACATATCGTAAAAGCTGTGCAGGCTGTAATGGCGAGAAAATAAAAACTTGATAGTATTTAAAGGATGACGGTATTGTAAAATAAAACCGGAATTATAAAGCTTGATTAAAAGAGGCGGAATAGTTCCGGTTTTATGTTTTAATTAAGCAAGTTGGTAGTTGCCCTCCACAGGATTCGGAATTGTTTATGAAGGTTTATTTGCTTGTCATGATTTTTTTGGAGAGACCGTTTTTTGCAGATGTTCATATTTCCGCACGGTACCTTAGCCTGGAAAATAGATTGTTGTGTAATTCTGTTACGTGTGTATTGCAGGAATAAAATGGTTTTATGTGTTTGTAACTTCTTGGCTAAGCAAGTATAATGCTTATTCTTTTAAGGTTTTTCACAATATAAAAGATGATGGTTTATCTTTAGTGGTAATCATATTTATTATGCAGGCGGGAGAGTAAAAACATAAGGGATAGATGCTTTATGGTTTGTTTGAAGAGCATAACTATAGCGGAATGAAAAAGAAAAAACATTTCTGTAACAACAGGAGCCACATTGATAAGGTACCAGGCTTTTTAGTTGTGGTAAGTTTTACACTAACCTCATTGTTTATAGGTATGCAGGTTGGTACAGCACAAACTATTCGTACGGTTGAAGTAAGTATTGATCTTAAAAAGACTTACCAGGTAATAGAAAATTTTGGTGCATCAGATGCGTGGTCTTGCCAGTTTGTTGGTTCTTGGCCAGATTCCTCTAAAAATAAGATGGCTGATTGGTTGTTCAGTATGGATACTCTTGAAAATGGCAATCCTAAAGGTATAGGGTTAAGTTTATGGCGTTTCAATCTTGGTGGAGGAAGTACACAACAGGGGGATGCGAGTGGCATAAAAGATGAATGGCGCAGGGCTGAATCTTTTTTAGAAAAAGATGATAACTATAACTGGAATCGCCAACAGGGACAATTATGGTTTCTTAGCGCAGCTAAAGCCCATGGTGTAAAAAAGTTTCTTTGTTTTTTCAATAGCCCGCCTTATCAGCTTACAAGAAATGAAAAAACATATGCCAATAACGGCATTTGCAATATAGAACCATCTCATTACAAATGGTTTGCTCAATATTCAGCAACTGTGCTAAAGCATATTGCGAAAACCCAAGGTGTTGACATTAATTATCTAAGTGCAGTTAATGAACCGCAGTGGAACTGGAGTGAAGGAGGGCAAGAAGGTTGCCCCTACACCAACCAGGAAATCAGTGCATTAATCAGGGCTTTTTATACAGTGTTTAGAGAAAATAAAATTTCAACAAAACTAATCATCCCGGAATGCGGGCAACATCAGTACTTGGTAAGTTACCGGGATAAGCCATTAAAAGGGAACCAGATAATGGCATTTTTTAGTGATTCCTCCAACTATTTTGTGGGTAACCTGCCTACTGTTGAAAAGGTTATCGCTTCTCATGGTTACTTTACCAGTTCTCCTTTTTCTGAGGCACTCAACATTAGAAAAGAGATCGCATCGAAAATTACAGAGAAAAAAGACTTAAGATATTGGCAATCGGAGTATTCTGTTTTGGGAGATAATGCAGGGGAGATCAAAGGATCGGGGAGGGATACAGGAATGGTCACTGCTTTGTATGTAGCCAAAACAATTTATGGTGATTTAGTGATGGGTAATGCAACGGCTTGGCAATGGTGGCTGGCCATTTCGCCTTATAATTATAAAGACGGGCTTATTTATATAGATAAAAATAAGAAAGGCGGTAATTTTTACGACAGTAAAACATTGTGGGCACTTGGTAATTACAGCAGGTTTGTAAGGCCGGGTATGCAGCGGGTGGAGGCAAAACTTCGGAATGCAGATAGTTTGCTGGTATCAGCCTATACGGATGATAAATTGCATAAACTTGTTGTTGTGGTGGTAAATCTCAGTTCTGAAGAAGATGAGTTGTTATTGAATGGTGGAAATAATAAAGCTGAATTGTTAGAAAAGCAATGGATGTTATACACTACCAGTACAACAAAATGCCTGGCAAAAAGTATTTGTCAAAAAGGCAGTGCTATTAAAATACCATCACAAAGTATCGTAACATTTGAAACAGAATATACTTCTAACGATTAACTTTTCTTAACCTTCAACGTTCTTTTAACGAGCTCAGTATTACAAGTGTTCTCCCCGGCATTTTCATTATTGGCTCTTTTTTGGGGAAAAGAGTACTGTTTATTTGCTGACTTATACTTCAAAAGTCAAGCTTCGGGTCGGTTATATATTAAGTGAAATTGTAAAGAATGGTTCTCAGGTAATGGAGATCAGAAAGTGAAGGTTCTTATATAAAACATCTATTTCTAAAAGATTTTACGAATTACTCCCC
>JAGWUV010000047.1 GCA_028875875.1 Bacteroidota bacterium
CAAATTTTATCTTATGTACATCAGTTGTAGCTATATCAACAACACCTGCTAACTCACCTGCCTGTGTAGAATTGGAGGTTGGGATATTTGCAGAATAACGCTTAAATCCTTGCGATTCCAAAACAGCAGGTGTAGCTGTAGTGCTTGGCAGATATGCCGTTAAATCTACAATTCTTGATAAAGGAACATCATCAACAAAAACTTGGGTATAGTTACCTTGTCCGCCTCTTCTATAGTTTACCCAAACCTTATATTTCCCTTTTACAATTAACGGGGTAGTAAATTCTATAAAACTGTTTACAACAGGATTTGTACGTAATCCAAAATCCAAATGATCGTCATACCAATAATAATTGGTAGTAGTTGCAGGCTCACAGGTATATTGCACCAAGCCTTGCTGCCATGTAACATTTGCTAACTGTCCTACACTAAACTGTACATATTTTCCAGCCCTTCTAAATATTGAAGTTAATTTTCGTATTTCTGGTTGGTCTGCGATATCAAAATCCACCCGGAATGGAGAACGTATCTTTAAATAAATATCACCTAACAAAGCATGCACCACACCATTTGTACAGGAGTTATCACTGTTCGCTCTATCCATTTGAATACCTTGTTCAAATACACCATTAAATACGGCCTGGTTTAAAAGAATTGTTTGCCCGGATAATAAACTGGTAACAACATTGGATGGTGCTAATGTTGGATGCGATGGAGCCGAAACTATATCTGCTAAGTAATTTAAATTGGTTAGAATATGATAAGCCATGTAGAGGAATAAGCTATCATTAGGATTTTTGGGATCTCCTGTATTATTGTACTTCTTTTGTAAATCAGTATAAGTATTGATCCCTGAAAGTTTTAATACAGAATCAGATTCTGCCAAAAATGTTAGCCAGCGACGGGTTGTATCCGGATTGTTTACAATATTTAACGTATCATATAATCCTGTTGCTTTTAAAGCCTGTGTATAAATTGAATATTTACTATTGGCTTCAACCATTTGGGCGATGGTTTGTGTAGCTGGTTGCAAAACATGATCTATTACATGTATATAGCCGTTTCCGGTTAAAATATTAGACTGTGTAATAGCAGCTTGCCTATTAACAATGGTAACACCATAATCATTAACAGAAGTTGTTAGGAATTGGCCATACATAGTAGGCGTATATAATTTACCATCAGTGAATGAAGTTGTTCTGATAGTATCCTGGATAAGATGCAGCCTGCAAATATTTTTCCATGTGGAGGAATCAATATCATCAACCGAAGCTTTACCAATTTTTTGTAAGTACAATTTTATGGCATCATTGGTAGGGGCAAATATCGTGTAAGCCCCATAAGCGTTGAGATATGGACTGATGTTTGTTTTATCCAATACTTTAACAAGCTCTGAGAACTGATCAGGATATTTTCTCAAATAGTCAACTATGTTTACATCGGTCGTGGTTTCAATAGTGTAATGTTGCTTTTTACAACTTGTACCAAGCATCGTTACTAAAGAACCAATTATCAACGGCAGCAGAAGCTTGAAAATTTTCTTCATATAATGGCTTTTAGCAGTTAGGTTATTTATAAAAAGGATTTTGAACGAGATTAGGATCTAATTGTAACTCGTTATAATAAATAGGGAAATAATGGCTATTGGGGTCTCTATATTTACTGATAGCGGATTGTTGCCTGTTTGCAGGTACTGCTTTTGCTACCATGTTCAATAAGATATCTAACCTGGCATAATTATTCCTCTTAGCATTACGTAAAACATCATACCATCTTTTGCCTTCGAATGAAAACTCACGAGCTCTTTCTTGTAAAATATAATCACCCAAAGCATTTTTATCTGTAGGATCAGGATTGGTGTTTGTTGCATCTAGGGCATTGGCTCTAGCCCTGATCGTGTTAACGAGCGCCAAAGCTTCATCCCCCCTTCCTCCTATCTGGTTTAATGCTTCAGCTTTCATTAATAAAATATCAGCATATCGGTAAACAAACCAATGTGCATAAGAAGCATCAATGGTTCTCATTACAGATGAGTTTACACCCAAGTATTTCCAAATGGTATTGTCACTTGTTCTTACAGATGCTCCTCCACCTCGTATATCAAAGTTCTGATCGTTATTAGGATCTATAGTATATATCTCATCCATTACAATCGGAGAAGCCAGGAAACGCTGCCGCGATGTAGTGAACATTGCATAGAATGAATTGAGTTTTTGATTATCAAACTGAAACTCAAAAATTGATTCATTCGAATTTCCCTGGTAGTACAAAGTATTAAACCAACCGGATGAATTAGCTATTAAACCGAACTGACCCGAATTAATGATATAATCGCAATTGGCAACTGCATCTGTATAATTATCCATCCACAGATCAACATCAGCTTTTATTGCTTTCACTGTATATTTTGTAATTCGGCCTTTATCATAATAACTGCTGCCATAGGTAAGTGCTGCATTACTATCGGCAAAATTCAGGTCTGCCACTATTTGTTTCAAAACAGTGTCTGCTGATGTCTTGGGTAACTGAATCAAATCCGCATCACTAGAAGTTGATTTCAATTTAAGAGGCACATCCCTGAAACTTCTAACCAGATAGAAATACATCAAAGCCCTTAATGCTCTTGCTTCAGAGAGGTAAGCATTTAACTGAGTTTGTGTAAATGTATTATCGGTGTTAAGAACAGCAGGTGCAAAGTCAACAATAGTATTGCAATAGTTAATAGTTCTGTAAACAGCAGCCCAGTTGGTTACTGTATTGGTTGGCAAAGTATTCACATTCATTACATCCTGCTCATCGTTGGTTGCTCCAATTCCAGGAGCGATCATATCACCTCTTAATTCACCCCATAAAAATAAGTACTCACTTAAAGGTTTATCCTTACCTGCAGGATCGCCCAATAAAGAAGCATAACATCCAATAACAGCAGATTGTACCTGCTCTTTTGTTTGCCAGAATGACTGCCTGGTAATACCATCCTGAGGCTGAAGACTAAGTGATTTGTTGCATGATGTAACGGTTATGAGAAGCACCGCTAAAAACATCCAACTAAAAAATATTTTTTTATTCATCGCTTATATTTTGAATTCGTTACAATTTCTTTTTAGAATGAAGCAGATAAACCCAAGGTATATGACATAACAGGAGGCGTTGTTGAATTATCTGTTACTACTGTAAATGGCCCGGAAATACCTCTGGTTGCCACTTCAGGGTCTTGTCCTGTATAGCGTGTGAATGTTAAAAGATTTTCAGCGGTAAAATAAGTACTCAGGCTTCTAACCTTAAGCTTACGCAACGCTTTAGCTCCGATATTATAGCGCACTGTAAAACTTCTAAAACGCAGAAATGATGCATCTTCAACATACCTGTCGCTTCCCAGCCAGTTATACCCTCTGTTATATAAGGCCCTTGGTATATCAGTTATATCACCCGGATTTCTCCATCTTCTTAAAACAGCTGTACTTTGGTTATTAAATCCGTACATGTTGGTTGTTGTCATTTTCGTTCCATTCACAACATCATATTTCGTACGGTAGTTAAAGAAAGCACTAATCTTGAGGTTCCTTTTAATTGTAATAGTAGGCCCAAAACCACCTGTAAGAGCAGGATTACTATTGCCTAAGTACACCACATCTTTATAATCTATATTGCCATCATGATTAATATCTTCATACATAGCATCTCCTGGCTGGAATAAATAGTCAGTAGTTGGGTAATTAAATCTCATTTGAACAGGTTGACCATTTGGGCCATAAATTGGAGCCCCTTTCGCATCTTTTGCTATAGTAGCAGCTGCGTCTTTATACACGCCTTTATATCTGAAACCATAAATTGAACCGAATGGATTGTTTGGTTGAAGGAAGGTTAAATACTGTCCATTAGCAGTAATGTTTCCATTTTGCTGAGGATAGTAAGGAGATATTGAACGTATAAGATTTTCATTATGCGAAATATTAAAGTTGAAATCTACAATGATATCTTTCGTTTTGATGGGAGTAGTCATGATATTCAGTTCCCAACCCTGGTTATCCATTGTACCAACATTCATCGTTAAAGAAGAATATCCGTTAAAAGTTGGTATCTGCAGGTTATTAAAAAGCATATCTTTTGTTCTGTTACGATATACTTCCATATCAATATTTACCCGATTATTCCACAGAATAGCGTTCATACCAATATTGGTTCCATGAATCACCTCCCATTTTAAATTACTCAACTCCATAGTAGAAGGATATACCGCCGATTGCCCCTGATATGTCCAGTTGAATGTGTTATAATTATTATAGAACAAATAATCTGTTCTGGGAACATTACCAGCCTGGCCATAACTAGCCCTGAAACTCAGGTCTGAAAATAGTTTCTTCAATGGCTTCATAAAGTTCTCATCTATCATTCTCCACCGAGTAGAAACAGACGGGAACAAACCATATCTGGTACTCGGACCAAATCTGGAATTGGCATCCCCTCTCAAGCCTACGTTAATAATATATCTCTGCTTATATCCATACTGAGCATTGGCCAATAAGCCGTACGACCTGGTTTGATAATATCCGGCTCCAACATTCAGCTCTGTATTTTGTGTTCTGGAAGGAACAGAAGGATCTTGCAGTAATGAAGATGCAGTATTTGAGGTTAATGCTTGTTGAGATATCCCTTTGTTATCATAGGTTTGAAAAGATATCAAAGATGTTAAACTATGGTCTTTAGGTAAAGTAGGAATAAAAACAAGGTTCGTTTTACTTTGAACATTATACACATCTACATCTCCATCATATGCCCTATTTACAACAGTTTCAGTAACAGGTCTTCCTGTTGCGATTTGAGGAAGGAATGTTTTGTTTTTGGTATTATTTACATCAAACTGAATATCTGAAGTAAGGATAAGCTGATGAGGAATGATCTCGTATTGTAAATTAAAGTGAGGCGTAACACGGTTCCCAATGATCCTATTGGATGCAGTTTTAGCCATTGCTACAGGATTATAGGTATAGGGGTATTGCCCTTGTATATTTTGTGCAGGAGAAAAGAAGTTGGATGTTAAAATGCCTTGCTGATTATATTCATAAATACTCATGTTAGGCATTTTATTCAAAGCAACATTTCTTATTTCCTGGGCTGCACTACCCGGAGTATAACTTCTTGGGTTATCTGTATAGGTATAAGCGATATCTGTTCTAAAACGAATCCGTTCAGAAACGAAATAATCCAGATTAATACGAGAGGTAATACGACTTTCACTTGTTCCGATAGTAGTACCTGTTTGATTTAAATAACCAACAGAAGCGAAGTACCTTGCTTTTTCACCTCCTCCTGTCATAGAAATATTATGATCCTGAATAAAACCAGTTTGTGTAATAGCTCCTATCCAATCAGTATTTTGTCCGTAGTTTTTATAGTAATAAGGATCATTGGGGTCATAAGCAAATTCTTTTACATTCAGTGTATTCAATGGAGTTCCGGTAGCATTCATATATTCCTCCGGAATTAAGCTTGAATACTGGTTCCCATTTAACATAGGAATTGTATTAGGCTGCTTTTGAATAACGGTTCTAAGGTTATAAGTAATAACGGGCTTACTTACCTTTCCACGCTTAGTAGTAATAATTAATACCCCATTAGCGGCCCTTGCACCCCACATAGCTGTTGCGGCTGCATCTTTTAGTACTGTAATTTCGAGAATATCAGATGGGGCAATGTTTAATAAAGAAGCATACCCCTGATCATCTGCAGTACCAAAATTGAAGTCTGATGGAATAGCAGTTTCATAAGGCATTCCGTCTACTACTATCAGCGGATCACTACCTGCATTGATCGAAGATGTACCACGAATACGAATTGACATACCAGCACCGGGATCACCTGAAGTTGCCGTAATATCTACACCTGATAAACGTCCTTGCAGCGCCTGGTCAATAGAAGGAGCACTCAATTCTTCCAGGTCTTTCCCACTGATTTTAGATGCAGCTAATGTTAATTCCCTATCCGAAATAGACAATAAGCCATTGTCGGTTTTCTTTCCTGCCACAACTGTTACTTCGCTAATTTGATTGCTTACCTGTTCCAGAGACACATTAATAGTAGATCTCCCTTTTATATCTTCAGTTACACTTCCGTAACCAATATATGAGAAAACGATCTTATCTCTTCCGTTAGCAACCCTTAACGCATAATTACCATCTAAATCTGTTGTAACACCGCGTACAGTTCGGCCATCAGCATCAGTTTCCGCAACTGATACATGGGCAATGGGCGACTTATCTTTTTTGTCAACAACCCTACCCCTTACAATCAATTTATTATCGGCAGCATTCTGGGCTCTCGTATTGATGAAACAAAAAACAGACAAACTCATCAATTGTAACAGCAACCGTATGTATCTTTTTTTCATACCTGTTTCTTAAAATATTTTTTAATTAGGGTTGTATTTGAGGTAATTATCAATCAGGTGAATTACACACCTGTCTGCAAGATTGTTACTGCTTGCATAGATCACTTTTGCAGTTCTGCCATAATCATCTGTGATCTGAAGGGTTCCAGGTGAACTTGCGATTGAAAATGTACCCGGATCACCGGAAGCTTTTTTATAAAGTGTTTCATACGCACCCGGCTTTTTACCATCAGGAATAACAGTAGTTTTATTAAGTATATGATATAAAATAAAATTGTTGATCTGATCACTTTCTGCAGTAGTTGATGGCTTAAATTTTGGAGCTCCAGTAGAAGTATTCCCTGGAAGGACACCATCTTTTACAGCTTGTGTTATTGCGGCATTTGTAGGAATAAACAAGGTATAAAAAACACCGGGTTGCACTCCCAGGATATCTCCTGTGGTAGCATTATACAAAGGAGAGTTACTAAGCAGCTGATAGAAATAATTAAAGTTAGACGATGTTGCCGCACCCAATCGTTTTACAACTAAACCTACCCTGATATTACTATAATAAAGTAAATTATTATCACAATAATATACTTTTCCATTAGAAGAAAGCTTAGATCCAACTACTGCTAATTTACTGTTCACATCCACATTACCTGCGGCCTGAACAGTACCGCCATTCCATGTAATATATTCCCCATTAAGTGTTTCGATGATACCCGAACCTGACAAATCGTTCATTTCACCATTAGGTGTAGGTACTATATGCGTTGCTAAAATTCGTTGCAACATATCTCTTGCAGTATTGCCAATTGTAGGCGTGGTAGTTCCTGGAGCAGTATACTGCCAGGCACTTTGTGCAATATTCCAGTCAAAGCCCTGTGCTCTTAATGTTGCATCAGACATCATGAATACTGTGAATTTTAATGATGGAACAGTTATAGTATACCGAATACTCTGGTCCAATGCCTTTGTCATTAGTTGATAATCAGGATCAAGATAAGGTCTGCCATATACAGTACTGAACACATTAGCTTGCTGAACTTTGTTAGTACCATAAAAAATACCATTGCTTAGAATCTGCTTATCAACAATATCTGTACTAGGATTAAAACGAGCTGGTTCTGCCTGGTAATTAGTAGTTGTTGCAAATTTGCTAGGCCAAACTGCCGTTTGCCACATATGAGCATTCAGAAAATCAATAATAATCTGTATTGGTATCTGATCTAATGATTTATAATGCTCCAGTAAAACCGAGTTTATATAATTGTCAAGCACATCATTGGTTGGAACAAACATTGTCCAGCAGGAAGATTGCCCATCATTATCCTGCATTTTTAAATAGTTCTCATTATTGGGAGAAAATGCAAGTGTCGGATTAAACGTTTTAATATATACATTATCTGATAGCCCTGTTAATAATTTATAACGATTAGTAGCATCTGAATTCAGCACAAACTGAACCATGTACTTATCAAATAATTTTTTGAACTCACTATATTGAGGATTTGAAGAAAGATATTTATCAATACTTGGCAATGGTAGCAAAACCCTGTTAACCTCATGTATATAACCATTCTCAGCAGCAATATTTGAGTTTACCACAGAAGCTGCCCCCACATTGAATCCTGTATAATTTGAATTAGGATAAAAATAATTATAATCATTCGCTGTTAAGCTATGCGATGACATGAAATTATCAACAAAGTAGGTTATGTATTTATTGTTATTATCTCCATTTACATAATAATTAGAACCGTTTGTATTATTACGGTTTGAGGCAAAAGCAACAACAGACTGACCTGCCAAAGTTGTATCGTTATAAAATCCAATATAGTTAGCAGTTCTTCTCCTAAAAGCTTGTCCAGTCAGCCATCCTCCATTAGATTGATAATCGGCTAAACTTGATTTTGTAAAGGCATTATAAACAAGAGAAAAAGTTACGATTTGTTTAGCTGTACCTGTATCAATCTGGCTAACATCATTAATTCCCCTATCTTTAAAAAAACTGATAAAAGCACTATCATTGGGTGCAAAGAAGGTCCAGTATCCTGCAGAACTGAGAATATCTTTATAACCCGCCTTATCAATACAAGCTAAAAGATTTTTAAAACTTCCCTTTGCCTGCAATTGCTGATAAATAGGTTGAGGAAGCCCCGCAGGCCGTCCATAAAATTCATCAAAAGCCTTCTTCCTGCATGAGACAAGTAAGAACATCATGGACAAAGCGAAAAAGTAAATAGTCCGAACATACGCTTTCTTGGCAATTCTCATAATATTTTCGTTAGTTTATATATATAAATCTTCAACCTCATATAACCACTTATGATTCTATGATGCAAAAGATTGTTTGAAATTAGCTGCCCTGAAGAACTAAAAAAGTCTACAGAAACTAAGCATTCTCCGATCGGTATAGTCTATAGGTAAAAAACAAGCAGATATCTTAATCCAATTTGTAGTAAGAATGGTTAACAGCATAGCAGTCGTTTTTAAGCAGCCAAAACTGAATCAGGGGGAAAGCAGTTTGGGATCATTTAGAATTTTACGGTACGATATTATAAACAAATGTTAATACAACCATCCTGCTGCATCCTGTTGTAGCTTAAAGAATTTTAATAAAACTATTCACTGAAATGTTTCTTCTTTGTAGAAGATTACAAAAACGTAGAATTCAAGCCTGCCAATAAGATTATACTACAACTGCAATTTATAAATCTAAAAAATTGACTATCAATACAAAAGTGTATCAGTTACACTTAAAATAAAAAAAGGCCAACATTTATGAAAAGAAAAATTATTATCCTGCTTGTTATCTTCAATAGTTGCTTTTTGAATTTATTCGCACAACAATCTTCCCAGAAAAAGAATGGCTTAACTCTTTTTTTTGAAAAAGTATACCTTCATTTAGACAGAGACTATTATACTGCTGGTGATGCTATTTGGTACAAAGCCTACCTTGTAAATGCTCAAAGCAATTATCCTACTTACACAAGTAACAACCTGTACGTTGAGCTTATCAGTCCAGATACACGAATTTTAGACAGAGAAGTTGTTCGTTTAAATAACGGTGTTGGGAATGGAGATTTTACATTGCCGGATACGCTTTCTGAAGGTAATTATACTATACGGGCTTACACCAACTGGATGAAAAATTTTAAAGATAATTTTGTATTTGAAAAGATCATAAAAGTTGGAAAAAAAAATCCGGTTACAATAGCTGAGAGAACACCTGCCATTGCTTTTCAAAAAAACAATCCTGGCCATGCATCCAAAACTGAAACGAATTACCAGCTTTCATTCTTTCCTGAAGGGGGATCTTTAATTGCAGGTATAGAGAATAAGGTTGCATTCAAAGCAGAAGATAACACAGGAAAAGGTATTGATGTTGAAGGCTCAATCACTGACTCAAAAAATAAAATCGTATGCAGTTTTAAAAGTTCGCACATGGGTATGGGATTATTCAGCTTCACTCCTCTTCCGGATGAAGCTTATGACGTTCATGCTACATTAAAAAATGGCAAGCCTGTTTTAGGAGATATTCCAATTGCCATGTCTAAAGGATTACAATTAAGTGTTACAGAAAATACTGAAAATAATATCATTGCTTCTGTAAATACAAACAAACCTACTCTTGACGAACTGAAAAATTCAATTGCCTTTATTAGAGCAAGACATGCGGGGCGCCTAGTATTTGAAGACAGTTTGCATTTAACTGCAGAAAGGAATAACGTTCTTATTCCCGAAAATATACTACCCGCAGGAATTACAGTTATCACTTTATATGATAACAAAATGAGGCCTAATGCCGAAAGACTTATATACATAGATAAGAAAAGCGTAAAAATATCAGTGAAGGCAAATAAACCCATATTTACATCTGACGATAAAACTTATATTTCAATCAATGCCGAATCGCCTGATGGCGCACCTGTTAAAGCCAATCTTTCAATGGCTGTTGTTGATGCCAGTATTGTACCCGTTTCAGTTAGCAATATTAAAAGCTACCTGCTACTTCAATCTGAATTAAAAGGAGAAATTGAAAATGCAGATACCTATTTCGATACAAGCAATCCCAACAGAGCGGAACAACTTGACATGCTTTTGCTTACACAGGGATGGCGTGAATATTTGTGGCTGAAACTGGCCCAAGAAGGTATTAGTATAAGATATATACCGGAATCGGGAATTACCATTTCGGGTAAGGTTAAAAAAACTTTCGGAGAAAAAGCATTACCAGACATGAACGTTACGTTGTTTGCACCCCAGGCAAAAAACACAAAACTTTTCTTTACTAAAACAGACACAACAGGTCATTATTTTATTGATGGTGTTGAATTATACGGAACACAAAGAATAAAACTCGTTTCAAAAAACAATAAAGGAGAAAAGGGTGGCTTTATCGAAATGGATTCTTTATATAAGAATGTTTTACCGGTGCATATTATGGCAGGCAGTTTAATTAAGGATACTTCAACTGTATTTAAAAATTTTGTTACAATAAGTGAAGAAAGAGTAAATGAAATGAGAAAAATAGTTGAGTCTCAGATAAAAGAATTACCTGGTGTAAGTGTGACTAATAATAAAGACAAAACAATTAATCTTCGAGATCAAACAGCAATGTCTTTTGGATATAAAGACTCAATCTTTATACCCAACTCAAGGGATATGAAAGACTACGAAACACTTGAAAATTATTTATTACATAAAATGCCCGGAGCACACGCTGATGTAGAAAATACTGGCATTTATTTCTTTGCAAACAGGCAACAGATCAGACCTAGATTTATCGTTGAAAACAGGGAAGATGTTTTTGAAAGATTAGATTACTATACACTAAAACTTGATGTTATCAGTAATATTACAATCAAACATCTTATTGGCACAGGCCCAGCTGCTACAGATATTTATCTCATCTATTTAACTTTAAAGCCAGAGGCGAATCAACAAGCCTCCCCAGAGATGCTAAACGCAGAAGTCACAGGCTATTACGAAGCTAAACAATTCTATATTCCTTATGTATCTCCATATAGTAAAGTAAAATCTTACCTTATAACGATTTCATGGATACCATATATTGAATACACCGGTACAGAAAAAAGCTTATACATCGATAACAGAAATATTCATTCAAAAATGCGAGTTGTTGTAGAAGGGATTACTGATAACGGAACGCCATTGTTTGCGACAACAAGTTATGAAGTAAAATAATTATAACCATACCCATTCTTTACAAGAAAAAAGCATCCATTCACAGGATGCTTTTTTACTAATATGCAAACTTCAAGCTCTAAAGAAGCGAGAACTTATATTTGGTTATAGAGTGATATTTCTCACCAGGTCTTAAGATAGTAGAAGGAAAATCTTTTTTGTTAGGAGAATCAGGGAAATGCTGTGTTTCCAAACATAGGCCAGTATGCTGGTTAAACGGTTTCCCATCACTACCTATAATTGATCCATTCAGGAAATTACCTGAATAAAACTGTAACCCTGGTTCTGTAGTATATACGTCTAACTTTCTCCCACTTAAGGTGTCTGATACGGTAGCAACCAATTGCAAAGAAGAATCTTTTCTGTTTAATACCCAATTATGGTCATAACCTCCTTTTACAGAATTAATCCTTGCACCTATTGCAGTTGGTGTAGTAAAATCAAATGGAGTACCCTTTACATCTTTTAACTCACCAGTAGGAATGAGTGTACTATCCACAGGAGTATACTTATCTGCATCAATAAAAAGAATATGCTTTAATATAGTATTACTATGATCACCAGTTAAGTTATAATAATTATGGTTTGTTAGGTTTACCGGTGTTGGCTTATCAGTTTGAGCAGTATACTCAATGGACAACTCATTATCATCTGTTAATGTATATTGAACAGTTACTGTAAGATTTCCTGGATAACCTTCTTCCCCATCCTTACTTAAATAAGTAAGAACTAAAGAAGGGATAGAATCTGCAATCGTTTTTACATCCCAAACAACTTTATCAAATCCTTTAATACCTCCATGCAAACTATTCTTTCCATCGTTGGCAGATAATTTATACGTTTTTCCATCTAACGAAAAAGAAGCATTCGCAATACGATTACCATAACGTCCAATCAATGCACCGAAATAAGGAGGCTTTGCTAGGTATCCGCTTAAGCTATCAAAGCCTAATAAAATACTAGACCGATCTCCCTTTTTATCAGGAACAATCCATGATGTTACAGTACCTCCATAATTTGAAATTTTTACAGTAACGCCATTCTTGTTCGTTAGAGTATACAGATCAACTTCTTTACCATCTGACTGTCCCCAGTTAGCTTTAGTTATTCCTTTTTTTATAGTGTTCTCATTCTTTTTGTTATTGCAACTTACTATAGCCAGCACAAGAAAAATGAGAGATAAACGGGCAATCGCTTTCATGATTTTATTTTTATTTATTCAATTATTTTAGTTCTAAAACCACAACAGATAATTTAGGTAATGTAACAACCAGATCATTCCCTTCTTTAACAGCTCCTTTGAAAACAGTAGGAACTACCTCATACTTGTTTTCGAATGTATTAATATCAGTAAATCTTGCAGAAGTTAAAACCTGGGCATTCATATTTCTGTATTGAACACCTTCAATATTAACTTTAACAATAATATTATTCTTTGCATCAAGATTAACAAAAGAGATATGCGTTATACCTGTAGAATCCTGTGACGCAGATACATTTACAGCAGGTATTTTTTGATCTCCCACTTCATAATCTGGGGTATTGATTTGTATGGGTAATAATTGGGCATCCTGATGTACTTTAAACATATCAAACACATAATACGTTGGCGTTAACAACATATCGTTCCCTTTTGTAAGAATAAGTGATTGCAATACATTTACCGTTTGCGCAAGATTTGCCATACGAACACGATCTGCATGATTATTAAAAATGTTTAAGGTAGTAGCTGCAATCAAAGCATCCCTTAAACTGTTTTGTTGATAAAGAAATGCAGGGTTACTACCAGGCTCAACGTTTGTCCATATCCCCCATTCATCAACAACCAAAGCAACTTTTTTTGCTGGATCGTATTTGTCCATGATTGTAGAATGCCTACTTAGCAATTCCTCCATGTGTAAGCATTTCTGCATAGTGGCAATGTATTCCTTCTCATCAAAGGCGGTTGCAGATCCTTTGTCACTCCAGTTTTTTGGAACAGTATAATAATGCAACGATAGTCCCCACATTCCTGTTCCCACAGTTCTCATTAATACATCAGTCCAGTTATAATCATCTGAATTAGGACCGCATGCTATTTTATTCAACTTTGCGTTAGGATAATTTTTTGCAAACTGCGCATATCTTCTATACTCATTTGCATAGTATTCAGGCAACATTCTTCCCCCACATCCCCAGCTTTCATTACCAACTCCCCAAAAACGCACGTTCCAAGGTTTATCTCTTCCATTCTCTTTTCGCAAGGCAGTTAAAGGGCTTACCCCATCAAAGTTCAAATACTCCACCCACTTATTCATTTCTTCTACAGTTCCACTGCCAACATTAGCTGTAATATAAGGTTCACAATTCAGTAAACCGCATAGCTCAAGGAATTCATGTGTTCCAAAGCTGTTATCTTCAGTTACATTACCCCAATTGGTATTAATCATTGTTGGACGTTCCTTACGCGGACCGATACCATCTCTCCAATGATATTCATCAGCAAAGCAACCGCCCGGCCATCGAAGATTAGGTATATGAATTTTTTTAAGTGCCTCTACCACATCCAACCGAATACGATCCTGCCTTTTTACCGTAGATGTATCACTCACCCAGAAACCGTCATAAATACAGCGACCCAAATGCTCTGAGAAATGGCCATAAATGTGCCGACTGATGGTAGTATTTTTATTGTATCCATTAATTACAACACGTGCAGTGTTTTGCGTCTTCCCCATGTAAACAAGGCTGGAAAGGAAAACAAGGGAAATTATTTTTTTCATACATTTATTTTTAAGTGTTTTAATCACACTTATTTATAGGAAAAAAAGACTTTAAAAAGTGTTCATTTATACAAATACATCTATTCTTTATTGAAGACCGTCCCGTCTTATCTATCTATTTTCGTTACTGTTGTTTAGGCTTATTCACTCCTGCGAGAGTGACATTTTACCTTCACCTGTTTTGAATAGCAGAAGAGGGTCTATTTAATTTAGTTACCAATCATAACATACATAGCATCATAAAAAACTTACCCCTTCTTTATCCAGCTTCTCATACTTCTTCTTATCAAATACATAGTAGAAAGCTCCTTTTCGGGATGATTCCTTTTCTTTTTCATTTAGCTTCCGAAGTATATTGAGTGATAATATTTTCCTGGTAAAATTTCTCTTATCTAAAGTGGTTTCATAGATTGCCTCGTATAATGCCTGCAACTGCTGTAAAGTGAACTTATCTGGCAACAATGCAAAGCCGATAGGATGATTGGTAACTTTCTGTTGTAAACGCTCTTTTGCAAGCCTGATCATTTGCTTATGATCAAACACCAATTGCGGGATTTTACTCAATGAGAACCATTTTGTACCGTGCAGCTTCATTAATGCTTCACTGTAATCATCAATCTTAATGAGGGCAAAATAAGCTATCGAAATAACTCTTCCTCCCGGATCACGGTCAACATCTCCAAAGCAATACAATTGCTCCATATAAATAGAGGACAATCCCGTAAGCTGAGCCAGTACCCTGTAAGATGCATCGTCAACGCTTTCATTTTTCTGCACAAAGCCTCCCATTAAACTCCATTTGCCCAACTCCGGTTCCAATGCCCGCTTTACTAAAAGCGCTTTAATTTCTTTACCATCGAAACCGAAGATGATGCAATCTACTGCTATTAAAAAGCTATCATGAATTTTATACGATTCTATTCTCATTACCAGAACTTAATATATAAAGCCGAAAGTAATAATAATGTAACAACGATTAAAACAATAGTGGCAGGTTTTACTTTGAACATGCTGCCATCAATTTCAAAAGCTTTTGGATTTACTTTAGGCCCTGCTAAACTAATGCCAATCATAGTTAATACAGTAAAGAAGAAAGACCATCCCATGTTTATAAGAAATGGAATCTCAACAATTGTTTCAACACCCGCCTTACCCATCTTTTGATATTCATACGCCGTATACAACCATGTTTCTTTTCCGAATAATGGAACAGCATAGCTATTAAAGAAAATCGCCAGTAAAAATCCTAATATTACCCCTACGAATGCAGCCGAAGCGGTTGTTCTTTTCCAGAACATACCCAATAAGAACATTGCAAATACACCAGGGCTAATAAAGCCTGTATATTTTTGAATGAATGTAAATCCGCCTTCTCCACCAATTCCCAATAAATCCTGCCATGTGAATACAATAGCAATGATCATTGAAACAATTACCGTCATCCTTCCGGTTAACACCAATTTCTTTTCGCCAGCTTCTTTATTGATATATTTTTTGTAAACATCTAAAGTGAAGATAGTAGAGATACTATTTGCTTTACCTGCTAATGAAGCAACAATAGCTGCTGTTAAAGCTGCAATAGCCAACCCTTTCAACCCTGAAGGCAAGAAAGCAAGGATAGCAGAATAAGCACCGTCTTTACTTCCTTCAAAACCTGGTAATTGGCCATTTTTATACAATACAAATGCGGCGATACCAGGGAGCATTACAATAATGGGCATCATTAGTTTCAGCAAACCGGCAAACAGAATACCCGTACGAGCCGTTTGTAAATCGGCACCTAATGCACGTTGCGTAATGTATTGGTTACATCCCCAATAATTTAAATTCACAATCCACTGACCAGCAAAATACATTGCTATACCTGGCAGCACAACAAATTTTTGAACGTTTAGGTTTTCTGGATGGTTGATAGTTGTTGTATGAACAGAAGGTTTATGCAACATCAACTGGAAATGTTCAGGAGCTTGTCCCATCAATGTTTTAAAACCACGAATCGCATTACCTACTTCAACATGATTGATTCTTTGATCAACAATAGCAAGGGCCATGTACACAGTAGCGAATCCACCTATAATTAAAACAGCTACCTGAATTACGTCGGTATAGCCAATTACTTTCATCCCCCCTAAGGTAATCAGTAACGCCATGACCATTAAAATAATCATTATCTCATGTAAATGCCCACCACCCAACAAGCCATTGATCGCTAATGCACCGAGATATAAGATGGAAGTAAAGTTCACAAAAACATACAGGAACAACCAGAACACAGCCATGATCAATGCAACTGTTTCATTATACCGCGTTTTTAAAAACTGCGGCATAGTATATATCTTATTTTTCAAATAAATTGGAATGAACCATACTGCCACTATAATCAAAGCAACAGCAGCAATCCATTCATAAGCAGCAACAGCAGTACCTACAAAAAATCCCTCCCCGCTCATTCCAATAAACTGCTCAGCAGAAATATTGGATGCAATTAAAGAAGCTCCGATTGCCCACCAGGTTAATGAACCTTCTGCAAGGAAGAAATCATGCGTGTCTGTAACTGCTTTCTTTTTTCTTTGATAAACCCAGTAGCCATAAGAGGCGACTACTAAAAAGTAAATGACAAAAACTATTTTGTCTGAAAATGCCAGTTGGTTCATAGCGAAACAATCGTTTTTTGGTGAATTATTGATATTTGTTTTTCAATGATAGTTATTTTACAGCACAAATGCGATACTGCCAAGCTAATTAAATATTTAAATCGGTAAACATATACTATTCAAATTTCTTAGTAAGCTCCTCATTCCTGTAGTTTTCTTTACTCTCCAATTCCGTAATAAAAAACTCTTTTATTTAAGATTGGTTAAAGCAGCACCAGTAATCAAAAGACCAGTTTTAATACAAATACAGTAATCCTATTTAATAGCTTGATTACTGATGCCGGTTTTATGAAAATTATGATTTATTGATTTGATAATACACATCGCTCCAGCGTAACTGGTTTTTGAAATCGTATAGTTCAGTGTTTTTGCCGATCAATGTAAATTCTATTCCAGCCATATCTGCAAAGTCTTCTAAATGCTCAGCAGAAAGATTTTGACTGTAACAAGTATGGTGAGCGCCACCGGCTAAAATCCACGCAGCACAACCTGTATGCATATTAGGATATGGTTTCCACAATACTCTTGCCACTGGAAGTTTAGGTAAAGATTGTAATGGAGCCACCGCCATTACTTCATTAACCAACAAACGAAAGCGATTGCCCATGTCTACTACCGATGCATTCAAAGCACGGCCAGGTGCAGAGTTAAATACCAATCTAACGGGGTCTGCCTTTCCGCCGATACCTAAAGGATGAATTTCGCAGGAAGGTTTAGCATCTGCAATCGATTCACAGATCTCAAGCATGTGAGCTCCTAATACCAAACGATTATCCGGATTAAAATGATACGTATAATCTTCCATAAAAGAATTACCACCTTTCAATCCGAAACCCATCACTTTCATTGCACGAACCAATGCAGCTGTTTTCCAATCGCCTTCACCTGCAAAGCCGTATCCTTTACCCATTAAACGTTGGGAAGCAATACCCGGCAATTGAGCCATGCCATGTAAGTCTTCAAATGTATCTGTGAATCCTTTAAAATTACCATCTTCCAAAAAAGCTAACATGCCTAATTCAATTCTCGCCGCATCACGTAAAGATTCATGCTGCGTACCTCCTTTATGCAATGAAGGGGCCAAAACATAACTATCAGCATACTCCTGAACCAATGCATCAACAGCCGCATCACTTATTTCATTAATCACTTTTACAAGATCGCCAATGCCATAAGTGTTCACAGAATATCCAAACTTAAGTTCTGCTTCTACTTTATCGCCTTCTGTAACGGCAACATAACGCATATTATCACCAAAGCGACAGAATTTAGCACCTTGCCAATCATGCCATCCGGCTGCTGCTCTAGCCCATACATTTATTTTCTCAATAGACTCAGCATCCTGCCAATGACCTACTACTACCTTTCTTCTCAAACGCATACGGCTCATGATAAAGCCAAACTCCCTATCACCATGTGCTGATTGATTAAGATTCATAAAATCCATATCAATAGTATCCCATGGAATATCACGATTATACTGCGTGTGAAAATGTAATAATGGTTTATGTAAAATCTTCAACCCATTGATCCACATTTTAGCCGGAGAAAAAGTATGCATCCATGCAATCACACCAATACAATTGGGATCGCGATTTGCTTCAGCGCAAAAAGCATAAATTTCTTCAGTAGACTTCAGTACGGGTTTAAATACCACTGAAACAGGAATTTGTGCAGAATTATGTAAAGCAGCAGCAATTTCCTGTGAATGCCTGGCTACTTGTTGTAATGTTTCTTCACCGTACAGGTGCTGACTACCTGTAGCAAACCACACTTCTAATTTTTTAAGATCTTGCGTCATTTTCTTTGTAAAATTTATTTTGTTATGATATCTATGTTTTTAATTTGTTGTGGTAGCCAAATCATCATTTCTCCTTTGCCACGGTTAGCCCATGCATAATATGGTATTGCTGTAAATGATTGTTGCTTAGTTACTACTTCTTTACCTGTATCATCAATTTGAATAGCAGGTACCGATGCTGTTACTGCAACAATCCCATTCAAAAGATTGGGTTTGTACTCAACCGAAAAACGCGTAGAGGCAGGTACAACTATATTCGAAACCTTACCGTTATTATCTGGCCACTCAGCACAATACATAATGGGACCTCGCTGCAAAGCAAGTTTCCCAATATCGTCTGTTACTTTTTCATTGGCAACAACTTCTCTCACATCCATTGGTAAATCCATTTCCACCACATCATTCTTTTTCCATGTGCGATTGATTACTGCATAACCCTTTTGCATTTCGTAAGTAACAGTCTGACCGTTTACTAAGACTGATATTCTTGAGTTGTTGCTATCCGAAAAACGGTACAAGTCAGATGGAATGGCTTCATTATTCGCCCAGCCAGGTACACGGAGTTTTAAACTGAACTCACTTTTCTTTTGTGGATTTATAGTAAACCGAAGATGCCCATCCCACGGATAATTATTATCCTGTTCAATCTGAAGATAGCTATTATTAATATTGAATTGAGCTGTGCTATTGATAAATAAATTCACATACAACTCATTTCCTTTTAACGCATATACATAACCCGGAATGGAAGGAATCAATCTTGTTAAATTCGTTGGACAACAAGAACATTCAAACCATCCTGAACGGCTTGCTTCCAGATCATGATGCATAAACCCATTTTTCACCTGCATAGCATTGGTGTAAAAGAACGATTTACCATCTAATCCAATACCCGAGATCAATCCATTATATAAAATTTTCTCAAGCACATCAATGTATTTCGATTCGCCATGCAACATAAACATCCGCTGGTTCCAATATACACCGGCCACTGCAGCACAGGTTTCATTATAAGCAGTTGCATTAGGTAACTCATAATTATTACCATAGCGTTCTCCTGCACCAATGGCGCCTACACCACCCTGCACATACATTTTCTTTTGTACCATGTTGTTCCATATCTTATCAACAGCTTGCAACAAAGAATCATCACCTGTCAACGCTGCTATGTCTGCAACAGCAGAATACAAATAACCTGCTCTCACAGCATGGCCTTCCGCTTCATCCTGATCTACAACCGGTTTATCATCTTGCCAGTACGAACCACTCTTCCACGGATCGTTACTTTTTTTATCGTAACCGTTGTAATGCCCTCTTTCCTCCACAAAAAATTTAGCAGTTTGTAAATATTCTTTTTTACCAGTTATCCTGTAAAGCTTTACCAGCCCCATTTCCACTATCTCATGACCAGGAGCAACATGTTTTTTATCTGGGCCAAATACAGAGCAAACGAGATCGGCATTTTTCAATGCAATATTCAATAGCGTCGTTTTCTTTGTTGCAAGGTAATGTGCCGCAGCAGCTTCGTAAAGGTGCCCTGCGTTATACAACTCATGACTTAATTCTCTTTCTCTTTCCCATCTTTCTTTACCTGCCCATGGATGTGGAGACGCAGGATTAATAGTTCTTGCTGTATACAAATAACCATCAGCTTCCTGTGCGTTACCTATGATGGTGATTAAAGAGTCGAGATAATGCTCTAGCTTAGGGTCAGGGTGTGTTGCGAGTGAGAAAGAGGCGCCTTCAATTGTTTTATAAATATCCGTATCATCAAAGGGATAAGTAGTACAAAACTTACCTTTCTTTTGGGCAGCCATTACAAAATTGTTTACTCTGCCTGTACTTTCACATCTGGCAAAAGATGCAGGAATCGTAACAAATCTATTGATCTCAATACGAGGTAACCAAAAATGATCGGTTAATTTCACTTGCGTAAAGGGAATTGCTGAGTACGTATAATCTTTCTGTTGAGCAAAAGCACTCACAGAAAAAAGTAAAGTAATAGGCAAAACAATCTTTTTCATGTATCAATATTGTATGTTACAATTTTGTACCCGGCAAGGCATCACTATTTAGCTTCGTTGCGTCGCACACTTGCACGTTCTGTTCCCTATACAATAAAATTTATTGACCGTAGTAACTGTCAGGTCCATGTTTTCTTTCATAATGTTTTTTAATCAAAGCATCTTTCAGCCTTGGAGCTGAAGGATTAATTTGTTGTGTCAAGAATGCCATTTGCGCAACACATTCCAGTACCGCACTATTGTGTACAGCTTTATCAGCATTCTTACCCCATGTAAAAGGAGCATGATTACCAACCAAAACCATTTCTACTTCTTTATAATCAAGCCCTTTATTCTTAAAACAATTCATGATCTGAAAACCTGTTTCATATTCATAATCGCCTTTGATCATCTCATCACTCATCGGTGGGGCACAGGGAATATTTACAGTATTATAATCGGCATGTGTAGTTCCATAAATGGGAATATCTCTCTGGCTCTGTGCCCAGGCCGTAGCATAGGTAGAATGTGTATGTACAATACCGCCAATACTATCCCAATGTTTGTACAACACTGCATGTGTTTTTGTATCTGAAGAAGGACGTAATGAACCTTCCACTACATTACCATCGAAATCTACAATCACCATTTTCGCAGGTGTCAAAGCTTCGTAAGGCACACCGCTTGGTTTAATGGCAAAAACACCCAAACTTCTGTCAACTGCACTCACATTACCAAACGTAAACAATACAAGGTTTAATTTAGGCAACTGCATATTGGCTTCGTAGGCCTCTTGCTGAATGTGTTCGTATTTCATAAAAATATCAATGCATTTAAAAAGTGAATGAGCTGAAACACTCATTCACTTAAAAATTATTTTGTTGTTGATTC
>JAGWUV010000016.1 GCA_028875875.1 Bacteroidota bacterium
CCCTTATTGTAGTGCTAATTTCACTCTCTTTACTGGGATTGATCTTACTTCAAACTTCGTGGTTAAACAACCTGCTGGAAGTTAGAAAAGTTCAGTTGTATGGAAGAGTGCAAACTGCTGCGTCAAAAGTTGCAGTAGACTTTAGCAGGGTTGTACATAGCGGGGGATCATCAGGTACGCGATTGCCACAAAGAAAAGGATTTAAGTTTGGGATTGACCTTTCAAGGTTTCTACGGCCGCTTTCCATAGAAGATCGTTTTTCCCAACGTGATGTATATAATAAGCTCAGAACTGCTTTTGATGAAGTAGATCTTAAGAATCTACAGTTTGAGTTTGCCATCACCAATGTGAATGACGAATTTGAAATGCAGTCAGCCCAGTTTGAAACTGAATTTTTAGATACCGTAAATAACCAGCGTGTTTTTATACCCATTGTGCCTGAAAGTGGTACAGAAATGGAAGGTATTGGTCCTTACGAACACTTGATTGTTGTTGTTCCTGATTTTAAAAAACAGGTTTGGAACTCTCTCAAGTGGGTAATAGCAGGCGCTATATTCTTTATGCTGATCATTTTAGCTGCTTTTTATGTTACCGTGAAAACCTTGTTGAATCAGAAAAAATTAAGTGAAATAAAAAGTGACTTTATTAATAATATGACGCATGAGTTTAAAACGCCATTGGCCACTATTTCATTGGCAGTGGATGCGTTGCGTAACGATAAAGTACAGCAGGACAAAACCAAAATGAATTATTTCAGTGGTATTATAAAAGAAGAAAATAAACGGATGAATAAGCATGTAGAAACTATTCTGCAGGCTGCGCTGATGGAAAAGCAGGAATTAAAACTCAATCTTGTGCCTTTATCTGCACATGAAATCATTTTAAAGGCAGTAGAAAATTTTGAATTACAACTCAAAGACAAAGGTGGAGATGTAGAGTTGCTCTTAGATGCTGATAATGATACTGTGCTGGCCGATGATGTTCATTTTGCGAACCTCATTTCTAATCTTGTTGATAATGCTATTAAGTATTCTAAAGAGAACCTGCTTATAAAAATTCGTACGAAAGATATAGGAAAGTTTTTAATGATAAGTATTGAAGATAATGGCATTGGTATGAGTAAAGAAACGGTGAAGCGAATATTTGAGAAGTTTTATAGGGCCCATACCGGGAATGTACATAATGTAAAAGGCTTTGGGTTAGGTATGAGCTATGTAAAAACCGTTATAGATGCACATAAGGGCAAAGTGAAAGTAGATAGCGTATTAGGTAAAGGTTCAACCTTCACAATTGAAATTCCGCTGGCAGAAAGTTAGTTTGGTGTTTTTGTTTTCCATAATAGGCTACCATCTCCGTAGCTTAAAAATCTGAATGAATGATTCAGTGCATAATCGTAAACTTTCTTCCAGTCATTACCAATTACTGAAGCAATCAGCAACAATAAGGTAGATTGTGGTTGGTGAAAATTTGTTATAATACCATCTGCAACTTTAAGTGAATAACCTGGTGCGATTATAATTCTTGTTTTTGTAATAATGCGTGTCATTTCCTTTTCTTGCATCCATTGTAATAATGCAGCGAATGCTTCTGTAAAATGAAGATGGTCTTGTAATTCATAAGCATCCCATTGGCTCACTGAAATCGCTTCAATGTTTAAATGATTTGTTTCTTTCCGTTTAGTTATAACTTTTACTCCCATCCAATATAAACTTTCTATTGTTCTTAGCGAGGTAGTTCCAACTGAAACAATGGTTTTGTTCGAAGCCTTTGAAAGTTGCTCAACTAGGTCAACCGATACGTCTATAAATTCGGCATGCATCTCATGGTCCTTTAGTATTTCGCTCTTCACAGGTTTAAAGGTGCCGGCTCCTACATGTAGCGTTACAAATGTGTGTTGAATATTCTTTTCCGCTAACCTGGAAAAAATTTTTTCTGTAAAATGTAAGCCAGCGGTAGGAGCTGCAACAGAACCATCATGTTTAGCATAAACAGTTTGATAAGTTTCTTTATCCGATTCTTCTGTTGCCCTGTTTAAATAAGGTGGCAGTGGAATAGAGCCGGCGGCATGTAATAACTCGGCAAAGGAAATTGAGTGATCGTTCCATTCGAACGCTATTAAAAAAGTGTCTCCGGTCTTCTCAGTTCTTCTGGCCGTTATAGTTACATGCTTTGAACGAATTTCTATTTGTTTGGTAACCAATTCTTCCTTCCATTTTTTTGCTCCACCAACGAGGCAGTTCCACAACACTTTCCCTTTTTGTAGCATGGCGGTTGTAATGTCAGGGTACAAATCGGCAGGTTCCAGGCAAAATATTTCTATTAACCCACCAGTACTTTTCTGAAAAATCAGTCTTGCTTCTACCACTTTTGTATTGTTGAAGATCAAAAGCGTGTTTTCGGGCAGGAACTGATCTAAATGTTCGTAGGTGTCTTCTTCTATTTTCCCTTCTTTATAAATCAATAATTTACTTTGGTCACGTTCTGCCAAGGGATACTTGGCAATCTTTTCATCGGGTAATTCGTAGCTGAATTCTTTTATTGATAAGTCCTTGGGATGCATTTTCATCTTTTCTTCTTTTCAAAACTAACCCTTAATAACCTGTAAAGTTGTACCTGAAAAGGCTTATTGTAGGGCAAAAAATCAGTCAAATATAAGCTGGCTTTGACTTCTGTTGGTTATCCACAGCTATTCACATTTCAAACACATTTATTTTTCTCAAAAAACGATCAAATTCAATGCTGTAAAGCATTTGGTTGCGTGTATTTCTGTGGATAAATACAAAGCTCCCAAATTTGCATTAAAAGTGGGAAAAAGTGTTATTTTGTGTTAGTAAATGGTAAAATCAAACTAATCCCAAATCAATGAACGGTTTTCACGGCGAATACGAGGTTACAGTGGATGCGAAAGGTCGCTTCCTGTTACCTGGTGGCCTGAAAAAACAGTTGCCGGAAGGGGAAAGCAGCTTCATCCTCAGTAGAGGTTTTGAAAAGTGCCTTACTCTTTACCCGATCAAAAGCTGGGAACAGATACTGGCTAAGATTAGCCAGTTGAATGATTTCGATCCGAAGGTAAGGCAATTTCGCCGCCAGTTTTTAGGTGGTGCAACAGAAGTGGAATTGGATTCTGCTGGCCGTATGTTGTTGCCTGCATCTTTAAAAGAATATGCCGGATTGGGAAAAGATGTAGTAATAGCTGCGGCGCTGGACAGGTTTGAGATTTGGGATGCAGCTAAGTATAAAGAGCTCTTTGAAGATTTTTCATCTGAAGCCTTTAGTGAGCTGGCTAAAGATGTAATGTCTGCTAAAAATATCGAATAGAATAAAGTAAGTGATGAATGAAAGCAATGATTATATAACCGGGAAGAACAATGGTCAGCAGTCTGGTTATCATGTTCCGGTATTGTATGATGAAGTGTTGGATTTGCTGAATATTCGTGCTGACGGACTGTATGTTGATTGTACGTTCGGCGGCGGTGGGCATAGTAAAGGAATTTTAGAGCGTTTGGGAAAAGAAGGTCGCTTAGTAGCATTTGACCAAGATGCGGATGCTCTAAAAAATATTCCAAATGATGATCGTGTGTTGTTTGTGCCGCAAAACTTTAGGCATTTACAACGTTTCTTAAGGGTTAATAAAATTCAGAAAGTGGACGGTGTGCTGGCGGATCTGGGAGTGAGTAGTCATCAGTTCGATGAAGGTGAGCGAGGTTTTTCTATTCGATTTGACGGTCCGTTAGATATGCGAATGGATCAACGGTTGGAAAAAAGTGCTGCTGATATCATCAGGGTGTATCCTGAGGCGGATTTGCATAAGGTATTTGAAAGGTATGGCGAAGTGAGTAATGCTAAAACATTGGCCAGGCATATTGTGCACGAAAGAAAGCAATTGCCTTTTCAAACGATCGTGCAGTTTAAGTCGATGATTGGGCCGGTGGTGAAAGGTAATCCGAATAAATACCTGGCACAGGTTTTCCAGGCTTTAAGAATTGAAGTGAATGATGAAATGGGGGCGTTGAAAGAAATGTTGCAGCAGTTGCCGGATGTGTTGAAGGTGGGAGGAAGAGCAGCGATCATCACATTTCATTCTTTGGAAGATAGGCTGGTAAAAAATTTTTTTAAGCATGGAAGTTTTGAAGAAGAGGTTGATCATCCTTTTATGTCGGAAGTAAAAGAAAAAATATTTAAGACGATTGTGAAAAAGCCCATTACTGCAAGTGAAGAAGAATTGAGAAAAAATCCAAGAAGCAGAAGTGCTAAGTTGAGGGTAGTGGAAAGATTGTAATGCAGTTGCTTGTTTAGTTGCTTGTTATTCTGCAGTTGAAATGTGCGACGCAACAGGTGTTGAAATGATTGCTACTGCTGGTGTAAAAATTTCCTTAATAAGATATATGGCTGAAGAGACCAATGGTGGTGTAGCGGGTAAAAATCCACTGAAAAAAATGTTCAATTCTCAGTGGATTACAGGTAATATGAATTTTTTCATATTTCTAAGTGTATTGGCCATCCTGTACATAGCGAATGGGCATATGGCTGATAAAACAATAAGAAATATCAATAAAACGCAAAGTGAATTGAAGGAGTTGCAGTTTGAGTATAAAACAGTGAAGAGTGAGGTGATGTTTAAAAGTGAGGAGTCGCAAGTATTGAAAGCGGCTGAGCCGATGGGGTTGAAGGTGAGTAGGGAGGTTCCTCAAAGGTTACAATTGGAAACCCATTGATGTTGTTTGAAAAATGGATGTAAAACGCGACATATTATGGAGGGTGTACCTGAGTTATATAGTGGTT
The DNA here is from genome assembly GCA_028875875.1 of Bacteroidota bacterium. Taxonomy (GTDB): domain Bacteria; phylum Bacteroidota; class Bacteroidia; order Chitinophagales; family Chitinophagaceae; genus JAGWUV01. Next base: position 4,783 of record JAGWUV010000016.1, read on the forward strand.
GCTATTGTAGGATTGGTAATTTTTGGTAAAGCAGTTTATATACAACAGGTGCAGGGGAAGCATTGGCGAAGTTTGAGCGATAGTCTGCATCAAAAAATAGTAGAGGTAGACGCAGAAAGAGGAACGATTTATAGTGAAGATGGTCAGATGTTAAGTACTAGTATTCCTCAGTTTGATGTATATATAGATTTTGCGGCAGATGGTTTGCGTGAAAAGAATGGGAAGCGGTTTAAAGAGAATATAGATTCTTTGAGTTATTGTTTGGCGGGGCTTTTTAAAGATCAGTCTGCGTTGGCTTACAAGAGGGTATTGCAGCAGGGGTATGTGGATAAGGACAGGTATTTTTTGTTAAAGAGAAATATTTCGTATCGCGATTATCAGCAATTGAAAAGTTTTCCTTTGGTGCGATTAGGGAAAAATAAAAGTGGTTTTATTGCTGAGGATAAAAGTATCCGTTTGAATCCTTATAAAAATCTTGCGTTCAGAACAATTGGATTGGCAAGGGATTCTTTTAAGGTTGGATTAGAAATGACGTATGATAGTGTATTGAAAGGTAAGAGTGGTAATAGGTTGGTAAGGTACATTGCAGGTGGCGTAAGTGTTCCGGTGGAAGGTGGTTATGAAAGTGAAGCGGAAGATGGAAAAGATATTGTAACTACCCTGGATGTTTTTATTCAGGAGGTTGCGGAGGAGGCTCTGATGAAGGAGATGATAAAAAATGAAGCTGAACATGGTTGTGCCTTAGTAATGGAGACAAAAACTGGTAAGATAAAAGCAATAGCAAATCTTGGAAGAAGAAGTGATGGAAATTATTATGAAGATTTTAATTATGCGATTAGTCCTACAGAGCCGGGTTCAACATTTAAGCTGGCTACAATGATAGCCTTGCTGGAGGATAAAAAAGTTTCTTTGAATTCTACTGTAAACCTTGAGGGGGGAACTTGGAAGGTAGCTGATAGAACAGTGTTTGATAGTGAGAAGCATGGAAGGTATGAAGTAACTGTAAAGCAGGCCTTTGAATTGAGTTCGAATGTGGGTATGGCTAAGCTGGCATTATTTAATTATGGATCAGCGCCAAGTCAGTTCATCAGGCATTTGCATCAGTTACGTATGGACACGCTAACAGGTATTGATCTTACAGGAGAAAGAAGTCCTGTGATATTTAAACCTGGTAGTAGATTTTGGAGTGCAACAACCTTGCCATGGATGGCCTTTGGTTATAATATATTGGTTTCGCCATTGCAAACCTTAACGCTTTATAATGCTGTGGCTAATAATGGAGTGATGATGAGGCCTTATTTGGTGAGTACTATTAAAGATCAAGGTGTGGCGCTGAGAGAAATTGAGCCGAGGGTTGTTGATGAAAAGATCTGTAGTGAGGCAACTTTGAAACAGTTGAAAGAGTGCTTGGAAGGGGTTTGTACGGAAGGTACAGCTAAGGAGCTTTTTAAAGGTAGTTCTTATAAAGTTGCAGGTAAAACAGGTACTGCTTTAGTGGCTAACGGTAGTAGAGGTTATGAAGATCATATTTATCAGTCTTCATTTGCGGGATATTTTCCTGCTGATAACCCTCAGTACACATGTGTTGTGGTAATTAAGAATAAGCCTTTTGCTCAGGTGTTTTATGGGGCTTCGGTTGCAGGGCCTGTTTTTAAAGAGATAGCAGATAGATTGTACACAACCTTTGTAAAGCAATCGAACTACGCTTCTCAAAAGAATATTCGAAAAGATAGTAGTGTATTCAGTTATGCGGGATATGGAACAGATGTGAAAGATGTAATGAAATCGCTAAGTTGGAATTTTAAAGACTCGTCGGGAATAGATATGGATTGGGTAAATGTAAGTGCTCGTAATGGTTCTGTTGTTGTTGCGAATAGAAAAACAGATGTAAATAAAATGCCTTTACTAAAGGGGTTGGGTTTGAAAGATGCGGTGTATGTATGTGAAGAAATGGGTTTAAAAGTAGATGTTAAAGGTAGGGGTAGGGTTGTGGAGCAGTCGGTATTGGCGGGACAATCCATAGCAAAAGGTCAAATGATCAAAATAATATTAAACTAAACGTGAAAAAGCTCCAGGACATATTATACCGGGTTCATCTGAAAGAAGTAAGTGGGCTTACCAATCTTACGGTAAAGGATATTCAGATTGATTCACGTAAAGTAAGCTATGGTTCTGTATTTGGCGCTATACGGGGTGTGCAGGCTGATGGGCATCAATTTATTGATAAAGCTATCGCTGCCGGTGCTACTGTAATTGTGTGTGATGAAATGCCGGAAGATCTTGTTGAGAATGTAACCTATCTGTTGGTGAATAATACTTCGGAAGCTATTGCTTTCATGGCTCATCAGTTTTATGATGAACCTTCATTGAAAGTAAAATTGGTAGGGGTTACGGGTACAAACGGTAAAACTACCATTGCAACAGTATTATTCAAACTCTTCAGGCAATTAGGATATAAGTGTGGGTTGATTAGTACGGTACAAAACCAGATTAATGAAGAAGTTATCCCAGCAACGCATACAACTCCTGATGCAGTGAGTTTAAATGCCTTGATGAAGCGTATGGCCGATGAAGATTGCTCATATGTTTTTATGGAGTGCAGTAGTCATGCTATTCATCAGCACAGAATAACGGGTTTGCAGTTTGTAGGAGGTATATTCAGCAATATCACTCATGATCATCTGGATTATCATAAAACTTTTGATGAATACATACGGGTAAAGAAAAGTTTCTTTGATCATTTAGCATCATCAGCTTTTGCTATTTCAAATAAAGATGATAAGCGTGGTGAAGTGATGTTGCAGAATACAAATGCAAAGAAATATTTCTACAGCCTCAAGCAAGTAGCAGATTTTAAAGGAAAGATCCTTGATAACGCTTTAACCGGTTTGCAAATGACAGTGAATGATAAAGAAGTTCACTTTAGGCTGATCGGTGAGTTTAATGCGTATAACCTGCTTGCTGTTTATGGTGCGGCGGTTTGTTTGGGAGAAGAAAAGGATAAAGTACTTACTGCATTAAGCTTATTAAGCGGTGCAGAAGGAAGGTTCGATTATATTATTAGTAAGCAGCTTATCATAGGAATTGTGGATTATGCACATACTCCTGATGCATTAGAGAATGTACTTGCTACTATTAAAAAACTTCGCAAAGGACACGAGCAAATTATAACTGTTGTGGGATGCGGAGGTGATAGGGATAAGACCAAGAGGCCGGTAATGGCGCAAGTGGCTTGTGACCTGAGTGATAAAGTGATTTTTACAAGTGATAATCCCAGAACGGAAGATGCAAGCCAGATATTGAAAGATATGGAGGAGGGGTTAAATAGTGCTGCGAAGCGTAAATATGTTTCTATTGTTGATAGAAGGGAGGCGATAAAAACCGCGGTTAGTGTTGCGGGGCCGGAAGATATAATCCTTGTTGCCGGTAAGGGGCATGAAAAGTATCAGGATATAAGAGGGATAAAATATCCTTTTGATGATAAGGCGGTATTGCAGGAGATGTTCGTGTTGTTGGAAAAATAAAATTAGGATGAAAAGAAGTTGGTAGGAGTAAGAGAATTAAACTCAACCATCAACCAAAATTATATGCTGTATTATTTATTTACATGGTTAAAACAAGAATTCAATCTGTCGGGTGCAGGGGTGTTTCAGTACCTAACATTTAGGATTGCAATGGCTGTTTTATTGTCCCTGATAATTTCTACAGTGTATGGCAGAAGGCTGATCAATCTTTTGAAAAGAAAGCAAATAGGGGAGTCTGTGAGAGATCTGGGATTGGCAGGTGAGCAGCAGAAGAAAGGTACACCAACTATGGGTGGTATTATTATTCTGTTATCGATCTTGATTCCGACATTGTTATTTGCAGATCTTCATAAAGCCTATATCCGTTTGATGTTATTGTGTACAGTTTGGTTAGGTATTATTGGCTTTCTGGATGATTATTTTAAAATAAGAGCAAGGAAGGCTGCGCAGGCAAGGGGTGAGCAATATAAAAAGAAAGATAGTGATGGGTTAGCTGGTGTAAGTAAGGTTGTTGGACAGATTGGTTTAGGTATTATTATAGGTGCAACGCTTTATTTCAATAGTAATGTAACCGTAGAAAGAGAAGTGTTTACGCCCAATGTTAAACAGTCGTTACATCCCGGAGAAAAGTTGGCCAAGGATTCTAATGTGGTAGTAAGAGATATTAACGGAGTACATAGACATTTTGTAAAAGTAAAAACACCTATTACAACTATTCCCTTTGTTAAAAACCACGAGTTTAATTACAGTAAGTTGATTAGTTGGATGGGAGATTGGGCAGAACAATATACCTGGATTGTTTACATACTAATTGTAACATTCATTGTAACTGCTGTATCAAACGGAGCAAACATTACAGATGGTTTAGATGGTTTAGCTGCCGGTGTAAGTGCCATTATTGGCGCTGCAATAGGAATATTTGTGTACGTAAGTGGTAACTATGTTTTTGCGGATTATTTAAATATTATGTACATCCCCAATTTGGGTGAGCTGTCAATTTTTGTAGGTGCATTTGTGGGTGCATGCGTTGGATTCTTGTGGTATAATGCTTACCCGGCACAGGTTTTCATGGGTGACACAGGAAGTTTGGCCTTAGGTGGAATTATTGCATCACTCGCTATTATTGTTCGCAAAGAATTATTGATCCCTATTTTTTGCGGGGTATTCCTGGTAGAGAATTTAAGTGTGATCATCCAGGTGAGTTATTTCAAATACACAAAGAAAAAATTTGGTGAAGGGAGAAGGATCTTTTTGATGAGTCCTTTACATCATCACTATCAAAAGAAAGGTTTTCACGAAAATAAAATTGCATTGCGTTTTTGGATCGTCACATTGATATGCGTGGTGTTAAGTATTGTAACGCTAAAGATCAGGTAATGTACTGAACGTTGAAGTGTGCGACGCAACAGACGATGCCATGAAAAAAATAGCTGATTAACAAAAACATGAAACACAGATTAGTAATACTTGGTGCTGGTGAAAGCGGAGTTGGATGCGCTTTGCTTGGATTGCAGAAAGGGTATGATGTGTTTGTGAGTGATGGTGGTAAAATAAAAGAGAAATATAAGCAGGAACTTATTGATAAAGGCATTGCATTTGAAGAGGATGGGCATACGGCTGATAGAATACTAAATGCGGATGAGGTAATGAAAAGCCCCGGTATAGCTGAGAAGAACGAGATAGTGAAGCAGATAAGGGCAAAAAGAATTCCTGTTATCAGTGAGTTTGAGTTGGCTTATAGATTTAAAGGCGATAGTAAGATCATTGGGATTACAGGGAGTAATGGAAAAAGTACAACTACGGCTCTTACTTATCACATTTGTAAGAAAGCGGGATTGGATTGTGCTTTGGTAGGTAACATAGGTTACTCTATTGCTAAGCAGATGGCTGAAAATCCGAAGCAGTGGTATGTGGCAGAGATTAGTTCTTTTCAGTTGGATGATATAAAAACATTCAGGCCAGATGTTGCGATGTTGCTGAATATAACAGAAGATCATTTAGACAGGTACGAATACAAGTTTGAAAATTATATCAACAGCAAGTTTAAGATAATTGAAAATCAAACAGCGAATGATTACTTTATTTATTGCGATGATGATGAGGTGATCACAAAAAAATTAGAACAACTAACAATTCATACTAACCCATTACCATTCTCTATGAAACACGAAGTAAAAAAAGGCGGCTACATTAAAGGAGATCAGATGATGCTAAGAATTCAGGAAGAAAGAGTAAGCATGAGCATCTATGATTTTGCTTTAAAAGGTAAGCATAATAACTATAATACTATGGCAGCCTGTATAGCCGCAACAACGATTGGCATCCGTAAGGAAAAGATCCGTGAAGCCGTAAAAGATTTTCAAAGCCTGGAGCACCGTATGGAGTTTGTGGCTACCGTTAGGGGTGTTGAATTTATTAATGATAGTAAGGCTACCAATGTAAATAGTACCTGGTTTGCACTGGAAAGCATGACAAAGCCCACCGTTCTGATCTTAGGCGGTACTGATAAGGGGAATGATTATTCTCTGATAGAAGAGCTGGTAAAAGAAAGGGTAAAAGCTATTGTTTGTATGGGGCTTGATAACAAAAAAATTATAGCAGCTTTTAAGGATATAGTTCCTGAAATAGTGGAAACTCAAAGTGCTAAAGATGCTGTGAATGCCGGTTTTAAATTAGCAGCAAAAGGTGATGTGGTGTTACTGAGTCCTGCTTGTGCCAGTTTTGATTTGTTTAAAAATTATGAGGATAGAGGTACGCAGTTTAAAGATGCGGTGAGAGAGTTGTAAGATTGAACTATTGTACTAACCAATGATAAACGAAACAACAGATAAACTTTTTTCACAAATGCCATCGGTAGAGGGGATGCGTTCCCAACTGCTGCAGCGTACACGTGGTGATAAGTACATATGGGGTATCGTTATTTTACTGGCTTTGATTTCAGTGTTAGTTGTTTATAGTGCAACGGGTTCTTTGGCATATAAAATGAGTAGGGGTAATAATGAGGTATATCTATTCAAGCAATTGGCATTTATGGTAATGGGAATGCTGATTATTTATTTCCTGCATAGGGTTAATTATACGATCTATTCAAAAGTGGCAATGATATTGTTCATGATATCAATACCGTTGCTGATTTATACTTTGTTCTTTGGTGCCAAGATCAATGAAGGAAGCAGGTGGATTAAACTTCCCATCATTAACATGACTTTTCAGACAAGTGACTTTGCTAAGCTGGCCTTGTTCATGTATTTGTCGAGAGTGCTGAGTAAGAAACAGGAGGTGATTAAAGATTTCAAGAAGGGATTCATCCCCGCTTTAATTCCAGTTCTGTTGGTTTGTGGATTGATCATGCCGGCCAACTTATCTAATGCACTTTTAACCGGTGCCACATCTTTACTGCTTATGTTCATCGGTAGGATCAGCTTGAAACATATCTTCCTGTTGATATTAATTGCTATGATACCTGTTGCATTGATTGTGTCTGTTGCAGTGCTAACCTACGATGGTAAAAAGAAAGAGAAAGATATTCATAACACGATAGCTGAAAAATCGGTTTCCTTCGGTCGTTTTGGAACATGGGTGAAACGTGTGCAGGATTTCGTTTATGCAAAAGATACTGAAACGCCTTATCAGGTACAACAGGCAAAGATTGCCATTGCTAACGGAGGAATATTAATGGGTTTGGGTCCTGGCAATAGCAGACAAAGAAATTTCCTGCCACAGGCGTATAACGATTTTATTTATTCGATCATTATAGAAGAGTATGGCTTGTTGGGGGGGGCTTTTATCATCTTTATTTACTTGTTATTCCTTTATAGGTGTATCAGTATATTCAGAAGATGTCCCTATGCTTTTGGCGCTTTTTTGGCCTTGGGGTTAAGTTTCACCTTGGTTATTCAGGCGGTTGCAAATATGGCTGTAAATGTGAATTTGGTTCCGGTAACAGGAGTAACATTACCATTGGTGAGTATGGGTGGAAGCTCGTTCCTGTTTACCTGTGGTTCTATTGGCATTATTTTAAGTGTTGCGAGAAATGTAGAACAGCTGGAAGGTAGGGCAGAGCCGGTTGTACAACCTGTTACTACAAATGAGTCTGTAACTTCTAAAATAGTACAGTCATGAGTAGAGTGATTATTGCAGGTGGCGGAACTGGCGGTCATATTTTCCCGGCCATTGCTATTGCAAATGCGTTAAAGAAAATAAGACCAAGTATTGAAATATTGTTTGTAGGTGCGAATGGTAAGATGGAGATGGAAAAAGTGCCACAGGCAGGTTATACGATTAAAGGTATTGATATAGCTGGTTTTAACAGGAGCTCTTTGTTTAAGAATATTGGGTTGCCATTTAAGTTGGTGAATAGCTTTTTTCAGGTAAGGAAGATCATCAATGATTTTCAACCTGATGGTGTGATTGGAGTAGGTGGATATTCAAGTTTTCCGGTATTGCGATTTACTCAAAGCAAAGGGATTCCCACTTTCATTCATGAAAGCAATTCTTTCGCTGGGAAAAGTAATATTCTCTTGGCTAAAAAAGCATCGAAGATTTTTGTTGCGGGAGATGGAATGGAAAAATTCTTTCCAGCTGAAAAAATCATGATAACAGGAAATCCTGTTCGTAAAAGTATTGTTGAAGCGAATCTTTCAAGAACAGAAGCCGTTGCTTCCTTCAATCTTGACCCTTCGAAGAAAACGATATTGGTTATAGGGGGGAGCCTTGGTGCGAAAAGTATTAATGATGCTATTGCACATTCGCTTGATTTATTCGATACCAATCATGTACAACTTATATGGCAGGCAGGTAAAACAACTGCTCCTAAGTACAGGGAATTGGTAGGAGGAAAGAGAAATGTGTGGATCAGTGATTTTATCACCAATATGGAAGTGGCTTATGCCGCTGCAGATGTTGTGGTATCGAGGGCTGGGGCTATGTCAGTTGCTGAATTGTGTGTAGTGAAAAAACCGGTTGTGTTTGTTCCATTTCCATATGCTGCGGAGGACCATCAAACTGTAAATGCGATGCATTTGGTGAATAAGAACGCTGCCTTGATGGTGAAGGATGGAGAAGCTTTTCATGAATTAGGTCCGGTTGTAATGGATCTGGTTAAAAGTGAACTGCTAAGAAAACAATTAACTGAAAATATTGCTTCATTGGCTGTTACAAACGCTGATGAAGTAATTGCTAAAGAAATACTCTACAATATCAAGTGAACAAGCTAAATAACATACAGAATATTTATTTCATTGGTATCGGTGGAATAGGCATGAGTGCCCTTGCGAGATATTTCAAGCATAAAGGCGCCATAGTTAGTGGTTATGATAAAACAATAACACCTTTAACTCAAGAGCTAGAGCAGTCCGGTATTGCGATACATTATGAAGAGCGGGTTGACCTGATTCCTAGGGAGGTAGATGCTGTGGTATATACGCCGGCTATTCCTAAGGATCATGCAGAGTTGGTATTCTATCAGCAACATAACTACACTGTGATGAAGAGGAGTGATGTGTTGCAATGGATCACTGAACACTCCTTTAATATTTGTATCGGCGGTACGCATGGTAAAACAACCATCACAACAATGACGGCACATTTGCTTCGTCATTCCGGTTATGGTTGTAACGCTTTCCTGGGTGGTATCGCAGCTAATTACGGAACGAACTTTTGGAGCAGTGATAATAATGTAGTGGTGGTAGAAGCTGATGAATATGATAGAAGTTTTTTGAAACTGGTTCCCGATGTTGCTGTGATCACAGCAATGGACCCTGATCACCTGGATATCTATGGAACCCCGGAAGAAGTGGAGAATGCTTTTGTTCAGTTCTCCCAAAAAATAAAGCCCGGCGGTTGTTTGATTAGTAAATATGGATTGAAACGGGAAGCAGAATTAAAAGCAGCACATCACTTTACATATAGTTTTAATAATGAGCAGGCTTCTTCAAAGGCAGTAAACATTAAAGTAGAGAATGGTTCATATCGATTCGATATAGTAGGAAGAGATTGGACATTGAGGGATATGTTGTTGCATATGGGTGGTTTGCACAATATTGAGAATTGTGTTGCTGCGGTAACCGTTGCTAAATATCTGAGGATTGAAGATGATAAAATAAAAGCTGCTGTTGCAGATTTTAAAGGGGTGAAGAGGAGGTTTGAATATGTATTGAAGAACGATGATCATGTGTTGATAGATGATTACGCTCATCACCCGGAAGAATTGAGAGCATTGATTACAGGTGTGAGAAGCTTATTTACGAACGAAAAAATTATAGTTGTTTTTCAGCCGCATTTGTTCAGCAGAACAAAAGATCTGTGCGATGAATTTGCTGAAAGTTTAGATCTGGCCGATGAAATTGTGTTGCTGCCTATCTATCCTGCAAGAGAATTACCGATGGAAGGGGTGACCAGTGAGCTCATCTTGCAGAAAATGAAATTGGAGCAAAAGCAGGTATTAAGTAAGGCGGCTATGCAACAATGGATGAAAGATCGGCAACCTCGTATAGTAGTAATGGCTGGAGCCGGAGATATAGATGCCTTGGTATTACCTGTAAAAGCATTGCTTGAACAACAAAGATGAAGCAACTCAACTGGAAGAAAATAGTGAAGCAGGGCCTGTGGGTGTTACTAGGTGTAGGAACTTTCATCCTGTTGGGAGCGGCTATGCAGAAGAAAGAGCATAAGCTTTGTAGTGATATAAAAATCGAGATAACTGGTGCTGAAAAGGAAATGTTCATTGATGAAAAGGATGTTGCTGAGTTGTTGAATAGTGCAGGCGTAGTAACGAGTAAAAGTATCGGATCTATAGATCTAAGGCACCTGGAAAATGCATTGGAGAAAAATGCATGGGTAAAGAATGCCGAAATGTTCTTTGATAACCAACAAGTGCTGCACGTGAATATTGAAGAGCGAGAACCTCTTGCAAGGATTTTCACAGTAGAAGGAAATTCGTTTTATCTGGACAGCAGTGCAATGCGTTTACCTCTAAGTGATAAAGTGAGTGCAAGGGTACCCATGTTCACCAATTTCCCAAGTAGCAAAAACGTTTTATCTGCGCCGGATAGTGCTTTGCTCAAAGATGTGGTAAAGATTGGCAGGTGTATTGAGACCGATAGTTTTTGGATGGCTCAAACTGCGCAAATTGATATAGCCAGGAACGGAACATTCGAAATGGTTCCTACCATTGGAAATGAGTTGGTCGTTTTGGGTAATGCAGATGATATTGATAAGAAGCTGAAACGCTTGTATGCCTTTTACAAGCAAGCATGGGGACAGCACGGTCTTAACACCTACGAAAAACTGGATGTGGAGTTTGACGGGCAGGTAGTGGCGGTAAGGAAGGGGGCGTCAAAATTAAATATGGATTCAGTGCATTCTGTCAGTGATAGTATGATGCAGCAGCAGGCAATAATGGATAGAGTGATAGTGAAAGATACACTGAAGCCGACTATAAAACAGCTGCCGCTAGCGAGCAAAAATCTTGTTGGATCTAAACAAAATAAAAAGATAAATAAATCGTTATCAAATAATAAAAAACCAGGTATAGCCAAAAAAACTATACCAGCCATGAAAACAAACCAGCCTAAAGCTGTGATGAAGAAAGCTCAGTAAGTTGAATAAAGTTTTTCTTCCTTAGGAAGAAGAGGTGATTACGAGAGCTGATCGAAGCGCTAAAGGCAATAAAAATCCGAATCCCTGGATAACAAAAAAGAAAAATGTATGAATCAGAACGAGGCACCCATTATTGTAGGATTGGATATTGGAACTACCAAGATCGCTGCTATTGCAGGTAGAAAGAATGAACATGGCAAGCTGGAGATTTTAGGTTTCGGACGTGCCAACAGCAGTGGTGTGCAGCACGGACAAGTATTGAACATTGACCAAACAATCAAAGCTATTCACCAGGCTTTGCAGAATTGTATTGAAAGTAATCCTGATCTTGAAATTACTGAAGTGTATGTGGGTATTGCAGGGCATCATATTAAAAGCCTGCAAACACGTGGCGATATGGTTAGGCAGGATCCTGAAAATGAAATCCAACGTTGGGAAATTGATCAATTGATAGATAACCAGCGTAAAACTTTTATTCCGGCTGGCGATCAGATCATTGACGTTATTCCGCAGGATTTTCATGTTGATAATATCCAAAATATCAAAGATCCTGTTGGCTATAATGGTGTAAAAGTTGGAGCCAACTTTCACATCATTACAGGTGATAGAAATGCAATAAGAAATATTAATCGTGCTGTTGACAGGAGTAGCTTAAAAACAAAGGATCTCGTATTGCAGCCTTTGGCCAGTGCCAGCGCTGTAATGAGTGAAATTGATATGGAAGCTGGTGTTGCAATTTTAGATATTGGTGGTGGTACCAGCGATCTTGCGGTTTTTTATGAAGGTATTTTAAAACACACAGCTGTTATTCCTTTTGGGGGAGAGAATATCACCAATGATATTCGCATGGGATTGGGTGTTTTGAAGCAACAGGCTGAGGCAATGAAAGTTCAGTTCGGTAGTGCTTTAGCTGATGAAGCCAAAGCCAATGCATTTATAACTATTCCCGGCTTAAAAGGGATGCCGGCTAAAGAGATCAGTGTTAAAAATCTTGCACAGATCATACAGGCCAGAATGAGTGAGATATTAGATTTTGTGCATTATCACCTCAAGCAGATCGGATTAGATAGCAGGGCGTTGAATGGTGGTATCATATTAACTGGTGGCGGATCTCAGTTAAAACATTTGATTCAGTTAACTGAATATATCACAGGTTTAAATGCAAGGATCGGTTATCCGAACGAGCACCTGGCTCCTAATCATATTGAAGAATTGAAGAAGCCCATGTATGCAACCTGTTTAGGGTTGATATTGAAAGGCTATAATGATTATGAGCACAAGTATAAAGAGTTCGCAGAAAAGTTTAGAAAAGTAGAAGTACCAAGAAAACTTACAGTAGAAGCAGAAGTGTCTGAAACCGTTGCTCCAGTTGAGACTGCTGTTAATGTGGAAGAAAGAAGAAAAATAAAATTCTGGGACAAGTTCAAAAACAATTTGATCGACTTGTTCAAAGAAGAAGAAGACCAGGTTATTAAATAAAAGAGAAAAGCTGAATGCTTTTCGTCCAAAAATATTAATCCAATCCCTACAGAAAGCCGGTATATTTCTTACTAACCGTTAAACCGTAAACTATGATTCACTTCGATCTGCCGAAGCAAAAATCCTCCATCATCAAAGTGCTTGGTGTGGGTGGAGGCGGAAGTAATGCCGTTAACTTCATGCATTCTCAAAGCATCGAAGGCGTTGACTTCATCATTTGTAATACTGATGCAAAAGCCATTGAACAAAGTAAAGTTCCCAATAAAATACAGCTGGGCCCTCATCTTACACAAGGGCTAGGAGCAGGTGCTAATCCTGAAGTTGGTAAAAAAGCAACGGAAGAATCCTTACAGGAAATTAGAAGCATACTTGAAGTGAATACCAAAATGGCATTCATCACCGCAGGTATGGGGGGAGGAACCGGTACTGGAGGCGCTCCCATCGTTGCACAAGTATGTAAAGAGCTGGGTATTCTAACCGTTGGTATCGTTACTACCCCTTTCGGTTTTGAAGGGCCACGTCGTATGCAGCAGGCTGAAGAAGGCATCATGGCATTGAAGCCTTATGTAGATACATTACTCGTTATTAGCAATGATAAGCTGCGCATGCAGTATGGTAACTTGAAAATGAAGGAAGCATTTTGCAAAGCTGATAATGTATTGGCTACTGCAGCAAAATGTATCACTGATATTATTAATAGTCGAGGCCATATTATTGTAGACTTTGCAGATGTGTGTACGGTGATGAAGAATGGTGGTGTGGCTATCCTTGGTAAGGCAGAGGTAGAAGGTGAAGATAGAGCCCAACGTGCTATTGAAGAAGCATTAAATTCTCCTTTATTAAATGATAATGACATTCGTGGTGCAAAGTGGATACTGATTAACATTAACAGTGCCGAAGGCGAGCATGAGTGTACAATGGATGAACTGGAAATCATCAATAACTACCTGCGTATGCAAGCCGGTGAAACCACCGATGTAATTGTAGGTATGGGGTATGATAATTCTTTAGACAGGAAGATCGGTATAACCTTGATCGCAACCGGGTTCGAGCATAAAGATCCTTTTGCTAAACCAGCCGAAGCGAAGAAGCAGGAGCCTAAGCCTGAGAAAATTGTGATGACTTTGGATTTGAATAGCGAGGATAAAAAAGTTGAGGCAGTAGCAACGCAACAACCTGTTGAAGAAAAAGATCCATTTGCTCCTCAATTACAGGAAGCGCCGGTGCAACAAACACTGAGTCTGTTTTCTGCGGATGTTCATTCTTTGAATACACAGCAAAAAGAAGAATTACTCGATGCAAAAGAAACTGAAGTATTTCATTTTGAATTGAGTACTGAAATTGCTGAAGAAATAGTTGTTCCAGAACCTGTACAGCAACAGCCTGAGATTACAGCGCCTTTAACTCCAATTGAAGAATCAATTGCTGCGATGCAGGTAACAGAGAAGCCATCAGAATTGGTGCAGCATGGCGGTGGTATTCTTTCTAAGCCATCACGTATTTATGCAGAACCTGCTCCGGAAGTAAAGCCTCAAACAATACAACAGGAGCCAGCGCCGATAGTAGAAGCGCCCAAGGAGCCTGTAGTAGAAACACCATCATTTAATTTCCAGGTAGTAGAAAAGCAAGAACCAGCGGCTGAAGAAATTAGTTTTCAGTTGAATGAAAAACCTGAGATACAAAAGCCTGTGTCAACACAGCAGGCCATTACCGATGATGGTGTGGAAGAGCAAAGAAGAAGGGCTGCAGAAAGAATTCAGAAGCTGCGTAACCTTTCATTCAACATGAACTCATCAGATCCTAATAATGAATTTGATGCAGTACCTGCCTACATCCGCCGTAATATGGAGTTATTTGGCAATACACTTACTTCTGTAGAGAATTTTTACAGTAAGTATACTGTAGGTAAAGACGAAAATGATAATACGCATATTTCTGCTATCAATACTTTTTTAGATGGTAAGAAACCGGATTAAGAAATTCCCGGAAGGGTGTTTTTAGTTGTGAAATCCCTCCGTTTAGTACGGAGGGATTTTTATTTAGATCGTTAATTGAAACAATCTTTAAGAACCATTGTTAAATATTAAATTGCAGTTATGGCTAATTTTCTGATTACAGGAGGTACCGGTTTAGTGGGAACGAGATTAACTCAAATGCTTCTCGCAAAAGGGCATCATGTAATTATATTAAGCCGCCGGAAAAATGCAGTTTCATCTTCAGGTCTATCTTACGCTTTTTGGGATCCACAGTTACAACAAATAGATAATGACGCTGTTGCTTCAGCAGATTATATCATTCACCTGGCGGGAGCCGGCGTTGCAGAGAAAAGATGGACCAAAGCCAGAAAGCTGGAAATTTTGAATAGCCGAACTCAAAGCAGTTCATTACTTGTAAAAGCGTTACGGGATGTTCCTAATAAAGTGAAGGCCATTGTGTCTTCTTCTGCCATTGGCTGGTATGGTCCTGATTCAAACTCCAGTAGGCAGAATGGTTTTGAAGAAAATATGCAGGCTGAAAAAGATTTTTTAGGGAGTACCTGTTATGCCTGGGAGCAAAGTATTCAGCCGGTTGCAGATTTAGGTAAACGATTGGTAATCTTAAGAACCGGAATTGTGCTGAGTAAGGAAGGAGGTGCATTAAAAGAATTTATGAAACCTTTGAAATCCGGTGTGGCTGCAATCCTTGGCAGTGGCAGGCAAACGATTAGTTGGATACATATTGATGATCTCTGCCGTATGTTTATGTATGCCGTTGAACAACCCATTGAAGGTGTATTCAATGCAGTAGCGCCGCATCCTGTTACCAATAAAGAGTTAACACTAGTATTGGCCAAAAAGATGAGAAGAAGCTTTTTTGTTCCTGTGCATGTTCCATCACTATTCTTAAAGATTATACTTGGTGAAATGAGTATAGAAGTACTCAAAAGCACAACAGTTTCCTCACAAAAAATAAAGAATACAGGATTTACTTTTTTGTTTCCGGCATTAGATGCTGCATTAAATGATCTGCTAACCAAAGATCATTCATGATCGTATTATAAATCATCTGTTTCAAATTTTCGTTTGGTGGCATAATAATAAAGTGCCAGGTAAATAAGTGAAAGGGTTAGTTGTACTGAAAAGTTAGGTTGTTTTAAGAACTGCCTGGTCATATTTTCAAATACAGGAAATGGTATGAGGTTGTCTACTGATTTTAAAGGTAGATAACGTCCACTATAATCCGCATAATGATTCAAAAGTCCGGACACCACATTTTCGATCACAACAGTGTATAAAAAGTATACGCCAATAGCGATTCCGCTTCGTTTTAAAACAACACCGAATAATAATGCAAGTGAAGTATAACTTAATGTTTGCAGAAAGAAGTATAAAATATATTCAAGATTGTCGAAGCTTAACGTTTCACTTCCTTCCATGAAGCCAAAAGATAGTGCAGAAAGAAAAACAGCCGCTGTTGAAACGATAGCGATAATGATAGTAAGCAGTTGTTTGGCAGTAATAAATTGTGTTCTGCTCCATCCATCGATAATATTTTGCCTGTGAGTTTTATAGCTGTATTCATTAGTAATGGAGATAATCATCAATAAGCCCGGCATGAATAATAAAAAGCTGCTAACGTAAGCAGTCATATGCCAAACTTTAGGAAAGGCGTAAGGTGGATTTCCAATAATCATATTTACAACACCACCGGTTTTTTTCTTGTCATAAATATTCTGTTGCACGTTGTATACAATATAATTCAGCCCCCAGATGCTTACTATGTATAAAAGGGAAAGAATCCAAAAAGTATTGTACTTTTTTACTTTCAGCCATTCTGTTTTTAATAGTGATACCATATAAAAATGTTGTAGTGTTAGTTGTTGGTAAGTTCAAAGAATTTACTTTCGAGGCTTTTTCGTTTCAACGTTAACTGGCTTAGTGTAATATCCTTACTGAAGCAGTAACGGTTGATTTCTTCAAGATTTGCGGTGTTGATCGGAAAGAAAACATGCAGGTGATTGCCGTCTTGCTTTACATTCGTTACCCCGTTGAACTCTTTAATGATAATTTCTAATCCCGTTAAATCTGATGCACTGATCTCAACAATATCTTCATTGGTTAGCACTTCATCTACTGCACCTGCTGTAAGTAAAACACCTTTCTTTAAAATAGCAACGTGGGTACATACTTTCTCAACTTCATCCAGTAAATGACTGGCCATGATAATTGTTTTACCTTGTTTGGCAAGGTCTTTTATCAGTTGCCTTATTTCTGCAATGCCCACCGGGTCAAGGCCATTGGTAGGTTCGTCGAAAACGAGTACGTTAGGGTTGCCAAGCAATGTTCCCGCAATGGCAAGCCGTTGTTTCATGCCAAGGCTATATGTGCTAAACTTGCTGTATTTTCTTTGTGCCAGGTTAACTGTTTCTAAAACGGATTCTATTTCCGGGGTTGAGCCTCTGCCGCTAATGGCTTGCGTAATATTTAGATTATCAGTAGCGGATAGGTAATGATAGAAGTTCGGTGTTTCGAGTAATGCTCCGATCTTCTTTCTCGATTCGGCACTGGGTGATGTACCAAACCATGAGAAACTGCCGGCATCAGCTCTAAGTATATCTAAAATAATTCCCAGCATAGTTGTTTTACCGCTGCCATTTGGCCCAAGTATTCCAAATACTGAGCCTTCCGGAACATCGAAGGAAATGCTGTTAAGTGCTTGAATATTACCATACCTTTTTGATATGGCTTGCAACGATAACACTGGCTGCATATGAATTGTATTAGTTGAAAATTTGATTAGCGTAAAGTTTTCAGCCACTTTCTCAGGCATTTCAATACGCTGGTTTCATTTTTTTTGATAGAAAAATTCTGGTCATAATCCCATAGCACAGTTGCAATGCTGTTCATGTGAAGTATAGATGTTATGTCTGCCAGGTATTGTTTTCTGTATTTCAGTTTAGCCTCATCTATAACACCGGTTTCTGTGCAGATCAAAGGCATATTGTGTGCTTCACAATAATCGGCTATGCTTTTGATTCTTTCTGAAAGATACGCTTTCGTAGCTTCAAATGGATATTTGTCATAATCTCTTTCAACAGATGTGCCCTTGGTTTTTTTAGGCTTCGCCGGCATTTTACTTTTTTGATAAGGATAGGGCAACCCGGTTATGTAAGTTTTATCTATGGTCCAGCTGGCTCCCTGGTGGGTAAAAATGTAAGGGTCGTAAAAATGAAAAGTATACAGGAGTTTTTTATCATCAATAGGTGGAAGGTTCTTAAGCTCATCAATATTATTATAGTTGGTTCCTCCAATGATATACACCCGTTGGTCATCTTCATATCTTAAATAACTTACTAGAGTTACGGCTGTTTTAGCCCATTGATCAGGGCTTAGTGTAGGTTCATTGTATAACTCGAAGAATAAACTGCCATACCCCTTTCCCCTGAAGTGATTTTGTATTTGTTTCCATATCCATGATATCCGGTCTGTTTCGCCGGGGATATTACTATCGGTTAATTTACCATAATGGTAGGTGAGTATAAGATTTAGATGAAAGTGATTGCATTGCTCAAAAATGGCACTAAGTTTATTAAGTAACTCCGGTTGTAGGTTGGATGAGTTGGGTTGCAGGAAAAGATCGAATGCTACGGGAAGGCGTAAGGTTGAAAAGCCCGCTTTGGAAATATTTTTCAGTTGACTGGTAATATCTTCCTGTAAAATATCGTTTGATTTATGCCAGTATTGTTCAAATAAAGAAAGGTTCACACCGCCCCCTAACTTCTTCTCCCAAAAGGCATTAAGAGCGTTGGGTTGTGCACGTAATGTGGATAGTGAAACCATTGATAAAATATTTATCCAGAAAAAAAGTCTTACCATTATAATAATTATTTTCACGTAATAATGTCTTGAGTTTCAGACTGCATAATAACAAATATGTCTAACAATTTTAAATTTTCATATGTTAACATAAACAAAGAGGTTCTGGAAGAAGAAGTCAGTAAGAGGGGTTTGTACTTTACAAATGTGGTGGTATGGACGGTTCTTTTTTCTCTCCCTTTGTTTTGGTTGTTAGATTATTTGTTTCTAAGGAATTCATGGACTGATCTTTTTTTGGTGAGATTGATTGTTGGTATTATATCTTATGTTATCTACTTCGCCAGTCTTCGTTTAAAATGGAATTATAAATTTACGCTTGCTTTTTTTATTGGGGTAAATGTTTTACTTAATTCAGTTATTTGCGGTGTGCTGCCTGAATCGAATGTAATGCCCCACTTCTTTGTGTTTTCAATTATGATGCTTCTTTTGAACACAACTTTGTTCTGGCCTGCTTTTTATCCAGTATTAATGTCTTTGTTCTCATACCTTGTTATCATTATTATTTACGCTTTTAAGCCTCGTTTCGACAGGTATAATCTTTTGATCATTCACGGAGGGGGGGTGTATTTCATTGTTTCTGCTTTTTCATGTTTAATTGCCTATAATCGTTACCTGATTTTAAAAAGAGAGATCGCAAAAAGTATTCTTATTGATGAAGCGAATAACAGGTTACTTGAGCAAAATGAAAAAATTAACGACCAGCGTTATGTAATTGAGGATGCCAACAGGAAGCTAAAAATTCTGAATGATTACAGGCATAATACCATGAACATGATGCTGCATGATTTTAAAAATTTTACAGGGTCTATCCAGATGTCATTGGATCTGTTAAAGAATAAATCTGAGAATCTTACAGCTGAACAAAAGGAAATCATCAATTACATAGGTATTGGTAACGAGAAATTGAACTATCTGTCTGAAAAGTTGGCTAACTCAGCAGATAGAGATGAGGCGAAGATTGATTTTAATTTTGCGAACATTGATATTAATTCTGAGGTTGAAACCACTGTTATAGATGTAGCAGATGCCGCTCAGATGAAGCAGATAGGATTGCAATTGCACTTGTCTCCGGCTCCGATCATGGTATTCCTGGATAAACTATTCTTGAGCCAGGTATTGTTTAAGCTCATGAATAATGTGATCCGGTATGCTGAAAGAGGTTCGGTTATTACGGTTCATACGCACAGTGTTAATGAAAAATGTGTGCTGGAAGTGATCAATATAGGTAAGCTCATCGGGAAAGATAAGCTTGATGAATTGTTCAATAAATTACAACCTTACAGGTCATTAAGAGATTCCATTCAGTCTGAAGCTGAAATGGGATTTTCTGTTGTAAAAAAATTAACTGAATCAATGGGTGGTCAATTAACCTATAACAGTGATGAAACAACAGGTAATTACTACCGTATTGAGTTTAATAGTACCCATTAAAAGAAACGATATGAAAATCAAATTGCTATTTGCTGTCCTATTAATGATGTGTTCAGGAGCCTTGTTGGCTCAGTCTGAAAGATCATTCGAGTCAATGGGATATGATGATCAGTCTATCGTTGGTATTACCGGTTCGCTGAGCTACTTCATAAAAATCAAGCCTGATGATAATGTAGATCAGAGTAAGGTAATCCTTCATATCAGAGCTTCACAAGTGTTAAACCCCAGGAACTCTTTTGTAATTGTTTCTTTAAAAGACGAGCCTGTGTTTACGCAGAATATTGTTGCTTCTGCTGTTGATACCATGTTTACAATTACCGTTCCCCTGGCAAGAAAATATCTTCAGCCCGATGGAAGGTTCATCAAACTGAAAGTATCTGCTAAACTCAGTGTGGGTGACGAATATTGTAAAGACGTAGACAATCCTTCCTGCTGGATTGCAGTAAAGAACTCTTCTTCCATTGTTACTACCTACGATGCGGTTGCTTCTTACCAGCGTAGCTTAAAGGAATGGATTCAGGAGTTTAATTCTGTATATACTCCAGCTACTGCAGACCTTGACGATCTTACCGGTGGTGGTATAATCTATACTTTATTAAAACAAGGTGGTGCTAAAACGGTAGTGTGTGGTACGTATCAACAAGATTCTGTGCCCGGAGGAATTATAGTGGGCCTTGCGGATCGTTTGCCTGTTGCTGTAAAACAAGCAATCCCTTCATTAGGTCAAGGTCAAGGTTTAATTACACTGGCTCGTGTAAACAGCGGAGCATTTACTAAAATAGTAATGGTTATAACAGGTGCTGATGCTACCGGCTATAAAAAAGCTATCAATACTTTGGCCAGCAATAAAAGGCTGAGTGGTGCATTTACGGATAAAATGATCATTAATGAAGGTGTTCCCAGTAACGTAGCTGTAGATAATCCATCACCATTGATTACTACGTTAGAAGACCTTGGTGGTGTACCTGCTATGATGGAAGGTATAGGAGCTCTTCGACAAAAATATATTTTCTCACTAACTGAGTTTAATGCTATTCCTAACAAACTTACTTTTCATTTAGAAAGTTATTTTTCTGTTCTAAAACCAGATGATCGCGGTTTCTTAAATATCTATCTTAATCAAAACCTTATCTACAATGCTTCTTTGATGGATAGGCCGAATTTTATTGAGGACATAGATTTGAAACCATACTTGCTCAGTAAGTTTAATACTTTAGAGGTAGAGTTTAGGTTTCATCCCGGTACTAACATATGTAAAGATGGCTTCAGTAACTTCTTTGCATTTGTAAATACGCGAACTTCTACATTAACATTCTCCGGTGAAAGAGAAAACAAATTTTACAGTTTCTTCAACTTCCCTGCAGAGTTTAGAAAAGTACCATCTAAAATTATTGTTTCACCATCATTATTTAATGCTAATGTGGTTTCTTCAATTGGCGAAATTTACTACCAGTTAAATTCACCAATTAAAAACGATTTCAACAAGTTGATTGTTCCTCAATTAGTGTCTACCGATAAAACAAATCTGGATGATCTGAAAGGATTTAACCTGATTGCTTTATTGGGGAGAAATGATGCTTTTATGAAGAATTTTGGTCATTTACCTGTTCAGTACGATAAAGATTTTCAACTATACAAAGACAGTAAAGGTCAACTTACTTACTCTCTTAATGATTTTTCTAATAGTGGTATGGCTCAGATATTCAGAGAAAATGGTAGTACCGTATTACTTGTTACTTCTCTTGGAGACAGCAGCCGTAAAGAGGCATTTGAAAGTGTGATCAAGAATTTTAGTACACAGCTTACAGAAATAGAAAGTAATGTTTGTATTGCCAATAGTAATGGTATTAGTAACTACTTCTTTAAAATACCCGAAGACAGCAACTCTGTTTTATATAAAGGAGAAAGAAGCGGCCTTTCTATTTTCTGGGAAACATATAGGTTCTGGATTTTGGGAATATTGCTGATTTTGGTATTGCTTGCATTCTTCTTTGTAAGGAATAAGGTTAGAAAATCTCAGGAAATTGTATAAGCTTTTCAGTTAAAACGTAAGCAAAGCCTATGTCCCGCTGTGCATTGCATAAAATGGTGGATGCCGGTTTATTTAAAGTAAACCGGTTGGAAGAAGTAGAATTTATTTCTGAGAAGTATAGCTATGCTCCCATAAAAGCTGCACTAAACTTTGGTTTTCTTGTTCGTAGAAGCTATACGGACTTTTTGAAGAAAGAAAACTATCCGTTGATAGACGTAAGGAATGAACAAATTGATGAGGTATATATTAATCAATGCGACATACAGCACTTAAATTCTTTCTTATATCTGCCTTTGCGAAAAGATACTGAAGGCAATCTCTTAATTGCGGCAGCCGACCCCCTGGATGAAAAACTTGAAAAAAGCCTTATCGTAAAATTCAAAATGCCTGTTAAAATGCTGGCAGCATCCGATTTGGATATCATTTGGCTGGCTCACAAATTAAGAGGTGAATTTCATGTAAAAGAAGCTGTTTTTAGCCTCATGCGTAAAGATCCGGCTAGTTCCGGACTGGTAACGTTCACTAATGCCCAGTTGATATTCATTTTCGGGTTTCTGGCATTTACGTTTATTATGCTAATCCTGTTCTTTATTCCAACGATCATTGTAATCAACCTTCTTTCTAGTGTTATCTTCTTATTTTCTATTCTTTTCAAACTTTATCTTGCGTTAAAAGGCTCCATGTCAGAACTGCATGAGGTTGTAACAAAAGAGGATATTAAGAAAGTTAAAGAAGAAACACTGCCGGTTTACACGATTTTGTTGCCTGTTTATAAGGAAGATAAACTGATCAGGAAACTGATATGGAATCTGCGAAGCCTTGATTATCCCAGAAGTAAGCTCGATGTGAAACTTTTGATAGAAGAAGATGATGATAAAACCTTGAATGCCTTACGTGAACTGGATTTTCCTGCCAACTTCGAAGTTATTGTGGTGCCTTTTCATATGCCGAAAACGAAACCCAAAGCATGCAATTATGGTCTATTCTTTTCAAGAGGCGAGTATCTTACCATTTATGATGCCGAAGATGTACCGGATTCAAACCAATTGAAAAAAGTAGTGGTGTTATTCCGCAGGTTGCCCGAAGAATTTGTAGTAGTGCAGGGTGCCTTGAACTATTTTAATAAAAATGAGAACCTGCTTACACGCATGTTTACACTGGAATATTCTTATTGGTTTGATTATATGTTGCCCGGTCTTGAAACTTTAGATGTTCCCATTCCATTGGGAGGAACCAGCAATCATTTTAAACTGGATAAGCTTATTGAGCTTGGTGCGTGGGATCCGTTTAACGTTACAGAAGATGCGGATTTAGGAGTTCGGGTATATGATAAGGGGTATAAAATTGGTGTGGCTAACAGTACCACATTGGAAGAGGCCAATAATGAATTTTTTAACTGGATCCGCCAGCGCTCAAGATGGATCAAAGGATATATGCAAACGTACCTTGTACATATGCGTAATCCTGTTAAACTGGTACGAAGGATTGGGTGGGGTGGTTTCTTTGGATTCAACTTTTTTATTGGAGGAACTTCATTTACATTCCTGTTATATCCGGTGTTGTTATTCTTTTTTGTACTGTATCTTATTTTCAAATTTGCAGGTATTAGAGAAGTATTCCCTGACTGGGTACTTTATGTTTCTATCTTTAATTTCATTGCAGGAAATGTGCTGATGGTGTATGTAAATATGTTAGCAGTATTTAAAAGAAGGTATTATGAGCTGATCTTGTTTGCAATACTTAATCCCATTTACTGGTTAATGCATTCAAGGGCAGCTTATAAAGGATTATGGCAATTAATTACCAAGCCTTTTTATTGGGAAAAAACAAATCATGGACTAACAAAAGTTTCTGTATCAAGCAGTGCGTCTGCAGTTACTTAATCTATGGACTTTCTTAAAAAGTATATATCGATCTTCATCTCAATTTTATTACTCGGGTATTACCTGGTAATAGCATGGGCTTTGCATCGCTCGGGCTTTGAACATTCAGAAGCTTTGTTTGTGGCAGAGAAGATTAAGCTTTTATTTGAATCAAGTCAGAATACACTGCTCACTTTAGGTACTACTTTTCCAAGTCTTATCTTTTTATCATCTGCAGTATTTACTCCATTCGGATATCCTTTTGCACCAGTATTAGCATCGGTAATATTTACAGTTTTACTTTTTCTATACCTGTTAAATGATTTTGATAGTTCTGCATTACCACGGAAGGTTTTTATTCCTATTTTATTGCTGTTGTTTGTTTTTCATCCGGGATTTATTTATAGCGCCGTTTCGGGAAGAGGCGTAGCAGCTATTCTTTTTTTCTTCTACATGGTATTCAGAAGTTTGTTTAAGTATTACAATACACAAACAACCTTCTATCTTTCTATGGCAAGTATTTTTCTGGCTTGTCTTATTTTTTCAGATTTTAATTTTATCTGGCTGATCTTATCTTTTATCCCTTTTATTTTTCTTGTTTCTTTAGAAGGGCTTAAAGTATCAAAAGATCAATCACCCATATTTCAATATTTCGAAGCGTTGAATATACGTTCTCAAAGAAGAAAATTGGTAAACAGAACAGTAGCCATTTATATCATCATTTTCTTATTGCCTTTAGGTGCTATTTATTTGTTTAGAACCCTGAACTACACACACGCCGGTGATGCTACCTATTTCTTAACCAGTCAATACGCTAACTGGCATGTTACCGGAAATGAAACAGTTGGGGGCATGATAGCGAATGGTAATGATGTAGATGTGCCTGAACAATCGCAGATCATATTACAGGCTTATATTTTACTGCTAACACCAATGCTTATTTTGGTTTTCTTTTTATTTAAAGGAAAATTATATGAATTATTTACACTGTTAGCACCTTTTGTTCTTATATCTGTAATTCTTTTAAACGTTCAGTATTACATCACCATCGAGTATTTTATGATATTCCTTGTGTTGGCCTTGTTGGGCATTTGTATTTATGCAGGGAAACGATATACTTCTAAAATGATGTATCCGATTATATTGGGTGTTGCTATTCTTAATGTATTCACAGGTATCTATTATTTCAATAATACTGATGATGCGGAGGAAAAATTTTTCTTTGCAAAACTGAAGGACTCACGTAAATGGAGAAATGAGAGGAACTCGAGTGAAGAATACCAGTTAGCTGCCTATATTTCAGATCTTGCTGATGAAACACATCGTATTTTAATGGATGATGCTGCTGCTTATAAAATAATGGCACATATGCGTTCATTGAAATCTGTTATCATGCCTATTGATAATAATTTTATCACTGTAGTAGAAAACCCGAAAGTAGGGGCCAGGTTTATTTGTGTAGCAAAGAATAATAACAGGTTAAAGAGCTTTACCGTTTTGAATGAGTTTAATATAAATAAGATGGCCGAACGGCAAGAATTTGTGCCTATGCTAATGTTTGAAACAAAGCACTGGGCCGTTTACAAGGTTATTTAAAAGCTTTCAGCATTCTGTCTTTACCCTGCATGTCCTTCTTTAAAACTGTGTTGAAACTAAAAGATTGGAATAATGCTTCAGTTTCTTTGCCTAACATTTCATTGAGTTCCAAATAAATTTCCCCATTTGCAAGCAGATGTTCTTTGGAAAATAACGCTATGTTTCTGTAAAAAATTAAAGGATCATCGTCTGTTACGAATAAAGCCTGGTGCGGTTCATAGTTTACTACATGTTGCCTCATATCATTCTTCTCCCGGTATTTGATATAAGGAGGGTTGCTTACTATGATATTAAATTTACCAAGCTTCTTTCTATCATTCTCCTCAAGAAAATTGGTTAAATGAAAGTCAACCGTTGCATTATTTCGGTGTGCATTTTTTTTAGCAATCTGCAGAGCAGTCTCGCTCACATCAATGGCAGAGATATTGTTCTGAGGCAACATTCGTTTTAGCGAAACAGCAATACAACCACTACCTGTGCCAATATCAATGATGCTAAGTACTTGTTCGTTTTCTTTGTGTTCACTAATGATCCATTCGGTTAGTTCCTCAGTTTCCGGTCTTGGTATTAGTACAGCTTCATTTACCTTAAACTCCATACCTGCAAACCAAGTTTTTCCAAGAACATACTGTACAGGTTTTTGTTCCAATAATTCCTTGCTACATATGGAAAATTTTTCTTCCTGTTGTGCCGTCAGTACTTCTTCTTTATGAAGCAAGCGTTCTGCCTTAGAGTAGCCCGTGATGGCTTCAATGATCATATGGCTGATCTCTTTGGCTTCTCTTTCATCATAATAGCCGGTAAGCTGTGAAGCCAGTTGTAAAAATGCTTGCTGAACGGTCATGTTGCAATGATAGTATCAATTCAGCTATTTTTGCTGCTCAGTAAGCTAAAAAGTATTGTCCAGTCACGAACACTACATGCACCGTTGTATAGCGCTTGCCCTTTTAGGTAAGGGTAGGGTGGCTCCCAATCCTATGGTTGGTGCTGTGTTGGTATACGAAGGAAGAATTATCGGAGAGGGATATCATCAGTATTATGGACAGGCTCATGCCGAAGTGAATTGTCTTAACAGTGTATTGCCTCAAGATCGTCACCTGATTGTAAAATCAACTTTATATGTGTCGTTGGAGCCTTGTGCTCATTTCGGGAAAACACCGCCTTGCAGTAACTTGATTATTGAGAATAATATTCCTACAGTTGTAATTGGCTGTAGAGATCCTTTTGAACAGGTAAATGGTAAAGGGATTGAAAAATTAAAAGCTGCCGGTATTGAGGTTATATTGGGTGTACTGGAAGAAGAATGTATTGCACTCAACATAAGGTTCTTTACCTTTTATACAAAGAAAAGGCCATATGTGATTCTGAAATGGGCTCAAACCGGTGATGGTTTTATTGGTAAGACGAGTGGGTCTCAATTGAAAATCTCAAATATATACAGCGATCGACTTGTACATCGATGGAGAAGTGAAGAGGCCGCTATTTTAGTTGGAAAAAATACGGCTAAGAATGATGATCCATCGTTGAATGTTCGATTGTGGAAAGGGAAAGATCCTGTTAGACTTGTGATTGATAAACGACTTGAGTTATCCTTAGATCTTCGTATGCTAAATGGTCAGCAGCGAACTGTAGTGTTTAATTATGAGCGAACGGAGCTTGTTGGAAATGTGTCTTATTATCGGTTACAAGAAGCAAATGACCTGGTGGAACAAATACTTGCTGCCTGTTATGAACTTAAGTTACAAAGTGTTTTGGTAGAAGGCGGCGGCAGTTTGCTTCAATCTTTTATTGACAGTGGTTTTTGGGATGAAGCATATATCATTACCAATAAAACCTTGATGGGGTATAATGGGGTAAAAGCCCCAAGGCTGAATGAAAGTGCAAAGCTGTTGAAAGAAGAAAGTTTAAAAGAAGATATGATTCAACATTACAGTAAACAATGAAAATGGCTTTAGCAGATTATTACTATACCATTGGCCAAAACACTTCGGCGGAATTTAAGGATCGGGGTAGCCGCTTCATTGCGTATGCTTATCCCATTCAATCCAAAGAAGAAACTAAACAATTGTTGCAAGATTTAAAAAAGCAGCATCCCAAGGCTGTGCATCATTGCTTTGCTTATAGGGTTGGATTAGATGGAAATGATTTTAGGATGAATGATGATGGTGAACCCTCCGGCTCTGCGGGTAAACCAATTCTTGGACAAATCGACAGTAAACAGCTAACAAATGTTTTTATAGTTGTGGTGCGGTATTTTGGAGGAACATTATTGGGCGTTCCCGGACTGATCAATGCATATAAAACGGCATCTGCACTTGCCTTGCAATTAACCCCAATTATTCAGAAACCTGTTGAGATGCTGTATGAATTGCAGTTTGATTACACAAGGATGAATGAAGTGATGATCATTGTGAAGCAGTTTAATTGCACCGTAATAAAACAGGAGATGCAATTGTTTTGTTTATTAACGATTGGTATTCCTAAAGCTAGGCTTGATGATGTATTATATCGCTTTAACGATATGCATACGGTGTCATTCAAAAAAATCTGAACCTAAGCTTTTCCTGTAAGCTTATATACCTGGTAACCTATAATTTCTTTGATGAATGAAGGCCAGCCAGCTAAAGGTTCCTCCGATGGTATGAAATCTGTTGCTGATAGTTTTTTTTCCATCCCTTTGTAGTCGCATGGATATCCAATAGTTGCTATGCCTACCTTCTTAAATACAGCCAATGCCCTTGGCATATGCATAGCAGAAGTAATTAAAATAAGCGGTTCTTTTAAATGAAGATGTGACAGAATTTCTTTTGAATAAGTTGCATTTTCAAACGTGTTCCTTGATTGTGTTTCAATAATAATATTACTGGCTGGAATACCGCTGCTGATAAGTTCTTGTTGTAGAGCAGTAGCTTCAACAGGTTCATCTTTTTCAGTAAGAACCTTACCTACACCGCCGCTAACAATAATTTTTTTGATAATGCCTTTGTGATACAATTCTTCCGTTTGTATAAAACGATCAGCCGTTCCTCCGAAGAACCATTGATGATGTTTATCAAAAGTACCCATGCCTCCTAATATAATACCGGCATCATATTGAACATGCGGCCCAATCACAGTTGGAGCAGGTTGCCATTTTACTAAAAGCGTATTAAAGAGAAAGGGATTGGTGAAAATAATAAGTATCGCTATAATGCTTATTCTAAGTTTCTTTTTTACCGATGACTTACGGCTTATCATAAGCCATACACCCAATAATATGACCCACCAAAGGGGGGACAGTAAAAACAATAAAATTTTGGAGAGAATAAAAAACATAAATGATTTTGGTAAAAATAAAACAGCCGCAACAAATGAGGCTGTTATTTTATGTATTAGCTTGATTATACACTAAAACTTTTGCTTACCACAAGTTCTTTGCTGCCTTTGGAATATATGTAAAATCCTTCTCCAGATTTTACACCCAGCTTGCCTGCGGTAACCATTTTCTTAAGTAAGGGGCATGGGGCATATTTCGGATTGCCAAAACCTTCATGCAATACATTTAAAATACTTAGGCAAACATCTAATCCTATAAAATCTGCTAATTGAAGTGGTCCCATGGGATGAGCCATTCCGAGCTTCATGATTGTATCAATTTCGTGTACACCAGCAATTCCCTCATACAAGCTGAAAATTGCTTCATTGATCATGGGCATCAGAATACGGTTAGCAATAAAGCCCGGATAGTCATTTACTACACAGGGTACTTTATTGAGTTGCTCACTTAGGGTAATAATTTTTTCCGTTACAGCCCTGTCTGTTGCATAACCATTGATGATTTCTACCAGCTTCATAACCGGTACGGGATTCATGAAGTGCATGCCAATAACAAAAGCTGGCCTCGTTGTTGCCGCTGCAATTTTTGTGATGGATATGGATGAGGTGTTGGAGGCAAGTATTGCATGTGCCGGTGCCGCTTTATCTATCTCAGCAAATAAATTAAGTTTTATTGTTTCATTTTCCGTAGCCGCTTCAATCACTAAATCGGCCTTTGAAACAGCCTCTTTAATACTACTTGATGTTGTAAGCAGTGAAAGTGCCTGCTGCTTTTGCTCTTCTGTTACCGTTCCTTTACTGATTTGCCTGTCAAAATTTTTATGAATGGTTGCAACGGCTTTTTCTAATTGTGGTTGAGAAATATCAGCCAAAACCACATTGTAATGATGTTGGATGAAAACATGAGCGATGCCATTACCCATTGTTCCTGCTCCTATTACTGCTACATTTTGTATCATAAACGCGTTTGTTCTTTGTGAAAAGCAAAGGTAAGGGAGGAAGAGTTGAATGCAAACGGTTGTTAGTTTTTGTAGCTGTGTTGCTATAATTAATTGCTTAAAAAGGAGAAAAATATCATAGCTTTCTTGTAAGTAACGCGAAAAAAGTTTTTTTATATGGCTATATAGGATAATTTTATCATTTCTATGAAGAACTTCATCATTGAGAAGCTAAAAGTGCTTGAGCCAAAAGGCATTTTTAAGGTTTATATAAAACATGGCCTGATCCACGATCCGGACTTGCTTATGCATGAAATGTATGAGCAAATCAAGCAGGATCAGGTGCAAATGACCAAGATCGTTGGTGAGGAAATGGTGTTATTGCTTATCAACTACTTTAAAGGTCAGGACCCTCTTCCCAAAGCCTGAATATCCAATTTACAGCTCCGTTAAGAACTTCATAGTATCTACACCATCAGCATAATCAGATAACCCCGGTTGTTGCGCCTGTCCAAATGGGACTTGTGTGTGCCCGACAATACACTGAACATCATCTATATTTTTCAATTGATTTAATATTTCTGCCTTCTCTGTGTAATACTCATAATTTACCTGGCTAACGGGTGCAAATAAAGTAGGATTTTCAGTTAAAATAACTGATCCGTTATTCATGTAGAGCTTATTACCCATGATTAACAGTGCTAACTGGTAATCGAAATTATGTTTATACTTATGAAAATCCAGCAGGTGGTCGTACTTATGCAATGCATCGAGCAGCTTTAAAAAATCATATCCTTGGGGTACATACAGCTTGGTAACATTTCGGCACCCAAGCCCGAAATATAATTGAATATCATCTGCTAATAATTCAAGCTCATCTTTGGTTTCAGTTCCATCCAGCACAGCAACGGAGGTTCTGTTTTTTCTGATAATATGCGGATACTTACTAAAATAGTATTCGAAATATCTACTGCTATTGTTGCTGCCTGTTGCAATATAGGCATCGCATCCTTTCAGGTTTTCGGCAAATGAAAAATAGGATGAAACATTCTTGCCCCATTCCGATAATTTTTCTATAAGATGCTTTATTAAAACTACATCTTTAGAAGATGGCTTAATCACAGAGATGTGGCCGCTTACGAAAACACATAAGAAATCATGAAAACCCACTAAAGGAATATTACCAGCCATTACAATCCCAACCCTGGCGGCCTTATTCCCCTTTACTCCAATTTCATATTTAGTTAACCACTCATTTAAAAGTGCTTCACTTAAAAATAATTCTGCAATGTTTTCACTTGCCAGGTTAATGAAGTTAGGCGTGAACCATGGATTTTCTCTTGATGCTCTTTCTTTTATTGTAAGCCATTCCTGAGAACCTTCTTTTATGTATTCACCTAATCTTGATAATAATTTTATTCTTTGGGGTAATATCATTTTTCTTTATTGCTTTTACTGCTAAATTTGTTTCAAATAATCTTTAAAACTTCAAAATTACACTTATGGCAATTAAGATTACCGAAGAATGTATCAATTGCGGTGCCTGCGAGCCCGAATGTCCGAATAATGCAATTTATGAAGGTGGAGTTGAGTGGGCTTTAGCCGATGGTACCACTGTAAAAGGTGCTTACACCTTAATGGATGGGTCTTCTGTAGATGCAGACCAGCGTAATGCTCCCTTGTCTGTTGATACTTACTACATTGTACCTAATAAGTGTACAGAATGCCAGGGATTTCATGAAGAACCTCAGTGCGCTTCTGTATGCCCTGTAGATTGCTGTGTGCCTGATGAAATGTATCAGGAAACTGTAGACTCTCTGATGGCAAAAAAAGAAAGACTGCACAGTTAAAAGAGTTAAAAAATACAAGTTTAATCTTGCTTAAATCATTTGTGTTGTGTAGCTTTATGGTATTCTAATTGTTGCCATAAAACGACAACATCGAGTAACGACAGGTGATATTTCCTGTTAACGTGAGGTGAAGAGACCGACAGTTTCTTCACCTTTTTGTTTGCCCTTTTCCCTCAAAAAGTTAAAAAAATACTGAGTGGGGTAAAGCTTAGAATGATTACTATATTTGACACATTTAATAAGAGAATGCATGAAAAGGAAAATAGCATTGGTTACGGGCGGGTATAGCGGAGAAGCGGAGATTAGTTATAAAAGTGCCATAACTGTTGGCAATAACATTGATGGAAATAAATTTGATGTGTACAAAATAGATATACATCCTTCTGGCTGGTGGTATGAAAATAAAGAAGGAGAAAAAACACCTGTTAACAGGGAAGATTTCACAGTTAATGAGGGGGGCGAAAAAATTACATTTGATGCAGTTTTATTATGCATACATGGTACTCCCGGGGAAGATGGAAAATTACAGGGCTATTTCGATATGCTGCACTTGCCATATACTAGTTGTGATGCTGCAACATCGGCTCTTACATTTAATAAAAGATATACCGTAGCTGTAGCTGCATTTGGCGGAATTTATGTTGCAAAAAGTCTTCATTTGTTCAAGCATACTTCTATTACACCTGAGCAGGTGTTGGCTCAGGTTGCTCTTCCGGTTTTTGTAAAACCTAATAACGGGGGCAGTAGTATAGGTATGAGTAAAGTGAATAAGGCTGAGGATTTACAGGCAGCGCTGGATAAAGCTTTTAATGAAGATGACCAGGTTTTGGTGGAAGAGTTTATTAAGGGAAGAGAATTTACTATTGGTGTGTTTAAAACAAAAGGAAATATTATTGTATTACCTGTTACCGAGGTAAAAACGCACAATGAATTTTTTGATTTTGAAGCAAAGTACCAGGGGAAGAGTGAGGAAATTACTCCGGCTGAAATATCGGAAGAAATATTGCAGAAGTTAACAGGAGCTGCGAAAAAAGTATATGCGTTACTTAACTGTCGAGGGATTGTAAGGATCGATTTCATTTATAACGAGGCCAATCAGCAGCCATATATGTTAGAAGTAAATACAGTGCCCGGTCAAAGCCAGGCCAGTGTTGTACCTCAGCAGGTAAGAGCTATGGGATGGTCTTTACAGGATTTTTATACGGCTGTTATTGAGGAATGTTTTGCAGGTTAAATGTGCTGTTGAATTTTTAAATCAGATCATTTCAATAATAAAATTGTAATTATTACTGTGTTTAAGTTTATTACATCAAAGCCTTTGTGGGTGAATATTTTAACAGGGTTACTCATACTGATACTTATGATTTTCATTTTTATTAGTATGCTTGATTGGATCACTGCTCATGGTAAATATGAAAAAGTTCCGGCAGTTACGGGGCAAAATATAGATGCCGCTAAAGTGATGTTGCTCAATAAGGGCTTTAATGTTGAAGTGTCAGACTCAGTGTATGATAATTCTGTTGGTGGTTTAGCAGTGGTTCGCCAGTCTCCGGATGCTGATGCAATGGTAAAGCATGGCAGAACTATTTATCTAACAATAAACAGAGCTTCTGCCCCTCAGGTAGAAATGCCCAACCTTGTAGGTTTTTCAATTCGTAGTGCCCAGATGTATTTGCAAACCTTAGGCTTGAAAATGGGTGATACAACTTATAAGCCTGATATTGCCCGTAACGCGGTATTGCAGCAATTATACAATGGTAATGATGTTAAACCGGGAACAAAGTTGCCTGTAGGTAGCATCGTCAGCTTTGTGTTAGGCAGTGGTGTTGGTTCGGGAGAAATAATAGTACCCGATCTTGTTGGCTTAACACTTGCTCAGGCCAGAAGTCAGTTGGCAACATTTAATGTGAATATTGGTTCTGTGGTTGCACTAGATGCCGTCAAAGATTCTGCAAATGCTTTTGTGGTAAAACAAAATCCGGCGTTATATACTGAGACTGAACCTGGTCAAAAAACAATAAACAAAATAAGGCCGGGGCAGGTTATAGACGTTTACATAAGTGCTACAGCTCCTCTTAAAGATTCTATTTCATCACAAACTAATCATTAAAAAACATGAAAACAATAACTGCAGAAGAAGTTAAGGCAAGGCTGGATGCAGGTGAAAAATTAAACCTGATCGATGTTAGGGAACCTCATGAGCATGCTGATTTTAATATTGGTGGAATTTTATTTCCATTGGGTAAAGTTCAGTCTATGCAGCTGGAAGATATTGAAGATCTCAAGGATGCGGAAGTGATTATGTATTGCAGAAGCGGTGCCAGAAGTATGCAGGCTTCTATGATACTGGAGCAGTCTGGTTTTACAAACGTATCAAACCTGGTTGGTGGAATGCTTAACTGGCAAGATAAGTTTGTAAGGTGATTTTTACCCGCGGGTTTCATTTCATTAAAAGCACACGGAATAGAACGTGTGCTTTTTCATAAAAAAACGCCAACCTTTTGGGCTGGCGTTTAACTTGGGGGGAGTAAAAGTATCTATAATTTAATATTCAGTGCTAACATGAAGTTAGTTCCTGCCATTGGATAGTAACCTCTATCAGTATTTAATTGGCCGTTGTAAATATATGCATAAGACCATCCATTAGGTTCATACATTTTATTGAAAATATTATTCACCTGTGCAATAATACTCCATTCTTTGAATAATAGCTTTTTTATTGTCCAGGATGCTCTAACATCCTGAGTATAAAAGGCGTTCAGGCTTCTTGCGGCATCCTGTGTATTATCAACATACTGTTTACTTACGTATTTGCCAATCAGGTCAATCTCGGCCTGTTTATAAGGAATGATTGTAATAGTAGCACCGCTTATCACTGAAGGAGAAAACGAAATATCAGTATTATGGTGCTGTACTGTTTCTTGTGATCCATTATCCCAGTTGTCTATATATTCTGTAAAATCTTTTATTTTGTTTTTACTCAAAGTTAGGTTGGCATTTGCACGAAGCCATTTTGTAAATGTATAGCCGGCTTGCAATTCTATTCCTAACCTGTAGCTGTTCGGAACGTTGGTTCTGGTATAAGCGCCAACATCATTTATCTTTCCGGTAAGTACAAGCTGGTTTTTGTAAAGCATGTAATAAACATTCGCACTCCATTGGAAGAGTGTGTTTCTTTGGTCAATGCCCAATTCAAAGTCGTGCAGCATTTCAGCATTTGGCTGTTGTATGGGACTAGCCTGGAAATCATCCCTGTTGGGTTCTTTTTGGCCTAGTGCATAACTGGCATAAGCCTGCCATCCGTTGGAAGAATAAGTGATCCCGGCTTTTGGATTTACAAAGTTGAAGGTTCGGGCAATGTTAAGCGTACCATTGCCTTCAAAGCCATCCATCCTGTGATATACATTCCTATACTGAACATCTGCATAACTGAACCATTTAGCACTCAACTGATGTTGCCATTTTACATAAATATTTTCATCAGTTTTTAGTGCAGGATAATTATAGTATTGATATCCTTTGTCAATTCCGTATTGAGCCCACACGATATTGCCAAAGTGTGTGCCGTCATACCTGGTCCAGCCACCGCCGATGGTTATTTCATCTTTTTTGTTTTTGTATTGAAGCGATGCGATTTGACCATAAAAATAATTATCGAGCCAGCGCTGTCTTACAAGATCGGTTGAGTCATATTGATTGCCGCCTATTGAGAAGGGAAGTAGGCCGTAATCAGAAAAAGATTGTGCGGCTTTATATTCTTCATAATAGCCTCTTCCGTAAGTTAGGAATAGGGCTGTATTAAAACTCCATCTGCTGTTGAAGGCATGGTTGAAAAAAAGTTGGTAATGGTCTTGCTGGTAATTATCTGTTTGATTATCGTAGGGAGCACCTGGTTTTTCTGTTCCTGCAGGGTTATAGGTTCTGTCTGTTGCTAATGTTGCCGCATCAATTCCATACCAGGCCTGGTATGTTTTTTCCTTGCCTGTGAATATATTAAAGCGAAGCGATGAGTTTTTGTTGATGTAAGCCATTGATAAAGCCATCGATTTTAAATCACTCGAAGCCCTGTCAATATAACCGTCACTTGTAATTCTACTCATTCTTGCATCAATGGTAAAGTGCCCGTCAATCAGGCCTGAACCTGCTTTTATAGTATTCTTAAATGTATTGAAAGAACCAAAGCTATTGTTCAATTCTGCATAAGGTTTCTCGTTAAATTCATTTGTAGAAAGATTAATCGATGCACCGAATGCTCCGGTTCCATTTGAGGAAGTTCCCACACCCCTTTGTATTTGTATGGAACTAACTGAAGATGTAAAATCTGGCAAGTCAACAAAATAGGTGCCCTGGCTTTCTGCATCGTTATAAGGAATACCATTCAGGGTTACATTAATTCTTGTAGCGTCAGTACCTCGGATGTGCAGGTAAGTGTATCCCACGCCATTACCTGCATCTGAACTTGTATATACTGATGGAGTTTGATTTAGTAAAATGGGCAGATCTTGTCCAATATTTATTTTCGCAAGGTCGTCCTTAGAAATATTGGTTTTTGCGAACGGTGCTTTGGCGCCTGCTCTTAACGCTTTTACTTCCAAAGGTTGCAGAAAGAGCTGCATACTTTTCAATGGAATAGTGATCTGTACATCCTGTTCTGCTTTGATTTCTGTTTCATAATCAGTGAAACCAATACTTGTTACTTTTAGTGAGTAGCTGTGTTTGTTCAGTTTTTTAAAATTGAATTTACCGGCATCATCGGCAATCACTATTTGCCCGTTAAGTCTGATGGTTGCGTTTGCAACCGGCTGCTGGGTTTCAGCATCAATTACTTTTCCGCTAACAGTTACTTTTTGCGTTTGGGCATTAGTCCAGAGAGCTAGAACAATCAATACAAATGTTCCCAAAATTTTTTTCATTTCGTTCGGTTTACTTGTTCAACAATAATTTGGGAACAGGGATGTGCAATGGAGAGGATGCAGAGCTTTTTGGTACACCTTCCCTACGCAGGAATTACCCTGTTCAGGTTAACGGGTTTGATCTCAGCCTTCACTTCAGAAGGCACCCCGAGGAATTATGGTGCAAAGGTAATAGAGAATTTTTTTTCGGTGCTGTAACTTTTTTCAATGCCTGTCGTTTCAACTAAGAAACACATCAGTTATGAAGAAGATAATTTTAGCAGCTATTGTATTATTGGGTGCGATGCCTTTGACCAAAGCACAGGATACAAAAAATGTTGTGTATGATGCTAACGCAGAAATACGTAAGGTTAGTGATTTTACCGGTGTTGACGTGTCGAATGCTATTAGCCTCTACCTTTCCCAAGGCAAGGAAAGTGCAGTAGCCATCAGTGTTGATGGAGGAGATAAGGAAAAGGTAAAAACAGAAGTAAAGAATGGTGTTCTAAAAATTTATATTGATGGAGGTTTTTGGAGCAAAATGGGTTGGAATAGTTCGCATGTAAAAGCATATGTAACAGCGAAGGATATTAATAAGCTAACGGCTTCGGGTGCATCGCGTATTGTGATAGCCGAAAAGATAAGTGTAGGTAATTTGAAGCTTACTTTAACTGGAGCCAGCAGTTTGAAAGGTGATCTGAAAGCTGATAATCTGAAAGCAGAATTGAGTGGTGCTAGTAGTATGAAGTCTTCCATTTCAGCAAATAATCTTAAAGTAGGATTGAGTGGTGCATCTACGGCAAGCCTAAGTGGTGCAGCTAATATCTTGGATATTGATGCAAGTGGTGCCAGTAATTTAAAAGCCTATGATCTGGCTGCTATTTCATGTAGTGCAGAGGCCAGCGGAGCTTCTTCTATTAAAGTAAATGTAAGTAAGGAGTTTTCTAAGGTGCAAGCCAGTGGTGCTTCTTCCATTCATTATAAAGGTGATGCAGCGGTGAAAAATTTTGAAGCAAGCGGCGCTTCTTCCATAAAAAAGGATGGAAGTAAGTAAAAATATTTTTGGGAGATAAACTTCCTACCCCTACTTTTGCTGCCCATTACATCGCGAGGTAGAGCAGCGGTAGCTCGTCGGGCTCATAACCCGAAGGTCGGAAGTTCGATCCTTCCCCTCGCAACAAACAGAGAGGCTGTCTCGAAATGAGTCAGCCTCTTTTTATTCCGTTACCTTTGCACCGTTCATGAAATCTGGTTTTGTAAACATATTCGGAAAGCCCAATGCTGGTAAAAGCACCTTGCTCAATGCGCTGTTGGGCGAAAAACTTGCTATTGTATCGTCTAAAGTGCAAACCACCCGCCACCGCATCAAAGGATTTTTAACCAAGCCAGGTGAATACCAGATCATTTTTTCTGATACACCCGGAATTATTGAGGCCAAGTATAAATTGCATGAAAAAATGATGGGTGCTGTGAAAAGTGCCCTGGAAGATGCTGATGTGGCTTTACTTATTGTTGATGTTAATGATAACTTGCAGGAATGTGATACGTTATTTTCGTCCCTTCAACTGAAAGTGCCGGCTCTTTTGGTACTGAACAAAATTGATGAAGCGGCTAATGGAAAAGTGGCAGAAGCAGAGGATTTTTTCAGTGGAAAAAGTTATTGCAGGAAAATGGTTAAGGTGTCAGCTTTGCATCAGCATCATTTGAAAAAGCTTTTGCATGCAATTGTTGAGTTGTTGCCGGAAGGAGAGGCTTTTTATGATGAAGATGATCTCAGCGATTTACCCACCAAATTTTTTGTGAGTGAGCTGATTCGCGAAAAAGTGTATGAGTTGTTTGAAGATGAGATTCCTTATCATGTTGCTGTGCTGGTAAACGAGTTTAAGGAAAAAGAAACACTGATCAAGATACAGGCTGATATCATTGTTCAGCGGGAAACACAAAAAGCCATTATTATAGGTGAGCGGGGAAAGATGATTAAGCAGGTGGGAAGCCTTGCCAGGCAAGACATTGAAAAATTTGTTGGAGGGAAAGTGTTCCTGGAATTGTTTGTGAAAGTGAGGCCTAAATGGCGTGATAATGATTTATTTCTTAAAGAGTACGGTTATTAAATGTTCATAGTATGATCTGCAGTTGAAGTGTGCGACGCAACGATGTTTAACCGGAGTTACTGCAGCTAAGTACATAAAATAAAAAGGTGTTATGAGTTATACTGTTGCTATTGTTGGAAGGCCCAATGTTGGGAAAAGCACTTTTTTTAATCGTTTGCTGGAACAGCGTAAAGCGATAGTGGATGATATTAGTGGTGTTACCCGCGACAGGCAATACGGGGTGGCGGACTGGAATGGCAAAACTTTTAACGTGATTGATACGGGTGGTTTTGTGCCGGATAGTGAAGATATTTTTGAAACTGAGATACGCAAACAGGTACGTATCGCTATTGATGAAGCTAACGCTATCATTTTTATGGTGGATGTTACAACAGGCATAACTGACCTGGATGAATCGATGGCCGATATGCTTCGCAGAACTCCGAAACCCGTTTTTTTAGTAGTAAATAAAGTAGATAATCCTGAGCGTTTACTCGATTCAACTGAGTTTTATTCTTTAGGTTTTGACACAATTTTCCCGGTGAGCAGCATTAGTGGAAGTGGAACGGGAGAAGTGCTGGATGCTGTGGTGGAAGGTATTACAGAGGATGAGGCTGTTGAAACAGAAAGAGAAAATGAGCTGCCAAAGTTTGCTATTATTGGTCAGCCGAATGTAGGGAAATCTTCCTTATTGAATGCGCTGATAGGAAAGGAGCGAACCATAGTTAGTGACATTGCAGGTACAACGAGAGATACGATACATACGCATTACAATCTTTTTCAGAAAGAATTTATTTTGATTGATACGGCAGGATTGCGTAAGAAGACAAAGGAGAAAGATGATCTTGAATTTTATTCTGTGATCCGTGCCATTAAAGCAATGGATGAGGCAGATGTTTGTTTGCTTGTATTGGATGCGGCAAAGGGTATTACTGCTCAGGATGTAAGCATTTTTAGTCTTGCAGCAAGAAAAGGAAAAGGTATTGTGGTTTTGGTGAATAAGTGGGATGTGATGGAAAAAACAACCAATACGGCAAGGGATTATGAAAAGCAGCTCAAGCAAAGGATTGCGCCTTTTAGTGATGTGCCGGTGTTATTTATTTCTGCAAAGGATAAAGTGCGGATTTTTAAAGTGATTGAAACAGCTTTGCAGGTATATGAAAATAAAAACAGAAAAGTGCCTACTTCTCAGTTGAATGATGTAATGCTAAAGGCTGTGGAAGCCTATCATGCGCCGGTGGTTCGGGGCCATACAGTGAAAATTAAATATATTACCCAACTGCCTACCCACGTTCCTTCGTTTGCGTTTTTTACCAATTTCCCTGATGACATCAAAACACCATACAAGAACTACCTGGAAAACCAACTCAGGTCGCAATTCGACTTTAAAGGTGTACCCGTAAGGATATTTTTCAGAAAAAAATAAAACAGGATATTTTTTCGTTAATATTTGCAAAATTGAATTCGGCTATTATCTTTGCCGCAAATTGTTAAAAAAACAAAAAACAAGTACAATGAAAAAAGTATTCGCTTTATTGGCTATCGCTGGTTTCGTAGCCTGCAACAGTGGTGAAAACAAAACTGCAACAACTGATTCAGCTGCAACTGCTGCTCCTGCTGCTGTTGATACTACTAAAAAAGACACTGCTGCTCCTGCTGCTGTTGATACTACCAAAAAAGATACTACTAAGAAAATGTAATTTCAAAGTACTCGTTACTTGATATTACTTCTTGCAAGAAGTTCCCGCCTCCTTGGAGGCGGGATTTTTTTATCTGAACTTTTCTGCCATTTCCTCCAACGATAAGTTAGTGGGAAAGAAGCTGATCAGTTTTTCAATTACTTCCTCAACCAGCATATCAGGGCAACTTGCTCCGCTGGTAATTAATATTTTAACGGGTTGCTTATTAGGAAGGAAATTTTGTAAGGTTTTCTGTTCTTTGGTTCTCCAATTACAATCAATGATCTCGCCTTGATTCACTATTTTGTTGGCGTTATTAATAAAATAAGTTGGCAGTTTGGCCTCGCATAATTCAACGAGGTGTGAAGTGTTACTGCTGTTGTATCCACCAACAACAATAGCCAGATCGGCATCGGTTTCTAACATTCCTGATACAGCTGTTTGGTTATCGTTGGTAGCATAACAGAGTGTATCGCGGGTATCCGCAAATCTTTCGCTGATATTTTCTTCTGATAAATTATAATGCTGTTTGATAACGTTTCGCAGAAAATCTGAAATGGCCTGCGTATCACTTGCAAGTTGGGTTGTTTGGTTCACAACACCGATTCTTTGTAAATGCTCAGTTACTTTAAAACCTTCTGTATAGCGGTTTTTAAATGTTTCGTAAAATGCTTCAGGTTGTTTTTCTCCGGTAATATATTTGGCCAGTTCAATCGCTTCTTTCATATCATTCACAATTAGAGAAGACGTATGCTGAGAAGCATGCGAGAATGTGGCTCTCGTTTCCTCGTGTTTAGGTTTTCCGTGAATAACAATAGTATAACCTTTTGCAGCAATTTGTTCACTGCGGTTCCATACTTTTTCTACAAAAGGGCAAGTGGTATTGTATTTTTCAATAGCAATTCCTTTGGCTGACAGTAATTGTTCTATTTCAATGGTTGTGCCAAATGCAGGAATAAGCACAACATCATTTTGAGTGATCTCTTCAAAAGGAATGATCTGGTTGCCATACGTATCTTGCAGAAAGCGAACTCCACGGGCTTCAAGATCTGCATTTACTTGTGGATTGTGTATCATTTCGCTGAGCAGGAATATTCTTTTGCCGGGATTCTCTTCAATAGTTCTGAATGCAATTTCAATGGCATTTTCCACACCATAGCAGAAACCGAAATGCCGGGCCAGGTAAATATGAATAGGCCCAAAATTGAGTAAGGTTGGCGTGAAATCTTTTTTCAGCTTATCCTCCTGTTTGCGTTTGTTTTTGATGGCACTGATAAGCGAACTGCGGTATATATTAGGGACTTGAAACTTTTTCATGAAATGATCTATAGGCTTAGATGAATAAAACAGCAGCGAAGGTACAAAGTTCGGCTGCAATGTTATTATTGATATAGGGAAGCATTGTTGATATGAGATATTGTAATTGATTTTCTTTATTGATATATGCCCAGAATAGTATTTTATTTATAGGCAATTTGCTTTTGGGAACGTTTACGTAGAAAAATATCTGCAGGAAAAACTGTTGAATTACTTTTATTGTTCAAATGATTGCAGCTATGAAATATGTAAAATGCTTCTTTCTTTCGTTTGTTGTAGTATTCGCTAATACCGTTGTATTTGCACAGGAAAGATCAATTGAAGAATATATACAGTCCGCACCCTTTAAAATGCCTTCCGTAAATATTCCTGTATTTGCCAAGAAAGTTTTCTCCATAGTGTCTTACGGAGCAATAGGTGATGGGCAAGCCCTTAATACAAAAGCATTTGCCAATACTATAGATGCCTGTGCTGCTGCTGGTGGTGGTGAAGTTGTTGTGCCTCCCGGTATTTGGTTAACCGGACCGATTGAATTGAAGAGTAACATCAATTTTCACATAGAAAGAGGTGCCTTGGTGCTATTCACTCCAGATAAAACTCAATATCCTTTAATTGAAAGTGGTAAGAATAGCTTTTTAGTAATGTCACCTATTTATGGGGCTAACCTGGAAAATGTTGGCATTACGGGAGAAGGTATATTTGATGGCTCCGGAGAAGCATGGAGGCCTCTTAAAAAAATGAAAGCCACAGAAGCACAGTGGAAGAAGTTTGTATCGTCAGGTGGTGTGGTAAGTAAAGATGGAAGTGTTTGGTGGCCGAGTAAGGAGGCTATGGAAGGAGAAGCATATCTTAAAAAACTTAAAAAAGAAAAAGCTATTGTCACAGCAGATGATTTTTTGCCTGCAAGAGATTTTCTCAGACCTAAAATGGTAGTGCTAAGCAATTGTAAGAATGTTTTATTGGATGGGCCAACTTTTAAGAATTCACCCAATTTTGTAATCAATCCACAGAAATGCACCAATCTGACTATTCGTAACGTACAGGTGAATAATGAGTGGTGGGCACAGAATGGAGATGGGATTGATATCAGCGCTTGCAAAAATGTGGTGATCTATAAAACTACTGTGAAAGCCGGTGATGATGGTATATGCATGAAAAGCAGTGGTGGCAAAGAGTTAGGTAAAGCAGAGCTGGAAAATATTTTGATAGCTGACTGTATTGTGTACCAGGCTCACGGCGGTTTTGTGATCGGCAGTAATACAGATGGGGGCATGAATAATATTTGGGTAACCAACTGCAATTTTATTGGAACGGATGTGGGTATTCGTGTAAAAAGCAATTCCGGAAGAGGTGGGTTAGTGCATAACATTTTCATCAACAAGATTTACATGCACGACATAGTAAATGAAGCTATTTTATTCGATACTTATTATGAAGATGTGCAGGCCGGAAAATCTGCTGCTGAAGTAAAAACAACAGTAAAAAATAAAATACCTGAGTTTACTGATTTTCATATCAGAAATGTGTATTGTAATGGGGCAAAGCAAGCCATCGCCATTACAGGTTTGCCAGAGATGCCCGTACACCATATTTACTTCGATAACCTGGTGATATCGGCAGATAAAGGTTTTGAAAGTAAGGATGCTGCCGATATCGATCTAAAGAAAGTAAGCATTATTACAAAACAACAGCCCGTATTTATAACGAACGGATGTAAGAATATCAATGTACACGACTAAAAGGGAATCAATGCAATGATCTGTTCAAGATACAATTGATCTGAACTATCAAATTCGTTTAACATCGTGCTATCTATATCCAACACACCAATTACCTGGTTATTGCTGATAATGGGTAGTACGATTTCTGATTTTGATAAACTGCTGCAGGCAATGTGGCCGGGGAATTTTTCAACATCAGGAACGAT
Source organism: Bacteroidota bacterium (assembly GCA_028875875.1). Lineage (GTDB taxonomy): Bacteria > Bacteroidota > Bacteroidia > Chitinophagales > Chitinophagaceae > JAGWUV01. The sequence goes on from JAGWUV010000016.1 coordinate 48,169, forward strand.
TAATGTTTTGGCTTCTGCCCATGCAGTGCCGCAAACTCCTCTTCCTTTACGTATACGGGTACAAGCCACCGGTCCCTGGAAAGGAGCTAATACCAATTCCTCGTTTTTTACAAGATAAAATCCTACCCAAAGCCAGTTGAATTGTTCTTTTAGTGCAGCACATACATTAGCAAGGTTTGCTATAAGGTCCTTTTCGCCTTCTAAAAGCCCTTTGATTTGCGGTAACAATGATTGATATTGTTCTTCTTTATTTCCGGTAATAATATGTAAGTCTTCTGCCATGCTTTATTTTAATGATGAAGTTAAAATCTATTGGTATTTTTTATTTCCGTTTTAAGGAAGATGTATCAGATGTGCACAAGAAAATGGTGCCGTCAGAAAACGTCTGTAAAGGAACCATCTTTTTTTTCTTGGCTATTTCTTCTAATGTAAGCAGATCGTAATTCTCTTCATTATTGAACCAGATGAGTATAAAAGTTGGAACCCGGTAAAATGATGCAACCATATCAGTGTGAGCTCTTTCAGGAAGTGAAGGTATCTGCTGTAAAGTATAAAAGTAAACAGCATGTGAAGCATTGGAGTATACCGGGATTTGCGAATGAAACAAGACCTTGTCTTTATTTAAATATTGTAGTAAGGGAGATGTCCTCCAATCATCTTCTGTATACCCACCGATGCCGCCTTCATTTACTTCCTGTAAAGTGTCTTTAGCATATTTTATCTGTTGGAAGATAAGAAATGCCGATGCAAGTCCCACTGTAATAATAAAGAACAGTCTTTTGGTTTTACTTATTTGTTCAACTGCCCAGGGAATTTTATAAGAATAGAACCATATAAAAGAAACATAAGCTGGAGCTAGTAAACGGTTATTGATCGTTTCGAAACGCGATAGGGTAGCGCTTGCCAAAATAAAAGCAGTATAAACAAAGAAGAAAGTAACTGCAACGTTCTCGAAAGAAGTGTAATGCTTTTTTTTGAAAATATAGATTGCAGCAGAGGCTATAGAAACAATGATAAACGTCGTACCAATAAAGAATTGCGTAGTATGTGATAAAGAATATAGTTGAAGCCAGTTACTAATAACTGATCCTGCATATTCTGTGTTGGTATATAAAGTGGTAACTCCTTTTTGTCGCATACCAGTTAAAGATCCTGCCGCATAATGATTTCTGATCAGGTTGATACACAAGAACGAACTACTAATGAAAGTGAACAATAGAATATGCTTAATTTTTTTTCGAATATCCTGGGAAAGAAAAAGCATCATAATTCCTCCTGTACCTATCAATACAATGCCTGCATAACGGATAATGCATCCTGTAGCAGCGAGTAGGCTTACTATTAATAGCTGTTTTAGGTTCTGTTGTTGAATATACTTTTCCAGATAAATGAAGAATAGTAATATCCAGGGGATGAATAATGTTTCAGACCATAACATAGAATAAACATCCCACAAAGCCGGGCTTGTTACAAGGATTGTTAAGATGATCCATTTGTAAAACTTATTGAAATAGCGAAAATGGTCAATGATAGTTCCTGCCAAAAAAATAAGCAAAGCAAATAATCCACCATTAATAAAGGGTGCCAGTTGAACAATATCAATATGTGTAAGCCATAATAATAGGGTAAGAAAAAATGGATAGCCTAAAGGGAAAAGAATAAAAGGGGTGTTGTCGTATTGCATGATTGTACGGAAAGATGCAATACTTCTTGCTGCACTAATATAGGCAACCGAATCAGGAGAAATACCAATGCCGCCATGATTGGTCAATAAAACAACAACAGTAAAGGCTGCTACTGCGAAAATGGTTGTGTCGATATTTTTTCTGAAAAGAGAAAATAAGCTCATAAATACGCACAGTTAGAATAACGAAGATAATTTGAATATCAAGATCTGCTTCTTTCCGTAAAAATTATGCCAAAGGATTATGTAATTAAATCTTTTGTAGCATCCTATTTAAAATAATGGTTATGAAAATAAAAATAATCTTACTATGCTTCTTGTCTGTAGTAGTATCGAATGTGCTTCAGGCAGATGATAAAATTAATGTACAGGCTGTTTTAAAAACAGTTACGGTATTCAAATCTGGAGCTGAGATGGGGCATGTTTTTTCAGCCGCTTTAAAAGCGGGGAATAACGAAATATGGGTTGAGGGAATTAGTAATGCAATAGATATAAATAGTATTCAATTAAAGGCGCCCGCAGCTGTAACGGTTATGGGGGTTGAGTTTTCCACTAATTATCTTCAGCCGGTAGAAAAGTCGGCAAGAGTAAAGATGTTGGAAGATTCGCTGGAAAATATAGACAAGGGAAAGGCCAGGCTAATCCTTTCTCTTGATAATGATAAAGATCTATTAGAAGTATTAAAAGCTAACAGAGATATTAAAGGAACCGAAAATGGTTTGAGTGTTACTGAGTTGATGAAGCTGGTGGATTATTATAAAAGTAAATCTTTAGAGTTGCAGAATGATATACAATTGCTTACTGAGAAAAAAAATAAGCTTGAGCTATATTACGATAAGATAAAAAAACAACTCGAAGGGGAGCAAAAGAAGAACGCAATTACCGGGGGAAGACTCATCCTGCAACTCAATGCAGCGATGCCCGGGAGATTCGATTTCACACTTTCATACATTGCTACTCATGCTTATTGGATTCCATTGTATGATATAAAAGCAGATGCGATTACTAACCCGCTTAAAATTATTTACAAAGCCAAGATATTTCAAACAACCGGTGTCGACTGGAAACAGGTGAAGTTGTCATTGTCAACTTCAATGCCTTCTCAATTCGGCAATGCTCCTGTTTTAGAATCTTGGTACTTAGGTTATGTAAATCCGGTACAGGTTCTGGAAAAAAATTTACAGGGTAAGGCTGCCGGGATAAATATAAGAGGCACTAGTAGTTTAAACGATGTGGTGGTGGTTGGTTATGGAACAAGGAAAGAAGATGCTGATGAAGAATATAAACCTGCTAAGCCAATTTATGTAGTGAATGGAAACATTATGAGTGAAGATGAATTTAAACAAATAAATCCTTCCAGTATCAAGAAAATGAATGTGCTAAAAGATAAACAGGCAACCGCAATATATGGCGCAAGGGCATCTGGTGGTGCTATTGAAATTGAGTTGAAAGAAGGATTGCAGGATTATATTTCTGTAGCAGATAACACTTTAAATGTATCTTTTGATATTGATATGCCCTATGATGTTCCTGCCAATGGAAAGGCACAAACAGCTATTTTGCAAACTATTGATATCGCTGCAACCTACCAGCATTATGCAGTTCCAAAGCTGGATAGGGATGTGTATTTACTGGCACATATCACTGGATGGGGAAAGCTGAATTTGTTGCCGGGTGAGGCAAATATTATTGTTGAAGGAGTGTACATAGGAAAATCTTTTATTGATCCTTCCGCAACTTCTGATACTTTAAAACTTACTTTAGGAAGAGATAAACGTGTGATAGTGAAACGTGATAAAATAGTTGATTTTAGCAGCGTGAAGTTCTTGGGTAGTAATAAAATTCAGAAGTTTACTTACGAAATAACAGTGCGGAACAATAAAAAAGAGGCAGTGAGCTTTGATCTGAAAGACCAATATCCTCTTTCTACCAATAAAGAAATTGAGGTTGAATTGTTAGATGCCGGTGGTGCCGAAGTGAATAAAGACATGGGAGAACTGAATTGGAAATTACAGTTGGCCCCGGGAGAAAGTAAAAAGGTACGCTTCTCTTACAGTGCCAAGTATCCAAAAGATAAAATGATTAATATTAACTAATGCCAGATAATGTAGATCAAGCTAAACGCTCCATTTTGGGGCGTTTATTCGTTTATGCCTTCATTCATCAACCTCTGTTATCTTTGCGGCATGCATTATATTTCAGCAGAAAACCTTACTAAAAGTTTTGGCGTACAACCTTTATTCAACAATATTTCATTCCATCTTAATGAAGGAGATAAAATAGCATTGATTGCAAGAAATGGGGTGGGCAAGAGTACTTTGCTGCGTATTCTCAGTGGAAAAGATGTTCCTGATGAAGGGAAATTGTGGATTCACAAGGATGTTACGGTAGCGTTGTTTGAACAAGACCCCCAGTTCGATGAAAATAAAACCGTTCTGGAAAATATTTTTCATACTAATCATCCGGTCATTGGTGTGATCAAGGAGTATGAAAATGCTGTGGAACAGAACGACGGCCATTTACTGGCAGAAGCCATTACCAAAATGGATGAGTTGAATGCCTGGATGTTTGAAGCTAAAGTGAAGGAAATTCTCGGAAAACTTAATATCCATCATTTACAAAATCCTGTAAACACATTAAGCGGGGGGCAGCGAAAGAGAGTGGCTTTGGCTAAAACCCTTATTGATATTGGTTTTGAGCATAAGCATACTTTGCTGATGATGGATGAGCCTACGAATCATCTCGATGTTGAAATGATCGAATGGCTGGAACATTATTTGAACCAGGAAAATGTAACGCTCTTGCTGGTTACACACGATCGTTATTTTTTAGACGCAGTGTGTGATGAGATATGGGAGCTGGAGCGAAGTAATATGTACGTGTATAAAGGGGATTATGAGAATTACATGGAGAAAAAAGCAGCACGATTGGAAAGTGAGGCTGCAAGTATTGATAAGGCTAAGAATTTGTATAGAAAAGAACTGGAATGGATGCGTAAGCAACCTAAAGCCCGAACAACCAAAAGTAAAAGCCGGCAGGATAATTTTTATGAAATAGAAACTAAGGCAAAGCAACGTATTGAAGATGCTCAATTACAATTACAAGTGAAGATGAGCAGGTTAGGTGGTAAGATTGTAGAGATGAAAAAAGTGTATAAGAGTTACGGTAACAAGACCATTTTGCAGGGGTTTGATTACACTTTTAGTAAAGGTGAAAGAATAGGTGTTATTGGAAAGAATGGTGTAGGGAAATCTACTTTCTTAAACATATTGCAAGGCCTGGAAACAGCTGATAGTGGGAAGATTAATGTTGGCGATACTGTTGTATTTGGTAATTTCTCTCAGCAAGGATTAGTGATAAAAGAAGATATGCGGGTGATAGAATATGTAAAAACATTTGCTGAAAATTTTCCATTGGCAAACGGAGGAAGTTTAAGTGCGGCGCAGTTTTTAGAACTTTTTTTATTTCCGCCGGAAAAGCAATACACTTACCTGAGTGCATTAAGCGGTGGCGAGAAAAAAAGATTGCAGTTGTTGACGATCCTTTTCAGAAACCCGAACTTTTTAATTCTTGATGAGCCTACGAATGATTTGGATTTACCAACATTGGCTGTGCTTGAAAATTTCCTCAGCGATTACCAGGGTTGTGTGCTGATCGTTTCGCATGACCGTTATTTTATGGATCGTTTGGTAGATCATTTGTTTGTATTTGAAGGGGATGGTGTAATTAGAGATTTTCCCGGAAACTATACCCAATACAGGGTAGAAGAAAAGAATGAAAACAAACAGCAAGCTGAAGAGAAAAAGAAAGAAGAGGCTGTTGTGAAGCAAATCCAGACTGTTGAAAAAAAGAAAATCGGGTTTAAAGAGAAACGTGAATTTGAAATACTTGAAAAAGAAATCCCTGTATTAGAGTCGGAGCGTGAACAACTTACGAACGAGCTAAGTAATCCTGAACTGACTTACGAGAATATTGAAAGAATTAGTAAACGGCTAACACAAATAGCCCAGGAACTTGAGATAAAAGAAATGCGTTGGCTAGAGTTGAGTGAATTGATGTAGGCTTCAAGCTTATGGTGAATGAGGAGTAGGAAATGAATATTAGCGTCAATACAATAGAAGGGGCTCATTAAATTTTACCGAGTCCCTTCTATTATGAATATGATTCGTCTTTAGATAAAAGAGATCAATTCCACTTCAAAAACTAAGGTGCTGTTAGGCCCTATCTGAGCACTTACCTGTCTGTCGCCATAACCTAAATGTGGTGGGATAAAGAAACGCCATTTGCTTCCTGTTGGCATCAGTTGTAGGCCTTCAGTCCATCCTTTGATAACCATGTTCAATGGAAAGGTAGCCGGGCGGCCTCTTTGAACGCTGCTATCGAAAACAGTTCCATCAATTAACGTACCGTGATAATGACAGGTAACCTGGTTGAAAGCTTTAGGCTTTTCTCCTGTACCTTGAGTAAGGATTTGGTATTGTAAACCGCTGGGCAATTCTACAATACCTTCTTTGGTTTTGTTGGCAGCTAAAAAATCTTCTCCTGCTTTGAGGTTGACTGCTGCTTTTTCATTTTTTAATTGAGACAGTTTGTCTGCTATTCCCATACAATAATTTTTTTGCGAAAGTAAGAGTTACTGTAAGAATGCTGTGCAATAAAATGCTGCTGCTTGTTCTGAAAGTTGCAGTGTGCGACGCAACAGTTGGTGCTATGAAAAACCTCAGCCGGTCTCATTAATTGTCTACCCTTCGGCCCTGTAATACTTTTGTTTTCTTTTCAGTTTTATCTATATCACTTTGCTTCACTACCAACTTAGCATCGGCAGCACTGCTACAGGTGCCGCAGTTAACGCGATAAATTTGATTATCGTAATAAACATCAGCAGTACCATCTTTCCAGTTAGTGCCAGAGAAAATAAAATAATCGGGAGAATAGCGGTTATTGATGAACTTGAAATGATTGTTGGAACCACTTTCAAAGCTAACCCTGAAACCATCGAAATCAATCGAATCCACCACGCATGGGGTATACTGTGGAATAACTATCTCATTAACATATTTGCCATTTAAAAATTTTACAACGCCAGATTTTACTTCTGCTCTGCTTTGATCTACATAGCGGGTTAACACCAGTTGTTGATCAACAAAAAACTGTACTTTTTTTACATCTATGCCATATGCTTTAAGCTTGGCGTAAAAATCTTTGGTGAAAGGCACATAGGGATCATTGGTTTCAACAGGTTTGGCAGCAACGGGCTGCTCTACAGATTTCTGAGGCTTTTTCCTGTGGCAACCGAAAAAAGTAAAAACCAATATTGATAAAAATAAAACCGAATATCTCTTCATTGTGAAATGATTTCGAATTAAAAATAATGAAGTTTTTGTCAATTGAAATTGAATAATAAGAGTTGCTACTTTGATAAAACTGTAATTGGAAATTAATGTAGCCGCATTTTATTTTTTTTAAACTTTATAGAAAAATTGAATTATTATGGAAATAAGAAAACTAGGATCGCAAGGCGTGATGGCTTCTCAACTAGGTTTGGGATGTATGGGGATGAGTGAATTTTATGGTGAAAGGGATGATGCAGAAAGCCTTAAAGTATTGCACCATGCTATTGAAAAAGGCGTTGGTTTTTGGGATACGGCAGATATGTATGGGCCCTTTTTAAATGAAATATTGGTTGGAAAAGCATTGAAGGGCTACCGAGATAAAGTTACGCTGGCTACAAAATTTGGTATTGTGAGAAACCCGGATAATCCTTCAATAAGAGGGTTGAACGGGAGACCGGAATATGTGCAATCGGCGTGTGAAGCCAGTTTGAAGCGTTTGAATGTTGAAGTGATAGATTTATATTACCTGCATAGAAAAGATCCTGCTACACCTATTGAAGAAACAGTTGGCGCTATGGCGCAACTGGTACAGCAGGGGAAAATAAGAGGCATCGGATTAAGTGAGGTTTCCTCGGCTACGCTTCGTAAAGCTCATGCCGCTCATCCTGTTACTGCTGTGCAATCGGAATATTCTTTATGGACGAGAGACCCGGAAGATGATATACTGCAAACCTGTAAAGAACTGGGTGTTGCTTTTGTGGCTTATAGTCCGTTGGGAAGGGGATTTTTAACCGGACAGATCAAGCGGTTTGAAGATTTTGGAGCAGATGATTATCGCCGGTTCTCACCGCGTTTCCAGGGAGAGAATTTTGAAAAGAACCTGCAACTTGTGAAAAAGATTGAAGAGATGGCCGCTGCAAAAGGCTGCACCCCATCGCAACTGGCACTTGCCTGGGTGATGGCACAAGGGGACTATATTTTCCCGATACCGGGCACTAAGCGTATCAAATACCTTGATGAAAATATCGGTGCAGTGAACGTACAGTTAAATGCTGCGGACTTGCAAAAGATAAATGAATTTTTTCCTAAGGATGCAGCTGCGGGTCTTCGTTACCCGGAATCGATGATGGGAAGTCTGAATGGATAAGTGCAGTAAATCATAAAGCCCCATCCGGATGGGGCTTTATGATAAGTAATATTGAGCATTATTGCATTACAGGTAATTCAATGTAAGTAGAAAGATTACTATTGCAATAAATGGTTTGTGTTGCTTTGATAAAATCAGTTTCTTTCGCCTCGAAAATATTCGGAATAAATTTTTGAGGGTTGCGATCAATCACGGGGAACCAGGTACTTTGTATTTGCACCATTAAACGATGCCCTTTTTTAAAAGCATGATTGATCTGGTGAAGATCGATCACTATTTCTTCCGGTTTGTTAGGAACAAAAGGAGCCGGCTTATCAAAGCTTTTTCTATAGCGGCCTCTAAATACTTCCATCGCAACAGGTAGTTGGTAACCACTCATGCTTAAACTCTTCTGGTCGAAATTGGGATATACGTCTATCAGTTTTACAACAAAGTCCGCATCTGTTCCTGTGGTACTTGCAAAAATATGAGCTTTTATTGCACCGGTAACAATCATATCTTCTGTAAGTGTATCTGTTGAAAAGCTTATAACATCTGGTCTTGAAGTAACAAAGCGTTGATCTTCGGTATGCCATGTTCTCCATCGGCTGCCCGGTCCATAAGTTGCTTCAATAGGCAAGGTTCTGTAAGGAACGGGATGAGCCGGATCACTTACATAACTTACGCTTCCTTTAGGGGATGTTGGTTTCATAAATCCGGCGCCGTTATTAGAGTAGGTATATAGTTTTTTTATCGTTGTATTTTTTGGGGGCCAGGTACTGTATGTTTTCCAGTTGTTATTCCCTGTTTGAAAACAGTAAGCTTCTTCGAAGTCGTTTTTGCCAATTCCTTTCAACCAATAATCAAACCATTTCTTTTGCAATTGCTGAAACCATGCTGCCGTATTGCTTTCAAAAGCGATCTTGCCGAGGCTGTCGGCTTTGTTGCGGCTCCATTGCCCGTGGTTCCAGGGACCAAGAACAATATGATTTCTGTTGAAAGTGTCTTTCTTTTCCATGAAGCTATACATAAGCTGCGGGCCATTGATATCCTCTTGGTCAAAGTAACCGCCAACATGTAATATGGGAATTTCGGGTTGGCGTACATAGGATAAGGGAGAATTTGATTTCCAGAAACTATCGTAATTCGGGTGTTGTATAAAGTTGTTCCAGGTGGGTACTTTGAAATGAAAATATTTGTCATTCACATTTTTCAAAGAGCCTAATTGTTGGTACCAAATGAAAAGATCATATTGAGGAAAAGGGAAATTACTGTCTGTAGTTTTATCAAACTCTACTTCGTAAGTGTACTCCATTCCATAGCTTAAACGGAATGCACCGTTATGGTGAAAATCATCTCCTAAAAATAAATCCCCCATACAAGCTTGTTCTGATGAGGCTTTCAGTGCAGGGTGCGGATCAATTGCGCCAACCAATGCCAGCCATCCGGGGTACGATATCCCAAAAATGCCGGCCTTGCCGTTATTGTTGCTAATGTTTTTCAATAGCCAGTCAACTGTATCATAAGTGTCAGTACTTTCATCTACTGCATTTTTTTGTTTAAGATGAATGATCGGCTTGTGAATTTGCATCGTTCCTTCACTTTTATATTTTCCCCTGATATCCTGCATGATGAAAATATAACCACCTTTTCCGAGTGTTGATAAGTAGGATGAAGTATTGATGTTGAAGGTTGCGCCATCAGGAATAGGAATGTCCGCACCATAAGGTGTTCGTGTAATGAGAAAAGGTAATGAATGGCTGCAATTGACAGGTGTTAGAATTACTGTGAATAGTTTAGTGCCATCCCGCATAGGTATCATCACACTTGTTTTTTTGTATACGGAGAATGTGTCGGTTTGTGCATAAACTGTTGCACCGAAACAAATAAAGGCAACGATCCAGATGATTCGTTTCATAAGCATTTTTTAAGCGGATAAAAAATAAGGGAGTGCTCAAAAGTAATAAGTTAGCACTAAGTTTTATCCTGTTTTAAGTAAAAGAGAATTATATGGAAGAGATCGAAGTGCCTGTAGAGCATTTGCATGAGACCATTCAGGAAAAGGCTGAAGAAGCCATTCGTGAAGCAAAGGAAAAAAAGTGGTCGATGTATGTTGCTGTATCAACCGCTTTAATGGCGGTTTTTGCTGCCATTGCCGGATTAATGGCCGGGCATCATTCCAACGAAGCATTGATAGAACAAATCAAAGCGTCAGATCAATGGTCGTTTTACCAGGCAAAAGGGATCAAGGCTGAAATTAAAAATATTGCTATGGCTTCCGGCACTGCAGATGCCGCATCTGTTCAACGGTACAAAACTGAACAAGAAGAAATAAAGAAAAAAGCAGAGGAGGCGGAAACCCTTTCAGCGGAACACTTGGCGGGCCATGTTGTATTAGCAAGAGCAGTTACACTTTTTCAAATTTCAATTGCGATATCAGCCATTTCAATATTAACCAAGAAGCGCTTTTTGTGGATAGTGGCAATGATCATTGCTCTTACAGGGCTTGTTTTTTTTCTACAGGGAATTTTATAAAGTGCCGCAAAGGTAGATATGTTTTTTGTTGCTTGCAATGAATAATATCATTGTGCAGGCTGCGATGTCTCATGAAATTTGTGATAGAAAAAAGGAGGTAGTTATGGGACAAATCATCACATCTGGCAGTACACAACAATCGCTCAAACCTTTGTTCAAAGATTTCTTCGATATTGATCCTTTCTTTGGAGGCAGTTGGTTACAAAAGAGAGATGTTAACATGCCTGCTGTAAATATTGCAGAAAATGCAACTAACTTTTTAGTGGATGTAGTGGCTCCGGGCTTTGATAAAAATGATTTTAAAATCAAAGTAGAAGAGGGTGTACTTACTATTAGTGCAGAAACCAAATATGAAGTGAATGAAAAAGAAGTTGACTATACAAGAAGGGAATATAGTTTCAGTTCATTCACCCGTTCATTTTATTTACCTGAAAATGTAAATGAAGATGCCATTTCAGCAAGGTATGATAATGGTATTTTGAAAATCGAAATGCCTAAAACCTCAGTTGATGTGAAAGCTTCCAAAGAAGTTAAAGTTCAATAAAGAAAGTTTGGTGGTATGCACAGTAAATTAAAGGCAAGCAATAAAGCTTCTCTTTAATTACAAAGGTCTTGCTGTTGGGGCAAGACCTTTTATTTATCCTTTTGCTTAAAATCGGTTAGTGCATATAGCTTTCAACAGGCTCACATGTGCATATCAGGTTCCTGTCTCCATGTGTGTTGTTTACTCTTGCAACACTAGGCCAGAACTTATTCTGTGTAACATAGTAAAGCGGAAATGCTGCTTCCTGGCGGGAATAAAGGTGGTTCCATTCGTCTGCACAAATTACAGCTTGTGTATGTGGTGCATTTTTCAACGGATTATCAGCTTTGTCGGCTTTACCTTCTTCTATGGCTTTGATTTCTTCATAAATAGAAATTAATGCATCACAGAAACGGTCAAGCTCAGCTTTGTCCTCGCTTTCTGTTGGTTCAATCATAATCGTTCCGGGTACAGGGAAACTCATGGTAGGGGCGTGGAAACCATAATCTATCAGTCGTTTCGCTACATCTTCTGCTTCAATACCCGCTGATTGTTTAAAAGGCCTTAGATCAACAATAAACTCATGAGCACAAGTTCCGTTTTTTCCGGTATATAAAATCTTATAGAACTTTTCCAGTCTTGCTTTCATGTAGTTGGCATTCAGAATAGCATATTCGGTAGCTTTCTTTACACCATCGTATCCCAGCATTTTAATATACCCGTAACTTATGAGTAGAATAGATGCAGAACCGAAAGGAGCTGCTGAAACTGCATGATAAGCTTTCACTCCATGATTTTCTCCATTATGTACGTGGCTTGGCAAGTAGGCTGCTAAATGTTCTTTAACGCAAATGGGCCCCATACCCGGGCCGCCTCCGCCATGTGGGATTGCGAATGTTTTATGTAAATTCAGGTGACAAACATCCGCGCCAATTGTAGCGGGGGAAGTTAATCCTACCTGGGCATTCATGTTTGCACCATCCATGTAAACCTGCCCACCATTATCATGGATGATCTGGCAAATATCTTTTATGCCTTCCTCAAAAACGCCAAAAGTAGAAGGATAAGTTACCATCAAGGCACCGAGATTATCTTTATGTTGTTCTGCTTTTGCTTTTAGGTCTGCAATATCAATGGTTCCATCTTCATTGCTTTTTACAACCACTACTTTCATGCCGGCCATTACAGCAGAAGCAGGATTGGTACCATGTGCAGAAATGGGAATCAATACCACATTTCTGTGAGCATTACCATTTGCCTTATGATACCCCATGATTGTTAATAAGCCTGCATATTCGCCTTGTGCACCACTATTGGGTTGCAAACTGCAGGCATCGAAACCTGTGATCTCGCATAGGTATTTACTCAACTCATCTATAATTTGTAAATAACCTTTTACTTGGTCTGCCGGTACAAAAGGATGTATTTTACTAAACTCCGGCCAGCTCACCGGTATCATTTCCGAAGCTGCATTCAATTTCATGGTGCAGCTTCCCAAAGTGATCATACTAGTGTTAAGTGAAAGATCTTTATTTTCTAATTGTTTCAAATAACGCATCATCTGGCTTTCGCTGCGATGTGTATTGAAAACCGGGTGAGTTAAATAAGAAGAAGTACGAACTGCAAATGCGGGAATGCCAGTAAGTTCAGCATCGCTGTCAAATTCTATCTCAGCCTCATCTTTTCCTGAAGATTCAGCAAAGATGTAAACAATATCCAATACATCTTTTTGAGAAGTTGTTTCATCCAGCGAAATGCCAATATGCTGCGCATCAAAATACCTGAAATTGGTTTGGTACTTCTCTGCTATGGTTCTGATCTTTAATGTATCAGCTTTAACCAAAAGGGTATCGAAGTAAGTTTTATTGGCAACTTCAAAACCCAAAGTCAGCAATGATTCGCTAAGCACCTGCGTAAGCGTAGCAACACGTAAAGCAATATTCTTTAAACCGTCTGCACCATGATATACTGCATACATAGCTGCCATATTAGCTAATAATGCCTGTGCAGTGCAAATATTAGATGTGGCTTTTTCTCTTTTAATATGTTGTTCTCTTGTTTGCAAGGCCATACGTAAAGCCCTGTTGCCTTGTGCATCAATACTTACACCAATCAATCTTCCGGGCATACTGCGCTTAAACTCATCTTTTGTTGCAAAGAATGCTGCATGGGGGCCACCAAAACCTAAAGGCACACCCAAACGTTGTGCAGAACCAACAGCAACATCGGCGCCCAATTCTCCGGGAGGTGTTAATAATGTAAGAGCCAGCAGATCTGTTGCCATTACAATATAGCCGCCCACGGTGTGTACGTTTGCTATAAATCCACGATAATCTTCAATAGAGCCATGATTGTTGGGATACTGAACAATTGCCCCGAAATATGTATCATCCAGCAGAGCTGTTTGGTAATTGCCGAACACTAGCTCAATACCTATTGGTGTAGCCCTTGTTACTAAAAGATCTTTGGTTTGAGGGAATATAGCTTCATCCACAAAAAATTTCGGCCTGCTGATCGTGTCAGATTTATTTACATGATGAAATAGCATGGCCATTGCTTCTGCTGTGGCTGTTGCTTCATCCAGTAACGATGCATTGGCAATTTCTAGGCCTGTTAAATCTGTTACCATTGTTTGAAAGTTGAGCAAACTTTCTAACCTTCCCTGCGATATCTCGGCCTGGTAAGGCGTGTACTGCGTGTACCATCCTGGGTTTTCAAACACATTGCGTAAAATTACCGTTGGGGTAATCGTATCATAATACCCTTGTCCTATATAAGTTTTGTAAATCTTATTCTTAGTAGCCACTGCCTTCAGCTCATTCAGGTACTCATACTCACTAATGGCTGCCGGTAAATTCAGTTCCTCTTCCAGAACGATAGCTTCCGGAACGGTTTTCTGAATGAGTTCATCTAAAGACAGGTAACCGGTTTCTTTCAGCATTGATTGTGTATCCGTTGCATTCGGACCAATATGCCTTTTCTGAAATTCTGTGTTTTGCTGTGCGAATAAATTCATTTGTACTTCCTTTTATTTTCTCGTGTAATAGGATGGTACCGGCATTAGGTGCTTTGGGCATCGTTCCTTGCGTCGCACTCTTCAACTGAATAACACAATTGAACAGAGGGAGGTAGGTTGTCGGTTTTCTAGTGCCGCAAATGTACGATGGAGCTTTTAGATAATCAGCCGCTTGTTTAACGTGGGGAAAGCATGTGAATGTAAAAGAAAATGCCACCCTTGGGTGGCATTGGTAGTTTGTTGCAAAAAATTGCAGCGTAAACTTTGAGGTATTGTAAATGAATTAAGCTGCGTTTCTTGCACTTTTCTTAAACAGAAGCAAAGAGAACAGAACTACACAAGCAACTACACTTGCTGTAATCATTGCACTGTCTGAAGCTGTTGTAACTTGAGTCAGTAATAACATAACTTGAATTTTACTCTTGATTCAAAATCGAATCCGAGGCAAAATTGGGGCAAAAAGCCATATTACAAAAGGGTTTGAGGCAGTGCTGCCTGTACTAAACAAAGTTTAATTTTTATACATATTTTGTATTTTCTTCAAATCCTAATCAAAAAAAGAAGAAAGTACCGAAAATGTATTTTTAGTTAAGGACTCTTCCATTTTAGAGAGTTGGTTTTATCGTAAAAAAGTAATTTTTTTCGATAAGGCATGAAAGAAGAAAGTTATCCACATTTTTTAAAAAAATGGATAAATATCATGCTAGCTGTTGTTTTGCTCAATTTTCCGCATTTGTTCACTGGTAAGGCGGCTACCATCATGGCTCCACCCCGGTGCTTTAAAAAGATAACCTAACCTCTGTTTGGTTGTCAGATCCTTTCTTAAAACATCCTGTATAATTGCTTTCCATTCGTGAAAAATAATTGACACAGCATTGGGTTGTTCAAGGTTTTTTGTAAGGCCATATTTTATGGGTTCATACGTCTTTTCATCAAGCTCTTCCTGAAATGTTCCGAACAGTTTATCCCAAACAATCAGGAACATGCCCATATTCTTGTCAAGATATTTAGGGTTAGACGCATGGTGTACCCGATGGTGAGAGGGTGTTACCAGGATATATTCAAGCCATCCCATTTTTTTTATGTATTCGGTATGAACAATGATCCCCCAGATCTGCGTAGCGGAATAAATAAATGCGATATCTAAGGGCGCAAAACCAGCCCAGGCAATGGGAATGAAATAAATGAAACGGTATAGCGGCTGGAACACAGACGACCTGAAGCCAACCGTAAAATTCATCGTTTGAGAACTATGGTGAGTTACGTGGGCCGCCCAGAAAAAACGAATCTCATGATCAAACCTATGCAGCCAATAGTACATAAAATCTTCAAAAACGATAAGAATAATCCAATATACCCAGTTGTGTGCCCAATGAAAAATGCTATGCGTAAAGAAGAAATGCAGAATAAAAAAATAAACAAAAAACCTAACCAATAAATCAATGCCCCCATTTAAAAGCATCAGGTAAACGTTGGTGAGTGTATCTTTCAGCGTGTAAACTTTTTTGTGAAAGAAGTGTGAGAGTAGTATTTCCAGCAGGATAATAAAGGTGTAAAAAGGAGTTGAAATAAAAATCAGCCACTGTTCTCGTATACTGTCCATCTGCTTGCTGGGATTTAGATTGCTTGTTTCGTAATTGCAAAGTAAGGTGATACCTTGCACATGCTACTTAAATCAAGATTAATTCATGGATAATAAAGTGTTAGAAAATTGGCAAAAGAAAAGTGCCGACAGAAAAAAGCTTTACCAGCAGTTCATGCAACGTGCCGATAAGAATAAGGTATTAAGGCAGTTGCCCGATTTGCATGAAGAAGCTTTTGAAAAGATCGATTGCCTGCAATGTGCAGCTTGCTGTAAAAATTATTCTCCTCGGTTTAAAACGCCTGATATCAAGCGCATTAGCAAGCATTTGAAATTGCGTGAAAGCGAATTTATAGACCAATACTTAAGGTTGGATGAAGATGGCGATTACGTGGTAAAAGCAACTCCCTGCCCATTTTTAGGTGCCGACAACTATTGTAGCATTTACGACCAACGTCCATCTGATTGTGAAAGATTTCCTTACACAGACGAAGATGTGTTGATAAAAAGGCAAGCGATTACCTTAAAAAACGCAAGTTTTTGCCCGGCTGTTTATTATGTACTGGAAAGATTGATGGAAAACAAAGGTTAATATTCCATTTTCCGTAAAGCCGGTGCTTTAAACCAGGTTGTGATCACAACGAGTAATGTCATGGTCCCGCCGAAAACTACAGACGGAATTACACCCATAAGTTTTGCGGCAACACCACTTTCAAACTGGCCTAATTCATTACTGGAATTAATGAACATGGAGTTTACGCTCATTACCCTTCCTCGCATAGAATCAGGTGTATTTAGTTGAAGAATGGTACCCCTTACCACCACACTTATACCATCTAATGCACCACTCAATAGTAACGCAAAAAAGGATAGCCAGAATGATTTGGAAAGAGCAAATGTGATGATACACAAACCAAAACCTGCAACAGCGAAGAATAGTTTCCTGCCTTGCTTGGAATGTAAGGGGAATAGCGTGAGGTTGATGATGATAATAATAGAACCAATATCAGATGCAGCATTCAGCCAGCCAAAACCTTCGGCGCCCACTTTTAAAATATCCTTTGCAAAAACAGGGATCATGGCAACAGCACCGCCAAACAATACGGCAAACAGGTCTAGTGTTAATGCTCCTAAAATTTCTTTGGTTTTAAGTACAAAACGAATTCCTTCTTTTACACTGTCCCACGTTCTCTTTTCTCCTGATTCTTGTACGGGAGGTTTGGGTTTAAGTTTAGACATAAAGAAAAAACCGATTGCAACCAATACGGCAATAATCAATAATGTTTTATTAATGCCAACGCTACCAATAAGAATACCGCCAACAGCATGCCCGGTAACGGAAGCAGAAAGCCAGGTTCCCTGGCTCCATGTGGTTGCATTTTGAAGTATATTTCTTGGTACGATAGAAGCAATTACGGTACCGAACACAGGCCCGGTAAAAGAACGTATTACACCGGTACAGAAGATTACTGCATAAATACAATAGGCAATATGATGGTTACTTAAGTGTTGTTTCGTATAGGAAGTTGATAATGAAAAAAGAAGTAGTGCACAAACGAAGTATAAACTTACCCCGGTTAATAATAGTTTTCTTTTTTCGCTGATATCAATTACATGACCTGCGTACAAAGCCAATGAAACAGCCGGTATTACTTCTGAAAGGCCAATGATACCAATGGCTAATGGCAGGTTGGTAAGTTCGTAAATCCACCAGCCAACCAATGTGCCCATCATGCGTAAGCCCATGATGAATGTAAATCTTCCTAACATGAGGTTACGATATTCTGGTAGCCTTACCGATGCAAACGGATCATGCTTTTGTAGCTGTTCATTCATAGTATTATCAGAGTTGCCTGTTGATCCAGGTGTTGAAGTGTGCGACGCAACGAAAGTAATATAGAACTACTGTTGTTGGGTACAAAAAAATTATGGAAGGGAAAAATAATGCTGGCCTTGCTCGTAATCTTTCTCTAAAGCATCTAATACAACTTGTAAATGAGCTTTATTTCCAAGAAAATCAGCATTGCTCGCATCGATAAAGATTGTTTTGATATTGTGTTGTTTGATATAGCTGGTATAAGTTTCCTGTAAATTGTATAGGTATTCATCAGGTATTTTTTGTTCGTATTCCCTGTTTCTTTTTTTTATGTTGACTTGCAGCTTTTGAACAGGGGCATGGAGGTAAATAAGAATATCGGGGAAAATAAGTTGCTGATGAATAATATCGAAAAGCTTTTGGTAAAGTCTGAACTCTTCATCAGGCAAGTTTACTTTGGCAAACAATAAACATTTGGTGAAGAGGTAATCGGAAACTGTGATGCTTTGGAAAAGATCCTTGGAGTGAACCATTTCTTTTAATTGCTTGTAGCGTTCAGCCATAAAGAAAACTTCTAAGGGAAAGGCAAATTGTTTGGGATTCTCGTAAAACTTAGAGAGGAAGGGATTGTCAGCAAATTCCTCTAATATCAGTCTTGCATTAAAGTGCTTTGATAAAAGATGAGCCAAAGTGGTTTTGCCTGCGCCAATATTTCCTTCTACTGTAATGAAATGATGCTTCATGAAGCTGATTATAAAGCTTTAAAATTAATTCGTGAATTATGCCGGTTTAGGAAATTTTTTGCACATTGGAAGTGTCGTGGCATTCGTGAAGTAACTGAGAAATTGTTTTATGTAAAACAGGATGCGGTAATTGCGGTGCTACTTCCTGCAAAGGGGTTAATGCGAATCTTCTTTCATGCAATGCAGGATGCGGAAGGGTTAATAATTCAGACTTTATAATGAGTTGGTTAAATAAAAGTATGTCTATATCAATGATCCTTGGGCCGAATTTTACAGTTCGTACCCTGCCCATTTTTTCTTCAATTTGTAATAATTCGCTCATTAATTGTTCCGGCTGTAGTTGGGTTTGCAAAACTAATACCTGGTTAAGAAAATCGGGTTGCTCGGTATAGCCCCAGGCCGCAGTTTCGTAAAGCGCAGATAGGGCAATAATATCGCCGCATTGTTCTTCTATAACCATTGCTGCTGTTTGCAGGTTCTGTTGCCTGTTGCCTAAATTACCTCCAGTTAATATGTATGCTGTATTCATTGATATAAACTATTTAAAAAGCCGGTGGTCGAAGTTGAAGGGCCTTACTTTTTTTACTTTTACTTTTTTTGCGAAATCTTTTGCCATTGGGTTTAAGACAAGGTTATTTTCCTCTTCAATAATGGCAGACGGAACTGATATGGCGGTGGTATTTGTTGATGAAAATAATTGGTTACCCATAAATTGGCAGTAAGCTGCATCATGTTGCCATCCTTTTTTGAGTTTTTTAAGATCGATGCGGAAATCAATAGTTGTATCAATGGTAATTTCCATCAAGTGGTTTATTCTAATGTCCTCGTAGGTTTGCTTGTGGATGAACAACTCCACTAATGCCAGCGAAATACTAAAACTGGTGTATACAGCAGGTATGCCAACGGAGTTCCATCTTCCACCGAATAAACTGGCCCCAGTACCGCTTAGATCATGAGCGAATCGTTCAGATGCGAACCTGTAAACTGTAATCATGAATAAACGTTGTGCAGTATACGGCCAACCTGGTTGTAGGTTTCCTGGATTCCCAGCTGTGTTGTTAAAGAATTAAAATTGAGTACCTGGCCAAATACGGATTTATCTTTTTTTAACCATGCATAAAATGCAGACGGCGTAGAAAAACATTGTAAACCCAGGCTAATGAGTTGTTCAATTTGTAATATACGATCTACATAAATGCCTTGGAAAGAGGTGTTGTCTTTGGAATAGCGCTGTAATGTTTTTTCGGAAAGATGTAATATTGAAGCCCACTCTTTTTGCGTAAAAGGAACTTTGGCTGCTATTTTTTGAAACTTTTTATAAGGAAAACCTGTTACAATAGGAGTTGGTTGCGGCAATTGTTTGTATGATGGTGCCGCTTCCTGAAGTGTAAGCGGCGGTTGTTGATGAAGTATATATTTTTTTAAACTTTTAGCCATTAAAGACATTTGTCTTTCAAAGATAAGACTTTTGTCTATTTTTTATTATTTTTTAAGATTAGATCAGATAACCCATTTTTTAAAATTCATTGTCTGGATTCTTCTTACAATCTGAGCTATTTTTTGGTACGGTAAAATAATCAAATAGCTTTGCGCCACAACTTAGGTTTATGAAAGGAAATTATAGCCAATTAAAAGCAATGCTAGCCATTACGAAGGGAGGATTAAAGTCAACTTTCAGAAGCCCTTCTGCTGTTGTATTTAGTATAGGTTTCCCGTTGGTTTTTATTTTGGTTTTTGGATTTATGGGAAATAGCGGAGGAGTATCGGTAAATGTTGTGATGGATAAAAGCGCTGATACCGTTAATCCTGTGTATAGTGCATTAAAAAATATCTCAAATCTGAAGTTTAAGAATAAATCTGATATTGAGTTAAAGGAAGACTTAGAAAAAGGGCGTTTAACTGCGATAATCAATATTGAAAAAACAAATGAGACTTCTTCTCCGTATCGTGTTACCTTGAAGAGTTCTGAGGCTGTAAGCCCTCAGAATATCAATATTCTCAGGCAAATTATTCAGTCGGTAATTTCTGGCATAAACAAGGCAGCGTATCCCAATACCCCAACTATTGCCACAGTTAGTAACGATATTCAAAAGATACCCGGAAGAGTATATAGAACAATAGATTTTATATTGCCTGGCCAACTTGGCTTTTCATTATTAAGTGCCGGTGTTTTTGGTGTTGCATTTTTATTCTTTAATCTTCGCCAGCAGTTGGTATTGAAAAGATTTTTTGCTACGCCAATTACACGGTCTTACATTATTTTAGGAGAAGCACTAAGTCGTGTTATATTCCAGCTAATGACTACCATTATTATCATTGGTATTGGAACATTGGCCTTTCATTTTACACTCGTACATGGGTGGATTACATTTCTTGAAATTCTTGTGTTAAGTTTTGTTGCCTTGATTGTTTTCATGGGGTTCGGCTTTATCGTAAGCGGGGTTGCAAAAAATGAAAGCACCATTCCTCCTTTTGCCAACCTCTTTACATTACCACAATTTTTATTAGCCGGAACTTTCTTTTCTATTGATAATTTTCCTGCATGGTTGCAACCTTTTTGTAAACTTCTTCCATTAACGCATTTTAATAATGCAATGAGGGATATTGCATTTGAAGGAGCGAACCTGTTTGATGAATGGAGGGAAATTGGAATATTGGTAATTTGGGGAATATTGATTTATGCTGTAGCAGTAAAAACTTTTAAATGGGAGTAGAGTTATGAAGTTGCTTAAACTTGGGGCTGTTAGTATAGTTGTGTTGTTTGTAATTGTATTGGGAATATCTCTCTTATTTCCTTCTAAAATTATTATTTCAAGAGCTGTAAATATTGATGCTTCTCCTGCTACGATTATGCCTCATATCAATAATGTAAGTGCATGGAAAAATTGGGTAGAAGGAATGAATGATACGTCTGTTCATATTATTTCTGATAAAGTAGTGATGATGAATAAAACAAAAGCTACGATTGTGAATGTAACAGATCAGATTGTTTCCTCTGAATGGATTAACGGTAATAATAGAATATTACATTCTTCAATGCAATTGATTCCAGACTCATCTCATTCCGTAACTGTTGTACAGTGGCAGTTTGAACAACAATTTAAGTGGTATCCCTGGGAAAAATTCGGCTCCATGGTAAGTGACAAAATTGTAGGAACTATGATGGAGAAAAACCTCAACAAACTGAAACAGCTTGCTGAAAGAAAGGATACAAGTTCATTAATACCTACCACGGAAAACTAATTTTGCCCATCGTTATATACGGTATGTTTGAATCTTTTCTATTTAATCCTTTACCGCATAAGCATTCATTGGCTAATACTGCGAATAGTACTGCTTCTTTTGCATCAGGATTAATATTTAATTCTTTCATATCCTTAATGACAATACCTGGCAATGTGTTATAAAGATTGTCTATAAGCAATGTGTTGTGTGCGCCGCCACCGCTTACAAAAACGGAAGTTTGGTTTATTGTGCTGCAAACACTTTTAATTGCGTTACTAATTGTTTCTGCAGTAAAGTAGTTTAATGTAGCAAGAATATCATAGTGGGAGAGATGGGGTGTTTCTGCCTTTTGAATAGCGCTTTCTATATATTCAAAATTAAAAAGTTCAGGCCCTGTAGTTTTGGGAAATGGTAAAGCAAAAAATTTATTATCCTGTAAAGCCTTGAGTAAGGCGGTGTTTAGATTCCCCTGTTTCGCTAATGCAGCATCTTCATCAAAGTATTTATCCGGAAAAAACTTTTGTACATAAATATCCATCAATGTGTTCCCGGGTCCTGTATCAGTACAAACTATTTCATTAAAAGATTGGTTGGCTGGCAAGTAAGTAAAGTTGCCGATGCCCCCAATATTGAGCATAATTCTGTTCTCACCTTCATTACTAAAAAGAATATGATCTCCATACATTGCTAATGGGGCACCTTCTCCTCCAGCAGCGATATGTTTCTGCCTGAAATCGCTGATAGTAATAATTCCTGTGTTTACAGCTATGTGATCACCATCCCCAATCTGTAAGGTTGCATTCGGAAATTTATTCTGTTGATGTAGACTTTTAGGCGCATGGTAAATAGTTTGTCCATGGCTTGCAATAATGTCAACTTCTTCTGCCGCAATATTCCATTTTTTTAGTACAGTACGAATCAGAGAAGCATGTTGTGATCCAATCCAGGCATTGAGTAAACAAAGCTTTTCAAGATCAACTTTCTTTTTTGAAAAAACAGATCGAACCTCTGTTTTGAAATCATCATTATAAGCAATAGTCTCGAAGTTTACCACCTGAATTTTAGTGGAAGTCCCATTTCCGGAAACACGGCAAAGAGCAATATCTAACCCATCCAAAGAAGTACCACTCATTAGTCCAATAATTAGTCTTTCCTGTTTATTGGCTATTGTATAAAGTTCCCGGATGTTCTTGTTCATGCGTTAAATTATTTTTTCTATCACTTCATACACCTTATTTAACTCACTTTCTGTAATACAATATGGTGGCATTATGTAAACAGTATTCCCTAAAGGTCTTAAATAAACGCCAAGCTGTAAGGCCTGTTCTGTAATTATATTGCTGATATTGTTGAGATATTCATCTTTTCCTTCGGTAACTTCAAAGGCAAGCAGTGTACCAAGTGTTCTAATGTTCTTGATATTTTCTTTTGTTTGGGAAAGATGATCGGCGAATGTTTTATTTCGTTCAATTATTGATTGGATATTGCTAATAACTGAATCTTGTTCTAAAAGATCAAGGCTAGCTAATGCAGCTGTACAAGCAAGTGGATTCGCGGTAAATGAGTGACCATGAAAAAAAGTTTTCAGTTTATCATCAGTTACGTATGCCTGGTAAATCTTATCCGTACATGCGGTAACGCCTAAGGCCATTGTACCACCAGTAAGCCCCTTACTCAGGCAAATAATATCTGGTTGTATTTGTAAATATTCAGATGCAAATAGTTTTCCTGTTCTGTAGAATCCTGTCATAACTTCATCTGCAATGCAAATAATGTTTTCTTTCTGTATAAAGTTTAATAATTCATCCAATAAGGATCCATCATACATTTTAAGTCCTCCTGCCCCCTGGACGAGTGGTTCGAAGATGAAAGCAGCTATTGTGTTGCTTTCTTTTTGAATGGTTTCTTTTAGATGACCTATATTTTCTTTAGTAGGTGTATCAATGAACAGAACATCAAAAAGAACATCATGAAAAGCAAGTGTGAAAACACTTCTGTCACTAACACTCATTGCACCAAAAGTATCGCCGTGATAAGAATTATTGAAAGCAATGATTTTTTTTCTTTGTTTCTCACCTTTATTCCACCAGTATTGTATAGACATTTTAATCGCTACTTCTGTGGAAGTACTGCCATTATCGCTATAAAAAATTCGAGCAAAATGATCAGGTAATTTTTTTAGTAATCTTTCTGCCAATTCAACAGCAGGTTGATGTGTAAATCCTGCAAAGATTACCTGCTCAAGTTGTAAAGCTTGTCTGTAAAGTTTTTCAGCAATATAGGGGTGTCCATGTCCATGTAAAGTTACCCACCAACTGCTGATGGCGTCTATATAACTTTTGTTATTTTCATCAAATAGTAAGGTGCCTTTTCCTTGTACAATTGCAGTAACATCCTTTCTGTTTTTTTGAGGCGTAAATGGATGCCAAATAACTTTAGAATCTCTTTGAACTAAACTACTCATACCGCAAATGTAGTTGCTGTAAAGTATTTGCAGTAGTTATTGCTTAAGGAATTTGAGGTTACGTTGAATGCCTTTGAATTTGCTTCTCTTTAGTGGAGAGTGCCGGAAAATCTCTTTGAAGGCATCTTCTGTCATGGCTTCCCATTCTGTTGTAGATAAATTGAGTATTGCTGGTATTGGAGTAAAAGCTTTCTCGGTATTGGGTTGGCTAAAACGATTCCAAGGGCAAACATCCTGGCAGGTATCACAACCAAACATCCAGTTATCAAACTTGCCTTTCATGTCTTCATTGATTAATGCGTCTTTCAGTTCAATAGTAAAATAGGAAATGCATTTGCTCCCGTCTATCACTTTATTAGGCAGAATCGCATTAGTTGGACAAGCGTTGATACACTTGTTACAGGAGCCACAATAATCTTTTGTATAAGGATCGTCATATGCTAATTCTATGTCTACAATTAATGTAGCAATAAAATAAAATGATCCGCTTGTCTTTGTGATGAGATTGCCATTCTTTCCAATCCATCCTAAGCCACTTTTCACAGCCCAGGCTCTTTCTAAAACCGGTGCAGAATCAACAAAACCCCGACCATTGATCTCTCCGATTTCTAATTCTAATTGCGAAAGGAAATGTTTTAGTATTTCCCGTATTACTTCATGATAATCTTTTCCGTAGGCATATTTAGCAATTTTAGGGTTGTCATTTTGCTGTTTTTCAGATGGGAAATAATTCTTTAGTAAGGTGATAACACTTTTTGCTCCGGGAACGAGTAAAGTTGGGTTGGTACGTAAATCGAAATAGTTGTCCATGTATTGCATTTTCCCATTATACCCTTTGTTTAACCAGTTTTCAAGTCGCCTGGCATCCTCTTCCAAAAAAACTGCTTTCGAAATGCCGCAATAATCAAAGCCAAGTAGAGCTGCGGTTTTCTTAATGAGTTTTGTATGATTTTCTTTGAGTGACAATTTAAATATAGATGAATTTTAATTTTTTTTTAATTATCGATTATATATTTTTAAAAAAACTAATTCTTAAATGAGAGCCTTAATGCACCTTAAAGCCACTTTGATTGTTACATTGGCTTCACTTTTTACAATTTATTCGTTAGCACAAAGTAATTCTGTTTATAAATTCGGACAAATTACGCCTCAAGATTTTTCAATTAATCCTCCCCCTACTGATTCTGGTGCTAACGCCATCATCATTGCGGATGTGGGTAGTACCGATTTTGAAGGAAACAATAATGGAGATTTCACCCTGATTTTTAAACAATATAAAAGGGTTTTGCTTAAAAGCAGGAATGCTTTTGATCTTGCTACAGTTAAAGTGCCGATTTATTTAGGTAGTAGTTCTCATGAAGAATTAATGGATGGCTTTGAAGCCTCAACATATAATCTTGTGGATGGAAAAGTGGTTGAAACAAAACTTGATAAAGCGGCCTTAATCAAAGAAAAATACAACAGGGATATGGTGATTAAGAAATTTACTTTTCCAGATCTAAAAGAAGGATGTATAATTGAATATAGGTATACCATAAAGTCTCCTTATTACTCTAGATTGAGGTCTTGGTATTTTCAAGATAAGTATCCTGTTATTTGGAGTGAATACAAAGTTATGATACCTCCAATGTTTAACTATGTGGTAGAGCGAAAAGGAGTTCTGCCATTTACAATTGATAGTTTTGCTACAAAGTTTAAGCACTACAGTATTTTTTTACCTGGTGAATCTTATGGCCCAGGTCAGGTGTTTACTGTTTCCGGTGATGCTAAGTTTCTGATGATGGCTATTAAAAATGTTCCTGCATTCAAAGAGGAAAGTTATACTTCTTCTTCATCCAATTATATTTCATCCGTCAAATTCCAACTGCACTCCATAAAGTATTCTGATGATCATGTTGTACCTGTTATGAAGGATTGGATAACTACTGCAAAAGATTTGATGCAAGATGAATCTTTCGGTAGAGACCTTTTTGAGAGAAATGGTTGGATGGAAGATGAGTTGCAAAAGCAGATTGGTAATAGTACTGGGCTTGAAAAAGCTAAAAAAATTTTTGAGTATTTCAGAGATAATTTTAGTTGCAATAATCGTGATGCTTTATATATGGATAATATTTTGAAAAAAGCGTTTCAAACTAAAGCAGGAAATGTTGCTGAAATAAATTTATTACTTACCTCAGCGTTAATAAATAATGGATTTGATGCACATCCAGTAATATTAAGTACTAGGGATAATGGAAAAGTTTCAAACACAATGCCAATCTTAAAGCAGTATAATTACGTTGTTTCAAGGTTGAAGATCGATTCTACATATTACTTGCTGGACGCAACTGTGAAAAAGATTGGTTTTGGTAAATTACCTGACGAATGTTACAATGATGATGGTCGAATTATTGATCAAATGCCATATTTAATATCGCTTTCATCAGACTCTTTACACGAGTCAAAAATGACAAACATTATCATTGTTAATGATGATAAGAATCGTCTTACAGGAAGTTATATTGGCAATTTAGGATACTATGAATCCTTAAAATTGCGTGACAAGTTAACTAAAGAAAAGATGGATGATTATGTTCGGAGCTTAAAAAAATCTTTTTCGAATGATGTTGAAATTTCAAACGTAGTTATTGATTCTATGAACTTATACGATGAGCCTGTTGCGATTAACTATGATATAAACCTGAATTGGAACGATGAAGATATTATTTACTTTAATCCTCTGTTTGATCAGGTGTTGACAAAAAATCCCTTTGTGTCTACTGAAAGAAGGTATCCCGTTGAAATGCCTTATGTAATGGATGAAATATATAATCTTAACATGGAAATACCTAAAGGTTATATGGTGGAAGAAATGCCGAAATCTACACGTGTAAAGCTTAATGAAACAGAAGGTATGTTTGAATATTTATTGGTGAAAAGTACTGATAATAGAATTCAGATGAGATGCAGGTTGCAACTTAAAAAGGCTAATTATACGCCAGAAGATTATGAAACTCTGAGACAGTTTTTTGCTTACGTAGTAAAAAAAGAAAGTGAACAGATTGTACTAAAAAAAATTAAACAAAGCTGATGATAAAGAGATTTTTTTTTGTAAGTGCCTTAATGTTGTTACAAACATATAGTCTATATGCACAGAACTATAAAGCTTCTTTAATTCCGGATTCTTTGAAAGAACATGCTAATGCCGTAATTAGGCTTTATGATGAGAAGCTGACAATTAAAAGTGATAATAGAGCCATTCTTAAAGAACATTATGTTGTAACTATTTTAAATGAAGATGGAGAAAAGTTTGCGGCTTATGATAATAATTATGATAAACTAGTATCACTCAATGATATATCTGGAAGTTTGTATGATGCAGAAGGAAAGAAAATTAAAAGCATCAAAAAGAAAGATATCTCAGATGTTTCTGCAAGTGATGATGAAACTTTTCTTACTGATGTGAGGGAGAAACATTTCCAGTTCTATTGGAGAACATATCCTTATACAGTGGAGTTTGAAGATGAACAAGATTTTAACGGAATATTTTTTCTTCCTCATTGGGCACCTTTCGAGTCGCAAAAAGTATCTGTGCAAGAAAGTAATTTTATCGTAGAAACACCTTCAAATTACGAATTAAGGTATAAGCAGTTCAATTATAACGGAGCCGCAATAATTAATGCAGGTAAGACGCTTTACACTTGGGCAATTCATAACGCTAAAGCTTATTTATTTGAACCTCTGCAACCCGATCCAAATGAATTGTTACCTTCTGTATACGTTGCTCCGGTGAATTTTGAAATTGCGGGTTATAAAGGAAGTATGGATACGTGGACAGATTTAGGAAAGTTTATTGTTCAATTAAATAAGGATAGAGATGTGCTGCCTGAGCAAACCCGTCAATTTGTGCACAATTTAACGGATACACTCAAAACCAAGGATGAAAAGGTAAAGAAGTTGTATGAATATCTTCAAAAGAACACACGATATATTAGCGTGCAGTTAGGTATTGGAAGCTGGCAACCCTTTGAAGCGAAATATGTTGACCAGCGCAAATATGGCGATTGCAAAGCTTTATCAAACTATATGGTTAGTCTATTAAAAGAAGCTGGAATAAAGGCTAATTATGTTCTTATAAATTCAGGTTGGGCCAAGAGAGGGTTATGGGAAGATTTCCCAGCTCCATATTTTAATCATGTGATTGTGTGTGTGCCTAATGAAAAGGATTCTATTTGGTTAGAATGTACCAGCCAAACTGTTAGTCCTGGATATATGGGTACTTTTACAGGTGATAGGAAAGCTTTATTGATTGATGATGATGGTGGACACATAGTATCAACGCCATCTTATAATGCTTTTGATAATCTTCAACTTAGAAAAGTGAATGCTTCAATTGATGAGTCCGGGAATCTTAATGCTGATGTGTATACCACATTTACCGGGTGTCAGCAAGAATTACAGCACGGGCTACTTCATGATGTATCTGAAAAAGAAAGAAATGAATACTTGAATAATGCTTTGAACTTGCCTACTTATAATGTTGATAAAATTGATTACCAAGAGTTGCGTGGTAAATTACCTTCTATGAAAGAATATTTGAAAATACAATCTCCTGGTTACGCTTCAGTTTCAGGTAAAAGGTTGTTCATTCAGCCTAATCTATTTAATAAAGAGGCCAAATTAGAAAACGATAAACCCAGAAAATTTGATGTTGTTTTTCGTAATGCTTTCAGAGATGTAGATACTATTACAATAAAATTACCCCAGGGCTATACTGTTGAGGCTAAACCTAAAAATGTGAATATTGAAAATAAGTTTGGTAAATATAGTATTGACTATACCATTTTGGATGCAAGTATTGAAGTGATTCGGGTACATGAACATGCTAAGGCTCGTTTCCAGGCTACTGATTATGATGATCTCGTAAAATTTTAT
>JAGWUV010000067.1 GCA_028875875.1 Bacteroidota bacterium
AGAACAATCTACCTCATAAGGATCTTTTTTATCTCCATCGATTTTCAAAATCCCATTAATGAAATAATCATTGGCAACTTCCTGCGAATGAGTAATTTTTAAATGGTATTTTCTTTGGGTAGCCGTAGCCCAGTTTTGTATCTTTTGAAGAATAGCATCCTGTGTATAATGTTGTGCAAGAACGATTTCCTGGAAACAGATCTCATCATCCTGCATGGGAAAGGAAGGTTCGGGTACAACACGCTGCGAAAATACAGGTGAAAGTAGTAGTTGGCAGCACATGGTTGTTACGAAAATAAATTTCATACAACAGCGAATTGGGTGAACAAAATGACCTACGTAAGAGTGACTAAATAAAATCCATCTTTCATCTCTTCTGTAGTAATTTCAGGCAATTATATCAGCAACGCTAATTCTTATGAAGATATTGTACGTCAGGTCAAAATGCCTTATCCTTCTACTGTTGTGCATAGCTTATGTAAAAGTAAACGCACAAAAAAAAGAGAATAAGGCTGTTGTTAAAGATTATTTTCCTTCTGCAAAATGGTGGGAGCATCGTTCTCCTTCACAGATGAAGGTGGATAGCGGTTACCTTACTGCGGCTATCCGGTTTGCAAAAGAGAATGATAACGAGAGCCAAATGCCACATGATCAATACCTGGCACAATCCATAGGTTTTGGAAAAGAACCTTACAGTGATCCTGAAGGGCCATTGGCAGATAGGGGGGAAGCAACGGGTATTGTTGTTTATAAGGGCTATATCATCGCAGAATGGGGAGAGCCGGAGCGGGTAGATATGACCAACAGTGTTACCAAAAGCATGCTTTCTTCTGTAGTGGGAGTGGCAGTTGATAAAGGCCTGATTGCTTCTGTAAATGATACGGTTGAAAAATATTTGCCGCCGATAGAAGTATATGATCCTGCAACATATGTACATTCTGCGGATGGTTTTGGCAAACAAGCTTTTTTAACGCCTTTCACTTCTGCTCATAACAGAAAGATCACATGGGATCATTTATTAAGGCAAACAAGCGATTGGGAAGGAACTTTATGGGGAAAGCCAGACTGGGCAGACAGGCCATCTGATAATCCTCATGAATGGTTAACAAGAAAAAGGAATGAACCCGGCACTACATGGAAATACAATGATACCAGGGTAAATGCTCTTGCTTTAGCAGCTACGCTTGTTTGGAGAAAGCCGCTGCCGGAAGTATTGCGGGAATACATCATGAAACCGATCGGTGCATCCAATACCTGGGCATGGACCGGATACAGGAACGCCTGGATAGTGGTAGATGGTAAGCCAATGCAAGCTGTTAGCGGTGGCGGGCATTATGGTGGTGGATTATTCATCAATGCTTACGATATGGCACGCTTTGGGTTACTAACTTTACATAAGGGGAACTGGAACGGGAACCAGCTTATCTCTGAAAGCTGGATACAGCGCTCATTAACCCCTACACCGGCTAACAACGGTTACGGATTTATGAACTTCTTTCTCAACACCGGTAAAAAATTATTCCCCTCTGCTCCCGAATCAGCTTATGCTCACCTGGGTAATGGAACCAATATGATCTATGTAGACAATGAGCATGAAATTGTTGCCGTGGTTCGATGGATAGGGAATAAGGCAATGGATGGTTTTATAAAAAGATTACTGGAAGCATTGCCAAGGTAATATTCATCATTACTAAGTTTCGCTTATGCTCATTAGCCAGTTGCCTTCGGTAGTACTGATCTTATTTTTTCTGGTAGCATCTGCAGCCATTTGGATCGCAGGTGTTAAGATTACCAATGCAACAGACCATATCACTTCTCATTACCAACTGGGAGAGGCATTCGGTGGTATGGTATTCCTGGCTATCGTTACCAATCTGCCCGAAATTGCCATCACCATTGCCGCTGCCATCCGGCGTGATTATGTACTGGCAATTAGTAATATTTTGGGTGGTATTGCCATTCAAACAGTGGTACTGGTAATTATTGATGCCTTTGGTGTTGGAAGAACTGCTCCTTTAACAGCCAAAGGTCATTCTAAAATATTAATGATAGAAGGTGTGGCGCTCATATTTATTCTTGCTCTGGTGATGATGGGCAAACAGTTCTCACCCCAATTTCATTTTTTCAGAACTACACCTTTCGAATGGTTCATAGCCGGAGTATGGCTGGGGAGTATTGCCTTTATAGATCAGTTGACGAAGAAAAAGAAACCGAAACATATTTCAGCAGATATGCAGGAAGAATCAGCACTCGATCATCCGCATAAACCCCGTAAACGCTTCAAGGGTTCTGTATCCGCTGCTTTTTTCGTGTTTGGGATAGGGGCTTTGGTAACACTTTTTTGCGGTTGGTATCTTGAACTAAGCAGCGAGATACTTTCTCAACGTTACCATATCAGCGGGGTTATTTTTGGCGGTACAGTGCTGGCATTAAGCACGGGACTGCCTGAAATATCTACAGGCATTGCTTCTGCGAAAATCAAAGAATACCAGATGGCTGTAAGTGATATATTCGGAGGGAACGCTTTTCTGCCTGTTTTGTTCCTGATGGCTTCACTCATTAGCGGTGATGCGATCCTGCCCGATCTACAGCCTTCAGATATGTACCTGACTGGTTTGGGTATTTTATTAACTGGTGTATATATGATCGGGATGCTCATCAATTCCAAAAAACAATTTCTCCGTTTGGGTGTTGATTCAATTATTGTTTTGTTATTATATATCTTGGGGCTGGTAGGTTTATTTTACCTGGATTAAATGAATACCATGAAATATTTAGTTGTATCCTTTTTTCTCCTAATATCCTTTGCTGTATCCGGGCAAACGTATTTGCATCCGGGGTTTAGCGGAAAGGAATACCTCGAATTACTGAGCATTTTTTCAAGGCATAATGATACCTTATATCATGGGGATAGTACACCGCCTCCTGTTGTGTACGATAGAATATATCGGTCTCCGGAAGTGGGTTTGAAAAATCAGTGGAGCCTGTGGATCAGGAAAGATAAAAAATTGGCTGTGATCAATCTCCGCGGTACGGTGGCCGCCACACCCAGCTGGCTGGAGAATTTCTATGCGGACATGATTCCTGCAACGGGTAGCTTACAGCTGAATGATACCACTGTTTTTCAATATCAACTGGCTGCTGATCCTAAAGCGATGGTACATGCAGGCTGGGCAATAGGCCTGGCTCATCTGGCGCCCACTATCGTGCAGAAAATAAAAGAAACCTATGCTGCCGCCGGTATTCGTGAGTTTATCATCATGGGCCATAGCCAAGGAGGAGCGCTGGCCTTTCTTACCAGGTCATACCTTTATTATCTTACCCAAAAAGGCGGGCTTCCCGCTGATATAACCTATAAAACCTATTGCAGCGCTGCCCCCAAACCCGGGAACCTCTACTATGCGTATGATTTTGATTTTATCACCCGTAACGGGTGGGCTTTTACGGTGGTGAATGCCAAGGACTGGGTGCCGGAAACGCCTTTCTCCGTGCAACAGATAACAGATTTTAATACCATTAACCCTTTCGTAAATATTAAACCAGTTCTGCGAAAACAAAAATGGCTGGTACGCTGGTATCTTTCGGGTGTTTATAATAAAATGAGTCGCAGGGCAGGCAGGTCTGCAAGAACGTTTGAAAAGTACCTGGGTAGTAGCATGTATAAACAGGTAAAAAAGTATTTGCCCCAACTTAGGCAGCCACAGTATGAACAGGGGGCCAATTACATGAGGGCAGGGGTTCCTGTAGTATTGGAACCCGATGAATTCTACCTGCAGCGTTATCCGGATACCAATCCTGGCAGGTTGTTTATTCATCATGGACTGTACCCTTATTACTATCTTGTGAAAAAATACTATGGCAACCAGTAATTTGCTCACATGGAAGATTATGCTTGGTTTTTAGTATCAACTCCCTATCTTTGCAGCCCGAAAATTTCCCGTAAGGTTCAACAAGCCTGTTCCTGAGAACAGCACCAGCAGGGAGTAATCTTCAGAATAAAGATTATTATGCCAAAAGTAAAAACAAACTCAAGCGCCAAGAAGCGTTTCAAGGTGACCGGTAGTGGAGAAATCAGCTTCCAAAAATCTTTCAAACGTCACATCCTTACCAAAAAATCTAAGAAAAGAAAAAGAGCACTGAACAAGAAAGGTGTTGTTGCTGCTCCTAACAAAGATTTCGTAATGCGTTTATTACGTTTGAAATAATCCAATTAATTAACCACCCGTCACCGGGTAAAAAATATTTTGTATGCCACGTTCAGTAAATGCTGTTGCATCGAGAGCAAGAAGAAAAAAGATTTTAGACCAGGCCAAAGGTTTCTATGGCAAGCGTAAAAACGTTTATACCGTTGCCAAGAACGTTGTTGAAAAAGGTATGACTTACAGCTACGTTGGTCGTAAGCTGAAGAAAAGAGAATACCGTCAACTCTGGATTGCCCGTATTAACGCAGCCGTTAGAGAAGAAGGGCTAACTTACAGCCAGTTTATCAATAAATTGAGCACAAAAGGTATCGACCTGAACAGGAAAGTACTGGCTGATTTAGCGATGAACAATCCTGAGAGCTTTAAAGCATTGGTAGCTTCTGTTAAATAAACAGGAACCAGACAATAA
The DNA here is from genome assembly GCA_028875875.1 of Bacteroidota bacterium. GTDB lineage: Bacteria > Bacteroidota > Bacteroidia > Chitinophagales > Chitinophagaceae > JAGWUV01. Next base: position 4,612 of record JAGWUV010000067.1, read on the forward strand.
AAAAGCCGGAGT
>JAGWUV010000017.1 GCA_028875875.1 Bacteroidota bacterium
ATTTAATTATTTTATCGTAATATTGCGATTTATATGGGAGCAAGCAAAGTTTCAGACTATTCTAAAAAAGAAATAACCTTAGCCAAATATGCTAAGGCATTATCACACCCTGCACGCATTGCCATACTCGACCTGCTAATCAAAAGACAGGCCTGTATCTGCGGCGACATTGTAGAAGAATTACCCTTATCGCAATCCACCGTTTCACAGCACCTGAAAGAACTCAAAGCAGCGCGACTGATAAAAGGAGATATCGAAGGGGTATCGGTTTGTTATTGTATTGATGAGAAAGAATGGAACAAAGCAAAAGAAATGATCGAAACATTTTTTGGTAAAGCTGTTATCAGCAACTTTAAATGCTGTTGATTTTTTTTGATTTTATCTATCGGCTTATTACGATCAATTATAAAAAACATACATTATGCAAACAGAGGAACAAATTAAAGAAATGGTAAAGCAGAAATATAGTGAGATTGCTTTACAGGATAAAAACACCAATCAATCATCCTGCTGTGGTGCCGGTGGCTGTTCTACAGAAGTTTATACCATTATGTCTGATGACTATAAAGAACTGGAGGGTTATAACCCTGATGCAGACCTAGGATTAGGCTGCGGTTTACCTACGCAATTTGCCAAAATTAAGAAAGGAGATGTGGTGATCGACTTAGGTAGCGGCGCCGGCAATGATTGCTTTGTAGCAAGGCACGAAACCGGGGAAACAGGTAAAGTGATCGGTATAGATTTTACACCGGCTATGATAGAGAAAGCAAGGTACAACGCAGAGGTACGAGGTTTTAATAATGTAGAGTTCAGGCAGGGCGATATTGAGAAAATGCCCGTTACCGCTAACAGTGCAGACGTAGTAGTTAGCAACTGTGTATTGAACTTAGTACCTAATAAGCTGAATGTATTTAAAGAAATATACCGGGTGTTAAAACCAGGCGGACACTTTAGCATTTCAGATATTGTATTAACAGGCTCATTACCTGAAAAGATCAAAGTAGCTGCGGAAATGTATGCCGGTTGTGTAGCCAGCGCTATTCAAAAAGAAGTGTATTTAGAATTCATTGAATTAGCCGGCTTCAAAAACCTCACTTTACAAAAAGAAAAAGCCATTATAATTCCGGATGATATCCTGAAGAATTATTTAACAGTAGAAGAGTTGGCGGCATACAAGCTTATGGGTAATGTTATTTACTCAATCACAGTGTATGCAGAAAAACCCAAAGAAGAGGCTGCCTGTTGTACACCTGGCGGAGGATGTTGTTAAATCAAAAATGATAACTAATGTCTGTTACTAATTGTACACCCACACACGAAAGAAAGAAGTTAGGTTTTTTAGATAGATACTTAACTATATGGATTTTTTTGGCAATGTTAACGGGTGTAATAATAGGATACTTTAACCCAGGTGCATCTGATTTTATTAATGCATTTTCCAGCGGCACTACCAATATCCCGTTAGCTGTAGGCTTAATCTTAATGATGTACCCTCCTTTTACAAAGGTCAGGTACAATAAGTTAAAAGAGGTATTCAGTAACCTTAAAGTACTAAGCATTTCTCTTTTACTGAACTGGTTGATTGGGCCAATACTGATGTTTATCCTGGCTATTACTTTCCTGCATAATTACCCTGATTACATGACAGGGTTAATACTAATAGGTTTGGCAAGATGTATTGCGATGGTAATCGTTTGGAATGAGTTAGCAGAAGGTAGCCGGGAATATGCAGCAGGGCTGGTAGCATTGAATAGTATTTTCCAGGTTCTCTTTTACAGTATTTATGCCTACTTATTTATAACTGTATTACCGCCTCTGTTCGGGTTTAAGGGTTCACTGGTACATATTACCATTGGTCAGATCGCAAAGAGTGTATTCATCTATTTAGGTATTCCATTTATCGCAGGATTCTTTACAAGACTGGTTTTAATAAAAATAAAAGGAGAAAACTGGTACCAATTAAAGTTTATTCCATTTGTTTCACCGGTTACTTTAATTGCTTTACTGTTCACCATTGTAGTGATGTTTAGTTTGAAAGGAGAATTGATCGTTCACATACCGCTCGACGTGATAAGAATAGCAATACCATTGGTGGTTTATTTCGCCATCATGTTTTTCATTAGTTTCTTATTGGGGAAAAAACTGGGAGCAGATTATACGACCAATACATCCATTGCATTTACGGCGGCAGGGAATAATTTCGAATTAGCGATTGCTGTTGCTATTGGTGTATTTGGAATTAATAGCGGACAGGCATTTACAGGTGTAATAGGCCCGTTGGTAGAAGTACCTGCACTTATCATCCTGGTGAATGTGGCATTCTGGCTGAGATCTAAATTGTACAACAAAACGTAATAAAAGAAAACATGAAAAAAGTATTAGTGCTTTGCACAGGAAACAGTTGCAGAAGTCAAATAGCACATGGATATTTACAACATTTTGCCGGCGATAAAGCGGAGATATATAGTGCTGGTGTAGAAACGCATGGTGTAAATCCGAAAGCTATTGCTACAATGAAGGAAGATGGCATTGATATATCTAATCATACCTCTAATAATGTACTGGAATACCAGGAAATTGATTTCGATTACGTGATCACTGTTTGTGATAACGCTAAAGAGAGATGTCCTTATTTTCCAACCCGGGCCCAAAAGTTTCACTATAATTTCCCGGATCCGGCCAAAGCAACCGGTACTGAAGAAGAGGTTAAAGCAGCATTCACCCGTGTACGGGACATGATCAAGCAGTACAGTTCTGATTTTGTAAAAGAGCACCTGCAATAAACTCTTTAACCTTATTTTCAAGCAACATTTAATTTCCGCAGAATCTGCCTTTAGCACTACTACAGCTGGCGGTTTCTGCGGATCACAAAGTTGCTCTCAACACTCCTTCTTGTTGCGGCTTTGTGTTTGTCGTTTTTACATTAAAAAATATATTACCAGTCTTTATCCAGTAACAATCACAATACATAAATGCTACTACATTACCTATTCATCATTCACCATTTGCCCATTATTTCCAGGGCGTACTGAACTGGTATTTTCCTGATCCTATCTTCAACACAACGTATTCTTTTTCCTTTCCAATAACTGTAATATCCTTTATAGCGGTTAACGCCTGTCCGTTCTCTACAACAACACTTGCATCGGCGGCTGGAATATACACGGTGGCTGTTGTATTGGCAGGAATTTCCGCATTGAGTATCAACTGACCATTCTCAATTTTCCATCCCGAACTTAACTGTCCGTACGCTGTTTGGTAGCTGACACTTGCCTTCGTAAATCCACCACCAATATGCGGCTGAATGCGGATCTTTTTATACGCTACACTGCCGTCCTCATTATCCAGTCCTACCATTACACGGTACATCCAGTCGCCAATAGCGCCATAAGCATAATGATTAAATGAGTTCATGGTCGGTGTTTCAAAATCGCCATCAGGTTTAATACCATCCCAACGCTCCCAAATAGTAGTAGCTCCTTTTTTTACAGGGTATAGCCAGGAAGGATAGGTATCCTGCAGTAGTAGAGTATACGCTATATCGGAATACCCGAAACGGCTAAGAACATGACAGAGATAAGGCGTGCCTAAAAAGCCGGTTGTTAAATGGTTTTGATATTGCCTGATATTTGCTACCAGTCTGTCTGCCGCCTGCTGGCGCAAAGACTCGGGTAACATATCAAATTGCAGTGCCAGTACATAAGAAGTTTGTGTGGCAGACACCGTATTACCATTTGGGGTTGTATATTCCTTTATAAAAGCATCTTTAATTCTTGCCAGCAGCGCTGTATACTTTATTAAATCATCTGTTTTACCCAGTACCCTTGCGGCATTGATCAATAACTGTGTAGAGTGGGCATAAAAGCACTGTGCAATAAGGTACTTGTTGGTAATGGCAGATCTGCCGTCATTATCATCACAAACACTGTAAAATAACCAGTCCCCAAAATGCTGTCCTTTGTTCCACAAGTCGTTGCTACTTTGGCTTTGCATATAATCAACCCATGCCTTCATACTGTGGTACTGTGTTTCCAGTAGCCGCTTATCTCCATATACCAGGTACATATTCCAGGGGATGATAGTAGATACATCTGCCCAACCGGCACTTCCTCCTGCTGCCCAACCATCATTGCCCAGTACATTAGGAATCACGTGAGGCACGATGCCACTGGCTCCCTGGTCTGCTGCCAGGTCGCCCAGCCATTTGGTGAAAAAGTTATTAGCATCCCTCAGGAAGGAAGCAGTACGAAAAAATACCTGTGCATCACCTGTCCAGCCCAAACGCTCATCACGTTGCGGGCAATCGGTGGGTATATCCAAAAAATTACCTCTTAAGCCCCATTCAATATTATGCTGTAACTGGTTGATGGAAGGATTGGATGATGTAAAGGTACCCGTAGGTCTCATATCCGAGTACAATGCCACTGCCGTAAAATTTTCCGGTTTTATTTCTCCCGGATAGCCTTCTATTTTAATGTAACGGAACCCATGCCATGTAAAATGTGGTTCAAAACTTTCTTCCCCAGCTCCTTGTAAAATATACCGATCCTGCGCTTTTGCCCTTCGCAGATTATCAGTATAAAAATTTCCACTTTTATCCAACACCTCTGCATGCGATATGGTAATGCTGTCTCCGGCCTTACCTTTTGCCTTCAACATCACCCAACCTACCAGGTTCTGCCCAAAATCCATCACTACCTCACCTTTAGGTGTTGTAAATATTTTTACAGGGTGCAAGGTCTCATGCTTTTTAACGAGCTCGTTGTAAGTAGCGATTAGGTGCTCCTTCGAGAAATCTGCAACATGCACATTACTCCAGTCAGCATCGTTGTACCCGGCCATTGTCCAGCCCGTTTTTGCAAGACGGGCATCAACAGTTTCACCGTCATAAATTTCCGAGGAACGAATGGCTCCGGTGGAAGATTTCCAATGTTCATCAGAAACAATACTGGCCATCGTACCATCAGTATAATTGATATCGAGTTGAAATAACAGTGCTATATCATTACCATAAATATTCTTTTTAGTGGCAAAAGAAAAAGTGCCACGATACCAGCCATCCCCCAACGTAACTCCTATTGCGTTGTAACCTTGCTGAAGCATATCTGTTACATCATAACATTGATACTGCAAACGCTTGTTATAACTTGTAAAGCCGGGTGTAAGATAGGCATCTCCTACTCTTTTACCGTTGATTTGTGCTTCGTATAAACCATGAGCTGTAATATAAGCCGTGGCAGATCTGATTTTTTTGCGGCTACTGAATATTCTTCTCAATAAAGGAGAACTTCTTGATCCGTTATCTGCAAAACCCGGTACTATCCAGGATGCTTTCCAATCTGAAGGATGAAGTAACCCCATCTGGAAGAAGGCTTTTGTACTCCATACAGATATATTGCCGGCATTATCCCATACACGCACCTGCCAGTAATAACGCTTGCCGGATTGGAGTGTGGGCCCATTATAGGGAATATGAATGGATTGATCACTGGTTATTTTACCCGTACTCCAAATGGTTTTACCGTTTAATGCTGCAGGACTGATGGCTACTTTTATTTCATACGCTGTTTGCAGCACATTGCGCTGGTCGGAAACCAACTGCCAGCTGAACTGGGGCTGCTGAACATCCAGGCCTATCGGGTTATCCAGGTTCTCTGTTCGCAGGTTATGCAGCCCAACCTGGGCAATGATACTTACAACAATTGTTTGAAAAGCTGCCAGGAGAAGAAATACTTTTTTCATATGGTTCAGTTGAAATGGACAATTTTTCTGGGCGCCATTATTGGAAATTGGTTACCTCCGTACCATCGCAAAATGGCAGGTACCGGTTTTAAATAAAAAGATAACAACAGCAATGTAAGCGGAAATAAATACAGCAGATTTTGTATCATACGCCAAGCCAATCTGCATTGAAGATAGCAGTATCCCCAACATATGCTATCCTGCACCATCCTTTTTTACAATAAGGGGTAGGATACAGACTGCGGGAACTTTCACCAAACATATTCTCCAATTCAGTTTTAGTTTTCGCAGTCTTTCCAAAAAATTTATACCAACTAAAGCAGTGCAATAACACAACATGGTTTCTCTCGATACACTTTACCTCCTTCCTGCCCCTTGTGGTTACCCTACAATCACAAAAGATTATTTTTCCAGTAACGGATCAATCACTCCAACACCATATTCCTCATTTAGCTTTTTGAATAAAGGAGTAGGCTCAACGGTCACAAACACTTCCAAAGTAGGTCCTACGATCATTTCCAGTAAATGGCCGCCATGCCCAATTCCATCGGCGGTGGCCAGGTTAATATGCGAATGTGCCACGGGTTTGTTATTATAAAATGCTATATCACCTACCAAAGAAGTCACTTCAGCTGCTTCAGGGATAGGTATTACTTTAAACATCTTCTTTGCAAAATCGTACCATCCAACCTTGGCAGAGGAAGCATCACCAATGGCAGTATAATGTGCACTCTTGATATGATATTGCTGTGCAAACTCAGTTAAGCCGGATACTACTTCATCCCCCGGACTAAATACCAGCACATAGGTCTGCGTATTCCCGTTATTACTTAGCAACCTCACTTTCACACCCGGCGACTTACCCGTTTGCGCAGGCCTTGTTGGTGACACATATTCCTGGGCATGCAACACTGTAGCCATTCCCATCCATCCAGCTATCAAAAGAATGATCCTTTTACTACTTTTTGTTTTCATATATGTAATTTGGGTACGTACATTCGGTATACATGTTTATCTGCACAATAATTCAAATAAAAATATGTTTACAAGGTACTAAAGACCATTATTCCGGTTCATTAAAATTCCCATAGCCTGGTAGTTGAATAGTATCCTATTCTTGGGTCAACTTGCAATCAACCTCACATCAAACCCACATCAATTCCACATCAAACCACATTGAAAGTGCTATGCTGTGTGTTTTTTGTGACATTGAACTGAAGATAATTGCTTTCAACCCTGAACAAAATAAAAAAGAACCCGGTCAATCCAAGAGAAAGTTAAAGCGCTACAACTTAAAAATTGCTTTACCGCAATCATTTGCGCAAACAGTTTTTGGCAATTCGCTACAACCTGCTATACCTTTACAATGCTTTAGGGGTGCCGTAATGGCTGAGATTATACCCTTTACCTGATCAGGATAATGCCTGCGAAGGGAAAAGTGAAACATCATTTCTTCTTGCCTTTCTGTATTTCCTAAAGTTTATTGTTCATTATTTTTTTCATCTTAAACAAGATGTAACATGACTATTGTGCTGAACAACAAACCACAGGAGATTGCAGATAACCTTACACTTTCACATGCATTACAAACATTGGAGATACATTCTTTGAATGGCGTAGCTGTTGCCGTGAATAACATAGTGATCCATAAAAAAGACTGGGACTCTCACCAACTGCAACCCAACGATGTATTGGTTTTAATAAGAGCATCGCAAGGCGGATAATTCATTCAATCCATCATACCATAATTCATCCACTCAAATACTGAATATGAAAAAAGACAAAACACCTGTATCGAACGAAGCAGTGATTGTGCGTGAACCGCTCACCGGATCAAGGAAAATATATGTTCCGGGAAAGCTGCACAACATTAAAGTAGCCATGCGTGAAATTGTGCTGGGCGATACAATACATGCTTCTTTAGGAAAAGAAGAAGAAGTACAGAACAAACCAGTTACCGTGTATGATACCAGTGGTCCGTATACGGATCCTAACATAGCTATCGATCTGAAAAAAGGATTACCGAGGCTGCGTGAAGAATGGATCGTACAAAGGGGCGATGTAGAGAAAATGGAGGCTTTTTCTTCTGCATACAGCAACCAGCGTTTGAATGATGAACAACTAAAGCCTTTACAATTCGAGCATATTCAAAAGCCTTACAAGGCTAAGCCCGGTCATAATGTTACACAACTGCATTATGCACGGAAAGGCATCATTACTCCTGAAATGGAATACATTGCCATTCGTGAGAACCAAAGAATAGATGAGTTGGAAAAAGATGCTTTACTCGATCAGCAACATCCCGGCAACAGTTTCGGAGCCAATACGCCGTTAAAAAAAATCACACCTGAATTTGTGCGTGATGAAATAGCTGCAGGAAGGGCTATCATTCCTTCCAATATCAATCATCCTGAAAGTGAGCCCATGATCATTGGTCGTAACTTCTTAGTGAAGATCAACACCAATATCGGTAACTCTGCCGTTACTTCTACCATTGAAGAAGAAGTGAACAAAGCCGTATGGAGCTGCCGCTGGGGTGGTGATACACTGATGGATTTGTCTACCGGAAAAAACATCCATGAAACAAGAGAATGGATCATCCGCAACTGCCCTGTTCCCGTTGGCACAGTACCTATTTACCAGGCATTAGAAAAAGTAAATGGTAAAGCGGAAGACCTTACCTGGGAAATATTTAAAGACACATTGATCGAACAAGCGGAACAAGGTGTTGACTATTTCACTATCCATGCAGGCGTGTTACTACGGTATATTCCGCTCACTGCTAAACGCATGACGGGTATTGTTTCAAGAGGTGGAAGTATCATGGCAAAATGGTGTTTGGCGCATCATAAAGAAAACTTCCTGTACACACATTTCGAAGAGATATGTGAGATCATGAAAGCCTATGATGTAAGCTTTTCTTTAGGAGACGGCTTACGCCCCGGCTCTATTGCCGATGCCAATGATGCGGCACAATTTGCAGAGTTGGAAACCTTGGGTGAATTAACCAAGATCGCCTGGAAGCATGATGTACAGGTAATGATCGAAGGCCCGGGCCACGTACCGATGCACCTGATTAAAGAGAACATGGATAAGCAACTGAAAGAATGCCATGAAGCGCCTTTCTATACATTAGGACCTTTAACAACAGATATTGCGCCGGGCTATGATCATATCACATCGGCCATCGGTGCAGCGATGATCGGTTGGTTTGGAACTGCTATGTTATGTTACGTAACACCTAAGGAACACTTAGGCTTACCGAATAAGAAAGATGTGAAAGATGGTGTGATCGCTTATAAAATAGCAGCACATGCGGCAGACTTAGCCAAAGGCCATCCCGGTGCTCAATACCGCGACAATGCGTTGAGTAAAGCAAGGTTTGAATTCAGGTGGGAAGACCAGTTCAATTTATCATTAGACCCTGATACGGCCAGATCATTCCATGATGAAACATTGCCTGCAGAAGGTGCTAAGATCGCTCACTTCTGTTCTATGTGCGGCCCGCATTTCTGTTCTATGAAGATTACACAAGACATCAGGGATTACAGCGAACAACAGGAGAAAGAATTATTGAAAGGAATGGAAGAAAAATCGAAAGAGTTTAAAGAACAAGGAGCGGAGCTCTATAGCTAACAGATCCTATTGCATACTGAAACAGCCTTCGACAAGCTCAGGCTGACACAGCGTTCTGTCATGCTGAGCCTGTCGAAGCATCGACAGAAGCGATTTTCAGATAGTCTTAGATTATTCAAAAAGAGATGATACTCTATAGCTAATACTGATGCAAACAAAACCAAACATAGTATCCATTGCCGGCTTCGACCCAAGCGGCGGAGCCGGTATACTGGCCGATATCAAAACCATAGAAGCTAATGGGGGCTATGGTTTAGGCGTTCTCTCTGCTAACACCTGGCAGAACGATATTGCTTTTCGCAAAACAAAATGGGTGGCATTGCATGAAATGCAGGAACAGATCAGCATACTGCTGGAAAGATTGTCTGTTCAACATTTTAAAATAGGATTGATAGAAAGTATGGATGTACTTCTTTCGATAATACAATTCATCAAACAACGTGTACCGGATGCTCTGATTGTATGGGACCCTATTTTAAAAGCCAGCGCAGGCTTTGAATTTCACAGCACGATAAAAAAGGAAAAATTATCCATCATATTGAATGAGATATCCTGCATCACACCTAACCTTCCCGAAGCCAAAAAATTGTTTGGAGAGGAGCTGTCAACACGTTTAGTAGAAGTTAGCCATACTTGTGCAGTATATCTCAAAGGAGGACATGCAGCCGGTAAAGAGAAGGTAACGGACATACTGTTTATGAAAGGAACACAATTCACATATCAGTACGATTGGTTGATCAAAGGCGAAAAGCACGGGAGTGGTTGTGTGTTATCGGCTGCACTCATCACACAGTTAGCAAAGCACAACGATATTGTTCAGGCAGCAGCGAAAGCATCTGCTTATACGCATCAGTTCCTGGCGAGCAACGAAACATTATTAGGTTATCATTCATCTTCATTTATATCATGATCGAAAAACTTCAATTCATTACCACAACAGCAGCACTAGCGGAAGAGGCCTGCAAAGGCGGTGTACGGTGGGTACAACTACGTTTAAAAAACGTTGACTATAACACGTATAAAACAGAAGCCTTACAAGTACAGGAAGTGTGCAGGCAATATGGCGCTACTTTCATCATCGATGATAATGTTGAATTAGCAGCAGACATCAAAGCAGATGGTGTACATATCGGCAAGGAAGATATGCCACTAAAAGAAGCGAGGGAATTGTTAGGCAATCATTTTATCATCGGGTGCACCTGTAATACACTGGAAGACGTGATTTCTATTGCACATGGCCCTGCCGATTATATTGGCTTAGGACCTTACCGCTTTACCACTACCAAGCAGAAATTGAGTCCCATATTAGGTTTGGAAGGTTATCAAAACATATTCAACGCCTTACAGCAAAAAGGAATTACAGTACCACCCGTGATAGGCATCGGCGGTATTGAAGCTGCTGATGTTCCTGCATTATTGCAAACAGGCTTACGTGGTGTGGCGGTATCCGGTGCTATCTCAAATGAGAAAGACATCCGCTTAGCGGCACAACAATTCGTATCACTTTGTACTGTTTAATTCCATGTTATAAACATTCTTGTTCATCATTAAAAACAAAAGAAGTGACACTATTAAACTCATACCGGTTATTTAAAAAAATTTACTGCCAATGTTTCGACAGGCTCAACATGACAGTAAATTGTCAGCCTGAGCTTGTCGAAGGCACATTAAAGCCAATAGCTTATCATCATTAAAAACTTTTTCAAATGAACGACCCTCTCATTATTGCAGATAAAAAATTCAATAGCCGTTTGTTCACCGGAACCGGCAAATTCGGCAACCACCAATTAATGCAGGAAGCTTTGCTGGCATCAGGTACGGAGCTAGTTACCGTGGCTTTGAAAAGAATAGATATAGAGGATAAGGAAGAAGACATCCTTACTTATTTGCAACAAGACCAGTTTGCATTATTGCCTAACACTTCAGGGGTACGCAATGCAAAAGAAGCTGTGTTCGCGTCACAACTGGCGAGAGAAGCTTTGCAAACCAACTGGCTGAAATTGGAGATACATCCCGATCCCAAATACTTATTGCCCGACCCCATCGAAACGCTGAAAGCCGCAGAAGAACTGGTGAAGCTGGGATTCGTGGTATTGCCTTACATACATGCCGATCCTGTTTTGTGTAAGCGACTGGAAGAAGTAGGTGTTGCAGCCGTTATGCCTTTGGGCGCTCCTATCGGCACGAACAAAGGATTACAAACAAAAGATTTTTTGGAAATCATCATTGAGCAAAGCAATGTACCCGTAATTGTTGATGCAGGCATTGGTGCACCGAGCCATGCCGCAGCAGCGCTTGAATTAGGAGCAGATGCGGTATTAGTGAATACGGCCATTGCTGTAGCAGGTGATCCTGTGGCTATGGGTAAAGCATTTAAACAAGCTGTAGAAGCAGGCCGTTCTGCTTATCTCGCAGGCCTTGGTGCAGAAAGCAACGCCGCTGAAGCCAGTAGTCCGCTCACCACTTTTTTATCAGAAATCTAAAACTTGTTATGATGTTTTTAGAACAGTTTGAACAGCAGGATTGGGACACCATCAAGGCCAATATCTATGCGAAAACAGCCGCAGATGTGGAAGCTGCTTTACATAAAACAAAACGTTCGCTGGAAGATTTCAAAGCACTCATCTCCCCTGCTGCTTTGCCTTATCTTGAACAAATGGCGCAACTAAGTCATCGTTTAACACAAAAGCGTTTTGGCAAAACGGTTCAGTTGTATGCGCCATTGTATCTTTCCAACGAATGCCAGAACATTTGCACTTATTGTGGTTTTAGTTATGATAATAAGATCAAACGAAAAACATTAACCCCCATTGAGATCATGCAGGAAGCCATGTACCTGAAAGAACAAGGTTTTGAGCATATCTTGCTGGTTACAGGTGAAGCAAGTAAAACAGTGGGTGTGGAGTATATTCAAAATGCCATTCAACTACTGAAACCCCACTTTGCACAGGTTTCCATGGAAGTGCAACCTATGGACCAGGAAGATTATGAAACATTGATCACTTCCGGGTTATATGGTGTACTGGTATACCAGGAAACCTATCATAAAGCCGATTATAAAATACATCATACCAAAGGAAAAAAATCCAATTTTGATTATCGTGTAAACACACCGGATCGCTTAGGTAAAGCAGGTATTCATAAAATTGGGTTGGGCGTATTGATTGGTTTGGAAGATTGGCGTACGGATAACTTTTTCACAGCCCTTCATTTAAGCTATTTAGAAAAAACATACTGGCAAACCAGGTACAGCATTTCTTTTCCAAGGTTAAGGCCTGCTGAAGGTTTGATAGAACCTAAGGTAGTAATGAATGATAAAGAACTGGTACAACTCATTTGTGCATGGAGGATATTCAATGAAGAAGTAGAGTTATCGATGTCTACAAGAGAAAATGAACATTTCAGGGACAATATCATTAAGATCGGTATCACCAGTATGAGTGCCGGTTCTAAAACAAATCCCGGCGGTTATGTAACGGATGTGGAATCACTAGAGCAATTTGAGATTGATGACAGCAGGAGCCCATCTGAAATCGTACAAATGGTGAACAGCAAAGGCTATAAACCTGTTTGGAAAGATTGGGAAGCTTTTGTGTAGTTTGCAAGCTTATTCGTTATGCTTACAGAAAAAGAACAATTACGTTACCAGCGGCAACTGATATTACCTGAAATAGGAATGGAAGGACAACTGAAGTTGCAAGCCGCTAAAGTGTTGGTGATCGGCGCCGGCGGATTGGGATGCCCTGTATTGCAATACCTGGCAGCTGCCGGTGTAGGATCTATAGGAATCGTTGATGGAGATACTGTGGAAGAAACCAATTTACAGCGACAGATATTATACACTTCTGCTCATGTTGGTAAACACAAAGTACAGGTAGCAAAAGAACGTATTGAACAGATCAATCCTTTTGTAAAAGTAACATCATACAGTACTTACATCAATGAAGAGAATGCATTGGAGTTGATGCAATCGTATGATGTGGTGGTAGATGGCTCTGATAATTTCGCTACCCGTTACTTGGTAAATGATGCTTGTGTGCTGTTGAATAAGCCTTTGGTATTCGGTTCTATTTTTAAGTTTGAGGGACAGGTTTCTGTTTTTAATTATCATGATGGTCCCACCTATCGTTGTGTGTTTCCAGAATCACCCGATGCAAATGAAGTACCTAACTGCGCCACCATTGGCGTAGTAGCTTCATTACCGGGCATTATCGGCACCATTCAAGCCAATGAAGTAATTAAGATCATCACACAACAGGGAGAAGTATTATCCGGTAAATTAATGGTGATAGATGTGTTGAGCATGCAGGTGCAAACATTTCAGTTCAACACCAATCCAGCCAATAAAAAAATCACACAACTGAATATACAGGCAAGCATTTGCTCTTCAAAAGGCGATGTAATTAATTATGAAAAAATGAAGCAATTACTTCAATCTCCATCAACCCAGTTGGTAGATGTTCGCGAAGCAGATGAACACCAGCTACGAAATATCGGTGGCTTAAATATTCCTTTGTCCACCTTAAAAGACAATTACAAACAGCTTGATCCTAATACCATCACCATTGTTTATTGTGCAGTAGGCATGAGAAGTAAAACCGCCATGGAATTCTTACTGGAAAAGGGTTTTAGGGAAGTATACAGTTTACAGAGAGGTATTATGGGAATATAGTTTTTAAAGATATTAAAACTATAATCCGCATTGATCCCATTTCTATCAAGCAGCGTTTCTTCACATTTTTACATTCTGTAACTAAAGCACATTGTAATTATAGCCTTCATGAAAATCTGATTCCAGTATGAAAAAAACAATTGTACTCTTCACGGCTCTCTTTTGCTACTCTATATCAGTTTTTGCGCAAGATAGCACTGATACCGAAAGCAAATGGTCTCCCTCTATCTCTTTAAATTTTGAACCGGTACCGGTATACAGCATTTCCGGCACTGATACAAGTTTTGTAAACAGTATGGCTGTAGGTCCTGTGTTTTCTATCCGCAACAAAAACGGTATAGGCATTAGTTATTCACCGAAGTTTGTTACCGGCGGACCAACGCCAGGCATATTTATGCATGCAGTAACAGCAGGTGTTGAACAGTACGACAAGCAAAAATTCGATTACACATTCGAATACAGCCATTATTTCTTCACCAAAAACAGTAGTGTCCCATATAGTCCGCTAACCAATGAAATTTATACGTCTTTAACGTATAAAAAAACCTGGCTAAGGCCATCTTTTTCTGCGGGTATTGGTTTTGGCAAAGACACTGAAAATGCCGTAAATAATTCTGCTTATGATATCGGTGTTTCGGCCGGTGTTAGCCATCCTTTCAGTTGGGAGAAAAATAAAACCAGCTACACAATAAGCCCATCGGTAGCTTTGGATGCAGGAACCAACCAGTATTTTTCATTGCTAAGTATCACAAAGTATGTAGGCAGAAGTAAAAAATTTACACAGATTGTTAAAAATAGTAAAGCAGCTTCCGCCCTTTCAAGAGGAAGAAGAAATGGATCAGGTTCATCAACGTCATCTTCTTCAAGCACAACTACCAGCACTACTTCCACAAGTACCAAAGAAAAATTCAACCTGAACAATATTGAATTAGGTTTAGAATCTTCTGTAGAGCTGGGCTCATTTACTATCAGGCCAACAGGAAATCTTTATCTACCGGTAGGCTCCTATGCCGGCACAGGTATTATAGGATATTGGCAGGTGGTTTTGGAATATAATTTCTAACCAACGCTAATTGTTCATCAGTCTTTCTATAGTCTCTTTCATCTGAACAAAATTTTCTACCGGCTGCTGTGACTGCCATATAGCACCAAGCACAGCAGCCCCATCAAAATCTTCCTGGTACAGTGTTGAAATATTTCCTGCATCAATCCCTCCCAATGCAATAACAGCAGGAATTTGATTGTTTAACTGCTCACCTCTCGTCTTTATAGCTTTTAACTTGCTACGATCAATTGATGCTTTGTATCCTTGTTTGGAGATACTATCAAAAACCGGGCTGATAAATACATAGTTTAACACATAAGGTGTTTGTTCAATCTCATCCCATGCATGAAAAGAAGCGGATAACACAGCAGGTTGATAAGATTGTATTTCCTTCATCTGCTCCTCATTTTTCCATACTTCTGTTGTACAATGAAAACCAACTAATGGAAATTGCTTTAACAATTCAGGAAATGAATGAATAGAAATAAGTGAATGAAATTGAAATGGTATTTGTTGCAGGTAGTTTCGATACACATCAATACCTGCATTTTTCTTTCTCAGATGAAGCCTTCGCATCCCCCTTTCAAATAATTCAATAACGATGGCTATTTCATTGGGAACATTTATTTCTGGCGTAATCACAAGCAGCTTCATACAACTAAATTAATCAATCCGCCAAGCAAACAGCTTCTTCAATTCCATTTGAGTTTCTGTAATTTGCAGTATGCGTTTTCAATTACAGGCACCATACCAGCCATCCGGCGATCAACCTTCTGCCATCAGGCAATTAACAGCCGGACTTTTGGAAGAAGAAACATTTCAAACCTTACTTGGCGTAACAGGTAGTGGTAAAACTTTTACCATAGCCAATGTTATTCAACAGGTACAGCGCCCTACATTGGTATTAACACACAACAAAACATTGGTAGCTCAGTTGTACGGAGAATTCAAACAATTCTTTCCTGACAATGCAGTGGGTTATTTTGTTTCCTACTACGATTATTATCAACCGGAAGCTTATATGCCGGTGAGTGATACTTATATAGAAAAAGACCTGAGCATTAATGAAGAGCTTGATAAACTTCGGCTACAGGCCACCAGCGAATTACTAACTGGCCGCAGGGATATTATCGTAGTGGCCAGTGTAAGTTGTATTTATGGTATGGGTAATCCTACTGAATTTGAAAATGGTATCGTTCGCATTCATAAAGGACAAGTGATTTCGCGGCAGGGATTTTTACATGCACTCGTCAACAGTTTGTATAACCGCACACAGATTGAATTTAAGCGGGGCACTTTTCGGGTGAAAGGAGATACGGTAGACATTAACCTGCCTTATGCCGATTATGGGTACCGTGTAACTTTTTTTGGGGATGAGATCGAAGAAATTGAAAGCATAGATGTAACCACCAACAAACGTATTGGCACGGTAGATAATGCCGCTATCTTTCCTGCCAATTTATACCTGGCCCCAAAAGATATGCAGCAACAGATCATGCATGAGATACAGGATGAGATGATGGCCCAGGTGGAATATTTTAAGAACACCGGTAAACTGATAGAAGCACAACGTATAAAAGAAAGAGTAGAATACGACCTGGAGATGATTCGAGAACTGGGTTATTGTAACGGCATTGAGAACTATTCCCGTTTTTTCGACCGAAGAAACCCGGGTACAAGGCCCTTCTGTTTGCTGGATTATTTTCCGAAAGATTTTTTATGTGTGATTGATGAAAGCCATCAAACCATTCCGCAAATAGCCGGCATGTATGGTGGCGACAGGAGCAGAAAACTGGTATTGGTAGATTATGGCTTTAGGTTACCCAGTGCATTAGATAACAGGCCATTGAATTTTCATGAGTTTGAAAGTCTTATTGGTCAAACAATTTTTGTAAGTGCCACACCGGGAGAATATGAACTGGAGAAAACTGGTGGCGTAGTGGTAGAGCAAGTGGTACGCCCAACTGGTTTATTAGACCCGCCGATAGAAATTCGTCCGAGTGTTAACCAAATAGACGACCTACTGGATGAGATTGATAAACGAGTGACCAAAGGAGACCGTGTATTGGTAACCACCTTAACTAAACGGATGGCAGAGGAAATGGATAAATACCTGGCACGTATTAATATCAAGTCCAAATACATTCACAGTGATGTAGACACCCTGGAGCGGGTAGAAATTCTGCGCCAGCTAAGGCTGGGTGAGATCGATGTATTGGTGGGGGTGAACTTGTTAAGGGAAGGACTAGACCTGCCCGAAGTTTCTTTAGTAGCCATTCTGGATGCAGATAAAGAAGGATTTTTAAGAAATGAAAAATCGCTCACCCAAACAGCGGGGCGTGCTGCCCGTAATGCTGATGGCCTGGTAATCTTTTATGCAGATACCATTACGGAAAGCATGCAAAAAACCATTGATGAAACCAACAGAAGGAGGGAAAAACAGATTGCTCATAATATTCAGCATGGCATTACTCCCAAAACAGTGAAGAAGAGTATTGAACAGATCATGAAACAGACCTCTGTTTTGGATATCAAGGGATTTGACCCGAAAAATCCGCATTCCATCCAGGGCGATCAGGATATCATAACAGTTGCGGCGGAGGAGCAGGAAACTTATCAAACGATACCGCAAATGGAAAAAGCGATTACTAAAGTGAAGAAACAAATGGAAAAAGCCGCCCGGGATCTGGATTTTATAGAAGCTGCAAAACTCAGGGATGAAATGTTCAGGCTGCAAAAAGAGCTGGACCAGATGAAAGCCTGATCAACCCTTGGCAAATATTTTCTGGAAATAATTTCCATAAAATCAATGCAATAGAAAATAATTCAATCAAACCGGCGTTCTAAATATCACAAAAGAGTTGCATCTTTACAAAACACTCTTTTCAACTTTATCGACTATGAAAATCCTCCTTGCAGACGACCATAATGTTTTAAGAAAAGGACTGATTCTGATTCTTAGCAAATCTTTCCCCAATGCAGAAATCGAAGAAGTTTCTGACGGAGTTGAATTGTTGAAAAAGGTAGTAAAAGATACCTGGAGTGTTATTATTTCAGATATTTCGATGCCCGGTCTGTCTGGTATTGAAGCCATCAAGCAAATCAAGGAAATTGCACCTCATACCCCTGTACTTATTTTAAGTACTCATGCTCCCGAACAATATGCTTTACGCTCCATACGGGCAGGCGCTTCCGGTTATCTAACCAAAGAAAGTGCCCCTGAAGAGCTGGTAAATGCCATAGAAATGCTACTCCGTGGGAAGAAATACATTACACCCGATGTAGCGGAAATTCTTGCTGAAGCTTATGGAGAGGATTTTGAAAAGGCCCCACATGAGCAGCTTTCAGACCGTGAATTCCAGGTTTTTAAATTACTGGTTCAGGGTAAAAGTATTTCAGACATTTCCGATGAACTTTCTCTTAGTGTAAATACCATCAGCACCTACAAATCCAGGATTTTTGAAAAGATGCACATGCACAACAATGCAGACCTTATTAAATATGCTATCGAATACAAGCTGCTGTAAGCTTGTAACTTCTTTATGCGTCTGTAGTAAATAATTTACAGTTTACTGCCTGTTTACTACGTACTCCAACTCATTAGACACTACACTCACCTCGCTTTCATTTACTACTTTTTTTTCACCTCTTCCGCTATAGTACACCTTAGGGGGCTGAAGTAGTTTTACATCAGCAAATCAATCGTAAACGTTCACTTTCCTGACTTGATTTTGCTCCCGTTTTTAGATCCTTTATGATAAACCAAAAAGATCAATCCGGGACACATACTAAGTAATCGCGGGTTGATCTTTTTTTTAAAACCACATAGAACTAGTGCCACAAACAATTAGTGGCCGGAAAAAGAAAAGATCATCACATAGCAACGGACAACATGTAACAGGTAAACGTACCAGTTTAGCCTGAATGCTAATTTTTTGAGTTTTTAGAAAGGAAGAAAAATAAGGCTGCGCTAATAATAAGCAAAAATATATTACAAATATATTTTATATAAATCCAAAATGAAAAACTTATCCTTCATATTATTTATTCTCTTTTTAAGCTTCTCAGGCCTTTCCAAGGCGCAGGGTAAGAATAATATCACTTTTGGTGTAACGCTTTGTGGGGCTGAATTTGGCCAGAATAACCTTCCCGGAATTTTAAATACACATTATACCTATCCTAAAACCAGTGAGATTGATTATTTCGCTTCAAAAGGAGCACAAACCATTCAGCTTCCATTCAGATGGGAAAGAATTCAAAGAACTTTAGGCGGCCCCTTAGATCAGAAAGAATTAGGATTGATCACCAAATTTGTTGATGATTGTGCTGCAAGAGGTATGCAGGTTACTTTGGTAATGCAGAATTATGGTCGCTACAAAATCAATAATATAGAATACATCGTTGGTTCTCCCCAGGTTTCAATTGCTAATTATAAAGATGTTTGGAAAAAGCTGGCTATCGCCTTCAGGGGAAAACATAACATCTTCGCTTACAGCATTATGAGTGAACCCAATCATATGGGCAATTACTCATGGTTCGATGCAGCCCAGCAGGCCGTTTTGAGCATCAGGGAAGTAGATTTTAACCATACTATTATTGTAGATGGTGATAATTACTCTGGTCCTGAAACGTGGGTGCAATACAATGACAACATGAAATACCTGGTGGATCCTGCTAACAACATGATGTTCAATGCACACTGCTATTTTGATGAAGACCGTTCAGGTACTTATGCTAAACCTTACGAAGCCAGTGGTGCTAATCAATGGACCGGTGTAAATCGTATCAAACCATTTATCGACTGGTGCAGGCAAAACAATAAAAAACCTTATGTTGGCGAATTCGGTGTTCCCAAAAATGATCAACGCTGGTTGGTTGTAATGGATAACTTTCTTAAGTATTTGATAGACAATGGAGTAGGTGGATCTTATTGGGCTGCTGGTTCATGGTGGAAGAATTATCCGCTTTCTATAGAACCTAATGGTAATGGAGACCAGCCTCAAATGTATGTATACGCCAAATACCTGGAAGCTACCAATACAGCATTTGCCTCTAAACAAAGTAAAGAGAGGAATGCACAATACACTAATGTTTATGCAGCGAATACTGCAAAGTAGATTTTTCAGTTATAGTTAGGAATACAAACCATATAAAATAATTTTAATATAAAATCTTACCTGTAGTAATATAACTACTACAGACTGCATATAATTTACATTTCCCCGAACAACACTTACTACTTTTCTTTCACATATCCCTTTATAGCCCACCCTGCGACGTCAAAGTAGCTTTATGGTGCCGATTTGCAGTGATCTGTTTCAACGCAAAAAAGGCAAGTGTTCAACCTGAAAGCATCCCTTTAAATGCTAATTTTATGAGAAAGCTCCGCCTGATGTTGATTGGTTTATTAGCTGTAGCTATATCATTTTCCTGTAATAAACGGGCAGATCTTACTGCTGTTGTACAAAATAACATTTCTGCTATCACCAAATCAACTACTGCCCCAACTGCTATTGAAAATCTTGGTGCCCCCTTTAAAACAAGTAATGTATTATGGCAGCTGAATCCATTATATCCTAACAATTCCCCTTTATTGGTAACACATCCTAATGCTGCCAATGGTTATGAGATGATCCTTATAGATAACGGAGCTACTAATGGCAATACACCGATCAATGCTTTTCATTTTATTTCAGCCAATCTTGATAACGGTTCTTACAAACTGGTAAAAATCATGAATGTGGCTGATGGATCTGAAGTAATCAATTCAGTAGGAAGAGTTGTAAGATATACTTTTGGTAAAAACAAGAAACTTTATGTTGTAACTGAAGGTAGTTATGGTGGTGGTGGCCACGTAATCGAATATGATCCTAATACACAAACAGCATGGGACTTAGGTAAGCCTTTCTATACCAACGGTAAATACCTTGATATTTATTCTTTGAACGTGGGTTCCGATGGCACTTTATATGGAGGTTCTTTTGGAGGAAGCGGTGAAGTGTTCACTTTCCGATATAATTACAGCGGCCAGTTTGATGTAGACAAAACTGCTCTTGACAATGAGTCTAGATATGTTTCTTATATCAGTGGAGATGATAAATTTACTTATGCTTCCTGCGGGGAGAACAATTGGTATCTTTATGCAATAGATAAAGCAACAGGTCATAAAACCACATTGCTTAGTAACGCTGGCCCGGATAACAGGATTGAATTAAACACCTATACAGATGCTCCCTATGCTCACATGGCGGCAACACACTATCTTTTAAAAGATGGCAGCGTTACCTCCTTAGGTGCTTATAATACACCAGCAACACAACAGCTTTGGTATACTTATTATTCCTTAAACCAAATTGCCGCTTTCACCATTTCATGGAATGGTTACGAGAAAAAGATCAACTACAATATTGGTAATGGCAACAATCAAATGGTTATTTATGATGTAACCAGCGATACACACCCTACAGGCGCTGCGGTTTGGATGAATAATAAACTATACACCGGGGCCTTCAATTTTCCTTTGTTTGGCAGTTATGATGATCAAAACAAAATGAATGTTTTAGGAAATACTGGAATAGATATTTACAGTGTTGCTGCTGCCCCTACAAATGATAGAGTATATATTGGTGCTTACCCCAAAGGCAATCTTTTAGAATACAATGCAAACCTTCCCTGGACATTAAAAGGCGAGAATATTGCCAACTATACATTTCAGGCCTTACAAACTACCAATCCTAAAGTATTGGCCAGAGAACAGGATGCGGATGCATCAGGTGTTAGCGGTCCGATGTATCTTTCTTCTATTGTAACTGACAAAAGCGGTACTGTTATCAGTGCAGGAGATAATGACAGGATCACTACTTCATCAGGCAGACAGTTAGCCATCAGCAGCTTTGAAAACGGGCAGGTTAAAAGCTTTACTTCAAATGAATTTAGCCAATACCAATTTTCGGGTATGTGTTTATCAGCAGATGGTACTAACGCTATCATTGCTGCCTCAGCCTCTGCTGGTGGTAACGGAAATATATATGTATACAATGCTACCAGCAATTCCATCATCAGCAGCAAACCTTTTCCTGGTAGCAATCCAGGGAGTATAGTGATGTTTGATAAAAATACCATTGCCGGTACTTATGATGATGTGATCTACCTCTATGACATCAATACAGGTAATGTCATCTGGAAACAGACTTTAGGCGGCGGACAAAGAATATACTCCATCACTAAAGCTCCAGACAATAGCCTTTGCATCATTCATATGTACTTGCAGTCTACCCATTTTAAAGTAATGCGTTTTGATATCAAAGTAAATGGCAGCAATATAACTGCCAACAGTGGCTCATTGGGAGAAATCAACGATGATGATAATTACGAAGCTTCCAAACCTCAGTATTTAACTTTTGGTACATCATCAAGCATACAAAACACTTACGATCTTTATATTACCGGTCTAAAATCTGTTTACCGTATTAAAAACTGCATCAAACTATAAACCGGTCTCCGGCACTTTTCACTGTGACCAAAAAAGTTATATATTTATTACATGGTCACACTTGCATTATACAATTTAAAAGGCGGTGTAGGCAAAACTGCGGCTGCCATTAATCTTTCCTGGTTATCAGCATCAGAAGGTTATAAAACTTTAGTATGGGATTTGGATCCCCAGGGCTCCTCTTCATTTTATCTTGGTGCAGAAGCATCTGTAAAGAATGAATCCAAAAAACTGTTGAGCAGTGAGATGGATATTGGAGAAGCTGTGCAGGCAACTCCATATGAAAATCTCTTTATCATACCGGCAGATCTTTCTGCAAGGCAGGCCGATATTTTACTGAGTGAAATGAAACAGTCTAAAAAGAAACTAGGTACGCTTTTAGCCTCACTCAAAAAAAAGTATGATATCATTTTTATTGATGCACCCCCGGGCATATCGCTGCTGCATGATAATGTATTCAATGCTGCAGACTGGATTTTAATGCCGAATATTCCAACCACTTTATCGATACGCTCATTCGAAACAGTAAGCAGGTATTTTGAAGAAAATGATCTTGACCAAAAGAAAATCAAATGTTTCTTCAGCATGGTTGATCACCGGAAGAACTTGCATCATGAAACCATGCAACAGTTTTATAAAGACAAGATCTTCTTTAAAAACTATATTCCCTATTTAAGTGATGTTGAAAAGATGGGCGTGAATCATGCGCCGCTGGAAACATTTGCCCATAGCAGTTATGCAGCGCAATGCTATAGAGATTTATGGAAAGAGATTAAGAAAACCTGTTTATAAAACCACAGCATCTTTGGGTATGGAAAAACAGATCACTGCCTGGTACAGTCCTTCCTTAGATAAAGAAATGCCGGTAGCCACTTACGGCCACTTTGGGTTTGCGTTGTTGCTCGTTCCAACAGCAGGTGCGGATTACTTGGAATATGAAAGATTCGGATTAATAGAAGCAATTGCACCATTTATTACGGCAGGGAAAATAAAAGTATTCAGCATTAACAGCATCAATAACGAGAGCTGGCTTCATGCCGATATGCTACCCGAACACAAAGCCATACGCCACAATCAGTTTAACCGTTATGTATACGAAGAAGTTATCCCGTTTGTGCGAAACAGTACTAGCATGGATACCATGGTGTATGTATGCGGTGCAAGTTTGGGAGCCTATCATGCAATGAATCTTTTTTTAAAACGGCCTGATATCATTAATGGAACCATTAGTATGAGCGGCGTTTATGATCTTACCGATTACACAAAAGGTTATTGGGATGAACAAGTGTATTATAACAGCCCAATCCACTACATACCCAATCTTGCCGATGCATGGTACCTTGATAAAATAAGGGCAAGCCATCATATACATATTTATTCAGGCAGTGGTAAATATGAAGATCCTGAAGCCAATAAACGCTTCTCAAGGGTATTATGGGACAAAGGCATATGGCACGACTTTCAATTATGGGGCAGCGATATGAAACACGACTGGCCCACATGGAGAATGATGCTGCCTTATATTCTGGAAAATAAATTCTGAGTGATACGCTTTGCCATTACTTATTATTTCTATCAGTGCATTTACCTGTAAACACTGCTATGTGTTATTGTATTAAAAACGAGATATTGATTGTGCGATGTTGTTTTTTTACAAAAAAGCGTTAATTCATTTTTAAGTCTAAAGCAATGTCGTTTCGGCGGCTTAATATTACACATCAAACGAGTCTTTTGAATAAACAGTTACTACTTATCGTTTTATTAATCGCCGTTGCCAGCTGCACTTTTGCGCAGCAAAGAAGTACTTCCCCTTTTGTTACGGTTAGTGGTACTGTGTATGATATTTCAGCGAGGCGGCCCCTGGAAGCTGTTGCAGTACTGAGTACTTCGGGAAGGGGCACTTTAACAGATTCATTGGGGCATTATAGTTTTACGGTAAAAACCACCGACTCCATCTGGTTCTCGCTTCTCAATAAAACTACGATGCGCTATCCTGTAGATACCATTCAAAATACAAGTGCATTTGATGTGATGATTCACCTGAGAGCGGCAGACTTACCGGAAGTAAAAGTACGGAACAGGAATTATCGCCTGGATTCGATTCAGAACAGGAAAGATTATGCTAAATATTTCGATTTCAAAAAACCAACATTCAAGCTAAGCACTAATCCCGGTTATACACCCGGTGGCGTGACCGTAGGACTGGACCTGGATGAATTGATTAATATGTTCCGCTTCAGGCGAACCCGCAACCTTGAAGCGCTGCAGCAAAGATTAATACAACAGGAAGAAGATAAATATATCGATCATCGTTTCTCCAAACTGTTCGTTAAAAAAGTAACCAAGTTGGATGGTACTGAACTCGATAATTTTATGGCAAAATACAGGCCTGAATATATAATCCTGTTATCCATGAACGACCTGGAGCTGGGTTATTACATAGAAAAATGCTTTGAGCAGTATTCTTCTCTAAAAGAGTATCAGAAAAAATACCTCCACAATAGAAGTTTTCAATCCCCTTATTGATGCTTACAATCTCCCGTGCTGCAATGCCCTGAAACAGTATAGCGGTAATTGAGATAATGGCCCATTACAATACCCGTAACAGCAGGGATCAGGAGAAGCAATTCCCAATTATGCCATATTTGTTTGGCCACTAAAAAAAGCATGCCTACAGTAAATACAAGCAAAGGCTGCGGATGATGGTGCTGTTTTTTCCAGCCTTTATATAAGGAGTGAGAGCCGATTATAAATGCAAGTACCACCATTCCATATTCGAACATTTGGTTATGAATAATTTCAATACCAAATAAAGGAAGACTGGTTAATAACAAGGGCAGTATGGCGCAGTGTATGGCACAGGCCACTGAAGCAGCAATACCCAAGGCATCCCAGTTGATCTTAAATCGGAACATGAAGCAAAGATAAACTATTGCAACTTTGTTGCAAATATTTTGTTAGTACTCTAATAGCTGCTCTTCATCAGCCAATCATCCAGTAACTTTGAACTTCAAAATAAAGTATGAGCAAGAAAATCATAGGATACGGGATCTTCTTTATAGCGCTTACCGCAGGTTTTTTATTTTTCGCTTTCCGCGGAACAGGAGCATGGAGCAAAAGCACACTTCCACAGCGTAGCATTGTTCAGCCATTCTCCTTCCTAACACAGGATGGAAATACATTTACCAAAGCAGATATGGCGGGTAAGGTTTGTGTGGTAGAATATTTCTTCACCACTTGTAAAGGCATTTGTCCCAGGATGAACAACAACATGAAAACCATTTATGAGGCGTTTAAAAATGAACCTGACTTCCTGATCCTCTCCCATAGCTGCGATCCGGAAAGAGACAGTGTTGCAAGATTAAAGCACTACGCAGACTCACTGCAAGTTGATACTAAAAAATGGATCTTCTTAACAGGAAGAAAAGACAGTTTATACAAAATGGCCCGTTTTAGCTACGGTATAGATGACCCTAAAAATGCGGTTGCGAATATTGATGACGATTTTCTGCATACCCAGTTTTTTGCACTGATCGACAAAAACGGGAATGTTCGTGGCGGTGTATATGACGGCTTAAAAAATGAAGAATTAGAAAAGTTGAAAAAAGATATACGTGACCTTTTGAAAGAAGAATCCAAACAGCATTTTGTGAACGGTGTATTTACCAATTCTCCCAATTAAAATAAGACCTATGCACACTTCCATTGCGGATATTTTAAAACAAAACCAGCTGAGTGTTACAGGCAGCAGAACTAAGATCCTGGAATTGTTTCAACAGACCGGAGGTGCATTGGCACACGCAGATATTGAATTAAAAACAGGTGAGCAGTTTGATCGGGTTACCATTTACCGAACATTACAAACCTTCGTTGAGAAAGGCATTATACATACCATTCCTACCGCAGATAATTCAGTTTTATATGCCTTATGCAAGGATCAATGTAGCGAAGGCCATCATCATGATAACCACATCCATTTCATTTGTGATGATTGCGGAACAACCTACTGTCTTGAACAAGTGGCCATCCCGGAAGTTAGGCTGCCCAACGGTTTCACTAAAAAGCAAACTGATGTTGTGGTAAGTGGTTTATGCAATAAATGCAGTTAAATAAAAAAGTTCGTTGAAATGTTTTTTCTATATATTTCGCTCAAAATGTTCATTCCATGATATTAATCACAGGGGCTACCGGCTTGTTAGGATCGCACTTGATTAAAGAACTATATAAAAAAGGTACACCTGCCAAAGCATTATACAGAGCTTCGATACCTGCCGAATTAAAAGAGTACGCACAATGGATACAAGGCGATATACTTGATCCTGTTTCCTTAGATGAAGCAATGCAGGGAATACAACAGGTTTACCATTGTGCTGCTTCCGTTTCCTTTAATCCAAAGAAAAAACAAGAAACACATAAGATCAATATAGAAGGGACTGCCAATGTAGTTAATGCCTGCATTAATAATAATATTCAAAAACTATTATTCGTAAGTTCTGTAGCTGCCTTAGGCAGAACTGCGGATGGTAAAAAAATAACAGAAAAGATTCAATGGTCTGAGGAGAGTAATAACAGTGAATATGGTAAAAGCAAATACTTTGCAGAAATGGAGGTGTGGCGGGGCATTGGAGAAGGATTGAATACCGTGATCATAAATCCATCAATCATTCTTGGTGCCGGTGATTGGGAAAAAGGATCTACAGAAATATTCAAAAGCGTGTACAATGAGTTTCCCTGGTACACAGAAGGTGTGAATGGTTTTGTTGATGTAAAAGATGTGGTAAAAGCTATGATATTATTAATGAACGGGGCTGCCAACAGTGAAAGATTTATCATTAGTAATGAGAACATCTCTTATCAACAACTCTTCAATTTAATTGCAGGCAGCTTTGGTAAAAAACAACCCCATAAAAGAGTTTCACCTTTCCTTGCAGAGATCGTTTGGAGAGTGGAAGGATTGAAAGGAAAGATAAGCGGGAAAGATCCTTTACTTACGAAAGAAACAGCAAGAACTGCACAGGAAAAAACGTATTTCGATAACAGCAAGTTTTTGTACTACGCACCTAACTTTGAGTATACACCTATCCAGGAATCTGTTACTAGGATCTGTAAAGAACTAAAAACAAAATATCAGTTATCATAAAAAGGGCTGCTAAATGCAGCCCTTTTAGTAGTTTACTTATTGTCCATTACTTTTTTCCATAATTCCGGTATACGCTTTACCCAAACAAATTCTCTACGCTTATCGCCTGCTTCAATAGCCGGTGTACCCATATACACTTTATTACCTTCAATGGTGGCTGTTACACCTGCTTGTCCCATTACTACCGCACCCGCTCCAATAGTAAGTGTTTTACCTACGCCTACCTGCCCCCAGAGTGTTACACCATCTTCCAAAACAGTAGCGCCTGCAATACCCACCTGGGCAGCAATTAAACAATTTTTCCCAATAATTACTTCATGACCCAAATGCACCATATTATCAATTATCGTTCCTTTACCAATTCTTGTTTCATGTGTTACCCCTCTGTCAATAGTACAACCCGCTCCTATTTCAACATGATCTTCTATCACAACAGTACCACAACTTTCCATTCGTTTATACCAAACTTCCCGGTTACGTTTTCCATTATAATAAAATGCATTACTACCAATCACAGTTCCCGATTGGATTACTACATGATTGCCAATTATACATCCATCGAGAATAGTAACATTAGGATGAATAACACAATCCTTACCTATTACAACATCATTACCAATAAAAACATTTGGCATGACAACAGAACCTTCCCCTATCACTGCCGTATCGCTAATCATTTTGTTTACCGGTATAAAAGGTTTGAAGTGCCTTACAATTTTCAAATACGCTTCAAAAGGTTCTGCAGTTACAAGTAATGCTTTGCCTTCGGGGATGTTTACTTCTTTCGTATTGATGATAATATATGATGCAGCACTATGCAAACACTTATCATAATATTTCGGATGATCAACAAAAGCAAGGTCTCCTTCTTCCACTCTGTGTATTTCATTAATCCCTGTTGCCTGCGCATGTATGTTACCACATAACTCTGCATCTATCAACTCAGCAATCCATTGTAATGATACGGGTGATGGAAACTTCATGTTTAATTTTTTTTGTTCGCCAAAGGTAACGGAGCAAGTTCTTTTAAAAATTAAAAAACACTGCAATTGCTTTCAGACTTATTCCTGAAAAATATTTCACAAATACGATAACATCACTATCATGTTCTTCCAAAATCCTTTACCAACAAGTGTTTCAAGAGATTGATTATTTCATAACCACTTACGCATGTTCTAACGAACACAATACAAAAGATGAAACTGCACGCAACAGCTTTAATGCAATTCACACTTTCAAAAAAAATGTGAATAAAATTCTTTTGATTTTTTTTTGTATTGGCTGAAACTCTTTATAATATTGTGAAGGGAATGAAAATTCCTGGTACTTACTAACCCATCCATATACAAAGTTCCGCTTCTGCGGAACTTTTTTCATTAGAACACATGCCTCAATATTTTATTGTATATAAACCTTACCAAGTACTTACACAATTCTCTTCAACGGAGAATAAAGTAACACTGAAAGACTTTTTTGAAGTATCCAAAGATGTGTATCCTGTCGGCCGTTTGGATTATGATAGTGAAGGCTTACTGATACTTACCAATGATACATCACTCAATCATCGTTTATTGCATCCTTCATTTAAACATGAAAGAGAATACTGGGCTCAGGTGGATGGAATGCCCAGCACACATGTATTACAGCAGCTGATGAAGGGTGTAGATATAACAGTTGATGGGAAAAAATATCGTACTAAACATTGCATCGCTTCTTTGTTTGATCATGCACCTATAGTTCCGGAACGCAACCCACCTATTCGTTTTAGAAAAGAAATTCCTGCACCATGGATAAGACTAATCTTACAGGAAGGCAAGAACAGGCAGGTAAGAAAAATGACAGCCGCTATAGGGCATCCTACTTTGCGTTTAATACGTTACCGTATTGAAGACATAACACTTGAACAACTACAACCCGGAGAGATGAAAGAGCTTTCACAAAAAGTGATCTACAAAAAACTATTTCATGAATAAACATTACGAAATTGTTAATGGAGCCTACAGTATTTCAACAGATAAAGCGAAATTGAATATTCCTTTGGTGCATCGTTATTTGTCAATCGATTCTTACTGGGCAAAAAATATACCGTTTAGTGTTGTTGAACAATCTATTGCTAATTCTTTATGCTTTGGTGTGTATCATACAAACGAGCAAATTGGTTTTGCAAGACTGATTACAGACAAAGCAACCTTTGCTTATCTCGCTGATGTATTTATTTTACCTGAACACCGTGGCAAAGGTTTATCGAAATGGCTGGTTCAATTTATTCATGCACATCCTGAATTGCAAGGATTGAGAAGATGGCTGCTGGGTACCAAAGATGCTCATGGCTTGTACGAACAATTCGGATGGCAACGTTTTACAGAAGAACAAACGCAGCGTTTTATGCAAAGGCACAACCCCGATGTATACAAGCAATAACAGTAAGCCTTGCCGCCCAAAGAACAGAATGCACAAGTGAGTGACACAACCGCAGTTGCCATGAAATTCTGCAGCCAGTAACATAATCGTTTTTCAAAACTTATCTTTGCCGCTCAACGAAAAAAGGTATGAGTCAACATTTAAGTGAACAGGAAATTATCAGGCGTGAAAAATTAGCCAAACTGCAGGAAGCCGGAATTGATGCATATCCTGCGCCGTTATACCCGGTATCGCATTATTCTGCCGATATCAAAGCCCAGTTCTCCGAAGAAACCAAAGAGGCGTTTGCCCATGTATGCGTGGCCGGAAGAATTATGAGCATTAACGATAAGGGAAAGGTGTTCTTTATTAAAATACAAGACAGCAAAGGCATTTTACAATTGTATGTGAAGCGAGATGATATTTGTACAGGTGAGGATAAATCTTTCTGGGATACTGTTGTAAAACACGGATTAGACCTTGGCGATATTATCGGCGCAACCGGTTTTGTATTCATTACCAAAACTGGTGAAACTTCTTTGCATGCACAAACCCTTACTTTACTTACCAAAAGTTTAAAACCTTTACCTGTTGTTAAACGTGATGAGCAGGGTAATGTGTTTGATGAAGTAACCGATCCTGAGTTTCGTTACCGCCAGCGTTACGCAGACCTGATCATCAACCCACAGGTGAAAGAAACTTTTGTGAAGCGGACACAACTGATGAATACCATCCGTGAATTTTTGAATGAGCGTGGTGCATTGGAAGTAGATACTCCTGTATTGCAGGC
Organism: Bacteroidota bacterium; assembly: GCA_028875875.1. Classification (GTDB taxonomy): domain Bacteria; phylum Bacteroidota; class Bacteroidia; order Chitinophagales; family Chitinophagaceae; genus JAGWUV01. Next base: position 30,918 of record JAGWUV010000017.1, read on the forward strand.
TATTCCCGGCGGTGCGGCAGCAAGACCTTTTGTTACACATCATAATGCCTTGGACATTCCTTTTTATTTGAGAATTGCGAATGAGTTGTATTTGAAAAGACTGATCGTAGGTGGATTTGATTTTGTGTATGAGTTCAGCAGAAACTTCCGCAATGAAGGAATGGATAGAACTCACAACCCTGAGTTTACTGTGCTCGAATGGTACACTGCTTACAAAGATTATTTCTGGATGATGGAAACTACAGAGCAGTTATTTGAAAAGATAGCGATCGCATTGCATGGCACTACAGAAGTACAGGTGGGTGATACTACCATTAGCTTTAAAGCGCCGTTTAAACGCATTAGCATTCATGATGCGATTAAAGAAAATACAGGCATTGATGTAAGTGATAAAGATGAAGCCGGGTTACGTGAGGTATGCAAACAATTGCATATTGAAGTAGATCCTAACATTGGTAAAGGAAAACTGGTTGATGAGATCTTCGGCGCTACCAGCGAATTCAAATACGTACAACCAACCTTCATTATCGATTACCCGGTAGAGATGAGTCCGCTTACTAAAAAACATCGTAACAAACCGGGACTGGTTGAACGTTTTGAGTTGATGGTGAATGGAAAAGAAATTGCCAATGCATACAGTGAGCTGAATGATCCTATCGATCAGCGTGAACGTTTTGAAGAACAGGTTCGGTTAATGGAGCGTGGTGATGATGAAGCGATGTATATTGATCACGACTTTTTAAGAGCATTGGAATATGGTATGCCCCCAACATCAGGTATTGGTATTGGTATAGACAGGTTATGTATGATGATGCTGAACCAACCATCGATACAGGATGTATTGTTGTTCCCGCAAATGAGGCCAGAAAAGTTTGAAGAATAAGAACGTTAAAATAATGGTCTTCCTAAAAAAAGTGCTTTACCGTTTGTGAAGCACTTTTTTATGGCAATTATTACGTTGATCAATCCCTGTAATTCAATGCAGGCTTTCTGTCACCCAATAAGGCTTTATACTGGTAATCACCTTTTGCTTTAGTAAATTCTTCTTTTGCTTTTTCAATGGTTGCTGGTGAAGTGAACAGATCAATGCCCGTTAATGCCATTGTCTTGGCAGCCACCATCATGCCTTTAGCACCAATATCCGTTCCGCCACAAGCTACTGCCTGCCAGCTATGTGCCGGTGTGCCCGGTACCCAGGTAGCTGCCCTCATCCCCACTGTTGGTACAGCATAACTTACATCACCCACATCGGTAGAACCACCGCCAGCATCTTCTTCCGCTTTTAGCGGTTTAACCGTTGCAGCCGTACTGATCTCAGGATATTTGAATGTAAAAGACGATTGCAGCTTTTTAGCAAAGGCTACTTCATCATCGGTGTATTGCACACCACCTACTTTTTCCAAATCTTTCTGCATCACTTCCGCCAGTGTTTTATTCAGTAATAAATCATGTGTACCACCAATCACTTCATAATCCATTGTTGTTTCTGTTCCCAATGCTGCACCCTGGGCTGCTTTCACCACCCTTTCAAAAATTGATTTTACATCATCTTTTTTAGGATGACGAACATAATAATACACTTCAGCAAAATCAGGAACTACATTCGGCGCTTTTCCGCCATTGGTAATTACATAATGGATCCTTGTTTCCTGCGGTATATGTTCCCGCATCATATTCACCATATAATCCATGGCTTCTACTGCATCCAATGCACTCCTTCCTCTTTCAGGAGAAGCTGCAGCATGTGCAGCGATCCCATGAAAACGGAACTTTGCAGATTTATTGGCCAGGGCACTGGTTAAAGTAACCGCATTCTCCGAACCGGGATGCCAATGTATCACCACATCCACATCATTAAATAATCCTGCTCTTACCATATATACTTTACCACTGCCCCCTTCTTCTGCGGGGCATCCGTATAGTTTTATTGTACCGCTTATCTTTTTTTCATCTATCAATTTTTTCAACTCAATAGCAGCAGCAACAGAAGCTGTACCAAACAAATGATGGCCGCAAGCATGACCAGCATTTTTCCCAGCCGATTCTTTCTCAGGAACTGCCTGCTGTGATAAGCCAGGCAATGCATCATATTCTGCAAGAATGCCAATAACGGGTTTACCACTTCCGTATGTTGCAACAAAAGCAGTTGGAATATCAGCAACACCTGCTTGTACATTAAAGCCGGCCGCTTTTAATGTTTGCTCATGTAAAGCCGAGCTCTTCACTTCCTTGTATCCCACTTCTGCATAATTCCATATTTGCATAGCAATGTTTTTATAATCGCTATACTTGTTTTGGATATCAGTTATCGCTTCCGCTTTCAGCGACTCCGCTGCACTCTTAAGATTTTTTTCCTGCGCCGTTAAATGAACTGCTGAACAACAAATAAAAGAGGTAAGAAGAAAAGATAATTTTCTCATGCGTAGTAGTTTGGTAAGCCTGTAATTTACAGAATTACAAAACCTGTTCCTTTTAAAAAAGCATGAATTTTCAGTCGCTCTTTTTCCCTACACAAACAGATCTGTAAACAACTGTCCGCCCGGAACCACTGCATATTTTGAAAGATCAGTAATACCTTCTTTCGCCAATACTTCTTCATCAATAAAAGTGTTGCCTGTGTATTGCAGATTGGTTTTGCTTAAAATAAAATAAGCAGCATCGGCCAGTATATCCGGCGTTCGACTCATCTTAGCTAGGGCTTCACCGCCTAATAAATTACGAACAGCGGCCGTATCGATCGTAGTTCGTGGCCATAATGCATTAGAAGCAATACCTTCTTGTTTAAACTCTTCTGCCCAGCCCATGGCCATCATACTCATATTAAATTTACTCATGGTGTATGCCACATGCGGTCCGAGCCACTTAGGGATTAAATGTATAGGAGGAGATAAAGTAAGGATATGAGGATTGACGCCTTTACGAAGAAAAGGGATACAGGTTTTCGTAACCAGGAAAGTTCCCCGTACATTGATGCTGTGCATTAAGTCGAAACGCTTCACTTCCGTTTGTTCTGTACCCGTAAGTTGAATAGCTGATGCGTTATTGATCACAATATCGATCCCTCCGAATTTCTCAACAGCCAGTTGCACGGCTTGTTGAATTTGTTCTTCAAAACGGATATCTGTTTGAACGGGCAGAGCTTTACCACCCGCCGCTGCTACTTCGTCAGCTGCTGAAAAAATAGTACCGCCGAGTTTGGGATTTTCTTCCGTGCTTTTGGCTGCAATTACAATATTAGCGCCTTCTTTAGCTAGCTTCAGGGCAATGGCTTTTCCAATACCACGACTGGCACCTGTAATAAAAACGGTTTTATCTTGAAAAGGAAATGGCATAAGCAAGGAATGTATTTTGTAGGAAGAATTTCCATTCGTAAGGTAAGTGTGAAAAATGAAAAAACAAACTATAGCAATACCCTAATCATCATGCATTACTCGTAATTTATCACTTATCGCACCTTATTCCCACCCCAGGAACTGTTTGATGATCGTTTCGGTTTCCAGGCAGGCTTTCTGCAACTCATCATTCACAATATTTACATTGAAATGATGTTTGAATGAAATTTCATAACTCGCCTTATTCACACGTGTGGCAATATTTTCAGGGGAATCGGTTCCACGGCTTTCCAATCTTCTTCTTAATTCATCCACACTGGGCGGTTCAATAAAAATGGATAAGCATTGCTGCGGAAACTGTTGCTGCACATGTATGGCACCTTTCACATCAATATCCAGCATAGGCGTTTTTCCTTCTTCCCAAATTCTTTCTATTTCACTTCTTAACGTACCATAATATTTTCCTTCATACACCATTTCCCATTCTATAAAAGCATTTTCCCTGATCTTATCCTGGAACTCTTCCGCACTCATAAAATAATAATCAACCCCATTCCTTTCACCATCCCTGGGATTTCTTGTAGCAGCAGAAACAGAAAAAGAAAGTAACGGATATTTCTGTAGTAAATAATGTGTGATAGATGTTTTACCCGCACCGGAAGGAGCAGTAATAATAATAAGTTTATGAGGGGAATGACTTTGCATGTGCAAATAAAAAACAAAAAATGCAACTATGAGTTCAAATGACTTTTATCATTTCAATATTGATCTTTTATGTTTTATTTCCAAAAGCGTATCAATCTATTCTCAGACAAGTGATTCATAAATGCCTGCTACTTTTTTTGGTCTAAAGTAAATAATGAGTTATGAAAGCTACCTATTTAATTAAAGGACTCGTCAAAAGTATACCCGGAATTGAAAGATTCTATCAGTTTCATACCAGCACCGGCGGTACCAATAATGCACGGTACTGTTACTCAGCATGGCTTAGGCATTTATGTATTGCATATGAAAAAGGAATGACTGAAGTGCCAGAAACAATTGCAGAGTTTGGCCCCGGAGATTCATTAGGAATAGGATTGGCGGCATTGTTATCGGGTTCGAAAAAATACTATGGCCTTGATATTGTTCGTTACAGCAATACAGCCAAAGATCTTGAAGTGTTTGAAGCGCTTGTAGTGCTATTCAGGCAGAAAGCTCCTATTCCGGATGGTGAGGCATTTCCCGGAATAAGACCTTTACTCAACAGCTATGATTTTCCTTCACATATTTTTAGTGATGAGCAACTCTCGCTTTTATTGAATGAAGAAAGACTCGCAGCAATTAAGCATGCCATACAGCATACATATGATGATACACAAAAGGATAAAATGATCACATTCATTGTTCCGTGGTACGATGAAAATATCATTGCTAATAATTCCATTGATTTTATTTTTTCCCAGGCCGTATTAGAGCATGTTGATAATCTTGACCAGATATTCAGCCATATGTATCAATGGATAAAACCCGGGGGCATGATATCGCATGAAATAGATTTCGGATCAATGGGATCGGCATCAACCTGGTATGGGCATTGGGAATATTCAGACCTTGAATGGAAAATACTGAAAGGCAGAAAATTATTTTACATTAACAGGGAGCCTTGCTCAACTTATCTTGATCTTCTTAAAAAATATTCTTTTCAACTGGTTGCTGAGCAAAGAACAGAGGCTGTGCCTGTTTCCAATCAACAACAACTCGCCTTAAAATTCCGAACCCTTTCTACGGAAGACCTTACCACTAAGAATGCTTTTCTTCAGGCCATAAAATAAATCTTATCAGCGTCAACCAGGTTAGATTCGTATTTGCAGGCAAATGATTCCATTATAACAACACAACCTATACATAATTCATCACTTTGAATGTGGTTTGATGTGGATTTGATGCAGGTTTAATCCGATAATAGATAGAAAACTGTTTAATAATTTTTCAGGGCTTTTCCCAAATGTATTTCTTGTTAAAAAAGAAAATGATCAAAGGATATGCAGCTTTACATCAGTCAATTATATATCTACAATAAATTTTTATAAACGCCGCAATATTTAGATAAAATCAAACGAATAAGCGAAATTTTAAAATAATTTATTCAAATTGTAGTTCTTTTGCAAAAAATAATCAAATCATGTTTGATACCGGATTAACCGCGTTCATGTTGTTAGCCACCAGTTTAGTTATGTTAATGACACCTGGTTTGGCTTTTTTCTATGGTGGTTTGGCATGTAAGAAAAACATTCTGAATGTAATGATACAGAGTTTCGTTTCCATGGGTTGGACCTCTGTATTGTGGTTTGCATTTGGTTATTCGCTTTGCTTCAGCGGTGGAGAAGGACAAATTATAGGCAACCTGGATAAAGCATTTTACCATGGCGTTAGTCCGGATACCTTGTTCTCACCTGATAAGCGTTTTCCCGAGATCGTTTTCATCGCATATCAAATGATGTTCGCCATCATTACACCCGCTTTAATCACAGGCGCCTTTGCCAACAGGATCACTTTCAAAGCATTTTTTATCTTCTTAACTTTTTGGCAAATATTGGTGTACTATCCCTTCGCACACATGATCTGGGGCAATGGCTTACTGGCCAAATGGGGTGTGCTTGATTTTGCAGGAGGTATTGTTGTGCATGCCACCGCTGGTTTTGCAGCTTTGGCTTCCGTGATTTTTGTGGGAGAGAGAAGGGTAAAGCATGAACGGCCTAATAACCTTCCTTTAGTAGCCATAGGCACGGCTTTACTCTGGTTCGGCTGGTATGGCTTTAATGCAGGAAGTGAATTGCAGGTAAACAGTGTTACCGCCTTATCATTCGTTAATACTGATTTATCGGCCTCCGTGGCAGCCATCACCTGGTTAGCCATCGAATGGTTCATTGAACCCAAACGACCTACGTTTGTAGGACTACTTACCGGTTCTGTAGCAGGTTTGGCCACTATTACTCCTGCAGCAGGCTATGTAACTTATCCCATGGCATTTTTAATAGGCATTTTAGGTGCTATTGTTTGTTACTGGGCTGTGAAACTCAAAAACAGGATGGGCTGGGATGATGCTCTCGATGTTTGGGGGGTACATGGTATTGGAGGCGTAGCAGGCACAATATTACTCGGTGTATTTGCTACTAAAGCTGTTAATCCATCCGGTGCAGACGGATTACTTTTCGGCGGCACCAGTTTCTTTTTTAAAGAATTCTTAGCCGTTACAGTTACCTCTGTTTATGCGTACTTATTTACCTATTTAATGTTGATGCTGATTAATAAAATCACAAGGGTAAAAGTAACCGCAGAAGAAGAGGAACAGGGATTGGATTTTGTTTATCACGGTGAAATTGCAAGAGACCTGGAATAAACGTTTTCTGATAAAAACAGGCTCCCTTTTTTATTGAAAGATGCTTGTTTAAAAATTAATAATGGCCTTACTTCATCGTAGGGCCATTATCATTTCTAAAGCGCTTGTAGAAAGCTTTTACTACTATCATTTCATTTTTTACAAATATTTTTTTTCACTGATGCTGATCATTGTTTACCGTGCTTATTGCAAGTAGCTTAGCTACCTAAATTCAGCGACTATGAACAGCCTCTCGACTGAAGAAATCAATCCCTACATCAAACATTTTAATGAGATAGGTATTGCAGATGTAGCATCAGTAGGCGGGAAAAACGCCTCGCTGGGCGAAATGTTTTCCAAATTATCGATTACAGGAATTGCAGTGCCCAATGGCTTTGCAACTACAGCTTTTGCTTTTGATGATTTTATTTCAGAAAATGCTTTGCATCAACCGCTGCAACAATTAATGCAGCAATTAGATAAACAACAATACAGCAATCTTACTGAAACGGGAGCTAAAGCAAGAGCACTGTTACTGAATGCTCAACTCTCACCAAAGCTGCAACAAAGCATTATCGCAGCTTATCATCAATTATGCGGCGAACATGACGCTGAAGTAGCAGTAAGAAGCAGTGCAACAGCCGAAGACCTGCCACAGGCTAGCTTTGCAGGGCAACATGAATCTTTCCTGAACGTTAAAGGTGCGGATGCGGTACTACATGCCGTTCAAAAATGTTTTGCCTCTTTATATACCAACAGGGCTATTAAATACCGTGAAGACAATGGTTTTGCACATGAAAAAGTAAAACTCTCCGTTGGGATTCAAAAAATGGTACGTGCCGATAAAGCTTGTTCCGGTGTGGGTTTTACCCTCGAACCTGAATCAGGATTTAGAGATGTGATCCATTTGAGTGGTGTTTGGGGACTAGGTGAAAACATTGTACAAGGAACTGTTATACCCGATGAATTTCTTGTTTTCAAACCTACACTGATTCAAGGTAAGAATGCTATCATCCAGAAAAAATTAGGTGAGAAAGCCAAGACGATGATTTATGGCAATGATGAAGATAGTCCGCTGTTGAACATTTCCACACCCAAAGAAAAACAACTGAGTTATGTATTGAATGAACATGAAATAACACAATTAGCCAATTGGGCATTAATCATTGAAAGGCATTACAATAAACCCATAGATATAGAATGGGCAAAAGATGGCCTTACCAATGAATTATTTATCATTCAGGCAAGGCCCGAAACAGTGCATTCGCAAAAAAACCCTTTGATTCAGAAGGAATATAAATTAATTAACAAAGGTACAGTGCTCGCCAAAGGCGATGCCATCGGCGCTAAGATTGCTACAGGTGTAGCAAGGATTTTATATTCACCCAACGAAGCATACAAGTTAAAGGAAGGTGAGATTGTTGTAACGGATCTTACCAGTCCGGATTGGGACCCCATTTTAAAAAATGCGGCAGCCATCATTACCAACAAAGGCGGAAGAACCAGCCATGCTTCTATTGTAGCAAGGGAATTGGGTGTTCCTGCCATTGTGGGATGTGAAGACGCTACCGAAAAAATAACAGATGGCGAATTGATTACAGTTTCCTGTTGTGAGGGAAAAACAGGATTTGTATACAAAGGAAAGGTTGATTATACCGTTACTGAAATTGATTTCTCCAATATCCAGAAACCGGAAGGAACTGAAGTAATGCTGATAGCAGGTGATCCTGACAAAGCCTTCCAGCTTTCCTTCTATCCCAATGATGGTGTGGGTTTGATGAGAATTGAATTCATCATCACACACGCCATTCAAATTCATCCGATGGCGTTAGTAAAGTTTCATGAACTGAAAGATGAAACCATCAAACAAAAGATAGAAGAGCTCACCCATCATTATCCTGATAAAGGAAAATATTTTACAGATAAGCTGGCGGAAGGTATAGCTACCATAGCAGCCGCATTTTATCCGAAAGATGTAATTGTACGAATGAGCGATTTTAAAACGAATGAATATGCCAACCTTATCGGTGGAAAGGATTTTGAACCCAAAGAAGAAAACCCAATGATCGGTTTTCGTGGTGCATCAAGGTATTACAATGAACTATACCGTGAGGGTTTTAAACTAGAGTGTGATGCATTGCGAAAAGTAAGGGATGAGATGGGGTTAACCAATGTAAAAGTGATGATACCTTTCTGCCGAACATTAGAAGAAGGGAACCAGGTACTGGCGGTAATGAAACATTACGGACTGGAGCAAGGCGTAAATAATCTTGAAGTATATGTGATGGCTGAGATACCCAGCAATGTACTCCTTGCCGAAAAGTTTGCACAGCTATTTGATGGCTTCTCTATAGGCTCGAATGACCTTACTCAATTAACACTAGGTATTGATAGGGATTCGGCTATCATCAGCAGTTTGTTCAGTGAGCAGAATGAGGCGGCAAGAGAGATGATTGCGATGATGATCGACAGAGCAAAAAAAGCAGGTGCTAAAATTGGCCTCTGCGGCCAGGCCCCAAGCGATTTCCCGGAATTTGCACAGTTTCTTGTAGAAGAAGGAATAGATAGTATTTCTTTTAACCCTGATGCATTGCTGAAAGGAATTGAAAATATCAGGAAAGCAGAAATGAGTGCTGTGTATTAACCCTTAAAAAAATTTGATCATGAGCAGGCTTACCAATAAAGTGGCCATCATTACCGGTGCGGCGGGTGGCATGGGAGCTGCAGAAGCTATGCTCTTTGCAAAAGAAGGCGCTAAAATTCTGGCTACTGATGTGCAGGATGATATTCTTAAGCAATGGGTACAGGAAGCTAAAAAAGAAGGATTAGCAATTGAATATGCCAGGCATGATGTTACCAGCGAAAACGATTGGCAGAATATCGTAGAAAAGGCATACAGCTTATTTGGGAAGATCGATATCCTTATCAATAATGCTGGTGTATTTCCCGGCTTTGTAGATTGCGAACATACCACTAAACAACTTTGGGATAAAGTAATTTCCATTAACCTAACCGGTCCCTTCTTAGGATGCAAAGCCTGTATACCTTACATGAAAAAAAACGGAGGTGGCGCTATTGTGAACATTGCTTCTATAGCAGGTATAGTAGGAGGTAACGGTACAGCCTACAGTTCTTCTAAAGGAGGTTTACTGATGTTATCAAAAGACCTTGCTGTTACACTGGCACCGGATCATATAAGGGTGAATGCCATATGCCCGGGAGCAGTATTAACACCAATGACAGAAGATATTTTAAGAGATCCTGCTATGCAGGAAAGTATTAAAAACATGTCTCCGCAGGGCCGCGTTGCAGCATCAATTGAAATAGCTTATGGCGCTTTATACCTTGCTTCCGATGAAGCTTCCTTCATAACAGGAGAAGAATTAGTTATTGATGGAGGTTGTGTTGTAAGATAATAGTTTAAATTTTTAATCAAACTTTATCTAAAATCCTTTTTCACAAAAAAAAAATTAAAATAAAGGAAGAAAATGTTTTTTTTAATTAATTTTAAATATTGCTACAAGTTGTAGCATTTCTACTACTCCTATGCTGCTATCCAATCCGCTGAAAGGTAATTCTATTACCCTTTCAATCTATTAGAATCGGATATAAATTGAATAGACCTGTCACTAAGAATCGCTGGAAAATATTTCATACAGAAGAAAATAGTTATAACCCTAAAACCGAATAACACTAACTGAGTTTAACTGTATGCTTATGATTATCAAAGTCCTTTCCCTCCTCAATGCACATGGATTGATGGATCTCAATATGTGCAGACCCGTAGAAAAATCGTGGTATGTGATAAATACATATCGCTTAGAAAAAGATAAAAAATAGATAAGCTATGTGATAGCGATTGGCTTTAACATGGCTTATATTGATTCAAACATTAATCCTGCAAAAAATCATTCCACCGGAATGAAGAAGCTATTATTTGCGTACTAAAACCGAGTATATGATTAAAGTAATTGTTTATGATAGTAGTGATGAAAGAAGAAAAGGCTTAACATCTTTACTCTCGCTTTCGCCCAATATTTTATGCGTGGGTTCATTTGATACTTGCCAGGAAGCAATAGGGCAGGTAGGCTTTTTAATGCCTGATATTTTACTACTGGATATTGATGCTCCATTAGCCACTTGTATAGAAGGAATTCAGAAAATCAAACAACTCAATCCTACTATAAAAATTATTGTAGAAACCTCGCTGGAAGAAGATTCCAGAATATTTGATACTTTATCTATTGGCATCGAGGGATTGATACTAAAAAATGCCAGTGCTGAAAAAATTATTCAGAATATTGAAGACGTATTTAATGGTGGAGGTGTAATGTCTCCCACCGTAGCACTTAAAGTGATGAACTATTTCAATTCGAAAAAAAACCAGGCTAATGCTGAGTATGGTTTAACCAACCGGGAAAAAGAAGTACTGAAACATTTAGCAGATGGATTGAGTTATAAAATGATCGCCGGAGAATTACACATCAGCTATTTTACAGTAAACGCTCATATCAAAAAAATATACGAAAAATTACAGGTACATTCTTTAGGTGAAGCATTAGCATTAACTATCAATAAAAATATTGTATAATATAAATATTACTATTTTTAGCAGTTGATGGCTGTTATTTAAAGTATCATCTTTGTATTCTTCATTTATAAAAAATACGCCTGCTTGCCACAACAGAAACTGTGATAGATAGAAAGAAGTAAGACCAATTCCACAATACAAATAAGATCAGCAATAAAGCAGGCAAATAAAATCGTAAGGGGGAAGGTTCTTTTTTGAAAAGAACCGGTTTGTATAATCAATCTGGCCGCTTTTCTAGGCGGCCATTTGTTTTACCTGGCCTATCACCTATCTACAACTCATATGATCCTTTGAAAGCACTCCTCTTTTCTGATCATCATAAACCCCTAATCGTGAACATTTATATTTAATCCATAAGAAATGCAGCTTGAAAATAAGTAGTGGCTTCAATTTCGTCATATACTAAAAATTCTCTTCCTGATCACAATCAGTAATATCACTGATCAGCATCAGCGCTAAAATAATTGAACACATGTAGTTTTATGCTTCATTATTCAGGATACAAACTGTTTACTAATACTTACCCAACAAGTTGTAGTAAAGGATATTGTGAACAAGGTTTTAACTACGGTAATTACAGTGCTAACTGTTTTACAACAGTTCGTATCTATTGATCAATGGAATTATTGATTTCCCGACTACCACTCCTCCTGATTCATTTACTGAATAAGCCGGTAAACCAAATAACATACAAATAAGCCTATTCAATTCACTTAATACATTTTTTATGAGAAAGAATGTTACCTCCTATCGTATGCCCAAATATCATCAGGGCTTTAGATGTGTCACCCACTACAAAATGAAAGTATGGAGTAGCTTTTTGCTATCCTTATTTTTCTTTCCTACTGCCTGGGCAAACGTAACAGTTAATTCAGCCAATGGAGGTACAAATATTTCGGCAGATAAAGTTTCGAATGCAAGTGTAGCTACCAACACTTCTTTAGCAGCTAAATTGCTGTTAGCTGTAGCTGACGCATCACAATCTACTTTATCACCCACCACAGCAACTATTCCTGCCGATGGCACCAGCACACAAGTACTTACCGTAATAGCTAAAGATACTTATGGCAACCCATTAACAACTGGTGGAGCAACTGTTATAATCACCAAAACCTCAGGTACAGGTAATATCAGTACTGTAACAGACAATAACGACGGTACTTATTCTGCAACAGTAACAGCGCCGCTCACAGGTGGTTCGGGTACCTTTACAGCTACGATAGATGGCAATGCAATTAAAAATGGCACCAGTACACAAACACAGGCTGTTATCAACTATAATTCCATTACCATCACATGGACTGGTGCAATATCCGCAGATTGGTCAACTCCCGGTAACTGGTCTAATAATTCCGTTCCGGTATCCGGCGCCGATATTGATATTCCCGGATCACTCAGCAATTACCCTGCACTAAGCCAGGATGCAACGGTAGGCAACCTGAATTTTGGAACGGATGCTTTACTTAGCTTAAACAGACATGTGCTTACCATTAATGGCACCTTAAGTGCAAATAATCACTTTCTCGCATGGGGAGCTTCATCCCTGGTACTTAACAGCGCTTTTACAGATACATTATTTATCGATAGTAGTTTAACCAACTTAACCATTAATAACAGTGGTGCAAGCCCTATTCTTACACATAAGAACCTGAATATCTATGGCACATTAACAGTTACTAGTGGTGTATTAAACACTAACAATAGTCTTACACTGATGTCTGTGATCGATGGCCGAACAGCAAGAATAGCAACAGGCAACAATACCGGTGGCTATATCAAGGGCGATGTAAGTGTACAACGAATGGTTAAAACATTAACAGGTACAGGAACAAGCAGTTATGGGAATAGAAGGTTTTGGTTCCTTGCTGCACCTCTTTCCGATACTTCTAAAGCGACTTTTAACTACACATGGCAAAAGCAAATTCATATTACAGGCCCCGGAACCGGAGGTATCACCTGTAGTGATGGAAGCAGTAACAGCCAACCAACGTTGAACAGCAATGGATTTGATGCTTCCGGTGCTAATATTAATACTATTCTTTACTATGATGATACACAACCATCAGGTAGTAAATGGACACCGATTGCCGGTACAAAAAACAATAATTACCTGAAAGCCGGAGACGGTTACAGGGTATTGATCAGAGGCGATAGAAACCTGCAGGGTTGTGCCTTACTCTACGATAATCCTCCTGCAGCAAGCACAGATGTTACATTAAGCAGCACAGGTGGTGTAGTACAAGGACAGTTTATAAAAACACTTACCCAAACTGCAGCAGATGGCTTTAATTTTATTGGCAACCCTTATCCAAGTGAGATCGACTTTTCTGCATTCCTCTCAGATAACACAGGGTTAAATAACCAGTATTGGACCTACTATCCTAATAATGCGGCCGGTGTATATAGCAATTACAATGCAGGCACACTTACCAATTTCCCTTCAAGATATGCAAATGGTGGCATCATTGCCAGCGGACAAAGCTTCTTTATTCAAAATGGTGCAGCCCCGGTAAGCAGCATCACGTTCAATGAATCACACAAAACATCCACCGCTCAATTCGGAATTTTTGGTACTGGTGATAAGCCATTATGGAATAAACTCCTCCGCATTGAACTGGCAGATAATAACAGGAAGCATATTGATGAAGTAGTGATCAGGTTTAGTACACAAGTGAAGAAAAGTAATAGTTATAACAATACATGGGATTCAAAAAGCTTGAATGAAGGTTCACATTTTATTCAATCTTTAAAAGAGAACAAAACTGCATTAGCTATTCAGACCAGGAATGAAAACTTTGTGAATGATACTGTTGCACTCAATATCAAAGCCGTCGCTAACAGTACTTATCAGCTGAACTTCTCTGAATTTGATAAAGAGCATTTTGCCGATATTTTCCTGATTGACCGTTACCTGAATACAGTGCAGTTAATTAATGATCAGCCTACATACAACTTTACCGTTAACCCCGCTGATCCTGCAAGCCAGGGTAGTGAAAGATTTGCTGTTATATTCAGATCTGCCGCACTTAAAACAGGTTCAGTTAGTAATGAGAATAATAATAGTGTTGCCGTAAACAGTTATCCTAACCCGGTAATCAGCGAACTATTCATTACAGCTAATACACCTATCGCCTTTGTAAGAATGATCGATTATAAAGGTGTAACCAGCTTGTTGAAGAAAACAGAAAACAATACCACTTCACAACTCACATTAAATGTTGGTGGTTTGGAGCCTGGTATCTATATGCTTGAAGTAAATGATGTTCATGGCAACAGATCAGTGAAAAAAATCATCAAGCAGTAACACTATTCCACATGAAAACAACTTTTATCAGTATAAAATTATTAATTATGAAAACCAAACAATATATCGTACGAATGCTTCTTGCTTTTTCCATTCTTACCACTACTGCCATTGCGGCTAATGCACAAATTGATGGATGGACTGATACACCTTCCGATGCTCCTATCGACGGCGGATTATCTATTTTAATTGCCGGCGGAATAGGTTATGGTGTAAAAAAGATGAGGGAGAAAAAAATGAAAGCCACTAACGATACTAAGTAGTAGCAAACGTTCGGTTTTTTCGGCCAGGCCTGCTTTTAAGCAGGCCTTTTTATTTGTTGTAGTTTTTAACCGAGGTGAACAAATAGATTTGAACAATACGCCTGAATGAATACATTTGCGGCGTACTTGGTTCGGAAAGGTGATGCTGAAACAACGTTGAGAACGTTGAAGTGTGCGACGCAACAGGTGCCGAAATGCAATACTGTTGCCGGTTACACTACCATCACCCGGAAGATTAAAAGGGAATCCTGTTAGAACCAGGAGCTATCCCCGTAGCTGTAAATGCAGTCGATATGCTTTATTGACAAATGCAGAACAAATATTCCACTGTTGATGTAAAAAGTACAACTGATCAATGGGAAGGAGTTCTGCAAAGCATGAGCCAGAAGACCTGCCTTGTACAAGGTTTCATTCACGGCTTTCGGGTGAAAAGCATGGAATGTAAAAGGTTGACTGCAGCAACCGTTTATGTTTCTCCGTTTTATTTTCCTGGAAGCTCATTGTTACATCATTCAAACAACTTAAACAATGAGCAAAAAATTAAAGCTCCTTTTTTCACTGCTATCTGTAAGCAGTATCGCATTCGCACAAGAAGACACTTTGCATGGCAAGCAATTACAGGAAGTAATTGTAACTGCTAACAAGATTGAACAAAAGCAAAACGCTACAGGCAAGGTAATTACCGTTATCAACAAAGAACAGATTGAAAAAGCAGGTAGTAAAAGTCTTCCACAATTATTGAACGAACTGGCAGGTATAACCATTAACGGTGCTTACGGAAATGCAGGCTCCGTGCAAACCATTTATATGCGTGGTGCATCAGCAGGAAGAACATTAGTGCTGATGGATGGCATTCCTGTGAATGACCCATCGCAGATCAATAACGACTTTGACCTGAACTTATTTTCAATCAATGATGTAGAAAGAATTGAAGTATGCAAGGGTGCCCAATCAACTCTATATGGCAGTGACGCTATTGGAGGTGTTGTAAACATTATTACCGCAAAGAAAGATATTACTAAAGCTTTCAATGGAAAAGCAACGGTAAGTATGGGAAATAAAAACACCTCAAGAAATAATATTCAGTTGTATGGAAAAGTGGGAAAGCTTACTTATACCACCCGCTTCTCACAATTGAAAACAGATGGTTTTTCTGCTGCGTATGATAGTACCGGTAAAAATAATTTTGATGCAGACGGTTATAAAGGCAACGTAACCAATACCTCATTACAATACCAGGCCACACCTGCGTTAAGCATTAAAACCTTTGTACAATACAGTAACTACAGGGCTGATATTGATGCTGGTCCGTTTACTGATAAACGTAATTACTTCTTAAATAACACCGCCTTCTTCACGGGAACAGGATTTACATATAAAAAGTCAGCGCTGAGTATTACAGGTAACTATCAATACAGTAAATCAACACGGCACTATGATGATAACTACTCAACGGGAGGAAGTACTTATACAACGATAGACTACAGAGGCTTTACTAATTTTTATGAGTTGTATGCATCTTATAAGATCAGTAAAAATTTTACGGCTTTAGTAGGAAACGATTTTCGTTATGCCTCTATGGATGGAGCCTATAATTCTTCTGCATGGGGATCATCTCCCAATAAAGACTCCTCTTTATACCAATATTCTGCATATGCTTCTATTATTGCCGCTTCTACCAATGGCAAGTGGCATGCGGATTTGGGCGGAAGGATAAACAACCATTCACGCTATGGCAACAACAGCACCTATACTTTCAATCCATCATACAATATCAATACACACTGGAGATTGATGGGTAGTATTTCTACAGGTTTTAAAGCACCAAGCATTTACCAGTTATACGATACCTATAGTGGCAATATCAATTTAAAGCCGGAAGAGTCTGTTAACTACGAGGTAGGTATTCAGCAATCACACAATAAAATAAACTCAAGACTGGTTTTCTTTTACAGGAATATAGACAATGGAATTGACTACAATTATATTACGTATAAATACTTCAATTACGTAAATCAAATTGTCAGAGGAATTGAACTGGAAGTAACGGCCAAGCCTTTATCGCATCTGAATATCACAGCCAATTATACTTATCTTGCCGGGCAGGAAACTTCTCAGAACAGGAAAACCAACCAGGATACCGTTACTTATAACTATCTGCTAAGAAGGCCTAAACACAATGTAAATATCCAGGCCGGCTACCAGTTCTCCAATGCTTTGTATGTAAGTGTGAGTGGAAAATATGTGAGCAGCCGTTATGATATTGGAGGATACCAGGCCGCAGATGTAAGTCTTGCTGCTTATACATTATTAAGTGCTTATGCCGAATACAAGCTGAATACAAGTGTGAAGTTTTTTGTAGATGCACAAAATATCACCAATAAAAAATTCTTCGACGTATATGGTTATAACTCTATACCATTTATGATCAATGGTGGTATTACTTTCCAGTTTTAACAATGATTTCAAATGAATGAATCCATGCCTCATCATGAGTATATATATTGCCCCCGTTGCCAAAAAGGATTTGAATGCAAATTGGGCAATATACTGGAATGCCAATGCAGCCAGGTACAACTGACCTATGAGGAAAGGATATACATAGAAAATAAATATGCAGATTGTTTATGTAAAGATTGCTTACAGGCACTGCAACAGGAATATGCTTTCTTGCGAAAGCAACATTTCAAATTTTGAGTTCTATAATTTAATTGCAAAAAACATCCCGTAGCTGCGGGATGTTTTTATTTTTGTAGAAAGCTGCTGCTATGGCTATCAACATCAACGAGCTGCTCACTGTCACCTTTACTCTATTTGCCGTAATAGATATAGTAGGTTCTATCCCTTTACTCATTTCACTGAAAGATAAAATGGGCGGTATCAAATCTACCAAAGCAACAATAGTTTCAGGGGCACTGATGATCTTGTTCTTATACTTCGGGCAGGGCTTTTTAAGAATCCTCGGGTTAGATATCAGGTCGTTTGCAGTTGGTGGTTCTATCGTTATCTTTTTATTAGGACTGGAAATGGTTTTAGGCCATGAAATTTTTAAAAGCGATAGTGATAGCCATTCCGGAACCGTTGTGCCCATTGCCTTTCCTGTAATTGCAGGCTCAGGAACATTAACAACGGTAATGTCGCTCAAAGCCAACTACGATGAATCTTATATATTGGCAGGCATCATCATTAACCTCGCTGTTATTTACATAGTTCTTAAAGCATTGCAATACATAGAAAAAGCGTTGGGTAAAGGCGGATTACTGGCCGTACGTAAATTTTTTGGCGTGATCCTGTTGGCCATTGCCGTTAAAATATTCAGCAGCAATATTGCCGCTTTCGGAAAATAAGGTGCATAAATCATCCTAAAGGGCCACTTGCTTTTATCGTAACTTAAGGGTAAAAACAATCATGAGCAAACAGGCATTAACCTACGATGATATTCAATTGATACCGTCTTATTCAACCGTTTCTTCCAGAAAAAATATACAACTCAATACATTTCTTACGAAACGTTACCAACTATGTGTTCCGTTGATCGCATCCTGTATGGACACGGTTTGTGAAAGTGAAATGGCCATTGCCCTGGCTGAAAGTGGTGGAGCAGGTTGTATCCACCGTTTCATGCGTATTGAGGAGCAGGCAAAACAGGTAACACATACGGTACAGGCTTTACGGAAAGAAACTACATTGCATCATTGGCAACAATCTTTCGAACATCTTACCACACATCCTGTTCCCATTCCCATTGTGGCAGCTACAGGTGCTAACGGCGATTATGCAGAAAGAGCATTGGCACTAACTGCAGCAGGTGCAAATATCATACTGATAGATGTAGCACATGGTCATCATGAAAATGTAAAGCATGCTATCGAAAAACTGAAATCAATATTACCGGGCCATGTAGACATTATCGCCGGAAACATTGCCAGCGCAACAGCCGCAAAAGATTTGGAAAATTGGGGAGCTGATGGATTAAGAGTAGGTGTGGGTGGTGGTTCTTTATGTACAACCAGACTGAAAACGGGTTTTGGTGTGCCTAATGTTACCTGCCTGCAGGATATTCTGGCCGTAACCGGATTACCTGTTATTGCCGACGGAGGTATCAGAACAAGTGGCGATATTGCCAAAGCTTTGGCCCTTGGTGCTTCCTCTGTTATGTTAGGCTCGCTGATCGCCGGAACGAAGGAAGCACCCGGACAGATCATCGAAAAAAGCAATGGCTTGTTTAAACGCTACCGCGGTGCCGCATCGCTGGAAACAAAGATGGCCCATAACCAGGAGCAGCGAAACGTGGAAGGGGAATCTACCATTATACCGTTCAAAGGAGGTGTGAAGTTTGTGGTAGAGGGATTGCTGGATGGTATTCGGTCAGCCTTATCCTATGGAGGTGCCGATCATCTGAAAGTATTCAGACCGGAATATGTTACGGTAACGCATGCAGGGCAAGCAGAAGCCAGGCCGCACCTGATTTATTGAAAAAATAAAAAGATAGAAGATATATTTGCAGCTATTGGCCTCGTAGTACAATGGATAGTATAAGAGTTTCCGAAGCTCCAGATCCAGGTTCGATTCCTGGCGAGGCCACTTTCTTATAAATCTATTCTACATTTTTTTCATGTAGGATTTAATACACTTAATTCATTCATATCTAATCAATACATTTTTATAAATGTCTGATGATAAGACTACCGAGTTAACGAAACGACATTTTGAAGCAGTTGATAAATATGTATATTTTTTATTAGCTGCTGCAGGAGCAGCAATTGGTTTTTCAATTCAAAAAGTAGATAATAGGCCGCTTAGTTATAGCCTAATTCCATTAGGATTATCTGTATTGTGCTGGGGTATTAGTTTTTATTCAGGTTGCAATTGTATAAAAAATAAAAATAATGCAACAGAAACAAATTTAAGCACAATGACTCAATATAATCTCACCACCAAAATCAGCAAAGAAGACTATTATAAATCAATTGATTCATACGCAGCTTTCATGAAAAAATCAAAAGATTTTAGTAGATGGCAATTCAATTTCTTAATTATAGGTGTTATACTATTTATTTGTTGGACTATTTTAGAAATGTATATAAAAACTGTGAACTAATGCTTTAATAACCTAATCTCCTCTAACCTATCCTATACTGGAAGGTCTACAATTATTTCTGCGTTAGTACAAAAGAAAACAGCTAGAATAACATATTGTAAGTACTGCTATTTTACCATATCTCTTTCAGCGCTGCGGGTAAAAATATATGCATAGGAACGGTGCTCATGATTTTCAGATCTGTCAATAGATCACTGCGATTATCCAGAAAACGAAGTATCGCTACCGTATCATTTTTTTGAAAGATAGAAGTAAACACTTTATCGCCCGGCATCTTTTGATAATGTAGTACATGTAATAAAGTAGCATCGTACCATCGGAATTTTTTATCTGCCAGCGTCTCTTTCACAATAGGATGATGCCGTTGTACAAGCGATTGAACAATGGCAGCTGTTTTTCTTTGTATCTGCTGAAAAGCAAAACCGCTGCTGGCTTTTGCCTGCCCGCCGGCAATCCCGATATTGATTATTTTACCTTCATGACCGGGAAATGAAAAGTTCGTCATCGGAATAATACCGGTTTCTTCTTCCAGGATGGTATAATCGTTTATATTCAGTTGGTTGGCAATATACGCCTGCAGCGCCTGATCATAGGCCTCCTTTGGTAATAATTGCTCCGTAAATAAAGTGTATTCTATTAATGCTTTATTAGGTGCAACCGGTAATACATACATAAACGTAGTGCCGTACTGCTGACTAACGGAGAAGTCCATGAAAGTAGCAGTATCCGCATCAAAACAATTCGTTGCAGTTTCAATGACCCATCCTTTAAAATGTTGCAACAATAAATATTTCTTTTGTGCACGAACCTGTGCAGACAAATCCCCAAATAAAATGGAATTGAACACGTAAGCTGCGGCATAGATGCCATTCTGTGTTTCTACAATACCTTTATCACCTTCAGTATACACTTTAAGCACACGCTCATTCAGGAAATACACATTGGGAAAGGATGTGGCGTAGGATAATACATGCCGGTAGAAATCTTCTCCCCGGATCATCTTATACTGGTAAGGCCTAATAGATAAGGTATCTGCATGATGGGTAGCCTTAAAATGAAATGTATTCCAGCGGTGATGTACTATTGGTTCGAACAAGCCTGGCTCTTCTTCCCAGAAGCACCAGGTTCTGTCGTTCTTATTTTTCTCAGCCTGGTCAATTACAAGTATTTTCTTTTTGCTTAATGATGGTTCCAGCAGGATACGCATCAGTAAACTTAAACCGGCACATCCGCTGCCTGTGATAATATAATCGTAAGTTGGTTTCAACGATAAGAAGTGGTTGAAGGAAGTGTCTTAAGAACTTATTTCAGAAGTAGCCTGCAACGCTTCATCCCGTTTTATTTTATCCCGGTATTTTTTAGCAACGATCAGCATACCGAAACTTTCACCATGTTCTTTGCCTAAATGTTTATGATGCATTTTATGAGCCCATCGTATAGCTTTAATATACCTGTTATTGCTCCTGGTAAAGAGTTTAAAACGCTGGTGAATGATGATCTCATGCACAATAAAATAAGCCAGACCATATAAAGCAATTCCAAATCCTATTGCTGCTGCGTAATAATTTTGATGCTGCAATCCCAGCATAATGCATAACCAGCTGGGTACAGCAAAAATGAGGAAGAATGCATCATTCTTTTCAAACCATGTACCAGCAGGCTTATGATGATCTTCATGCAGGTACCACAAAAAACCATGCATCACATATCGGTGCGTAAGCCAGGTGATGCCTTCCATCAGGCTGAAAGTAAATAAGGTAACCAAAAGATATATCCAGATCATAAGTATATTCTTAATGCAAGGAAAAATAGTAATTGTATAATTAACAGGTGTATAGAAAAATAGTTCTTCTTATCAAACGAAAGCCTGCCAAACAGCCATAATAACAACGCACTGATCGCAAACCAGCACACATAATTGTACAAAGGAACAAACGCATTCTTCCACTGCCAAAAACCCAATCGCATGGCTACGGGTTCCATAATAAAATCAAAAAAAGTAGCGAGCAGGGCACTATCAATGACCAAAGAAGCCCGCTTTACTGCTGGTGATAACTGCAAACCGGAAGCTGCATATTTGTTCTCAATAAACGTCTGTAATTGAAACATAATACTACCTGAGCAAAACACAACTACAAACCAGTTGATACCAATGAGCAGAGGAACACCGAGCCATTGTATTCCCATTACTTCACCATAGGCATAATTACCAAACAACCAACCGGTATTTACACCAATCATTTCAGCGATCAACCCTGTAATAAAGCAGGCGACTGCAAAAACAAAAAATGGTTTGTTGTACTTTTTTTGTGTGAATAACAGCAGCAGAAACATTAATAATAAATTCAACGGCGTATGCTGAATGAACCATTCCTTATACGGTGTAAACACAATACCAATAAAGCCGCTGATGTGAAACAACAAAGCAATAGACAAGGCGATGGCATTTTTGAATGATTGCTTCATCTTATTTTCTTTGAAGATCTTTTCTGATCAGTTCACTGGTAATTTTAGCGCTGCGCAGGCATAAAGGTATACCGCCGCCGGGATGCACACTGCCGCCCACAAAATACAATCCTTTCAATGCCGAAGAAAAGTTGGGATGCCGTAAGAAAGCCGCCATTCTCGAGTTGGAACTGGTTCCGTATAAAGATCCCATGTAAGAAGCGGTTTTGCTTTCAATCGTCACTGGGTCTAAATGCTCTTCTACTTCAATCAATTGCGCAATATCGGTCTTCAATAAACGATTCAGTTTTTGTATCACGGCTGTCCTGCATTCAGTTTGTATTTGCTTCCAGTCCTGCCCGCTATTCGCAGGCACATTCACCATTACAAACCAGTTTTCTTTTCCGGGCGGAGCCTGTATTCCGGGCTCACATTTCGAAGTAATATTAACGTAAACGGTTGGGTCGTTATACACTTTTTTCAAGCTGAAGATATGTTCAAACTCAGCCTGGTAGTCTGCGCTGAAAAAGATATTATGTAATCCTAAAGAAGCAAAATTGCGCTGTATTCCCCAGTAGAAAATCAAAGCACTGCTACTGCGTTCCTGCTTCAGAATACCTGCTGCTTTAGCCTCATTTTGAAGAAGGTGCTTGTAAGTAAAGTATACATCCATATTACTCACAACCACAGATGCATATTTATGTTCCCCTTTCACAACAACACCCTGTATCTTATGACCGGATTGAATGATCCTTTCCACCGGGGATTCAAAATAAAAGCGCACCCCTTTCTTCAAAGCCAGTTGATACAACGCTTCTGTAATAGCGATCATTCCTCCTTTAGGATAAAAAGTTCCTTCATTATGTTCCAGGTGAGGGATCAATGTTAACATCGCGGGTGCCTGGTAGGGGTCGCTACCATTATAAGTTGCATAGCGATTGAATAATTGAACGGTTCTGTGGGATCTGAACTGCTGCTTATTGAACGAATGCATGCTCTGTGCAACATGTTTAAAACGCACTGTTTGCAAGGCTTTACCAATACCCGGAGCCCGTAAAGTGCTAACCTGGTGTAAAGAATGATCCAGGAAAAGCTTACCTACATTATTATACAACTGTTCCGAATTTTTCAGGTAATTCATTACAGCAGATACATCTTCCCCATTTTTTTCATGAAGTTCTTTGGCAAATCTTTCTGCCTCTGTAAATGAACTAAGCATTGTACCATCCTCATAAAAATAAGTGCAGGCCACCGGTAAAGAACTATATTGAAAATAGGATTCTATGGGTTCATTCGCCAGTACAAATAATTCTTCTATATTGGAAGGTTGTGTAAACAAACTAGGACCCGCATCAAAGCGGTATCCATTCAGTTCAAAGGCACTTAGCTTGCCTCCGGGATAGTTGTTCTTCTCATATACATCTACCCGGAACCCTTGCACTGCCAGCCTTATAGCAGCAGCAAGACCGGCTACACCGGCACCTATCACAATGGCTCGAGCTTCTTTATCCATGATAAAATGTATCGTAAAATGTCAGATGCTTATGCGGAAATCTTATTTTCTTTCCACCAGTCGTATACTTTAGGAAATGCAATGGCAAACCAGGCAGTATAGTGATGCTTTTCGACCATCAGATCAGCATAAATGTTTTCCATTGACCGATATTGATAGGCCTGCACTTCCGCTTCATTTACTTGTACCGGTCCGTCATACGTTCCTGCAAATACATGATCAAATTCATACTCTGTTAACCCGTTATCAAAGCCTGCTTTATAAATAAAATCGAATACTTTTTCCAACGCTGTACTAAATCCCATTTCCTCCTGTAAACGCCTTATCGCTGCATGAAGGGTTGTTTCTCCTGAACGAGGATGGCTGCAACAGGCATTCGTCCATAAACCACCGCTGTGATATTTTGTTAGTGCCCGCTGCTGTAACAACATATCACCATCCTTATTAAAAATAAAAACACTGAAAGCCCTGTGCAACATGGCCTTTTCATGTGCTTCCATTTTCTCCATCAGGCCCGTTTCATTATCAAATTCGTCCACAAGGATTACCGATTCCATACAATTTCTTTACGATTGATTCAAAGAAAAGAAATAACAGCGTAATATAAAAAACCCCTCTTTGCAGAAGGGTTAAATTTTATAAAAGATTCAACTGGCTTCTTATGCCCGCCTTGGCAAGAATGAATATTTTTCCATAATCCGGGATACGGATTCGTTCCTGCAGAATACGCTGAGGTTTTACTTTTTTTATTTTATTAAACAACGAAGCATAATACTTATATGCAACATACACGCCAAACCTTGCTTTCATAGGCAACTGCAGGATACCTGCATATGCATCATCAAAATCTTTTTGTATGTCTGTTTCAATCAATTTTTTATCGGCGTATGTAAAGTTTCTAAAATCACAGCCCGGGAAGTACATCCTGTTCAATCCTTCAAAATCGGCCTTCACATCTCGCAGGAAATTCACTTTCTGAAAAGCGGCACCTAAACTTCTGGCTGCAGGTTTTAAATGTTCGTATAATTTTTTATCTCCTTCACAAAAAACATAAAGACACATCAATCCTACCACTTCTGCACTTCCATAAATGTACTCCTCGTAACCCGCTTTATTATATACCCTTTTTTCAAGATCCATTTCCATGCTATGCAGAAAAGCTTCTATCAAATCCAGGTCAATATTATATTGATTTACAGTTAGCTGAAAGCTGTGCAGTATAGGGTTTAAACTGATGCGTTGCTGTATCGCTTCATAGGTTTGCTGTTTGAAAGAGGCCAGTAACGCAGCTTTATTATGATCATGAAACGTATCAACGATCTCGTCTGCGAAACGAACAAATCCGTAAATATTATAAATGGGTGTACGAAGGTCTTTATGCAAAAGGTTAATCGCCGAAGAAAAGCTGGTACTATACTTCTCCGTTGTATTCCTACTGCAGTCTTCACTCACTTCATCAAACAGTTTCATATTCGTCATATGCATGAATAATTTTGTTATCAGCTAATGATTATGATGGCATCTTCCGTTGCGTCGCACCCTTCAAGGTTCAGTACTTTGTTCAACAGGTTCCGAAATGTTGTATCACCTGCCCTGCTACCACTTCGCCACTGATCAAACTGGGTGGCACTCCCGGACCCGGAACTGTTAATTGACCGGTGTAAAAAAGATTATTCACTTTTTTACTGCGACATGCAGGTTTTAAAACAGCTGTTTGCAGTAAAGTGTTCGCTAAACCGTACGCATTTCCTTTAAAAGAATTGTATTCGCTGATAAAATCGCTGTGAGCAAATGATTTTTTATAAATAATACTGTCTGAAATAGATTGTTGTAAATGTTTTTCCATTCGCTGAATGACCATTTGAAAGTAATGCTCACGCAAGGCTTCCGTATCATGGGTCAACCCGGTTGCAACCGGTATCAGTATAAATAAGTTTTCGCAGCCTTCCGGTGCCGCTTCTTTATCCGTAACCGATGTGGCGCTCACATAGAATAATGGATCTGTGGGCCATTGTTTGCTGCTATAAATTTCCTTTCCATGCACTTCAAAAGAAGTATCAAAAAACAAAGAGTGATGTTGTATGCCCTCCAGTTTTTTATTCAATCCTACATAATACAACAAACAACTCGGCGCCATCACACGTTTCTCCCAATACTCATCTGAATAAGAGCGATACGTTTTATCCAACAATTGCGTTTCTACATGGTGGTAATCTGCTCCGGCAATCACCACATCCGCATCCCAAAAATGTATCTCTCCTGTGCTGGTGTTGCTGCACTTAATCCTTTTTGCCGTGCGATCGTTCACCATGATTTCTTCCACGTTTTCATTACAATGAAAGGTTACACCCAACTCCAATGCCAGTTTATACATTGCATGAACGATGCTGAACATTCCTCCTTCCGGGTACCATGTACCGCCTTTGATATCTGCATAATTCATCAGGCTGTATAAGGCAGGCGTTTTTTCAGGTAAGGCACCGAGGAATAAAACGGGAAACTCCATCAGTTCCCTTAGTTTGGGATGCTGAAAATATTTGGCCACATGTGCCTTCATCGACTGAAATACATCCAGCCTGAATAATCCTGCGATTAATTCCTTATCTAGAAATTCCGTGTAAGATTGTCCCGGCTTGAATACCAGTTTATTGATGCCTACTTTATATTTATAGGCCGCTTCTTCCATGAAAGTATCCAAACGTTTTCCGCTACCGGGTTCCAATGACTCGAATAAACTTACTACAGACTTATAATCAGAGGGAATATCCATCGGGCCATCAGGCCAATAAATTCTGTAAGAAGGATCTAAGCGGGTAAGCTTGTAATAATCTGAGACCTTCTTACCGAAACGGTTAAAATACCTTTCAAAAACATCGGGCATCCAATACCAGCTGGGCCCCATATCAAATACAAACCCGTTGGCATGTAATTGCCTGGCACGACCGCCGGGTGTTGCATGTTTTTCTAACACTTCCACCTGCCAGCCTGCCTTGGCCATGAACGAGGCAGCAGAAAGCCCTGCAAACCCGGAACCAATTACTACTACTTTCTTTCTCAATCGCTACTGTTGGAGTTTATGATTAATGCCTTTCTATTTGCGCCTTTAATAATTTTCTTGCGAAGTGGATTCTGCTTTTAATAGTGCCCAGCGGCTCATTTAAAATATCTGCGATCTCATGGTACTTAAAGCCATCAAAGTAAAGGAGGAAGGGATTTTTGAAAATTTCCGGTAAATGATGGATGGCTTCGTTGATCTCTTTCATATTCATTTTCGCCACTGCTTCGTTTGACACGGCACCCTGGTTTAAATTCAACAGAAATTCATTAGGGGTGCTATCGAAAATGGTTTGCTGTTTGGCTCTTCTACGGTAATGGTTAATGAAAATATTACGCATGATGGTGTACAACCATGCTTTAATATTTGTACCGGAATGATACTTCTCTTTATTGGCCAATGCCCTATACATGGTTTCCTGTAAAAGGTCCTTCGCCTGCTCCTGGTCACGTGTCAGCGTAATGGCAAAAGGCTTCAAAAAATCTGCATTGTTCAACAGCATTTGATTAAACTCGAGTGTAGTAGCCATAACATTTGTTTAATTATGTACGGTATAAAGTTAAACAAAGTTTGAGTAATGCAACAAATATTTTGTTTAATTTTTTTAAAAAAAGATAAAACAAAATAAATCAAGACAATACGAGTTTCCAAAACAGTCATTCTGTTCACCAGTACAGGAAAATTTATCCTATTTGAAAAAATTAGAGGGAAGCGATATACTCCATTACCTCATTAAGTGATTTTTTGAAGCTGACATTGGCGGGGATTTTTTTCTTGTACTGCTGTGTGAGTTGCCCTGATACGATCAATTTCGCATGGGGCATTTTCGCATGAAATTGCTGCAGGAATCGCTCAAAGTTGAAATTATGGGCTACAGCTGTCAGGTGAGAATATAAGAATATGGGAGATTTAAGCGACACAACATAGGCTATGTCCTTGATAGGTACATTGGCGCCCAGGTACAACACTTTAATACCTCGGCTCTTGAGTAAGTAGTACATGAAGAGTAAGCCCAGTTCGTGGTGTTCGCCTTCGGGCAAGAAAAGCAATATGGTTTTATCAATGGCAATCCGGCTGTCTGTTCCTTCGATCCCTACAATTAGTTTCTGCCGGATGATATTGGTAACAAGGTGTTCCTGGGCAGGGTTGATATGATCTGTTACCCAGAGTATGCCAATTCTTTCCAGGAAAGGAAAGATGATTTGCGTGATGGTTTTCTCAATTCCCTTCGTATGAATGTATTGATCCAGCGTATCTTCAAATGAATCCAGGTTCAAATCCACCATGTGCTGGATCATTTCATTAACAATACGCTCCTGCTGTGCCTGGTTTTGGGAGAGAGAAAGGATTTTTTCATTGATCTCCTGCTCATTCATCTTACAGATATGGGAGATCTTATACCCATATTTGTTTAGCAGGGATACGTTTAAGATTGCTTTTACCTCATCGCTGTTATAGTACCTGATATTGGTTTCAGAGCGATGTGGCTTTAAGAATGAATAACGTTGTTCCCAAATACGTATCGTATGGGCTTTGATGCCGGATAAATTCTCAAGGTCTTTGATTGTAAACGCACTCATAACTTATGTCAACACTGTTATGGAAGAAAGGTTTACTTAAATAACCATTTACTAAGTGAATTGTTGATTTTGTTCAATCATCAAAACCTATATGGCCGGCATCTATTTAACACGGCGCAAATACTCGCCATAACCGCTCTTGTTGTATTTATCAGCAAGTACCAGCAATTGCTCACGGGAAATAAATCCCATCCGGTAGGCCACCTCTTCAATACAACCGATCTTGTGCCCCTGCCTTTTTTCTATCACCCGTACAAATTCACAGGCATCATGCAATGAATCGAAAGTACCGGTATCTAGCCAGGCGGTGCCCCTGTCCATACGGCCCACTTTTAATTTTCCCTGCTCCAGGTAGGTCTTATTCACATCAGTGATCTCGTATTCACCGCGGGGAGAAGGTGCAATATTCTTTGCTATCGCTACCACGTCGTTGTCGTAAAAATATAATCCGGGAACAGCATAATTGGATTTGGGATGATGAGGTTTTTCTTCAATGGAAAGGGCATTAAACTGCTCATCAAACTCAACCACACCATATCTTTCTGGGTCTTGAACTTCATAGGCAAATACTGCCGCTCCTTCCACATTGTTGAAGGATTGCAACAGTTTGCTAAAGCCGGAACCATAGAAAATATTATCACCCAATACCAGAGCTACCTTATCATTCCCAATGAAATCTGCACCAATGACAAAAGCCTGTGCCAAACCGTTGGGTACAGCCTGTACCGCGTAGGAAAAGCGGCAACCGATCTCAGCTCCATCACCCAGCAAACGCTGGAACTGTGCTGAATCTTCGGGTGTGGTAATGATCAGTATTTCATTGATACCGGCCAGCATCAGTACCGAAAGCGGGTAATAGACCATCGGTTTATCATAAATAGGCATCAGTTGTTTACTGATCGCTTTTGTGATAGGATACAACCTTGTACCACTGCCACCTGCGAGAATAATTCCTTTCATATTAAAAATTAAGCGATTCTTTTATTTGATGAAAAGCGGGAAGCACTTTGTCTTTATCCGATAACAACACCCCGGCTTCTTCTATTTGCCAGTCAATCTGCAAAGTGGGATCGTTATAGATGATACCGCCCTCAGCAGCTTTGTTATAATAATTATCGCATTTATAAAAAAACACAGCTTCATCACTCAATACCACAAATCCGTGGGCAAACCCACGGGGTACATAGAATTGCAGATGGTTGTTGCCGGTTAACTCAACAGCCACATGTTCCCCGAAAGTGGGAGAATCTTTTCTCAGGTCTACTGCCACATCCAGCACTTTCCCCTGTAATACACGCACTAGTTTGGCCTGCGCATATTCGCCTGTTTGAAAATGCAACCCACGCAAAACACCCCTTGAGGACTTGGATTGATTGTCCTGTACAAACGGTGTAGCAATGCCTGTTAATTCCGTAAATCTTTTTTGATTAAAACTCTCAAAAAAATAACCTCTGTCGTCTCCGAAAACGGTATCGTGAATAATAAAACAATCTTTCAGTTTCGTAGCTTCTATTTTCATTGTTTGGTCTTTAGCCTATGGTCTTTTGTGTCTTTAGGTTATTGGCCTTTAGCTTCTGATGCTTAACTAATGACCAACTCCCAACAACTATCTATCTTGCTTCGTACATAGATTCATAATAATGCTGGTAAGCACCGCTGGTTACATGCTGCAACCATTCTGTATTTTGCAGGTACCAGTCGATAGTTTGGCTTAAACCTTCTTCAAAAGTAACTGAAGGTTTCCATCCCAATTCTGTATTGATCTTACTGGCATCGATAGCATAACGCCTGTCGTGCCCCGGCCTGTCTTTCACATAAGTAATTAACTGCTCACTTTCGCCCTGCTGCCTGCCCAGTTTTTCATCCATCAGCTTACACAATAATTTCACCAGGTCAATATTCTTCCATTCATTAAAACCACCGATATTATAGGTATCGTTGATCTTACCGCGGTGAAAAACAGTGTCGATTGCGGTAGCATGGTCTTTCACAAACAACCAATCCCTTGTGTATAATCCATCTCCATATACCGGCAATGGTTTTTTATTGATGATATTATTGATGAATAAAGGGATAAGTTTTTCGGGAAAATGATAGGGGCCGTAATTGTTGGAACAGTTAGATACCACAGTTTGCAGGTGATAGGTTTCTGCATACGCCCTTACAAAATGATCTGAAGAAGCTTTACTGGCCGAATAAGGTGAGTTAGGATGATAGGAAGTGGTTTCAGTGAAGAAACCGGTATCGCCTAAAGCCCCATACACTTCATCTGTGGAAACATGATAGAACAAATGCTGACTGTAGTCCTCTTTCCATTTGTCTTTGGCCACATTCAGCAGGTTCACGGTTCCGATCACATTCGTATACACAAAATCCAGCGGAGATACAATAGAACGGTCCACATGCGATTCTGCTGCAAGGTGAATCACATCAGTGATCGCATGTTTTTCAAATACAGCCTGCAAAGCAGCCGTATCCAATATATTTACTTTCTCAAAAAAATAATTATTGCTGTGTTCAATATCCTTGAGATTTTCAAGGTTACCTGCATAGGTTAACGCATCCAGGTTAACGATCTTATACTGCGGGTACCTGGTAACAAATAATCGTACAACATGCGACCCAATAAAACCGGCACCACCGGTGATAGCAATATGCTTCATTTATAATGTGATTTGATAGTATTTTTTATACCAATGAATAAATTGTTGAACCCCATCCCTGATATTCGTAGCAGGCTGATAACCCGTATCCCGCATCAGGTCAGACACATCTGCATGCGTGGCCACCACATCGCCTGGCTGCAAAGGTAAAAAAGTCTTGTTGGCCTTCATCTTCAATTCTGCTTCGATAGCTTCTACAAAATCAAGCAATTTTACAGGCTTGTTATTACCTATGTTATAGATGCGGTAAGGAGCGCTTGAAACAGCGGGATCAGGATGTTGAGCATCCCAATTTACATGATCAGCTGCAGGTGGTTGCTGCATTACTTTCATCACTCCAGTAACTATATCATCCACATACGTAAAATCGCGGTACATCTCTCCATGATTGAATACCTGTAAGGGTTTCCCTTCAATGATGGCACGAGTAAATAAAAACAGAGCCATATCAGGCCTCCCCCAGGGACCATACACAGTAAAGAAGCGTAACCCTGTTACCGGTATGCCGAATAAATGACTATACGTATGCGCCATCAGCTCGTTGCTCTTCTTGCTTGCTGCATACAAAGAAATGGGATGATCAGTAGAATGATGCGTGGAGAAAGGAACAGCACCGTTCAATCCATACACACTGGAACTGCTGGCAAACACGAGGTGCTTAACGGGATAATGCCTACAACATTCCAGCAAATTGGCAAAGCCAAGAATATTACTGTCGATATACGCCTGCGGATTGGAAATGCTATACCTGATACCCGCCTGTGCCGCCAAATGCACTACCATATCAAATTTTTCTTCCGCAAATAAAGTGGGTAAAAGTTCCCGCTCTTCCAGCTTCAGGCGTATGAAGCGATAATTGTGAAAAGAAACACTTTGCAGCAAGCTGTTATACGGCAGTTCAGCAAGAATACCATGCTCCGCTAAACGATCGTGCTTCAGTTGTACCTCGTAGTAATCCGTTATGCTGTCCAGCCCCACCACTTCATGTCCTTCTTGCAGGAGGCGACCCGTAAGATGAAAGCCAATAAATCCTGCAGAACCGGTGACCAAAATTTTCATATACTTATATTACAGGGCTATAGCGTTGTAATGGATAATTTTATTATCTATCCCACTCAACATTTTTTATTTCCTCGTATACCCTCCTGATCCCTTCTTCCAGGGTAATCGAAGCTTTCCAGCCAAAGGAATTGAGTTTAGTTACATCCATCAGCTTACGCGGTGTGCCATCGGGTTTGGAAGTATCAAATTTGATCTCTCCCTCGTAGCCCACTGTTTTCTTTACCAGTTCTGCCAATTCAAGGATGGTTACATCCGTACCCCAACCTACATTCACCAAACCTTTTTCATTATAATGTTGCAATAAGTAATAACAGGCATCTGCCAGATCATCTACATGCAAAAATTCTCTTCTGGGAGAACCTGTTCCCCATAACTCTACAAAAGGGGCATTCTTTCTTTTCGCTGTAATGAATTTCCGCAGCAGGGCAGGTAATACATGCGATTTTTCCAGGTCATAATTGTCATTGGGCCCATATAAATTGGTAGGCATAGCCGAAATGAAATTACAGCCATACTGTGCCCTGTAGCTATCGCATAATTCTATCCCTGCGATCTTGGCTATTGCATAGGGTTGGTTGGTGGGTTCCAGGTAGCCGGATAATAGATAATCTTCTTTCAACGGCTGCGGAGCCAGTTTGGGATAAATACAAGATGAGCCGAGGAACAATAATTTTTGAACGCCTGTGAGGTAAGAAGCATGGATGATATTAGCCTCCATCATCAGGTTATCATAGATAAATTCTGCCCGGTAGGTATTGTTGGCAACAATTCCCCCCACTTTTGCTGCTGCGAGCACAACGTAGTCGGGTTTATGTTGCCCGAAAAAATCGTTTACCGCCTGTTGGTTACGCAGATCCAATTCCTTAGAAGTTTGCGTAATGATATTCGTAAATCCTTCTTTTCTCAGCTTCCTTTCCATGGCACTGCCCACCATTCCTCTATGCCCGGCGATGTATATTTTTGATTGCTTGTTCACTGGTCTTTAGTCTTTTGGGTTTTTGTCTTTAGTTGATCAATTATTATTCAAAATACTTTTTCTTAATGCATTTATTTTTTTCTGTAATAAATTCAATTCCTCAATAAGTTTTTGATAATTCACTTTCGCTAGCAAACCCAAATTATTCATTATCTCAAAATAGGTTTCCAACTCGAAACTTGAACCTAATGCAATCTCAAGAAATCTGGCAAAATCAGCAGAAGTTTTTCTACTGGAACCTTCAGCAATATTTGCAGGGATAGAAATTACACTACGGTTAATCTGAGAAATCAGGCCATATTTCTCATTCTCAGGTAGTTCTTTGGTTATTGAATATACTTCTGTGACAAAGTCAACAGCCATTTTCCAAACTTCTAATTCTCTAAAATTTCTCATTCAACATATCATGATTTTAGTGCTCACCAAAGACTAAAGACCATCACCCAAAAACCTTCTTCTCCTATTTTCTCTCCTCCTCCCCTTGTGCATTCACAACAAACCCACTATCCTTCAAATGCTTTTCTTTGGTGAATAAAGCCACATCAGCCGCTACCATTTCTTTCACTAAGGCAGGTAGATCGTATTTGGGTTGCCAGCCTAATTTCGTCCTTGCTTTGGTAGCATCACCTATTAACAGATCGACTTCAGTCGGACGGTAATACCGCGGATCTACTTTCACTACTACTTTTCCTGTTGCCACCTGGTATTTCGGGTTGCTGCATGCTACTACATATCCTTCCTCCGATTCATCCACACCTCTAAATGCTACCTCTATCCCTACTTCTGCAAAAGCCATCCGTACAAATTCCCTGATCTCCGTGGTTACGCCTGTAGCCAACACAAAGTCTTCCGGCTTTTCCTGCTGCAACATCAGCCACATCCCTTCAATATAATCCTTCGCATGGCCCCAGTCGCGTTTGGAAGCCAGGTTACCCAAATACAAAACGGATTGTAAACCCAAAGCGATCTTGGCCACCGCCCTTGTTACCTTCCTTGTAACAAAGGTTTCACCCCTTTGTGGGGATTCATGGTTGAACAAGATACCATTGCAGGCAAACATATTATACGCTTCCCGATAGTTCACCGTGATCCAGTATGCATAGAGTTTCGCCACTGCATAAGGTGAACGGGGATAGAAAGGCGTGGTCTCGCTCTGCGGAACAGCCTGTACCAGTCCGTACAGCTCTGAGGTAGAAGCCTGGTATACTTTTGTTTTCTTCGTCAATCCCAGCAAACGAACAGCTTCTAAAATGCGCAAAGTACCAATACCATCGGCATTGGCAGTGTATTCCGGTTCTTCAAAGCTCACATGCACATGGCTCATGGCAGCCAGGTTATAGATCTCATCGGGTTGCACCTCCTGGATGATCCTGATCAGGTTGGTACTATCCGTCAAATCACCAAAATGAAGCGTCATATGCACATCAGGCACATGGGGGTCTTCATAAAAATGATCGATCCTTTGTGTATTGAACAGTGAACTTCTTCTTTTAATACCATGTACTTTATACCCTTTCTTCAATAAAAATTCAGCCAGGTAAGCACCATCCTGGCCCGTAATACCCGTAATTAATGCAACTTTCATGAAATGAATTATTTAAAAATAAACTGCGTTATTTTTCTGAGGGGCTTCAAATATAGCGTAAAAAAATAAGGCTGCAGGTGGTTCACCTCCCAGGCTTTCCTATCGTTTTGATTAGCCAAAATCCTGTTCTTCACTGTTTTGTTACTTACGCCACCCACACGCATATGCACAATGGTTTCCGGCAGGTAGGCCACTTGTAAACCATGCTTATATAAAAAGCGAAGCATCAGCTCGTAATCAGCAGCGCTTCCTAATTGCAGGTTAAAGCCTCCATATTTTTCATACGCTGTTTTCTTCACAAAAAAAGTAGGATGCGGTGGCATCCAGCCATATAAGAAACTATTCCTTGAATATTCACCGGATTTCCAGGAACGCTTTACCTCCTGAACGTTTTGTGCATCTACATACAATAAGTTTCCGTACACGGCATCACAACCTGTAACAACAAACTGCTGCATCACTTTTTGCAAAATATCGGGAGCAGGATAAAAATCATCTGAATTCAGGATACCGATCACATCACCCGAACATAAGGCAATGCCTTTGTTCATGGCATCATAAATACCATTGTCTTTTTCTGAAACAATGCTTTTGATATGAGGGAAAGAAGAAGCAATCGGTAAGGTATCATCAGTAGACTTACCATCTACAACGATATGTTCAATATCGGGATAGGTTTGGTAAGCGACGGACCGAAAAGTATCTGCTACTGTGGCGGCACTGTTATAGGTGGCAGTGATAATAGAGAGTTTCAATAAAAAATGTTAAATGTTGAATGTATTCATTAATGCTAACCACTAAGATCACAAAGGATAGCACAAAGGGCACGGAGTAGTATGTTATAAGTTATAGGTTATAAGTTGTATGTTATAAGTTGTACGTTCTTTACTTACTATTGACTGTTCCCTAATTCCTTCTTCACTTACAACGTAAAACGTATCACTTATTACTGGATTGTTTTTACAGCAATGACGCTAAGACGCAACGTAGTGAGGGTATGCTAACTTTCGAATGTATTACTCAATTAATCCACTAAGATCACAAAGGATAGGACAAAGGGCATGGAGTGGTATGTTATACGTTATAAGTTGTACGCTATACGTTTTACGTTCTTTACTTACTATTGACTTTTCCCTAATTCCTTCCTCACTTACAACGTAAAACGTATCACTTATTACTGGATTGTTTTTACAGCAAAGACACTAAGACGCAACGTAGTGGGGGTATGCTAACTTTCGAATGTATTACTCAATTAATCCACTAAGATCACAAAGGATAGCACAAAGGGCACGGAGTGGTATGTTATACGTTATAAGTTGTATGTTATACGTTGTACGTTCTTTACTTACTATTGACCGTTTCCTAATTCCTTCCTCACTTACAACGTACAACGTATTACGTATTACTTTTAAGATCTCTGGGTATTTGCAGTTGACGGTTGACCTACATGCTATCATTCACTTACAATCGCCAGTAATATGTACAAAGTTTTTCCGCTGCTGCACGATCATAAAAAGCTTTTACATCAAAGAGGTTCAGTTGGCCATCCATTGCCTTAGATTGCAGGAAAG
This sequence comes from Bacteroidota bacterium, assembly GCA_028875875.1. Lineage (GTDB taxonomy): Bacteria > Bacteroidota > Bacteroidia > Chitinophagales > Chitinophagaceae > JAGWUV01. The sequence goes on from JAGWUV010000017.1 coordinate 67,320, forward strand.
AAAGATCATAATTTTTAAACTGTTCATGTTTTACAGCCAGCACCACAGCATCAAATTGCTCATCTGCGGGTATGGTTGGGGTGATACTATATCCCTTTTTGTGTAATGCTTCGCCATCCACCGCAGGATCAGTGATCACTGTTTCCACATGATACGCATGCAATCCATCGATGATATCAAATACTTTCGAATTACGCACATCTCCTACATTCTCTTTAAAAGAACAGCCCATCACCAATACTTTACAAGAGGCCACTACTTTCTTCTGGCGGATCAATAGCTTCACAATTTTATCAGCAATAAATTGCCCCATGGCATTGTTCACATGCCTGCCGGAATGAATCACCTGTGGTGAATACCCCAACTGCTCTGCTTTGAAAGTAAGGTAGTAAGGATCTACCCCAATACAATGGCCACCCACCAGGCCGGGTTCAAAAGGCAGGAAATTCCACTTAGTACCCGCAGCTTTTAATACCTCACGTGTATCAAGTTGCATGCGATCAAAAATGAGCGATAACTCATTCATGAAAGCAATATTCAGATCACGCTGGGCATTCTCAATTACTTTAGCAGCTTCGGCCGTACGAATATCCGGTGCCTGGTAAATACCGGCCTGTATCACAGCGCCATAGAGTTCGGATAACAAGGCCAGGGTTTGCGGCGTATCGCCTGAAACGATTTTTAATATAGCATGCAAAGGCCTTTTCTTATCACCGGGATTGATACGTTCAGGAGAATAACCCACAAAAAAATCTTTCTTCCATTGCAAGCCACTCACCGATTCCAATACGGGAATACATACTTCCTCGGTAAGCCCGGGATATACAGTGGATTCGAACACTACCGTTATTCCGGGTTGAAGGATAGCTCCGATTGTGGCAGATGCTTTTTGCAAAGGAGCTAAATCGGGCTGGTTTTGCGAAGTGATATCAGTAGGCACAGCTACGATGATTACATTGCAGGATTGAAGCAATTCGGACTGGCAGGTGAATGACAATCCCGTTTGCTGTAATGCAGCAGTACCCACTTCCCCGGTATAATCAATGCCGCTTTGTAACAGGCTAATCTTATCTGCGTTGATATCAAAACCAATCACTTCATATTTCGTGGCAAATAAACAGGCCAGTGGTAAGCCCACATAACCCAAACCAACAATTCCTATTTTCATGAACAAGGGTATATTATAATTAAGACGAAAGGTACTGATTAGAAAGCTGAAGGCATTGGAAAGTTATAAGTTTTATGTGATACGTTTTACGTTAAAAAATTACAATGGTAAATATCACACCACTAACTCATACAACTTATAAACTAATACTTGTCACTCAAAAGCGGTAACCTATACCTTATCGTTTTTAGTCTCCTACTTATCACTTACAACGTAAAACCTATAACGTTACACTCCTTATCGCTCCACTACAATATTCTCCATCACCAGCATATCCATTTGTGTTCTCAAAAAACAATTCAGCGCTTCCTGTGGTGCATTAACGATGGGCTCATTTTCATTGAAAGATGTATTCAATAAAATGGGCACCCCCGTCTTTTGCCGGAAGGTATCGATCAACCGATAATACCTTGGTGATACGGCAGCATCAACAGATTGTAACCTGCCTGTTCCATCCGCATGTGTTACAGCGGGAATCAATGCATGCTTTTCATTTCGGATAGGGAACACTTTTTCCATAAAAGGCACCACATCATTTACTTCAAAATATTCATCTACATATTCTTTCAGGATACTCGGTGCAAAAGGCCTGAAACTCTCCCTGCGTTTGATCTTCGCATTCAGCAGGTCTTTCGCATCCGATCTCCTGGGATCTGCCAGGATTGATCTTCCACCCAAAGCCCTGGGGCCAAACTCTGCCCTGCCGCTAAACCAACCGATCACACCTGCGTTAACGAGTTTCTCAGACACATAATCATACAACTCATCCTCCCCTAATTTTTTGTAGGCAATATGATTCGCCTGCAGAACTGCTTCTATTTCTTCGTTGCTATAACGGGCTCCCGTATACGCACTCCACACAGGTGCTACTCTTTGCTGTTGTAACAACTGGTGATACACATATTGAGCTGCACCCATAGAAATACCGGCATCATGACCTGCAGAGGGGATATACACGCTTTTGAAAGGCGTATTTCTTGTGATCTTTCCATTGGCTACACTATTCTGAGCAACGCCACCGGCAATACACACCGTATCCAAACCGGTACGCCGGTGCAATCCTTTTAATACATGAAATATTGTCTCTTCCGTAAACCGTTGAACAGAAGCAGCTAGGTCTTTATGATGTTGTGTTAACGGTTCTTCTTTGGCACGTACTTTTCCGAAACGCTCTTCCAGCTTACTACCAAATAAAGCAGGCACTACAGGTAAATGATCTTCGCCATATCCTACAAAACCTTTAGAGGGCGAACGGAAAAAAGAAAGATCTAACCGAAATAATCCATCATTTGTCCATTGTACAATATCCCTTAGCTGTTCTACGTAAACGGGTTTACCGTAAGGTGCCAATCCCATCACCTTATATTCATCCCCATAATGAGGGAAACCTAACAATTGCGTAAACGCTGTATAGAAAATACCCAAAGAATGAGGAAAATCAATAGAATCCAATACTTCAAAATGATGGCCTTTGCCCACACCGATCATAGTGGTGGTAAAATCGCCTGAACCATCAATACTAAGTATAGCCGCTTCTTCAAAAGGCGAGGCGAAGAAAGCACTGGCTAAATGACTTCTGTGATGCTCTACCTGGTGGATCTTAGGTTTGATGAGTTGTGCATCCATACCAGAAACAACAGCCAACTCTTCTTCTATAGAAGCTACTTTTTTCTGGTTAAAGAAGCGGTCTCTCACAAAATGCCAGGAATCAAAAGGATGTTTTGCCAGGAAGAGAAGTTTATTCAGCATCTTGGCCTGTGGATCTCTGCCAATTGCTATATGGTCTACTTCTGCCAAACTAACACCCGCTTCTTTCAAACAAAAAGCAATTGCCTGAGAGGGAAAGCCGGCCCAGTGCTTAATCCTCCTGAATCTTTCTTCTTCAGTGGCTGCGATCATCACACCGTCTTTAAAGATAGCTGCCGATGAATCTGCATGGTATGCATTGATTCCTAAAATGATCATTCCAAATTATTTTAAATACACGAATTACTCGAATTGTACGAACAAACGGATTGGCGAATGAGATAAACTATTCTATCATTCTACCTTAGAAAAAACACACTATACTTATTACTCTTAAGGTCTTTTAATATTGATTTTTAGACTTGCATCTCTTACCCGAACATTCACCATTAACCACAAGGAACACAAGGGTTTTTGTTTTTAACTTTTTAATTTACCATCACCGCTTCTCTACTTCCTTCCAACTAATAACGTACAACGTACTACTTATAACTGTCAAGGTTTTTAGCTTGTAAACTTTCATAACTCACAACGGTTGACTAAAGCCCCATCCGTTAATATTCAAATAAGGCTTTATACGCTTCTTCAAAATGCTGTTCCTCAAAATAATGATTGGCCAATCGATAAGCACCCTCACAATACAGTTGCCAGGATTCATTATCTACTTGCGCAAGCTGTTCTAATAAACTACTGATTGTTTGCGGCTGGTGAATATCTACATTCCATCCCGCCTGCTTCGCCTGTAACTCATTCCACGGTGTAAAGAAACTGGTGATCACCGGCCTGCCCACACTAAAACTTTCGAACAAAGCATGCCCGAAATTCTCTCCTTTGGTAAGCAGTATCATCGCATCATACCTGGCAATTGTTTCCTGTACCTGGTCAGGCTGCACAGCACCCTTGTATTGCACTTGTATAAGTGCAGGCATCTGCTCCATCTGCCTTACACATTCTTTCCAATAAAGGGCATCCTTAACTGGACCGTAAATATCCAACTCGATTGTAGCTGAAGTCTTTTGTAGCAATCCGAGCAATAAGAGCAGGTTTTTCTTTTCTGTTACCAGGGAAATATATACCAGCCGCAACACACCTTCTCTCTTCATGGAAGGCTGTATAGGCGTAGGACGTTTAGGTATATTACCCGCTATATGAATAACCGCCTTTTTTCCAACGAGTTGTTCAATATCATCCTGCTCTTCAGGGGTAGTAGCATGCCAATACACGTTTTTCAATAACCCCGACAACTTTAATAACACATAATATATTTTCTTCTTCAGGGGTTTTACTGCCAAAGCTCCCGGCTGTAACATGCCTCTCGGGCTAATGATATGTGGAATCGCAGTAACCCTTTTGCTTAGTACCAATGGCCCCAGGAAAAAGTTCCATCCATACATGCCATTGATGAAAACAATATCGGGTTGCACTTCTTGTAGTAAGCGATTCAATTCCGATATTTTCAAACGCTTACCTGTATACCAAACAGGGATATTATGTTTTCCCAGGGATAGCGTATTCCATTTCGCTAATTGGATAGAAGCATATGGTTGTACTTCATTCAGATCATACGCAGCAGTAATGACCGAAAAAGAATATTGGTCACCCAATGTATTGATCATATTCGCCAATGACTGGATAGGGCCACCGGCTTTGTAACCGGGTAAAAAATAAGGATTAAAAACAAGTATTTTTTTCAAATTCGTGATAGAATTTTGTTCTCTTCTTTTTGCTTGGCCGAACCCGTTTGAGCCGGGCAGGAAAGAACCGCAAAAGGCTACCGCCAAAAAAACTGCCCTGGGGCGGGAAGGGTTCCCTGATTAAGCGCTAGTGCTACTGTGGTGAAGGGCGGTGGGGCCTTGATAAGGAAGTATTAATCATAGTTCATCCCTTCATCTGTTTCATCCTAGTTCAGACTTTTAATCTTCTTTTCTCTTGAAAGAAAAGAAGCAAAAGTTCAAGGCTACAGCATAAAGGCTTGTTCATCTGTTCTTTTTTGTTTGGCCAAAAAAGAACGAAAAAAGGCCACCCGCCAAAGAAACTGCCCTTTGGCGGGGAGGGTTCCCTGATTAAGCTGCGGTGCTACTGTGGTGAAGGGCGGTAGGGCCTTGATGGGTATCGCATCTATTGTTATCATTATAATCTCTGCAACCTGTATAATAGTATTTTATTGCTGAAGTCACAGTAGTACTCATGTTGAATAGCGCTGTATGAACGAATGGGCTGTATATCATTCGTTCTTGACTTTTTTGCTCTACTTTTTTTGACAAAAAAAGTAGAATAGAAACAGTTACCCTTCCTGCCCTCATTTTTTTGCCTATTTGCCTCTGTGCCTTAGTGCCTCTTCTTATAACGTAAAACGTATAACTTATAACGCCTTCGTGCTGCTTCCTGCCTTACTGCTTTTGCGGCCTATTTCTTGTAACCACAAAGAACACAAAGGTTTTCACGGAGACCACAAAGGGATTTAAGTGTAATGGTTGAGTTGATCATTCATAGCTCAACACTTATCATTATCCCTCCCCTTATCAACCTATCCGCTTCATAATAACTTTTACTGTTGAATCTCCTGCAATACCTCTTTCAGTCTTTGCTTATACCGCTGAAATCCAAAATGACTCAACACTTGCTGCTGCAATTGCATACCATCCGCTACAGGTAATGCCAAAGTCTGTTCTATTGCCTGTTGTAGTTCCTCTGTATGATCAGGATCAATTAAAATACCCAGTTCACCATTCAGCAAGGCATCCACACTTCCATCTTTATTACCCGCAATCACACGACGACCGCAAGCCAATGCTTCTATAAACACAATACCAAAACCCTCTTTCTTGCTGGGCATCACAAACACATCACTCAGCAAATAGTGATCATTCAGTTCATGATCAGCTACATAGCCCGTCATCTGTACATTATCTTCCAATCCGTAAGACCGGATAAGTTCTTCTACCCTTGCTTTTTCCTGCGGCTCCGCTTTTCCGCAGATCAGGTACACAATATCCTGCCGCTTTTCTTTCAACTTACTCATGACTTCCAGCACCACATCATACCCTTTGTATTTTTCTGAGAAAGCCATCCTTGTCACAGTGACTAATATCTTCTTCGTAGGATCAATGTGATACCGCTCCAGCAAATAAGCAGGCTTTGAAAAAGAAGCGGGCAGTCCAAAATAACTATCAATCGTATTGGGGAAGACGCGTATTTTCTCTTCCTTCAAAAAAGGATTATACTTCAATAATTGTTGCTTGGTAAAATGACTTACACTGAGAATACTATCGGCTTCCTGCAATGCCCTCTTTTTAAAATACCCTTGCTCCCGCCATACTTCAATACCATGTACAATGATGATGAGTTTGTGCTGGGGCTTGATTCGTTTCAACACATAACCAACAACAGCCAGGTTGATATGGCCTAGTACCACCATTTGATATCGTAAGGAACGAAGAATAGAAACGGTTACAAACCAAAAACGCTTACCACCAAATCCTTTGAAGCGTAACCGCGGAAAATATTTTTCATCGGTATGCACATCATACGATGAGATCGCATCAGCATCTATAATACCATCCACACTCAGTTCATGCAATGCTTTCAAAAAGCTTCGGTTGAACTTTTCTATTCCCCCGGTAAAAGAAAAACCGGTTAAATAAAGGAATACGAGCTTCGGTATTTTAGATAAAGGCTGTTTCACTGTGATGTTTTTTGATGGATAGACAGGAATAACACAGTAGGAGTGTAAAGTTTTGAGGTTAGGAGTTTGGAGGTTAATCGCCAAGGCCCGGAGTCGCAGGATAAAGCACTCACCACTTACTATTCACCACAAAGAACACAAGGGTTTTTGTTTTTGAATTTTGACTTTTAATTTACCATCGTCTATTTCTTACTTTCTTCCAACTTATAACGTATAACGTACCATTTATTACTTGTAAGCTTTCGCTCTCACAACAGCTGACCATCGACGGTTAACGGTAGACATTTATCACTCATCATTTATCATTTATAACTCATCACTGATCTTCACCCCTTCCCGCTGGCTCAATAAATAACACCAATAACGGCTCCAGTGTATATTTCCATTCAGTAATCCTTTATGCAGTAAAGCTACTTGCTGCTGCACGGTAGGATTAACGGAATATGTTCCTATTTGCTGCATCCAGGTTTCAAAAGGAAATACAAAACCCTGCTTAGGCCTGTTCCAGATAGCAGCAGGTAACTCCTCTTTAAACGCTTTGATCAGTAAGTGTTTTACCTGTATCGCATCATAACGCAGTTCCGGAACAATAGCGTACACCAATCGCATCAGCTCCTTGTCAAGGAAAGGGACCCGCACTTCCAGGCTATGCCACATACTCATATAATCAGTATCCTTCAATAACTGGTTTTGCATGTACAGGTTGGTTTCCATATAACTCACCCTTTCTGTGGGCAATAACTTCTGTGTAAACACCGGGAGCATGGCTTCTTCCATCACCTTCCATACCTCTTCCTCAGTGCAATCGAGTAATTGTGCTACCTGTGCCGGAATAAAAAATCCACGGTTGAATAAATACTCTCCCAATGCATCTTCCATCTGTAGAAAGTTGATCTTCTTGCGCCTGTCATCCGGAAACAGTTTCGCTGCCGCAAACATAAAATCAGGCAGCCACTGGATCCGCTGTACGGCCCTCGTTCTGTTGAACGACTGGTAACCACCAAACAACTCATCGGCACCCAACCCGCTTAATACGGCTGTTAATCCGTATTGCCGGGCATATTTACAAATGAAATATGAATTGATACCATCATTACTCGGTTGGTCCATGGCCTTGATGATATCAGGAATAGATTGCTTAAAATCTTCTTCCGTAACAAGGAACGACTGGTGATGTGCCCCTGTTGCTTTGATGATGATATCCTGGTATCTCTTTTCAGAGAACTTATCATTATCAAAAACGATAGACAAGGTTTTAAGCTGGTCACCCACATAAGGTTTCGCCAATAACGTTAATAAGCTGGAGTCGATCCCTCCACTCAAGAACAGTCCAATGGGTGCATCGGAGATCAGGTGCCGCTCCACCGCCTTACGTAAGGTCTGCCGCAGTAACGGTAAAGCTTCTTCTTCTTTATAAATCGTGTACTGGTAATAAAAACGGTCGAATGTTTCCTGTGTATGCTCCCATGTATCTAATTGCAGCGACAGGAATGATCCTTTGGGTAAAGGATACACCCCCTGTAAAGTTGTAACCGGCTCAGGAAGATGACCAAATAATAAGAAATATTTTTTCCAGTCGGCATTCTCCGGCCACCCGGGAACTATAGATTTGAAGGCCCTCGTTTCAGAAGCGAAATATAACTTACCGTTTTGAAGACTGTAATAAAGCGGCTTGATACCTGCATGATCCCTTGCCAGGATGATCCTGTTGCTCCGCTTGTCTAACAAAGCCAGGGCAAACATACCGTTACAACGGCGGAAACAATCTGTACCCCATTCTTTATAGGCATAAATGATCACTTCTGTATCTGAGGCAGATTTGAAATGATATCCTTTCGCCAGCAATTCTTCCCTGATCTCCTGGTAGTTATAGATCTCGCCGTTGAAGATGAGAACAATATCATTGCCCGCATCGGTCATAGGCTGATGGCCCAAGGGTGAGAGATCGATCAGTGAAAGTCTCCGATGCCCCAATGCCAGATTACGTTCCGCATCAATATAAACACCTGCATCATCAGGGCCACCATGTTGCATGGCATCACGCATCTGTAGAATTAATGCTTCAGAGGGCATGGTATGTTGATCAATGATTCCGGCGATGCGACACATAGGTTACAGGGTTATTGAGAAGCACTTATACATGGTATGCGAACGAATTCGAAATTAAGTGTACAACTCACAACAACAACTTAAATAATAACAAGCAGCCTTAAAAATTAACTTGTTATTTGATGTGAGGAATATTAATACTATTGGGTTTTGAATTTTTGGTTTTCAACGCGAAGGCGCTGAGGCGCAGGATAAAGAACTTACCATTTACTATTCACCACAAAGAGCACAAAGCGTTTTGATGTTTTAACGCTGAGAACGAAGCTTATCACTCTCTTTTAATTACCTGTTCTTTTTTGCTTGGCCAAAAAAGAACCAAAAAAGCCACCCGCCAAAAAAACGCCACTTTGGCGGGGAGGGTTCCCTGATTAGGCTGCAGTGCTACTGTGGTGAAGGGCGGTGGGACCTTGATAAGGAAGTATTAATCATAGTTCATCCCTTCATCTGTTTCATCCTAGTTCAGACTTTTAATCTTCTTTTCTCTTGA
>JAGWUV010000018.1 GCA_028875875.1 Bacteroidota bacterium
TATGCTCCAATAAAATCAGATCGAGATTTAATGGATTTATATACCAATGCCTTATTCCTAATTTACCCAAGCTTATATGAGGGTTTCGGATTCCCCATAATCGAAGCTTTTGGCTATGGATGCCCGGTGTTAACCGGTAACACTTCAAGCATGAAAGAAATTGGTGGAGATTTAGCAGATTATTTCAACCCTTACTCTATTGAAAGCATGACGACAGCAATACAACTTCAATTAAAAAATAATGATCAAATATTAAAAAACTATTCAGCAAGAATACAGTACAGTCAACAATTTACCTGGGATAGAACAATTAAAAACACCCTGAATGTCTATAAAGAACTAGAAAAACATTGAATCGCACATCCCAGGCTTAATCTAATCGTTTAAAACCTATCCCATTGCAGTAATTTACTTAATGCATTTCTGAAATAATAAGAACAACAACAGTATTAGGAACAGCAAAATAATGCTATTAGAATTGTGATATCTTTAGCCCCCCGAATATTATATTCTAATAACCTTAATAGTAACTATACAAACAGCTATTTCATTCAATTCAATTTTTTAAAAAATATACAATGAAGTTTAAACCCCTAAAGGCTATTAAAGTTTTATTTGGACAAGAATCTTCTACTCAACCTGCGTTGGGAAATGATTTTGAAGACATTCATAAAGAAATAATTGCAAAGGTTCGTCCATATACGATGACAAGTGCTGAAAGGTTATACGGATTGATAGAAGCCGTAAAATATGTTGTTAAATATAACATTCCGGGAGACTTTGTTGAATGTGGCGTGTGGAAAGGTGGAAGCATGATGGCCATTGCCGAAACATTGGTAAAGCTAGGTGTTACAGACAGGCAGCTTTACTTGTATGATACTTTTGCCGGAATGACTGCTCCGACTAAAGAAGATATTGATCAATTAAACAGAGACGCTGCAACGCAACTAAATCAGCAGAGTGCTCAAAAGGAAGAAAGTGTTGTTTGGGCTTATTCCACATTAGATGAAGTGAAGAAAAATATCAGTCTTATCAACTATCCTAAAAACAATATCCATTTTATTGAAGGAGATGTTTTACAAACTATCCCTAAAATTGTTCCCAGTCAAATAGCACTATTGCGATTGGATACAGATTGGTACGAATCCACCAAACATGAAATGGAACATTTATTCCCAATTCTCTGTACTAAAGGTGTATTGATAATTGATGATTATGGATTTTGGAAAGGCTCGAGAAAAGCAGTTGATGAATATATTGAAAACAACCACGTTCAAATACTGCTAAACAGAATGGATGAAACGGGAAGAATTGCCATTAAACTATAATCTCAATTTATACATTTTCCATCTTCATTTGCTTCTTCACCCTAAACAACCATTTACCTAGTGAAGTTTGCAAAAGGAGATACAGCAATTTTAACCTGAGTTGCCATAACCGGCATAACAATGAAAATCCAAAATACGATTCATATACTTTGATATTCTCTTTCAATGATGCCAGATATTGCGTAGAGCTTACGCCTGTATCATCAAATGAGGCGAGTGTTTTATCAATGAAGGAATATGGCTCTTTATAAATACGGCACATGAGATCGTAATCCATGGCTATTTTATACTCACTTTTAAACAAGCCGCACCTGTTATACACTTCCTTTTTCAAAAACCAGGTAGGGTGCGATACGCTACGCATACCTTTGTATAATTGTTTGGCATCAAAAGATTTACCTATTTCAATCCAATGTCCTGCTCGTTTTAACCTTATCTTTCCGCTCACCCATTGAATTGAGGGCTGCTGTTCAAATGTATTTATTACGGTTTCAAGCACATCATCGGCTGCATACACATCACCTGCATTCAACAAATGAATAATTGTACCATTCGCTCTTTCAATACCTTTATTAAAAGCATCTGAAATGCCTTTGTCCCTTTCATTCAGCCATTTCCTGTATGCCGGCTGTGCAGTTGATTCGAGCCATTGCGCTATCTCCGGCCGGGTAGACCCATTAATGATCCAATGCTCTAGCGGTTGCACGGTTTGTGCATCTACAGATGCACAGGAGCGCTGCACATCCGGCAGGTTATTAAAACAAATCGTAACAACGGTTAGTGTATTCATTTTACAACGTACCCAACAATTTTAAAAATTCCTGCAACCCCGCTCTTTTTTCATCAGTCAATTGATAGCTGATATTCTCCGTATAATATTTTTTTAAATCATACACATCATACTCAATTTCTTTTACCACTTCATCAATATGGTTGATGCCGTAAGCATTGGCCCTGTTAAAGGCATCAATAAACCCTTCATCCAACTTTTTATTTGCTATCCAAGCCGCGAATACAAAAGGCTTACCTGTTAAAGCCTTCCAATAAGCAGCGAGGTCATACATATACGGAGATATTTTTCTTTGCTCCAACGCCCTGTCGCCTATTACCACACCTGCTGTTTTCCCCTTAATGTGTTCCCGAAAATCTTCTCGGGCATCTTCTATTCGCAATTCTTTTTTCCAATAATGCTTTAATAAAACTTTAGCAAGATTAACAGAAGTTCTGCTTTGATAATCGAGCAGCAAAGTATCCACTTCTTCCAAAGGCAATTCGCTGAAAATGGCTACAGATACCACTTCACCCTCTGCACCAATACAGTAATCAGTAACAATATGATGTTCTTTTAATTTAGGAATAATAGCCACGGGCACCAATCCCACATCTATCTCATCATTCAGTAATTGTGCAGCAATTTTTGAGGGGTAATCTTCCACCAGTTCCACATGCGCTAACAAGCCGCTGCTGCGGTGTACGCCATATAATAAAGGCTTGGTATTTAAATAACTTACAGCACCAATTCTTATTCTCTTGTCCAATTCAATTAATTTTGCTGCAAAGAAAGAAGTTTTTTGGTAACTAACAGGCATTTGTATTACATAGGATCGCCTTTTGTGTCACTCACTTCAACGTTCGGCACATTGCTGATCATTGAACAAAAAGTACAAGTGTGCGACGCAACAAAAGCCTCATAGTAATGCAACAGTTGGTACCAAAAACAAAAACTAACAACTAAAAACATTCATCACTCATTATTCTTTCATGGAACTAAACAATCTAACTGCTATCTCTCCTATCGATGGCCGCTATCGTAAACAGGTATCTCATTTAGACGAATATTTTTCCGAATACGCTTTGATCAAATACCGTGTGCTGGTTGAGATTGAGTATTTTTTGTTTTTGGCCGATAAAAAGTTTTTTAAGCTTACACCCAAACAAAAAGTACAGGTACAAAAAATTGCAGCAGATTTTAGTCTGGCCGATGCACAACAAATCAAACAAATTGAATCGATTACCAACCACGATGTAAAAGCGGTTGAATACTTTATAAAAGAACAGTTGGATAAACTGGATATTAAAGAAGTGAAAGAGTGGATACACTTTGGATTAACTTCCCAGGACATTAACAACACTTCCATCCCACTTAGTTGGAAGCATTGTATGGAGCATGAATACCTGCCCGCCATTGTAAACCTGCATAACCAAATACATACTTTGGCACAGCAATGGAAAGATATACCCATGTTGGCCAGAACCCACGGCCAGCCTGCTTCTCCTACTCGTTTGGGCAAAGAATGGATGGTGTTTGCAGAACGTATTAATAACCAGGTAAGTTTATTTACACATATCCCATACATGGCCAAATTTGGGGGTGCTACGGGCAACTTTAATGCACACCACATTGCATTTTCGGGCAAAGATTGGGTAAAACTCGGCAACGAGTTTGTAGATAATTATTTAGGCTTGCAACGTTTACAATTCACCACACAGATTGAACACTACGATAACATGGCCGCCCATTTTGATGCCATGAAACGCATCAATAATATTTTGATCGACCTGTGCCGTGATGTGTGGACTTACATCAGCATGGACTACTTCAAACAAAAAACCAAGAAAGGGGAAGTAGGTTCTTCTGCCATGCCGCATAAGGTTAACCCCATTGATTTTGAAAATGCAGAAGGGAACCTTGGCCTTGCAAATGCTTTGCTGGAGCACCTTTCAGGGAAATTACCAATTTCAAGGCTACAAAGAGATTTAACCGATTCAACGGTGTTGCGTAACATAGGTATACCTGTGGCACATACTTTAATTGCGATTAAATCTTTATTGAAAGGCTTAGAGAAACTGGTGTTGAACGAAGCTAAACTGAGAGAAGACCTGGAGCAAAACTGGGCGGTAGTAGCAGAAGCTATTCAAACTATTTTAAGAAGGGAAAACTATCCTAACCCATACGAGGCTTTGAAGGATTTAACAAGAGGTAACCATACCATCACTAAACAATCTATTCACGATTTTATTGGCAACTTAAAAGTAAGTGCCTCGATCAAAAAAGAACTGAAAGCCATTACACCTTGGAATTATGTGGGTGTAAATCCTGAATATTAATTGCAAGAAAAATAGCTGTAAAATAAAAACGCCTCTTTGAAGAGGCGTTTTTTGTGATCCGGATTGGATTCAAACCAATGACCCACAGCTTAGAAGGCTGTTGCTCTATTCAGCTGAGCTACCGGACCATTCTTTTTTAGAGGCAGCAAAAGTAAATTTTAATTAGTTTGCAACCAAACACAATTCGTAAATGGAAGTAAAAATTGAGCCGAGTTGGAAAGAAATTTTAAAAAATGAATTTTCTAAACCCTATTTTCTTCAGATCGCAACACATTTAAAAACTGAAAGAGCTACAGGGGCTACCATTTACCCACCCGGCCAACTCATTTTCAATGCCTTTGAAAAAACACCTTTTGATAAAGTGAAAGTAGTGATACTGGGGCAAGATCCCTATCATGGTCCCAAACAAGCCATGGGGCTGAGTTTCAGTGTACCCGATGGAATTTCGGCACCGCCTTCGCTAATCAATATATTTAAGGAATTGAATAAAGATATCGGTATGCCCATACCCGCTACCGGTAATCTTACCAAATGGGCAGATCAAGGCGTGTTGCTTTTAAATGCTGTTCTCACAGTAAGAGCCAATGAACCTGCCAGCCACTCTAAAATCGGATGGATGGATTTTACAGACGCAGTGATCAAAAAAATATCTGAAGAAAAAAGAGGTGTGGTGTTTTTATTATGGGGAAGATTTGCACAAGACAAACAAGTATTGATCGATGAAACCAAACATTTTGTTTTGAAAGCTGCCCACCCCTCGCCTTTTAGTGCCGATAAGGGTTTCTTTGGCTGCAAACATTTTAGCAGAACAAATGAGTTATTAATTAAACAAGGATTAGACCCAATAGACTGGTCGCTTTAACTAACTTCACCGTATGAAATGGATTAAGGAAATATTTGCACGTATTTGGGCTTTATGGGGATTGATCAGTTTTTTGCTCACGTTTCTCATCATATTCCTTCCCTCTATGTTTTGTTACCTACTTCCATCTTATAAAGGGCAGGATATTTTTATTAAAATAGCAAGATTCTGGATGCATATTTGGCTTCCATTAATAGGTTGCCCGGTGAAGGTAAAGGGGAAAGAAAACTTCGCTAAGAATCAGGCCTATATCGTAACGTGTAACCACAATGCGTTGATGGACGTACCATTATCATCTCCATTCATTCCCGGCCCCAATAAAACAATTGCTAAATCTTCTTTTGTAAAAATCCCTTTGTTTGGATGGTTTTACCGCAAAGGCTCTGTATTGGTGAACAGGAAAAGCGATGCCAGCAGGCGTGCCAGTTTTGAAGCTATGAAAAAAGTTTTAGCCGAAGGCATGCATATGTGTATTTATCCTGAAGGAACAAGGAACAGAGGTAAAGAACCTTTAAAATCTTTTTATGACGGTGCATTCAAACTGGCTACCGTAACCAATACACCGGTTGTACCAGCTTTGATCTTCAATACTAAAAAAGCAATGCCGGTACATAAAACCTTCTATTTGCTTCCTAAAAAACTTGAAATTCATTTTCTTCCTCCTGTTTCTGTAGAAGATCTGTCAACGGAAGAATTAAAAAGAAAAGTTTTTCAAATCATGCATGATTACTACGTTATGCATCAGTAAGGAGAATTGGAGAATGTTCTGGCACGGTTGATACGCAGATCCCTTAAAATACCGGATTTAGGATTGAATGTAATGTTGAAAGAACGGTACAAACCTATTGGCGTAACGTTGATAGACAACTGCCAACAGTGCATTTCGCGGGATATGAACATACTGAATTGTTGCAGCGTTCTTGTTTTCAGATCAAGATAACCGTTACCGCCCATTTTCCATTTAGGTGTTAAACTGAAATCTCCATTGAAGTTTACACTGGAATAAGTCATTGTTCCAAAAACATATTTTCCATCCGTATCTAACATCAATTGCTTGGTAAAACTTAGCGAATAAGAAAGGTTGATGCTCCATGGAATATCAAAATCTGTATACTCGGCCGGGTTAGCTCTTGCAAACTGCAATTGCCGTTGCTGCTCATCGGGAGTCATGAATGGATCAACAGGAATTTGAGTATCCTTATCATCCTTACCCGATTTTGATTTGCTCTTGAATTGCGTAGAAAGTGCGATATTACCACTAGTTATCCTTCCCAAGGTAGGGTGCGGGCCGTTCCAGGCGTACACATTTTTTCTGTAGCCCAAACTATCTGCCTGGTAAGGATCTAGTGTTGCACTGGCGGTGATATTTATTTTATCGAACAAAGTGCTTCGGGCATACAAGTTAAAAGGTGCCAAAGCAAAACTATCCGCCATCAGGTTGTAAGAAGAGTTGAAACCAAAGCCATCCAGCAGCTTGATTTTTTTGGTGGCAGTGGCAGAAGTATCCTTCTTATCCTTCACCTTCATCTCTAACAGGTTATCTATTCCAAAACTGATACCGCCAAAATTTCCTTCAGAAAAAGGCCCGGGCACGGCGCCATCAAATTGTGAGTAACGCATGTAATGGCCAAACGAGTCGATCTTCACATTGTAATAATACTGGCTTGATAAGTCTGGCTTATAAGTAAACGAAATACTCGGCCTCACTTCGTGGCGTATCTTGGCATGTTTTAATGCATAGGTTCCGAATATCCGGGTACTTACACTCATTCCAAAACTCATTTCTCTTCCTGTGTAAAAACCTTTCTGTATGCTTGTATCCAGCCGTTCATTCACAGAATCCCATCTCCTGAATATTTTTTGGCCATACCATCTTTCCTGGTAAGAAACCGATGGGCTTAAAGTGAAAGGACCTAACTGCGGTAAGGTTAAAGAAATAGGAATTGAGTGTTGGGCCCCCCATTGCAAAGTGTCCAGTATCTTTTTAAACGTAACCGCCGAATCGTAGAATGAAACCTGGTTTTGAATATTACCGCTATAGCCAATACCTATGTTCTCGTACCATTTGGGCGTTCCTACCTTGTCTTTCTTTTGGAAAGGATAAAATGTAACCACACTCATAGTTACGTTGGGCAGGTTCATATTTACCAGCCTTGTATTATTATTCTGGTTATGATTGAAGCTAAGTGAAAGATTGGCCTTACCCTTAAAATCTTTGGTATAACTGATAGAGGAGCTTAACTGGTTCTGGTAATTCTGGTAAGGATTATTGAGCAAATACTGATTAAATTTAGTGCTCCCAAAGTTCACGTTGGCACTGAAAGAAGTTCCCGGCCTTGCTTTGGAATCACGTGTGTGTGTCCAGTTTAGCATGAAAGAGCTCGATTTGGTAAACTCATCCGGTGAGTACGTATTCCTGTTTAACATTACGGTCTTCTGCAATGTTAAGTTGAAGGCACCCGTGTAATGATAGCGTTTCAGGTATTTGGGATTCACGCTTAACATCCATCCACCATAGGAATACAAGTTGCTTCTTAATGTAACATCAGCATTATCACTAAGCACTTTATAATATCCCAATCCTTCCAAACCCATACCAAAATCCTCACTCATTGTAAACTGTGGCGCCATGATACCGGAGTGCCTGCCACGATAAAGCGGGAAAATACCAAAGGGAATACCGATAGGGATAGGAATTCCTTCAACCTCAGCTGAAGTGGGACCACTCACCGCAAGCTTATCATTGATCATCTTCAGTTTGCGGGTTCTGAAAGCAAAATGCGGGGTATCCAAATTACATGTTGTAAATCTTCCCCTGTAACCGTAAAATATATCCTTATCCACTTTTTTCAGCACTTGGGCATTCACAAATAACTCACCTTCCTGGTAAAAGGTATTGGTGGTACGCCCTTTCATGGTCTTCATGTTAAAGCTGATCGTATCACTTACAGATTTCATTTCACCCTGCGTAAACTTGGGCTTATTCAACGGGCTGTTCGACGTATCTGTACCACCGTAAGCCCTGATCATCTGCGATTGCTGATCATACCTTATCGTTGCAGCTTCAAGCTCAAGATCTTTGTAGTGTGTATTGGCTTTGCCATATAAAATAAATTCTTTGCTGGGTATGATAAGTACTCCGGAATCAGCAGCAGTATATTTAACAGGTGCATCTAAAGAGTCTTTGGAAACATTAATCGTATCAACTGTTGTGAGTGTGGTATCTTTTTTCTTAAAAACAAGGGTGTCAGCATCAGTGATATTTACTGTATCTGTTAAAGTATCTTTCTTAGCAGGAACCGTATCGTTAAAACTTGTTAACGAATTGACAAAAAAAGCCGATGAATGCTTTAAAGCTTTTAATTGCAGGGAAAATATCAGCATACAGCACACAGCCATAATACCTGCATATCTTTTTACGTTAATTTTACCGTCGTTGGTCATATTAGCTGTGGGCAAAAGTAAGTGCTTCGGGTTAATATAAAATGGTTATACAACATCCCTTTAACGAAATGATATGATGAAGAGAATTTTTGCTGCGTTGATTTTGTTAAGCTTTTCCGATAACAGGTTGTGGGCAGGACAAGGCCAACCTGATAAGAACTATCAAAAACATTCTTTAAAACGAATTGTAATAGATGCCGGGCATGGTGGCAGTGATTATGGTGCATCAGGAAGTAAATCTCATGAAAAAGATATCACCCTGGCCGTTGCCCTGGAATTACAAAAAGCCATTAATGATCAAATGCCGGATGTTGATGTTTACATGACGAGAACAACGGATGTATTTGACAGGGTTACAGTGAAAGCCAGTAAAGCCAATGCGGCCAAAGGCGATCTTTTTGTTTCTATCCACTGTAATGACGCTGGCCGTATCAGGCACACCGAAATAGAGGGTTATAAAACGGTTACCCGAAAAAGAAAGGGTAAAAAAGTAACCTCTAAAGTTCCTATTTACCACTCGTGGACAACCCCTAACCCCGCCAAGGGAACAGAAACTTATATATGGGGAGTGAATAAAGATGATGATAAGGAAAAAGCAGTTAGAGAAGGGGATAATGAGGTACTGGATAGTTTATCCGCCAAAGAATTGAAGAATTTCGATCCGAATGATCCTGCTCAAATACTGGCTATTTCTTTACGTACCCAGCAATATGCGGAAAGAAGCCGTAACCTGGCCATTACGGTAGAAGATGAGTTTGCCAAATCTGGAAGGATAAGCCGTGGTGCAAGGCAGCGAAACGAAAAGGGCATTTGGGTATTACAGGCAACCAATATGCCCGCGATTTTAATTGAGGTAGGTTTCCTCTCAAATCCTGAAGAAGAAGATTATCTCATGAGTAAAGAAGGGCAGGAAGAAACAGCTAATACCATTGTTAGAGCGCTGAAACGATACAAATATTCTCTCGACAATAAACTTCTCAGCAACAAACAACAGCAGAAATAAGTTTTTATTTTAACACAGGCATGTTTTTCACCTGAGGGCAATAAACCTTAGTTTTGTGCCCATGAAGATTTCTAACGAAACTAAAGTGGGGGCTTTAACAGCCATTGCTATCACAATGCTGATACTCGGTTTTAATTTCCTGAAAGGGAGAAGTTTATTTAAAACCGGTAATTTTTTATATGCCAAATATCCTGATGCAAAAGGACTGATGGTTTCAAATCCCGTTTATATCAATGGATTCCAGGTTGGAAATGTATTTGATATTGAAAATGAAGATGATAACCTGAAGAATATTGTAGTAACCATCAAATTGAAAACTTATTACAATATCCCTTCTACCTCTGTTGCTACCATAAAGGATAATCCGTTGGGTTCTCCAAGTATTTCTATCAGCCTCGGATCTGATACAAAATTTTTACAAACAGGTGATACTTTAAAAACAATGGCTGATGATGGTTTATTGGGAAACCTTGCCAATAAAATTGCTCCGGTAAGTGATCAACTTAAATCTACCTTGCATTCTTTAGATAGTGTTCTAAAAAATGTAAATACCATTTTCGATCCCAATACCAAACATAATTTGCAGGAAACCATCGCTAATATTAATAAAACAACAGCCAGCCTAACTGTTTCGGCCGCTGCCATACAAGCCATGCTGAATGAACAAAGCGGGTCCATAAATCAATCCATGCAAAACATTCAGAGCATAACAAAAAATCTTGCTAACAACAACGATAAGGTAACGCAAACATTATCAAACATACAAACCACATCCGATCATCTATCCAAAGCCGATATCAATGGGGCCGTTGCTTCGCTGAAAGAGGCGGTTGATCAACTGAATACTACTCTCACCAAAGTAAACTCTACCAATGGCTCATTGGGCTTATTAATGAATGATAAAGCACTGTATAATAATCTTAACAACACCGTTCGCAGCGCTAATATCTTAATGGATGATCTTCGGGCCCATCCTAAACGTTACGTAAGTATTTCTGTTTTTGGGAAGAAAGATAAGAGCGGACCTTTAATGGCTCCTTTGAATGATTCAACCAAACAGCATTAACATGCGGTTTATAAGATGGATAGTTGTTACATTAATACTGCTCTTCTTTGTTCAAAATAGCTTTGCACAAAGAAGAGGCGGAGACACGGTATTACCTGGGAAACTTATCGAATTCATTCAAAGTGACCGCTATATTTTCCAGGATAAGGATACGATTGGAAAATTTATTTCTCTTGCTGGTCATGCCCGTGTTCGACAGGAAAAAACATTGATTGATGCCGATAGCATGTCTCTCAACCAGAAAGACAATATTCTTGAAGCCTTTGGTAATGTTCACATCAATGATGCAGACAGCGTAAACACGTATTCTCAATACCTGAAATATTTAGGGAAAGAAAAAAAAGCTTTTCTAAACAAGAAAGTAAAGCTTACTGATGGCAAAGGTGTACTTACAACTGATGATCTTGAGTATGATACACAATTGAAGATTGGAAAATATTTTAACGGCGGGAAACTGGTTAATGGCAAAACCGTTTTAACCAGCCAGGAAGGTTATTACTATGGCGATACGAGAGATGTTTATTTTAAACAAAAGGTTGTGTTGAAAGATCCTGAGTATAAAATTTATACAGACACATTACTCTATAATCTCAATACAGATATCAGCACCTTTGTTAGTCCAACTACTATTTATAACGGCAAACGTATCATTAAAACAAAAGATGGGTATTACGATTTAAAGAAGAAGAAAGGCAATTTTGGGAAACGACCGTTCATTGATGATAGTACATACACTTTCACTGCTGATGCAATGGCATTTGATGATAGTACCGGCTTGGGAGAATTTGAGGGCAATGCTGTATACAAAAGCAAAGACTCTGTAGGCGGTTATGATATTATTGCAGGTAATATTAAAACTAATAGAAAGAAAGATGCTTTTTTAGCTACGCAAAAGCCCATTCTTTTTATCAAACAGAACGGAGATACTATTTATGTAAGCGCCGATACGCTATACTCAGCAAGAATAACCGACCTGAAGAAAACGAGAAATGTTCCTTCGATACGAGACAGCATAGGCATTTCAAAAGACAGTTTACAAGCCAAACCAGATAGTACAAAGGATCGGTTCTTTGAAGCATATTATCATGTTAAAATTTATTCAGATTCACTACAGGCATTGGGAGATAGTTTGTTCTATTCTCTGGCAGATTCAACTTTTCGGTTGCTAAAAAATCCGGTAGCATGGACACAGCAAAATCAAATAACAGGAGATACAATGTATTTGTATTTGCAGAATAAAAAACCAGAACGCATATACGTATTTGAAAATGCTTTAACAATAAGTAAGGAAGGTCAAGGCTATTACAACCAGGTAAAAGGGAACAGCATTAACGGATATTTTAAAGGCGGAAAAATTAACCTGCTGAAAACTAAAGGCACGCCTGCTGAAAATGTTTATTATGCCGTAGATGACAATAAAAAATTTATTGGAGTCAATAAATCAAGTTCCGATGCGATATATGTGTATTTTGATAATGGTAAGGCGCAGAAAGTAGTACTGCTTAATAATCTGGAAGGAACTATGTATCCTATGAGACAAGCCGACCATCAATCTCTCCGGGTACGAAATTTTAAATGGTTAGAAGATTTACGTCCCAAATCAAAGTTTGATATTCTACTAAATTAAGATAAGAAAGCAAGGATTCTGTAAATTGCCTACATGAGAAAGGCATTTAAGCAAGTATTTATAAATCCGCTACTTGAATTCATCCACGATAGTAAAGCTATTGGCATTACACTACTTTTCTCAACGGCAATCTCTTTAATCCTTTCCAATATTGCAGGTTCCATAGGTTCAGCATATCAACACCTGTGGAATTTTTCTTTTGATGGAAATGAGGCACATCACTGGCAACTGGGTTTTCTTTCATTACCCAACTCCCCTCTTCTGCTCATCAACGATTTTTTAATGGCTATTTTCTTTTTGATGGCCGGGATGGAGATAAAGAGAGAAATGCTTCAGGGAGAATTGTCATCAATTCAAAAATCAATCCTTCCTGTAGCAGCAGCTATTGGAGGAATGATTGCACCTGCCTTACTATTTGCACTTTTTAATAAAGGAACAGATGCTATAAGAGGATGGGCCATTCCTATGGCAACGGATATAGCTTTTACCTTGGGTGTTGCCTCTTTATTGGGAAAGAGAGTTCCTGTATCACTCAAAATTTTTTTAACAGCTTTAGCCATTATTGATGATCTCGGCGCCATCATTGTTATTGCATTATTCTATGGTGGAAAAATACAATGGTCTTATCTCGTTGCAGCTGTGATCATTGTTCTTGTACTTTATTTTCTTACCAAAAGAAAAAAAGCATTTGGCATTTTTCATTGGCTGCTCGGAATAGTGCTTTGGTATTGTATGTTTAACTCTGGTATTCATGCTACCATTGCCGGCGTAGTGTTCGCCTTTTTTATTCCTCTGGAAAAGTTGAAAACATTTGAACTAAAACTGCATGTTCCTGTATATTTTTTTATTATACCACTTTTTGCATTAGCCAATACTGCCATCATCCTACCTCCTCATTTCACAGAGGCGCTAACAGGCAGTATGTGTTGGGGAATTATCGTAGGCTTACTAGTGGGAAAACCACTTGGTATTTGCGGCATCTCCTACCTTTTCACCCAAAAGAAATGGGCATCTTTACCCAATGGCGTTAGCTGGAAACAAATGATTGGAGCCGGGATTCTTGCCGGGATTGGCTTTACCATGAGCATATTTATTGCAACCTTGGCTTATGATACGATTGATAAGGAAAACACAGCCAAGATTTCTGTTTTGATAGCTTCCGCAGTTTCTATGTTCCTTGGTTCTGTTTGGATCAGATTTAACCCGTTAAAAGATCTTAGCAAAAACTGAACTCAATAAAAAAGCAGGGCACTTTGGCTCCCTGCCTTTCACTATCATTAAAAGGTGTAAGTTTTTATAACCCAAAAACGCCTTTATTCAGTAATTGTAATGTTTGCTTTTTGTAAGACGCAGGAATTAGGATAGAAATATTATGCTTGCTTCCACCGTAACTTACCATACGCACAGGCACGGGGGCCAATGCATCAAATACTTTTTTGATTGCATCTGCAGTATGTGTTAATTCATTTCCAACAATAGAAACAATGGTTTGATCCTTATCCAATTCCACTGTTCCGAATGGTTCAAGTTCTTTTATAATTTCAGCCAAATGAGCATCGCTATCAATAGTAACAGATACGGCAACTTCTGATGTTGTGATCATATCGATAGGCGTTTTGTATTTCTCGAACACCTCGAATACTTTCCTTAAAAAGCCGTAAGCAAGTAACATACGACTGCTCTTAATATTAATAGCAATGATGCCATCTTTTGCAGCTACAGCTTTAGGTCCTTCCTCAGAAACATTTTCTTGTATGGTTGTTCCTTTAGCTTCAGGTTGCATAGTATTTAGCAATTTCACCGGAACATTGGTTTGCTGTGCAGGCCAGATACATGTGGGATGTAAAATTTTAGCACCGAAATAGGCTAATTCTGCAGCTTCATCAAAACTCAATACATCAATAGGCACTGTTTTGTCAACCACACGTGGGTCATTGTTATGCATACCATCAATATCTGTCCATATTTCACATACAGATGCATGAATCGCAGCTGCAACCAATGAAGCGGTATAATCACTTCCACCACGTTTCAAATTATCCACCTCACCCCTTGCATTTTTACAGATATATCCTTGTGTAATGAATAATTTTTTAGCGGCATTCTGCTGCAACAATGCAGATAATTTTTGACTGATAGCGCTAAGATTAGGCTCTTCATTTGCATCTATGCTCATAAACTCAAGAGCAGGCAGCAACATATGATCTATCTCTTTTTCTTCCAAGTACACACTAAACATTTTAGTGCTCATTAACTCACCCTGTGCAAGGATATCTTTATTCAACGCCTCACTGAAAGAAATCTTTAAGATAATATTCAAAAACTCAAAATGTTCGGTTACAACGGCATTAGCTTTAGCCCGTGCAGCCTCTGTAACCACCAACTCTTTTACAAAATTTCTGTAATGTGCCTCCAGTTCATCGATTTTTTGTTTGGCATTTTCACGTTTACCCGTTGCCAAAGAATCGCTGATAGCTACCAATGTGTTGGTTGTTCCACTGAGTGCACTTAGTACAACAATTTTCGCCTCGTTATCTTTTGTGATCAGTTGAGCTACCTGGTGCATACGTTCCGGCTTCCCTACACTGGTACCGCCGAATTTCATTACTTTCATGTGAGCGTACTTTTACAAGTGTTGATTAATTTTTCGAGGTGCAAAAGTACAGTCAACCCACAAATAAGAAAGAAAGTTTTTTGCGAACAGTTGTTAGCATAAAAGTTAGATCTTATCTGCCTGTTTGCTCTCATCCATTTTAGTTCTTACAAAAGAAAGCAACTCCATTAAAACAAAGAAAACAGGGATTAAGAAAACGGTTGCCAAAACGGTCTCAACAAAATTGGTAGGTGCATATTGCAGATCGAAACCCACTTCCAGCAAGTAGACCAAAATTAAAAGTGCCATTACAAGTAAGATGACCGCGAATAAAAGGCGTAATGTTTGAAGAAGGAAAAGCTTTTTCATGCGTGGTTAGTTTTGGTGTATAGAATACTTTTCATGTGCCAACCAACCGTTGCACTAATCTAAGAAAATTTTTCAAAAAATTAACATTGAAGAGAAAATAAAAAAGGAAGAAGAAAAATGAAGATCAATTCATCATTTTCACAATCATCTCTTTCATCAAACCGGCATCTGAGGTTCCGGCATCGTGTACGCCAACGCTCCTTAAATTGTATTCATGCAGCAATAATAATATTCTTTCAACCCCCTGGTAGTTATAGGTTCTTGCAGCCTGCAAATAATCACGAATAAAATAAGGGTTAATACCAAGCGCCGAAGCCAGGCCTTTTTCATCATTTGTACCGGCGCCAAACACCATAAAAACTTTACTGAAAAAATTATAAAGTGCCGGCAACAACATTTGAATTGGTGCTGCTTTAGGATTAGCATCGAAATACTGGATGATGCGAACCGCTTTGGATAAATCTTTTTTGGCGATTGCATCCTGCATCTCAAATACATTAAACTCTTTACTTACACCAATATAATTTTCGATATCATCCTCGGTAATATTCTTTCTCCCGGCCAGATTCACTACCAGTTTCTCTACTTCATTTTCTATACGGCTAAGATCATTCCCTATATGATCTACCATTAAAAACAAAGCTTTCTGCGTAATCGTTAACCCGTGTTGTTGTACAATACTGTTCGTCCAATCGGGTAATTGGTTATCGTATATTTTTTTTGTGGAAAGAAGCTCCCCCTTCTGTTTTAGCACCTTAGCCAGTTTGCTTCTGCCATCTACCTTCTTGTCTTTATAACTTACAACGAAAACGGTAGAAGTAAGCGGATTTTCAATGTAAGCTTCAAGTTTATCTATATCACGCATATGCTGCGCTTCCTTAAGTAACACAACCTGCCTTTCAGCAAACATAGGATAACGCCGGCAGGCATTGATCACAGCGACCCAATCTGCATCGCGTCCATAAAAAACAGTGAGGTTAAATCCCTTTTCAGATTCGGGAAGAATTTTGTGTTCCGCATAAGCTACAACCTGATCTATGAAGTAGGCTTCCTCTCCTTCCAGCCAATAAACCGGTTTGAATATACCTTTCTTCCAATCAGACAGTATTTTTTCTGCGCTCATAGGCTGCAAATATCTAACAGGACAGCCTAAGAACGATGAAGGTTATTCAGATATTATCCAGATATCACCTGCACGCAACTATCCGGCAAAAGAGGAATATTGTGAAAACGGAGAATTACATTGGCGGTAACAACAACATCCCGCTGGCAATATTCTGCAATGCGTTCTATATCCCGCTCTTTATAATACACGTCTTTCACCATGCTGCCGTCCATATCTGTTTTAGAAGTTGGTATGCCCAGCACATTGGCCAGCAAATGCAGGGAAACATAATTTTTATTATCCCCAAATTTCCACCAGCTAAGCGTATCGAACATTTTTACTTCCCAAGGCCGTTTATCATGTAATTGCAAATAAGAGGGCAGCGGTAATTGATGAATAAGCAACCGCCGGCAGATATAAGGAATATCAAACTCCCTTATATTATGCCCTGCAAACTGAAAATTTTTATGATGCTGGTACATCTTATCGCATAAAGCAACAAATGACTGTAAAACCGATCTTTCATCATCTCCATAAATACTTTTCATCCGTAAGCACCATTGTTTATGCTCATCCTGATAAAAAAAGGCCGTAGAAATACATATTATTTTTCCAAATTCAGCCAGTATTCCTGCTTTTTGCTGATAGCTTTCCTCGGCTGATATATTTTCTGGCACGGTTTTAGAAATCTTATCCAACCAGAGACGTTGCCAACCTTCAGCTAGCATAGAAAACTGTTCAACCCCCGGTACCGTTTCAATATCAAGTATTAATAAATGTTCAAGCATAACTGAAAACAAGTTATATAAAAAAATATTATTTAACCAATAAAAATTAATCGTTATGAGCTACAATCCAACTTCCAATGGCGATGTTCAGGCTTCTCCCAAAAAAGATTACAGGGGCATTATTTACGCTGTGTTCACAGTAGCATTATTAGCCACATGGGGATATATGATTTTTGATAAGAGCAAAACAACCGAAACGGTTCAGCAACTACAGGCACACATTGTTAATACAGACAGTTCTAAAACAGTTTTACAGCAGGCATTTGAGGAAACTTCAGCCAAGCTTGATTCTTTGACCGGAAGTGATTACAAACTCAAAGGAAATCTTGAGCAGAAGAACAAGGAAGTGTATCGCCTGAAAAGTAATATTGCTTCTATCCTGAAAAAGAAGAATGCTTCAGACAGGGAATTAGCTGATGCTAAGAAAATGATAGATGAATTGAATTCTAAAGTTGAAGAATTATATGCTGAGATTGATAAACTAAAAGGAGAAAACCAGCAGTTAGCCGAAGCAAATCAAAAACTTACTGCATCTCAAACCGAACTCCAAAGTAATTTAGTAAAAACAGTTGCAGAAAGAGACCACGTTACAGATGTAGCTTCTACACTTCATGCTTCTAACATTAATATTGAAGCCTTGAAGCTAAGGCATGGTAAAGAGAAAGAAACCACTACCGCTAAACGTGCCGACTTGTTGCGTATTTCATTTGATCTTGATCAGAATAGAATTACGCCCAGTGGTGAAAAAGATTTGTATGTGTGCGTAGTTGGCCCTGATGGTACCCCCATTAGTAAAGGTGAAACTATTGCAACCAGAGAGGAAGGCGATAAAAAAGTAACCAGTAAAGTAAGTGTTAACTATGAGCAAGGTAAAACTCAACCCGTAAGTGTTGACTGGAAAAATGCAGGTAAATATCAGCCCGGGGAATATAAAGTATCAATTTATCAGAACGGATTTAAGATTGGCGAAAGCACCATTAACTTAAAAAAAGGCGGCTTATTCAGCTAATGTAACCTTATTACATACGAACCACCCCCTTATCAATAGAATGATAGCTTGCAAGAGCTATCATTCTTATTCTGAAAACGATAATTAAAATCATTTTAAAAATCTTAAACAAAAAGTATTTTAGCGAATAAATCTACTCTTTTATGACATACACTCCTTCGGCCACACCACAGGCCCCTCAACCCAAAGACAACCGAAAAGCCATTTATGGTTTGTTAATAGCAGCCCTGGTATTAACCTGGGGCTATATTATTTACGATAAAAGCCAAACAAAAGAAACTATAGCACAAAAAGATACCCAGATCACTACTGTTACTAATGCCAAAGACTCATTACAGGTATTATTTAATGATGCCTCAGCAAGAGCTGATTCTTTAACGGGAAGCAATGTTCAGCTACAGGGTGCATTGGCTGAAAAGAATAGCGATATCCTGAAATTAAAATCGAATATTCGCAGCATTCTTAACAAAAAGAACGCAACAGATGCTGAGTTAAAACAGGCGAAGGAAATGATCTCTGAACTGAACAGCAAAATAGATGGGCTTTTTGCTGAGATCAATCAATTAAAAGGCGAAAATCAACAGCTTACGGCAGCCAACCAGCAACTGACTACAGAAAAAACACAGCTTACTGCTGAGAAAGGACAATTGCAAACAGACCTTTCTAAAACACAAACAGAAAAAGCTAAAGTTGAAGACCTTGCTTCTACCCTTCATGCTTCTAACATTAATGTAACTGCGGTAATTGTAAAAAAGAACGGAAGCCAGAAAGAAACATCCAACTCTAAAAGAGCTGATATGTTTGTTATCTCTTGCTCATTAGATGAAAACCGCGTTACGCCAAGCGGTAAGAAAACATTATATGTTTGCGTACTGAACCCAGACGGAACCCCATCCGGAACTGAAGGAACTTTTACAGCAAGAGATGGCAGTCAAAAGCCATATACCAATCGTGTTGAGGTTAATTATGAGCAAGGTAAAGCCATGCCCGTTAGTTTTAATTGGAAACCGGGCGATAAATTTCAAAGCGGCGATTATAAAATCGAGATCTACCATAACGGTTTTAAAATTGGCGAAGGCAATAAAAATATGAGAAAAGGCGGCTTTTTAGGTTTATAATACTATCAGCGCATCATTTTATTTTTCAAAAGGCAGTAGTAATACTGCCTTTTGCTTTTGCAAACTGCAGCTACAGTGAACTACACAAACCATATGGTACATTTATTTAGTAAATACTTTAAAAGCATACCAACTTATTTAATATCCTATATAAAGTAATCGGTCAGTTTCATTTTTAAATAAATCTTACTTTAGGATTATGATACAGCAATGGTTGAACTGGCGCACAGCTTTAGTAATAACAGCACTCTGCATTGTAAGCGGAACCGTTTTTTATTCGCATTACCTGTCGCAAAAACTTGCCATTGAAGAAAGAAAAAAAGTAGAACATTGGATAGAGGCCCAAAAAACTTTGCTGAATAATGCCGACACTTTGAATATTACACTAGCCTCAAGAATTTCAACAGACAATACAGATATTCCAATCATAGAAACAGATGAGAAAGACCGTATAACAGGCAACTACATTAATCTTGATAGCACAAGGATTAAGTCCGATTCAAATTATCTTCAACACCTTGTAAGCCAGTTTAAAGGCCAGAACAAGCCTATCGAGTTTGTATTAAGCAAAAGCCCGTATGTTGCAAATAAATATTATTATGGAGAAAGCAAGCTACAGCAGGAAATAAAATACTATCCTTATGTGCAATTATTGATCGTTGCTTTATTTATAATCATCCTGGTGAGTGCACAACGCAGTACACACCAAAATACACAGAACAGTTTATGGGCAGGCATGGCCAAAGAAACGGCGCATCAGTTGGGAACTCCTGTGAGCAGCCTCGAAGGATGGCTTGAAGTATTAAAAGAAATTCCGGGTAATGAAAATATCGTTAGTGAAATAGGAAAAGACATTAACAGACTACAATTGGTAACGGACCGTTTCAGCAAAATTGGAAGTACTCCTAAACTGGAGGTTAAAAACATAGTTTACCAGGTACAATATATGATGGATTACATCAAAAAAAGAGCAGGCGGACATGTGAGTTTCTCTCTCAATACAAATGGTGAAAAAGAAATAACAACTTTAATTTCAGCCCCTCTTTTCGACTGGGTGATTGAAAATTTACTGAAGAATGCATTAGATGCAATGGAAGGCAGAGGAAATATCGCTATCAATATCCAGCGAATCAACAAAGCCATTCAAATAGATGTTAGTGATACTGGTAAGGGTATTTCCAAAGCCAACTTGCATAAGGTTTTTAAACCAGGTTTTACTACAAAAAAGAGAGGTTGGGGGCTTGGGCTAACACTTACCCAGCGTATTATTGAGCAATATCATAAAGGCAAAATATTTATTTTATTTAGCGAACCGGGTAAAGGAACCACCTTCAGAATATTTTTACCTGCATAAATGATTGATTAAGCCACTTCAACTTTTTTAAAACTGCAAAAAAGAAAGTTTTGAATTGTATGAAAAGGAGTTACATGATCTTCAGTGATACAACGTATCTTGGCAAATGCTTTTTCGAGCTCCTGCGTTAAAGCTTTTTCACTGTATTGTTTTACAGGTAAGCCACTGCATTTATCCGGGCCATTATCTGAGAATGTTCCAATGGTAAGATATCCTTTCACCGCTTTGCTTGCCACAGAAAGATATTGCTCTATTTCTTCAGACGTAGTAAGAAAGTGAAAGGCGGCCCTATCATGCCAGATATCAAAAGAATCTTCTGGTTTAAACTCTTTCACATCAGATACGATCCAATGAACTTTATCAGCCTTCTCTCCTAAACGCTGTTTAGCCTTTTCCAGTGCAGTTGAAGAAATATCCAGCACAGTTAAATTTTCAAATCCTTCATCAATTAAATAATCCACTAACCGGCTATCTCCTCCACCAATATCAATAATCTTTGCCTGCTTATTCACATTAAAAGAATGAATGAATTGAAGAGATGTAGCGGGTTTGTATTGTGTCCAACTAACTTGCTCCGCATTTTTTGTGGCATAAATGCTATCCCAATGTTGTTGAAATAGATTTTTCATAGCGTAAAAATGAATCGGTTCGTATTTATTGCATGTGATAAATGTCACTCATCAGCGCAACACAACTGCTCCCAAAGCCGGTAAATGAACTGTAAGTTTATACCAATGATCATTGGGGGCTACTCTCTCTGTTTTAATTGAAGGGTTAAACACATCCCCACTACCCCAAAACTCCTTACTATCGCTGTTAAACACCTCAATCCATTTATTTTTTCCATACACGAATATTTCCCAGTTATTCCGAACAACAGGTGTCATATTCAAAATCACCACTACGTCATCTTTTGGCTTATTTCCTTTTCGCTTGTATGAGATAACCGATTCAGTTCTCTTCGTAAGGTCTAACCATTCAAAACCTCCTGCTTCAAATTGTTTTTCATATAATGCAGGTTCATTTCTATATAATTCATTCAACTTCTGCACACAAAATTTCATTCCACCATGACTTACAAACTTCAAAAGATCCCATTGTAATTCACTTTTATAATTCCATTCATTGGTAGCCCCAAATTCATTCCCCATGAATAAAAGCTTAGCTCCCGGATGCGTAAACATGTATGTGTACAGCAATCGCAGGTTAGCAAATTTCTGCCAGTCATCTCCTGGCATCTTATATAGCATAGGACTTTTGCCATGTACAACTTCATCATGACTTAAGGGTAGCATAAAGTTTTCGTCATAGAAATACATCATGCTAAAAGAAAATTTATCCTGGTGAAACTGCCTGAAGATCGGATCCATTTTAAAATAGTCCAATGTATCGTGCATCCATCCCATCATCCATTTCATACCAAACCCTAAGCCACCATCAAAAGTTGGTTTACTGATCATGGGCCAATCAGTAGCTTCTTCTGCAATTGTTTGAATATCCGGGAAATCACGATACAACGTTTCATTCAGATCCTTTATAAATGCGATGGCTTCAAGGTTCCCATTCCCTCCGAATTCATTTGGCTCCCATTGGCCTGCATTTCTGCTATAATCTAAACGCAACATGGAAGAAACTGCATCTACACGAAGCCCATCAATATGAAACTGTTCGCACCAGAACCTTGCACTACTGATTAAGAAACTCTTTACTTCACCTCTTTTATAATTAAAAATATAAGAGTTCCAGTCGGGATGATATCCTTTTCGCATATCAGCATACTCGTAGGTATGTGTGCCATCAAACATAAATAAACCATGGGCATCATAAGGAAAATGAGAAGGCACCCAATCTAATAGTACGCCAATACCAGCATTATGAAAAGTATCAACCAGTGCAGCAAATTCCTGTGGATTACCAAACCTTGAGGTGGGTGCAAAATAGCCTGTTCCCTGGTATCCCCAACTTCCATCAAAAGGGTGCTCCATCACAGGCATGAATTCTACGTGCGTGAACCCCATTTCCTTTACATAAGGAACCAAACGCTCCGCAATTTGCTGGTATGAATTATAGGTTTCCTCATCGTTTTTATCAGGTCGCATCCAGCTTGCCAGATGCACTTCATACACAGAAAAAGGAGCCGATAAAGCATTGTGTTTTTTTCTTTTTTTCATCCATTCCTTGTCATTCCACTGGTAATCGGTTTGCCACGTAATAGATGCGGTGTAAGGCCTTTTTTCGGAGAAATGAGCATAAGGATCAGCTTTATCCAGTTTCAATCCCTGGTATCCGTGAATATGATACTTATAAGCTTCTCCGGCATGCACGTTGGGTATAAAACCTTCCCATATACCTGAACGATCAAGGCGTACTTTTAAGGGATGCGACTCCTTGTTCCAGTTATTGAAATACCCTGTAACACTCACATATGTTGCGTTAGGTGCCCAAACAGAAAAATAGGTACCCTTAACTCCCAGTACCTCTACTTGCTTATTACCAAAAAATTTATAGGCACTATACAATGTTCCATTCTGAAAATTTTCTATATCAGCATCAGTAAACAAAGAATAATTCCATACAGGTTGCTCTGCATCAACAAAATGTACTTCTTCATATTTCTTACCACTTTTCTTACCGGTTGTTTTAGCTTTATCAATTGGTGAATTCATCTTTTTCTTGGATGCAGCAGTGCTTTTCTTTTCAGAATGAGCAGAAGCAACTTTATCTTTTGATTTTTTCGCAACTTTCTTTTTCTGATCAGCCATACGGCAATTTTTTTCAAATATTAAAATTATTTAACCTAATATTACAATCTATAATATGAGATTGTGATACAATTTATGGAATTTGTATCCAATTGCGTCAAATATATTCATACTGCTTATGAATAAAACTATTACACTGCTGCTTTTATTACATTTCGTTGTATTTGCTTACGGGCAGAAATTTTCGGTTACAGGTGTTGTAAAAGACACTGCCAGCCAAACACTTTTAACCAATGCGGTTATCAGCATATTATTACCTGATTCTGTTTTATATAGTTATTCCAGGTCTCAGCTAGGTGGCACATTCATTGTAAAAGATCTGCCTGCCGGTAAATACATTTTACTGATCTCCTATCCTAACTATGCAGATTATGTAGATGATATTGAAATTAAAACCAAGGACCTGAACCTTGGTTCAATAGCGCTTATTACGAAAACACATTTACTTGAAGAAGTGATTGTAAAACAAAAAATAGCTGCTATAAGAATTAAGGGGGATACAACTGAATTTAAAGCCGATAGCTTTCATACAGACCCTAATGCGAATGTGCAGGATCTTTTGAAAAGATTGCCCGGTATACAAGTAAATTCAAAGGGAGAAATAACAGCACAGGGACAAAAAGTAGAAAAAGTGCTGGTGGATGGTGAAGAATTTTTTAGTGATGACCCAGCGGTGGTTACACAAACTTTAAGAGCAGATGTTGTAGACAAAGTACAGGTTTACGACAAGAAAAGTGACCAGGCCGTTTTTAGCGGAATTGATGACGGGCAAAAACAAAAAACCATTAATCTTCAACTAAAAGAAGATAAGAAAAAAGGCTATTTCGGAAAGTTAGAAGCTGGCAGTAATGCAGACCAGTACCGCTACGGAAAAGCGATGATCAATTCATTTAAAGCCAAAAGAAAACTGGCTGCTTTTGTAACTAACGATAATACAAAGTTTCAATCACTGAACTGGAGTGAAAGAAGTAATTACAGTAACGATCTTAATCGAAATACTACTGTACAGGATGATGGAAGCGTTTGGATCTCATCATCCGGCGACGACTTTAACTGGGGCCAAGGCTTACCTACTTCTACTACAGCGGGCTTGTTTTACAGCAACAAATGGGATAATGATAAACAAAACATTGGGAATACTTATCAATACAACAAATTGGATGTGCTGGGCACAACAAATACAATTACTCAAACAATTTTACCGGATACTACATTCATAACATCACAAAAACAAAATTCAAACAGCCAGAGAGAACGGCACAGACTGAATTCAACATACGAATGGCAAATAGATTCAACCAGCTCTGTAAAAACTTCCGTAACAGGAGCTATGCTTTCAACTAAGGGAGTTAATAATTTTAACTCGCAATCAATAAACCAGGATAATGTGTTGCTGAACCAGGCTGATCGAACTACATCTGTAGATAATAATGAGAAGGATTTTTTCAGCACTATCTTTTGGAGGAAAAGATTTCAAAAGAAAGGTAGAACCATCTCTTTTACAGGAGAATGGAATACCACAGGTATGAATAATAACGGCTTCCTGCAAGCACACAACTCCTTTTATGATAATAATGGGAATATTGCATCAACCCAATTAATTGATCAATCAAAAAAAAGTACACAACAACTTTCCTCAGGAAGCGGCCGGTTAGTGTACACAGAACCCATCTGGAAAAACACGTTTGTTGAATTAAACTATCGCATAGGCTTAACGCATAATGATGCTGCGAATTATACTTACAATAACACCGGTAATAATAACTACAATGAACTTGTAGATTCACTAAGCAACCATTTTATTTACAATGTTGTATCTCAGTCGGGTGGCTTTAATTTCAGGTGGAATGAGAAGAAATACAATATTTCACTAGGAAGTAACATAGGCACTTCTGTATTTCATTTAGACGACAGAATTAAAAATAATGCTAAAGAAATAAGTTTCACCAATTTTCTTCCATCAGCGAATATTGTGCTTTTGCCTAAAAAGCAAACAAGAATTAACCTGATGTATAACGGTACTACGCAGAACCCCACTATGCAACAGATACAACCTTTTATCGATAATACTGATCCATTAAACATTGTTATTGGGAACCCAAATTTAAAACAAGAATTCAGGCACAACTTTACCTTAAACGCATCAGATTTCAAGATTATGAAAAATAAAAGGTTTTGGATGTCTTCAAACCTTACAATCATCAACAATGCAATTACTACTTCATCTACGGTTGATAACGTAGGAAGAAGAGTAAACCAGGCGATTAACGTTAATGGGAATTATAATGGTAATATGTGGGCATCTTATGGCTTTGATATCAAATCACCACTTAGCTTAAACATCGGGTTGAGTCCAAGCATAAGCAGATATATCAACTTTGTGAACGGAGCTGAAAATGTGAATAATAATATTGGCCTCGGTAGTAGCATTGGCGTAAGCAAATGGAATGAGAAGCCTGTTAATTTTTATGTTTATTTCGAACCAACATATAACCGTTCTGTGTCTTCTATAAGGTCTGATGTAATTACTCATTACTGGTCTTTTCAAAGCCAGGGAAGCCTTATGGCTAAATTACCCGGGAAGTTTTACGTTGAAGTAAATGATAATATCACCATATTCGAAAAAACAAGTGTATTCACTGCTAACAGTGATATTTACTTGATTAACGCATCTGTAAAGAAAACTTTTTCAAAGAATGAAAACTGGGAAATTAAGCTTTCTGTAAACGACCTTTTAAATCAAAATCAGGGTATCACAAGGAATGTAACCAGCAACTTCATTTCGCAAACACAGCAACAAACTATTCAACGATACTTTATGTTTTCAGTTACTTACAATTTCAGTAAGAACGGAAAACCATCTAATTAAGTAGCTTATGATAAAATTAATTTGCTTTTTGTACTGTATTGTTTTCTGCGTTACTGTAACTGCACAGAATATTGCATTTATCACAAATGGCAGAGTAGAATATGAAAGAAGATTAAACCAGCATAAACAATTGGATGATGAAGAAGATAATGATTGGACCCGAACCATGCGAAAGAATTTTCCTAAAATAGTTTCTGACATTTATGAATTGCGTTTTACCAGTAACAGATCTGTTTATAAACTGGCGCAAGAAAATACGGATAACAAATATTTATGGGGATCGAAACCCAGTGATGCTGATGTATTGGTACAAAATCTGAATGAACATACTATTTCTATGCAACGAGATGTATTTGAACAAACCTACCTTCTTCAGGATACCAGTAGAAAATTAGATTGGCACATTACAAATGAAACAAGAACCATTGCAGGATTTGAATGCAGAAAAGCAGTGACGAAAATATGCGATTCGGTTTATGTTGTTGCCTTTTATACTGATCAGATTGCCGTAAGCAGCGGCCCAGAAAGCTTTTCAGGATTACCGGGCTTAATTTTAGGGTTGGCCGTACCACGTCTATACACAACATGGTTTGCAACTAAAGTAGAACTTATAGAACCCACCACCGTACAATTAAATCCAAAACAAAAAGGTAAAAAAACCACATGGGAAAAACTGCATACTGATTTGAATAAAGCATTAAGCGACTGGGGAAAATTTGGAACAAAATTTTTATGGATGTTCCTCTTATAAAAAGTTAGGCAGCACTTTATGGTACTGCCTAACTTCATTGCATTACAACAATTATTTTTTCAATTCCAGTACCCACATTGTCTTAGCAGGGATTGAGAAACTACTTCCCAACATATTGCCGGTTACTACATTTTTAGCCATTGAGAAACCGCCAGTTCTCTCAGTATAATTACCAAAATCTATTTTCTTCTCGGCACTTGCAGTATTCATCACGCACATTACTGTTTGTTTTTGATCGTAGCGGAAATAAACATACAAGCCATCTTCTGGTACGTATTGCATCATCTTTCCGGTAGTAATAGCAGAAGAGTGCTTTCTGTAATTACCCAAGGCCTTTACATAATCCTGTATATTTTTTTCTTCCGCAGTCAGTCCCTTCTGTGTAAATGCATTTTTCTTATCAGCATCCCAGCCGCCGGGAAAATCTAATCTTACCCAACCATCATTAGGATTTTTCTCCCCTTTCATCATTACTTCTGTTCCGTAATACATTTCAGGAATACCCCTGCTTGTTAGCAACCAACCGATACCCGCTTTGAGTTTAGCAGTATCTCCTTTCACTTCAGAGGTAATTCTGTTCAGATCATGATTATCCAAAAAGATCACATTATTCATCGGGTTCTTATACAAAAAATCGTTGCTTAATGTGCTATACAATTTATTTACACCGTCTGTCCAACCGAAATTTTCATTCAGTGCTGGAAGAATGCCATAGAATAAAGTTTGAAAGTCAGTTACACCAATTAAGTTACTCTTAAATGAGGTATTGATATTATTCTGTGCAAAGAAGGCTTGTGCAGCAGTACCATGTACCCATGTTTCACCGAACATGGTGATCTTCGGGTATTCTTCCAGTAATGCACTGTTGCACCTATTCATAAATGCCAAATCGTTATAAATATAAGTATCAATCCTCCATCCATCTACGCCAAACTCTTCTACACTCCATATTGCATGCTGGATCAGGAAATTAGCTACGTAAGGATTAGACTGGTTCAAATCGGGCATTTGAGGCGTAAACCATCCATCACTCATTACTTTTTTATCGTGTGCTGAAGCATGTGGATCAAAGAGAGGTTGGTCTTTATAACTTGTTCCGGTATATACAGGCCACTGATGGAACCAATCTTTCACCGGAGGATCTAAAAAGAATATATTTTTACTTCCTACATGGTTATATACCGCGTCTTGTATCAGCTTCATGCCTCTTTTATGCAACGCATCACTTAGTTGCTTGTACATTTTTTCTCCGCCGTACCTTGGATCTATCTTATAATGATCA
Source organism: Bacteroidota bacterium (assembly GCA_028875875.1). Taxonomy (GTDB): domain Bacteria; phylum Bacteroidota; class Bacteroidia; order Chitinophagales; family Chitinophagaceae; genus JAGWUV01. The sequence goes on from JAGWUV010000018.1 coordinate 28,439, forward strand.
GTGAAAGAATATCCATGTTCTGTTCGGTTGGGTTGATCATTTTCTATAACAGGCGTCATCCATAAAGTGGTAACTCCTAAACTTTGTAAATAATCAAGGTGATTGATAATGCCCTGGAAATCGCCGCCGTGCCTGTGATATACGGAGTCTCTGTTCAACGACTGATCTCTCATACCCGGAATCCTGTCGTTCGATGGATCTCCGTTACTGAATCTATCCGGCATTGCGAGGTAAATAAAATCATTGGAACGAACACCCTGCGCAAAAGCAGTACCGTTACCTTTTCTTCTTTCCTTTAACCACCATTGAACAGATTGTTTATTGCTTCCGGATACAAACTGTAACGTAACTGCACCAGGTTTTGCAGCAGCACTGATCACAATATCAACAGCCATGTATTTCCCGTTCTCAAGTGGCGTTACTTTCTTCACCGAAACACCGGGATAATTAATATACAATTGACTTTTATTAAACAGTACATCATTACCCCTTATTAATAACTGAATAGCGTTGTGCTTCATCCCTATCCACCAGTTGGTTGGATAAACCGAAACCTGTGCAGTACTAAAAACACTAAACAATGTAACTAAGCATACAGAAGCAATAAACCTTTTCATTCTATGTATTTTTTTATCTGAAAGCCAGAGCTATACCTAATCCAGCTCCGCTATATTTTGCAAACGTATAATCGGCGTATACTTTTAAGATCGTAAGATTTAAACGCATACCCCATGTATTCGTAAAACCGTTACCGGTAAAACTTAATGAAATAGGATCTGTGGTTGTAGCAGTTTGTGTTCCAAAAGTGGTATTGTATTTTACAGTGTAATCTCCTTTAAAATCAATATTCGATTTACCGCCCACATAACCAACAGAAGTATATAATTCAAGTAATGAAAATTTTACGGAAGCAATACCCTGAACAGTAAAGGATGAAATACCGTATTGAATATTTGCATTATTGCTGGAAACTGAACCGCCAGATGCCAGATCGGGCCTGTAAGTAGCATCAATCTTATTGTATGCAGCAAGAGCAGACAAGTGCAGGAAAGGCACTTTCTTAATAAACGGAAGATAATTGGAGAATTCATGTTGCAAGCCAACACCAAAAACACCAATGTCTACATTACTAAAACTTGTTTTAGGAAAGTATCGCACTTTCAGGTCTGTATGTTTAAACAATCCAACTCCAATCTGTGCTACAGGCATGGGAACAGAAACAGGAAGAAAAGAGATATTTTTTTTAAAATCATCTCCTATCCCGGGAGGAGCCGTAAAACTAGTTGAGGCATTTTGTCCATTAACGGTGGTACTCACATCTATCTGAGTATTAGAAGTACCACTACCCATAAAAGTGGGTACAGCAGCCGAGGTTCCGGAGTGTAATTTAAAAGTAGAGTAATCCGAGTTATTAAAGATGAAGCTTTGTTTGTCTGTAGGCACCACTGCGGTTTGCATGTTCACTGAAATATCAAAACCTAATAATTTGTGTGCCCTTGCCGTACTGAACCATCCACGGGAAAGATTATATATCTGCCCCTCGCCAAACGGTTGCATATAATTGTTGAAATACTTATTGGCATCAGCCTTTGAGCCTGCAATGATTTGTCCTATGTCTTGTGCTTTAGAACATAATGTTCCCCCTGCCAGAAAAGCAGCGATAAAGATTTTCTTTTTCATGTGAAATAATTTAGAAGTGAATGGTTGGTTGTTTAAAAATAATCAAATCAATTGGGGGTAATAGTTGGCTGCTAAGATAACCAACTTCTTTATTTTTTTGATTTGATCACTAACCTTGCCATCACTCCTGCAATAACCATTGATACGCCAGCTAACCCAATTACATTGATCGGCTTCTCTCCTAACGCAGTTAATGCCACGCCACCTAACAAACCTGCTGCAATTTGAGGTATAGTAATGGTTGCATTGAAAATACCCATATATACTCCGGTTTGTTTTGCAGGTAAGGAGGCAGAAAGAATAGCATAAGGAAGCGCAAGAATCGCTGCCCATGATATGCCAACGCCTATCATTGGAATGAACAGTAAATTTTTATCTGTGATGAACATCATAGAGATCAGCCCGATACCACCTACAATCAAAGAAAGCATATAAGTATTTCTTCTTCCGAATTTATCTGCCAATGGTGTTAATACCAATGAATATAAAGCGGCAAACACACTGTATGCGGCAAATATTACACCTGTCCAGTTACCTGCATCATTAAAATCCTTTGATTTAGGATCTGTGGTATGCCAGATATTTTGAGCAATGCCTTGTGTTGTATATACCCACATCAAAAACAAGGAGAACCATGAAAAAAACTGCGTAACCGCCAATTGCAACATGGTAGAAGGCGTGTTCCTGAGCAGTTGAATAAAGCTTGTTTTTTCTTTCGCTTCATTGTGATCGATGTTGTGATACCTGGCGTATTCTTCCGGAGGATATTCTTTTGTTCTGAAGGATGTCCATAATACACTTAACAACAAAGCACCTCCTCCAAAATAAAAGGACCAAATTACTGTGGGAGCAACCTTAGCACCAGGAGCGGGCTCATTGGCTACACCGATAGATGTTAAAATAAAAGGAAGCAGCGACCCTGCAACAGCACCTGCATTAATTAAAAAACTTTGTATGGCGTATCCTTTGTTACGTTGGCTTTCATCCACCATATCACTTACAAGGGCACGAAAGGGTTGCATGGTTACATTGAAAGAAGTGTCCATCAATAACAACATGGTTGCACCAAATGCAAGTGGAGGCAACAACTCAGCAAAGTGTTCTGAGTTGGGCATAAAGAACATAGCAAATGCAGAAACAAATGCCCCTCCCAAAATGAAAGGTATTCTTCGGCCTAATCTCGTCCATGTTTTATCGCTCGACATTCCAACGATTGGCTGAACAAAAAAACCTGCCAATGGCGCAGCCAGCCAAAACAAACTCAGGTGATGAGGATCTGCACCAATTGCTGATAAAATTCGGCTTGTATTAGCATTTTGCAATGAATAACCTATCTGAACACCCAAAAATCCAAAACTGATATTCCATATCTGCCAGAAACTAAGTTTGGGTTTAGCAAATGCTCCAGGTGATTTTGATGCAGGGGAATTAGATACGGCCATGGCAATCGTTTGGTTTAATATGTATTTTTTACACGGTGATAAAAGTACAATAAAAAACATCTTACGCATAAGATGTTTTTTATCAGCAAGAATTGGTTAAATCACAAAACCATTGGGCAAAATGGCTCCTTTCTTCACCACCACAATCCCATCTTTCACAGAGTATAATGCATGGTCTGTATTCTCTAGATGTTTGCCTCCGTTGATACGTACATCATTCCCTATCCTGCAATTTTTATCAATTATGGCGTCTTTTATATAACATCTTTCTCCAATCCCGATCTTAGGAACTCCTCTCCGCACATTATCTTCCATTACTTCCAGCGTTTCATAAAAATCGTTACCCATTATATAACTGTTCACAACAGTAGTTCCGTGGCCTATTCTGGCCCTAATACCCACAACGCAGGTATCTAAACGACTTGCATGTATAATTGAACCTTCTGCAATAATTGTTTTTTCTAGTGTGGTACCGCTGATCTTTGCAGGTGGCAACATTCTGGCTCTAGTATAAATCGCTTTTTCGTTATCAAATAAATTGAAAAGCGGTATTTCCTGGGTTAATGCAAGATTCGCTTCATAAAACGAATAAATATTTCCTATATCAGTCCAATAACCATCATACTGATAACTAATCACCTTATGGTTATTGATAGCATTAGGAATGATTTCTTTACCAAAATCCGTTGCATTAGGATGATGATCTTTCAATAAATTATACAGCACCTGCTTACTGAATACATAAATACCCATTGATGCAAGATATACACGGCCTTGCTTTTGCATTTCGGCACCTGTATCACTAACCCAATCTGTAAGCAATTCGGGCTTGGGTTTTTCAATGAATGAAGTGATGAAACTTTCTTCATCGGTCTTCATAATTCCAAATTCAGAAGCTTCTCTTGCAGGAACAGGAATGGTAGCGATAGAGATATCCGCACCCTTACTAGCATGTTCGGAGATCATCTCTGCAAAATCCATCTGGTATAACTGATCACCGCTGAGAATAAGTATATAATCGAAATCTAGATTAGAAATATGGCGCAATGATTGCCTTACTGCGTCTGCTGTTCCCTGGAACCAACTGGGATTGTCCGGCGTTTGTTCCGCTGCAAGAATATCCACAAACCCTGTACTAAATGCACTGAAGTGATAGGTATTCTTTATGTGTTTGTTTAAAGAAGCAGAGTTAAATTGCGTAAGTACGAACATGCGGTTGATATTGCTATTCATACAATTACTGATGGGAATATCAACAAGCCTGTATTTACCTGCAATAGGAACGGCAGGCTTTGAACGGGAAGCTGTTAACGGGTATAATCTTGTTCCTGCGCCACCGCCAAGAATTACGGCTACGACTGACTTACTCATGGATAGCATACACTAATGTTGATTTAGGTTTCGGTATATAAAAATTGGGCTGCTTTATTTAACTTGTTCAATATAGCAAATAAATAATCAACGACTATATTATTCGCATTTTATTTTAACGAGTTGTATACGTTAATATATTCTTCTACGGTTTTATCCCAGCTATGGTCTATGTTCATCATATACTGCCTCATCCATTTCATTTGCTCTTTATCTGCATACACACTAACTGCCCTGCTAACAGAATAATGAATATCGCTAACACTGGCATGATTAAAGCGAATACCAAAGCCCTGCCATTCACCCATATCAACCACCGTATCCTGTAAACCACCTGTACTTCTTACCATTGGAACCGTACCGTAACGCATAGAGTACATTTGGTTTAAACCGCAAGGCTCAACCCTGCTGGGCATCAAAAGAAAATCGCCTCCGGCATACATCTGATGCGATAATCCTTCATGATATCCAACAACCGCATGATAATACCCCGGGAACTGATTATTCAAATGGCTTAGCTGCCACTCTATGTGTGGCTCGCCTGTTCCAACTATCAGAAAGCTTACCTGCTCTTTCATGGAGTATAATACAGACATGATCGAGTCGGGCAAAATATCAGCCGCTTTCTCTCCTACCAATCTGCCTATAAATACAATCAATGGAACGTTTTCGTTTAAGCCAAACTGTTCACAAAGCAGTTTCTTATTCTTTTTCTTTCCGGTAGTAACCGATGATGCTTTGAAATGATGCGGAATGAAGGAATCTGTAGAGGGATTCCAAACGTCATTATCAATTCCGTTTAATATACCTACACATTTACCCCTCTCATACTCAAACAAAGCTTCCAACCCGTTACTGTTATGCCTCAGTTCTTCCAAATAACTATGGCTCACCGTTGTTACTTTCCAGGCACATTTTATTCCGCTGGCCAAAGGGTTAATGGTGTTTGCCCAATCTAGTTCTCCCCATTTCCAGCTATCCCATTCAGGTATCATTACACTTTTATCCCACCCCATCCATCCCTGGTATTGGGCGTTATGAATGGTTATTACGGATGGAATATTTTTGAGTTTTTGAAAAGCAAAACAATTCTTCATCATGAAAGGGATCAGCCCTGCGTGGTAATCGTGGCAATGCACTACATCGGGCTGATGATACCAGTTAGTCAACCATTGTAATACAGCAATCTGAAAGGCAATGAAGCGCTGCGTATCATCGTTATAACCATAGATTTTTTCTCTGTCTAACAATCCATGTATATCTACTAAATACAGATCAAATCCCAGTTTATTGTGCTTTTCTTTGATAATGGTAAAATCAAATAGCCAATCGCCCAGGTAAGCGCTTCCTTTATGATCAACCACCCATTCATTTTCCATTAAAAACTTAGTACGATACATGGGCATTACTACTTTACTGCTATGCCCGGCCTTACATTGATATTTGGGTAAAGCTCCCACCACATCACCTAATCCACCGGCTTTTGCTACCGGGTAACATTCTGCACTTACATGTAAAATTTCCATTTTATTTTTTTTCAAAATTACATTTACAATTTAGGAAGCTTTTCAATAGAATACTACTTTATCGATAACATTTTTAACTGTTTTAAGATGATACTAATAAATTCTTACTAATGATGCTAAATTATCTCTAAATTGCCGCCGCATTAAATTATGCTTGCTCATGAATCAATCTAAACAACCAACCAACACCGGTGCGTTGGCTACACTGGTTATTGTGTTTTTCTTTTGGGGATTTATTGCTGCATCCAACAGCATCTTTATTCCTTTTTGTAAAACACATTTTGCTCTAAGCCAATTTCAGTCACAATTGATTGGATCTGCATTTTATGGAGCTTACTTTATCGGCTCTCTTTTATTATACCTGTTTTCAAGTATAGCAGGTTATGATATCCTGAATAAGATCGGATACAAAAAAGGAATTATTTACGGTTTATTGATCTCTGTTGTAGGTGCTTTGGCGATCATTCCCTCTGCCAATGCCAATTCCTTCCCTTTGATCCTTGTGTCTTTCTTTATTGTTGCATTAGGGTTTTCCTTACAACAAACATCTGCGCAACCTTTTGCTATAGCTTTGGGAGATCCATCAACAGGGTCTCACCGCTTAAATCTTGCCGGGGGGGTAAACTCACTTGGAACAACATTAGGACCTATTATCGTTAGTTTTTTCTTGTTCGGTACGCCTTCCAGTTCTAATGCTTCCGTAACTGTTACCAACGTTAATAACCTGTACCTGATCGTTGCAGCGGTATTTGCGGCCGTTGCTATATTCTTTGCCATTTCGAAGCTTCCTGCTGGAACGAATGATGAAAAATTCGAGGCATCAAAGAAAGCATCTACAAGTTTATTAACGATGACAGGATTGATCATTCTTGTAATTATCATAGGCCAGTTAACGGAAATAGGTAAACTTCCTTTGTTGATATTAACATTCATTATTGTAATAGGCATTCTTTTCTATTCCAATAAAAAAGCTGTTGGTAATCCTGAAGGATGGGGTGCTATGAAATACCCTCAACTGATCTATGGTATGCTTGGCATCTTCTTATATGTGGGTGTTGAGGTAACGATAGATAACAACTTTGGCGCCTTGTTAAAAACCCACGGTTATCTTACCGATTTAGGATTGGATGAAAGTAAAATATCCAAATACGTTACCTTATACTGGGGTAGTTTAATGATTGGAAGATGGACAGGCGCAATCGGTGTTTTTAATCTTTCTTCAGTAGGTAAAAAAATCGCTACCATTTTGGTTCCTTTTCTTGCATTTTCTGTGATACTTTTTGTAAACCATTTATATGGAAACGATATCGTAGACCTACTACCTTACTCAATTTGTATCATCATTGCTATTGCTGCGTTTTTCTTTGGTCAGCAAAAGCCCGTTAAAACCTTGCTCACATTAGCTTCGTTGGCAGCGATCGCAATGCTTGTTGGTGTTGCAACCAAAGGAATCGTTTCTGTTTATGCCATTATTGCCGGTGGCTTATGCTGCTCAATCATGTGGCCATGTATCTTTTCTTTAGGTGTAGGCGGATTGGGAAAATATACCAGCCAGGGATCTGCATTTTTAATTATGATGATCTTAGGCGGTGCAGTAATTCCCCCATTCCAGGGTGCTTTGGGCGATACAATTGGCATGCATGCATCATACCTTGTTGCAGCAGCATGTTTTGCACTGTTGGCTGTTCTTGCGCTTCAATTGAAAAAAGTATTGAAGGCGCAGGGATTGGATTTCGACGAACAAATTGAAAGCAGTCATTAATTTTAAAATACACAAATTATGTCAGGCATTTTAGCATCGCAGCAGTTGGCAATAGGAATTGATATTGGAGGAACCAATACAGTTTTTGGATTGGTTGATATTCGTGGTGAGATCAAATATCGTGGTGCCATCTCTTCCAGAAAACATGACGCTGTGGAAGATTATATTGATGAATTATACGAAGCAGTTATGCCTGCCATTGAACAGGTAGGCGGCAAAGATTATATACGAGGTATTGGGATAGGTGCCCCTAATGGCAACTATTATTCTGGCAATATTGAATATGCTCCTAACCTTAAGTGGAAAGGCGTTGTTCCTATGAGTGATATGATCAACAAAAAATTCGGATTACCTACAGCACTTACCAACGATGCGAATGCCGCTGCCGTTGGAGAAATGATGTATGGAGCTGCAAAAGGGATGAAAGATTTTATCATGATCACTTTAGGAACCGGTGTTGGCAGTGGTATTGTAGCTAATGGTCAACTTATCCTCGGACATGATGGTTTTGCAGGAGAATTGGGGCACACCATCATTATCCCAAATGGAAGGTTACATCCCGGCACTGGCGCTAAAGGTAGTCTCGAAGTATATTGCTCTGCAACGGGTGTACGTTATACGGCATTGGAAATGCTTGAAAAGTACTCAGGCGAAGCTTCATTGTTACACAACTATTCTAAAGATGAGATAGATAGCAAAGTAGTATATGATTGCGCAATACAGGGTGATAAAATTGCCAATGAAGTATACCAGTTCACAGGCGAAATTTTAGGAAGGTCATTAGCTAACTTTATTATGTTCTCCTCACCTGAAGCCATAATCTTATTTGGTGGTCTATGTAAAGCCGGAGATCTGTTAGTCAATCCTACCAAAGAACATATGGAAGCTAACCTATTGCCTATTTTCAGGAATAAAGTAAAATTGGTCTATAGTGAATTGAAAGAAGCTGATGCCGCTATTTTAGGTGCTTCGGCATTGGTATGGGAGATCAAACAACCATCTTAATAGGATGTAACAGGAATAGATTGTAAGTCGTTCTTGTATATAAAAAGAGAGTCGCTTATTTACAGTGACTCTCTTTCATTTTCAGATAAACTTATTTGTTTTGTTGCAGCCATTGTTGCCTGCCATAGCCTTGAATTACATGCTTATCGCTATGATAAGAAGAACGAACCAAGGGGCCACTTTCAACATAGTCAAAACCAAGCTCATATCCAATCTCTCTTAACTCAGCAAACTCATCGGGATGCACGAAACGCAATACAGGTAAATGTTTAACAGTGGGTTGGAGATATTGCCCAAGAGTTAGCACATCTAACCCAACGGTACGTAAATCTTTCATAGTAGCAATTACTTCTTCCTTGGTTTCACCGATGCCCAGCATGATGCCTGTTTTTGTTCTCATCCCTCCTTCTTTCAGCATTCGCAATACATCAAGGCTTCTGTGGTATTTTGCCTGAATACGAACCTGACGGGTTAAGCGTTCTACGGTTTCCATATTATGGCTTACCACATTGGGTGCAGCATCAATAACACGTTGAACCTGGTCGGCATTACCTTTAAAATCAGGGATCAATGTTTCTAGTGTGGTTTGCGGGTTTAATTCTTTAACTGCTTTAATGGTATTGTACCATATAATTGAGCCTCCGTCTTTCAGTTCATCTCTATCAACACTGGTTATTACAGCATGCTTAACTTTCATTAAGTAGATCGCTTCTGCTACACGCTGCGGTTCATCCCAATCAACAGGTTCAGGGCGCCCGGTAGCAACAGCGCAAAAGCCGCAGCTACGAGTACATACATTCCCCAAGATCATAAAAGTAGCGGTTCCTTCGCCCCAGCATTCACCCATATTTGGACAATTACCACTTTCGCAGATGGTATGTAGTTTATGTGTATCAACCAGGCCACGTACATGTTTATAGCTTTCTCCAATAGGAAGTTTAACACGCAGCCAGTCGGGCTTTTTTATTTTGGGAGATTTGTTTTCAGTAGCAGATACAACAGGTAACTCTTGCACTTTGACTTATGAATTTATTTTATGAAATGCCCGGAACTGTTCCGAATGTTGCAGTGAGTGACACAACAGCAGCCGGGTAGCGTATCTATTGCTCATCACCCCATTAAGCAACAAAAATAACTCACTTTCGTTTACCGAATACGATAGCTATATACGCGTTGAGGAAAAACTTTTTGGGATCGGAGTTTACCATAATGGGCATATCCTTGGTGTAATATTCAGCATTTAGCCCTACTTCAAGAGCTGAAAGAATTTCGTTGTAACGGCCGTAATCGAAGCGCAGCGCTGTTTTAGCATGAAAGCCCGGTATGAACTGAATTTCGTTGAAACCTTTACCGAAACTGGAGGCCCCGAGAATTACGTTAGGATCTAAAAAAACACTGTCGTTATTGTTGTATTTAATGTCTTGCGTTGTACTGCTATTGGCTGGTTGTACTTGTATGTAATAAGGTTTCAACATACCCAAGCTGAATCCACCACCATAGATTGCTGAAACAGCCACTCCATTTTTATTGCCTTTGCCTCCAATGAGTATTTGCTGGCTTAAACCTAGCTTGAAATAATAAAAGTTATTTTCCTTACCAAATACATAAGGATTTCCAAGAATAATAAGGCTACCTAATTGAGTGGGATAAGGGGATGTTTTTTCTTCTTTGCGGTCTTTACGTTCTCCCAACTCCATCCACCAACTATTGGTTTTGGTGATGGATTTATAACGTCCGTGCTCATAATAAATTCCGTAACCATCTGTGTTGAGCTTAATACCAAATGCCCCCTGTTTTTGAAAAATCAGTGCACCTTCCTCTTCCTGCTTAATTAATTTGTTGATTCTTTCTTTCCGTGCTTCTTGTTTCTGCTGACGCTTTGTGGATTCCTGCGCCATCAGGCATAGAGGTGTTAAGGCCAATAAGGTGATGAGGATCTTCTTCACACAAATGATTTTAATGCTAATTTAGAGAAATTTTTGACCCATGACTTCAACAGTTGTTTACAAAGGAGATTTAAGGACAGAATTAACACATTTGCAAAGTAGAACTATTATTGAGAATGATGCACCAACAGACAACCATGGCAAAGGAGAACGATTTTCTCCCACAGATATGCTGGCCACCTCATTGGGAAGTTGCATGATCACCACCATGGCCATTCAAACCGCAGGCACTAATTTAAATCTTAACGGAACCAAAGCAGAAGTAACCAAGATAATGAGTACTGATGCACCGAGAAGAGTTGCAGGCATACAGGTAGATCTTTACTTCACGCCGGAATTGGGCGCCACCGATCAGCAAAGAGAACAACTGATACGTATTGCACGTGCATGCCCTGTTGAAAAAAGCCTTCACCCTGACATTAAATTAGAAGTAGGTTTTCACTGGTAATTATTCAGGATTCTTTTGCAGCCAGTAGCTTATTCCCTACTGCACACTGAAGGCATTTTTTGTATAAACAATATTGATGTTGTAAATGCAATAATGCCTGCGATTCCATTGCATTGCTATTGCTCACCTGAAAAGACATCCAGCGTTGTGTTACATTATTTTTTTCTGCCTGCAATGCCGATAACCATTGCAGGCTTTTATCTTTCGCAGTTTGGCTATCGTTGTAAACACCATATGCAAATACCACAGGAACAATGGTGTTAATACAGAGTGTATTTATAAATTGCTTGCCTACAGTTTTTAACTGTAATGGAGTTTCTTCATGAAAAGTAAAATGGGTGTTCCAGTAATCATTGGCAGTTACCAATAGTAATTCTTCTACTTGTTGTATTGTAAGCAATTCTCTTATGTGCGAGAATAAATGAGAGGAACGATGAATAAGCATAGCAAGTTGAGCCAGACGAATGGTTGGAAAATTAGCAGGCCGCATACGAAGAAAAAAAGCACTACCATTCACTTTTCTTAACCCGTACTTCTTTTGAAGGAAGTGATATTCCCGCTGTAAAAGGAGTGGATATTTTTCAGTGAACGCATTATCCAAAAGATTAGCCTGCCCTAATAATAAAGCTTCTACCTGGTGTATCTGGTTCTTGTGTTTAGCCAGAACGTTAATAGGTATTGATCGTGCTACCTGCTCAAAAAAAGCAGCATTTACTTTAATGCCAAAGCTGTAAGCAAGCATTTGCCAAAAGGTTTCCTCCCAGTGATTATTGTTTTGTTTAAGTAACTGTAAAACCTTACTTGCTTTTTCTTCCAGTCGTTCTACGGCCAGCCTTTCTTTCCATGCTATCCAGCTTACCTGAGATAAAACAGGCAGATGCCTGGCGCAGGCAATGGGCTCATGTATCTCCATTAGTTGCCTGTACTTTTCCAATAATACATTGGGTACAAGATTTTGTAATTCTATAACAGGCAGTACCACACCATGAACATCCTTTATATCCATATCATGCTTCCAAACAACATGCAGAATAATGTTGCCATAATTGGTGTCGGTGGAATGACGGTGCTTATCCCAGTCTGATGAAAGTAAATGTAGTTCTATACTTCCAACAATAATTATATTGTTCATTACAATAGAGGCATTGATAAAATCCGGCCCCTGGTGCTGGTTGAGCGTACCTGGTTTGAGGATGCGTACGTTTTCTCCATTGGTAGTTTGCAATCCAACTGTATTATAATACTGAAACCTCCAAATGAAATGCAATAGCTTTTCCGTCATAGCTTTTTGTTTAAACTATTACGGAGGTGATACATGCGATATTTCGAATATACTAAATTATTTTGCCAGTTGTTGTAAGGTTTGGTAAACTCGGCTTACCGGAAGACCCATCACGTTGTAAAAATCCCCATTGATACTTTCAATACCCACAACCCCAATCCATTCCTGTATGGCATAAGCACCGGCCTTATCGTAAGGCTGATATTGATCAACATAATAGCTTAGTTGCTCCTTTGTAAGTGAGTGAAAAGAGACTTCGGTTATATCAGCAAATACAATATCGGCTTCATTATGCAGGATTACCACACCTGTAATCACTTTGTGTTTCCTCCCTGAAAGTTGTTGTAAAATGGCCATGGCCTCTTCCCTATCTTGCGGCTTACCTATAATTTTTTCATCGATTACTACAATTGTATCTGCAGCTAATATGGGCTTACCCAAATGCTGGTGATGAAAATTTTGCCTGATTTTTTCTCTTACAGCCAACGCCTTTTCTTTAGCTATGAAAACAGCTACTTCCTCTGCTGTTAAACCAGCAGGGTAACTTTCATCCGTTCCGGCTGTAATTACTTCAAAAGGCACCTCAGCCCACTCCAGTAATTGTTTTCTGCGTGGCGATTGTGAAGCAAGAATAATATGTTGCATGAAAAAGGTTTGGTAGTTCTTCAAAAAGACGAAGCTAATCAAATAGAGAATTTAAACAATAGCATAGAAAGAATACCCGCCATCATAATCATTTTTACTGCTGAACTCAACTGATGAAAATCTTTAGTATTTATGGCGGAGAAAAGTTTTTTGAAAACCCATATTAAGGGAATGATAATAAATAACACATAATAAACCATGCTCGTCCACCACCTGAAGTGTAGTACATAAAACTGTAAAACGATCAATGCTCCTATGAGCACTACCAACCAAACCGCAACGAAGATCTTTGTAGCATTCAGCCCCCAAACAATGGGCATTGTTTTACATCCGTATCTCCTGTCTCCGTCAATGTCTTCCATATCCTTGATCACTTCCCTGATTACTGATATGATAAATGCAAAACCTGAGTATAAAAATGTTAGTCGTAAGAGTTTTTCTCCATCAAGATATGAATGGTTCACTGAAGATGTAAGCAAGTGATTATTCTCGCACCATAGCAATACAGTAATAGACCAGGCCGTAATAAAAGAGACCAACAGGTTACCTATCAAAAACTTTTTTTTGAGTGAAACGGAATAAAAGAAAAGTAATATCACGCAAAAAAGGTTGATAACTCCAACAAAATAGGCATTCGTACTAAAATCTATATAAAAGCCAATGATAACGGCAACAGCACTTAAAAGTAAATGCCAGATAATAACCCATCTTCTGCTGATGATTGCTCCAACAACAAGTTTATCAGGTTTATTAATTTGATCTATATTCAAATCAAAATAATCATTAATAATGTACCCTCCCGCAGCGATCAAAACGTAAGAAAATGCCAGCAACAAAAAGTAAATACCATGAATATTATTCTGCACTCCTGCCTGCTGAAAGATCGGCTGAATAATGCAATATTCAAACATAACCTGTGTTAATACAATAAACACAAGGTTAGGCCAGCGTATTAACCTTAAAAAAGCGGTTACTAGATTCAAAAAAAGAGTTTTACTTGCAAGTTAAATGCACCGATGCACAAGTACGTATAACTATTTTTGGTTATCCCGCCATTCGTACACCCAGCTGCTTTGTATCATTTCAAGGTGCCCCTCGTTACTCTCTTCACGTTTTCCTTCAAAATTGGGAATTTCTAAAACCCATTCAAGTAGATCGGTGAAACGAATTCTGTAAATTTTAGATTCGCTAAATTCATCACCAAAACGCTCATATAATTTTAGTGCTATATCCTCGTAATCATTCCAATGGATAGGTGGTTCAAAAATTGCCATAATACTATATTTTTTCCGGGCTTAAGATTTAATATTTTACACATTACTAGCCTGACCGTTTGGTCAGAGAGGCGTCAAATTATCCGCTGGTACAGCATAACAATTTGCAGTTTTACAGTTCTTTACTCCCCAAGAAACTGGGTTTGATCAGGCAAAGTAACCTCAATCACTCCGCTACCATCTTGTAAAACACACTGGCAACCCAATCTCGAATTGATGCGTGGATCTATTGCTCTGTCTATAAAATCTTCTTCCTTGTCGCTTAACTCCTCAAGATATTCCATGCCTTTATCAACATAAAGATGGCAGGTGCTACAGGCACAAACGGCACCGCAGTTATGGTGTAATTCTATGTTATTATATAACATAATCTCCAGCAAACTATCTCCTGCCTGAATATTTTCAAGGGTAACCGGTTCTTGCCCTTTTTGTTCAAACTTAACTTGAATTGTATACATAACGGTAGTCTTTCCGCCTGCAAAAGTATTTGAAAACAAACGATGAAAGATAAGAAAGCAGTATTTTCTCCATCGAATTCAGGAAAACTTACCCCTGCTCCTCTTTTTTGGGTAAAGAAGCATGCTGCGGTAATGGCATTTGCATGATACTGTTGGTAAGCCTTAAATAAATTCTTTTTAAATAAGGATGCAGCTCCAGCAGGCTGATATGTTTTGTGATCGTATCAAGATCATTTCGCTGTGCCGGCCCTGTTTGTACATCGGCCGGTGCATACAACTCCAGTCTTTCTGCAGTTTCTTTGATCAGTGGTACCAATAGTTTAAAATCAATTCCTTCCTTCTTGCAAAAATCATCTGCAAGTGCATAAATATGATTGGCAAAATTCGCTGCAATAACAGATGCTATATGCATTTTCAGCCGCATTGTATTATCTGCGATGGTTACCTGATCCGATAAAGTTGAGGCAAATACATTAACGGCCTGTACCACTTCTTGTGTGCTACCATCAACCGCAAAAGGAATTATGGGAACATAGCTTGTTTCTTTCCTTAAACTTTGCATCGGCCATAAAACACCATATTGATCAGACAAGCCTTGCAAGGCCTCTTTTTCAACAGATCCGGCCGTATGCACTACTATTTTACCCGTTAAATTAAAATGAGAAGCCACATGCTTTATAAACCTGTCTCCTATAGCTACCACATAAATATCAGCATCCCTGTTAATAGTTCCTGAGTAATCAATGGCAGAAGCACCGAATTCTTTTGCAAGTATTTGCGCCTTTGAAATTGTATGATTAACAATCTGCAAAACTTTATGTCCTTTCATTTGAAAAAGACGACCCAGCACTGTTGCTGTATTACCTGCACCAATAATAACAACCTGCATATATTTGACATCAATTGTGAAGTTGAAATTAGTACAAAATATAATAACGAGATATTATTCATTGAAGATTTGGCTATTAGCACAATTCTCACCGCGTTCTGCTGCGTCCTGCTCCTTTCAGTTGTTCTGTACTCCGTTTGCAGGAAGGAACTTACCTAAATCTATTCCAACTCATTTTTCAAAAGCGAAGCCCGTAGAGATTACTGTAGCAGCCTTACGCTTACATGGATGGCATTGGGAACAGAAGAATAATTTTTCCAAAAAAATCTTGATCGTTCATGGTTTTAATAGTTATGCATTCAAGTTTGAGCCGTATGCAAAAGATCTTTACGAAAAGGGGTATGAAGTTTTAGCCTTCGATGCACCGGCACATGGCAGTAGCGAAGGGAAAACCATTACAGCATTGCTTTATAGGGATATGATTCTCACAATCAATAACCAGTTTGGTAATCTATATGGAATTATGGCTCATTCGTTGGGCGGACTGGCTGCAACATTAGCAGCAATTCAATTACCACAACTTCAAAAACTAGTATTGATTGCTCCTGTAACACAAACTACCACTGCATTAGAATCTTTTTCCAAGCTTCTACAAATACCAGGAAAAGTAGTGAACGAAATGGTAGCAATGATGGAAACCCTTGCCAATTCATCTTTGAAAGATTTTTCTGTATCTAATCATATTCATTTTGTGGCTTGCAAAACCTTATGGATACATGATGAGGATGATGCCATTTGTCCTATTGCAGATGTAACTCCTATTATGAAAGCGCAACCTTCGCACATTCAATTTACTATTTCAAAAGGTTTAGGTCATAACCAGATTTATCGGGATAAAAATATACAACAGCAAATCGTGAACTTCTTATAAAAACAAAGGTGCTTTATCAGCACCTTCATCAATTCAAATATATCCTTGGTTTTTCATTACTGCTTAAAAGAAAGCGTCTATGTTCACATTAACCCTTGGCCTTGGTTTTACATGATAATACCTCATATGCTCCCTGTTTTCCCTCCACACATCATATCCATCATAATAAACAGGATAAAACCTACGATTCGTGATCATCAACGCCGGAGGTAAAATGTCTACATCTACCCACACTCCATTCCGCGGATACCAATACCGATGCGTATCAGGACAGAAATAAACATTTTCTGAAGGATAGTAATAAAATTTTCTTCTACGATCATCTCTATCGCCATGCTCTCTCCACTCTTTATTTCTCTTTCCATAAGCGGGTGCCCACGGTGGTTGTGCCGAACTATTTTTTGTTGCAACAGAAGCAATCAAAAGCAGTAATATTAACTTCGCTAACTGTTTCATACTTTTCTTTTTTAGTTCTGTAAATAATTTGCCAAGAGCGTGCCAAACTTTCTTAAAATTCAATAGGCAATCAGTAACATTTTTTATTTTTTCATTGATTGAATTAATATTGCACTGCTCGAACGATTATTGCAGTGCATGAAAATGCAGAAAAAAAGATGTTCAAGCAGTTATCAATCAATCTCATATAAATAAGCATGGCAAAGAACTTATTGATAGTAGAGTCCCCTGCAAAAGCTAAAACGATCGAAAAAATTCTCGGAAGTGAATTTGAAGTGAAGAGCTGTTATGGGCATATCAGGGATCTGGAGAAAGATGATATGGGTATTGACGTAAACAATCAATACACGCCTCGTTATACGGTACCGGATGACAAACAAAAAGTTGTAAAAGAGTTAAAACAATTAGCAAAAAAATCTGATGAAGTTTGGTTAGCATCGGATGAGGACCGTGAAGGAGAAAGCATTTCGTGGCACTTAGCAGAAGTATTAGGACTTGATCCCAAAAATACCAAAAGGATTGTTTTTCATGAGATAACAGCACCCGCCATAAAAAAAGCAGTAGCATCGCCCCGCCGCATTGATATGAATTTAGTAGATGCACAACAGGCCAGACGTGTACTTGACAGATTGGTGGGTTTTGAACTTAGTCCCGTATTGTGGAGAAAAATAGGCATGCAAAGAAGCCTGAGTGCCGGACGTGTTCAAAGTGTTGCTGTTAGATTGATTGTAGAAAGAGAAAGAGAGATCAATAATTTTATTGCCGAAAGCAGTTATAAAGTTGAAGCGTTTTTTACATCCAAAGACATTAATAATAAAAATGTAACTTTTAAAGCCGAAGGACCTTCTAAAATAGCTGTTCAACAAGATGCCCAGGCTTTTTTAGAAAGTTGCAAAGGCGCATCTTACACTGTAGCCGATATCCAGGTAAAACCTGCCAAACGAACGCCAGCAGCGCCTTTCACCACTTCAACCCTTCAACAGGAAGCTTCCAGGAAACTAGGGTACGGTGTTAGTAAAACAATGCTGCTTGCTCAAAAATTATACGAAAGTGGTTACATCACTTATATGCGTACCGACAGTATCAATTTAAGTGATACGGCGCTTGAAGATATTCGTAACGAAATCAGCAATTCATACGGTAAGCAATATTATCAGCCAAGGAAATACAAGAACAAAAATGAAAGTGCACAGGAAGCACACGAAGCCATCCGCCCCACTTACATGAGTAACAAAACGGTAGATGATGCTGATACCAAAAAGCTTTATGAACTTATTTGGAGAAGGACCATTGCCTGCCAAATGAGTGATGCTGAATTTGAGAAAACGATTGCCAAGATCAATATCTCAACCAACAAAGAACAATTGACTGCCACTGGAGAAGTATTGAAATTTGATGGCTTTTTAAAAGTGTACCTGGAAGGGAAAGATGAGGATGAAGAGGAAGAAAATGAAGGTATGTTGCCACCTTTAAATGTTGGCCAGGCCGTATCATTAAAAGAAATGACAGCCACTGAAAAATTTACTAGGCCAGCTTCAAGATACACAGAAGCTTCGCTGGTAAAGAAACTGGAAGAACTGGGCATTGGCCGTCCTTCCACCTATGCTCCTACTATTTCCACTATTATAAAAAGGAATTATGTAGAAAAACGAGATAAGGAAGGTGTAAAACGAAACGTAAACCTGTTAACATTAAAATCTGATCACTCAATCGAGAAAAGTATTTTCTCAGAGAATACCGGCGCTGAAAAAGCCAAACTGTTTCCTACAGACCTTGGAATGGTAGTTACTGATTTTCTGAAGCTACACTTTCAGAAAGTGATGGATTTTAGTTTTACAGCCCAAATAGAACAGGAATTTGATGAAATAGCCGGAGGTAAACTCAGGTGGAACCACATGATTGATGGGTTCTATAAGCCTTTTCATAATAACATTGAGCACACTTTAGAAACTGCTGAAAGAGCCAAAGGAGAAAGAGAACTTGGCATTGATGCAGCAAGTGGAAAAAGAGTGATTGCGAGAATGGGAAGATATGGCCCGATGGTACAGATTGGCGAAGCTACGGATGAAGACAAACCGCGTTTTGCCAAACTGAAAGCAAACCAAAGTATTGAAACCATTACTATGGAAGAGGCTATGGATCTTTTTAAACTTCCTCGAAACCTGGGAGTGTTTGAAGGAGAAGAGGTAACTGTGAACATTGGAAGATTTGGGCCATATGCCGCACATGCGAAAAAGTTTTATTCGCTCAATAAAGATATGGATCCTTATACGGTAGAATTAGAAGAGGTTGCCCCTATGATCGAAGAGAAACGTAAGGCAAAAGATGAACGCACGATCAAATTTTTTGAAAAAGAAAAAATACAACTATTGAAAGGCCCTTATGGCCCTTATATTAAACAGGGGTTACGCAATTATAAGCTTACCAAGGAACAGCAGGAAAAAGCAGCAGATTTAACCATTGAAGAAGTAAAAGCGATCATGGAGGAAATAAAAGCAAATCCTCCTAAGAAAACAGCAAGAAAAAAAGCCAAATAGAACGTTTTGGGTTGACCTGTTCGGGTTACCTCTATAAATAAAAAAGCTTCCCTTGGGAAGCTTTTTTATTTATATTTTTTCAAGTAGATTAATCATTTTTACCCATTTGCTTCAAAAACCGAACATGGGCCGCAATTGCTCTTCGCACCGTTGGATATTCAATGTATTGCAATTGATACTCCTTACAAACATTCCTTACAATATCACTGATGGCAGGATAATGTACATGCGAAATTTTAGGAAATAAGTGATGTTCAATCTGGAAATTCAACCCTCCAACTAACCAGCTGACCAATTTATTCTTTGTAGCAAAATTGGCTGTGGTTTTGATCTGGTGTGCGGCAAACTCATCGGGCAATTTATTACTGTCCGCATCTGCTATAGGAAATTCCGTATCCTCAACAGTATGTGCTAACTGGAAAACGATACTCAGTATAAATCCTGCCACCAGGCTAAATGTTAAGAATCCGATCAGCCAGGATACCCAACCAACCAATATAATGGGCAGCGCAATGAATACAGCACCATGATACAATTTAATTCCCCAGAATGCAATGTGATCCTTCGCCGTCATTTTCTTCAAAGGCATTTCTCCAATCCTTTGAGCAAAATATTTTTGGTAATCAGAAAAGAAAATCCAGAAAACATACAACATCATATACAATACCCAAAAATACAAATGCTGGAAACGGTGAAGTTTATAGCGCTTTTGCGTGGGCGCCATTCTCATCAAAAAACCAATCTCAATATCATCATCCACTCCCTCTACATTCGTAAAGCTGTGGTGAATCATGTTGTGCTTAATATTCCACATAAAATGGTTGGCGCCAACAATATTAGCAGAATATGCAGCCAGCTTATTCGTCCATTTGTATTTGCTAAAGCTTCCATGGCTTCCATCGTGCATAACATTAAAGCCAATTCCTGCGATCAAACCACCCAGCACTACACATTCTGCAATTGCAAAATACCATACCGGCGTAAACAATAGGAGATGAACATAAATGGCAATGAATAATCCAACAAAGATTATTGCCTTGGTAAATAAGTTCACGTTGCCGGTAACGGAAATATTGTTTTCCTCAAAATACTGTTGAACTCTTTTTCTTAACTCGGCATGCAGGGAATCTTTAACTGCAGGGAACTTGGGGACGATAGAAGTTGTAGAAGACATGGACATAAATCAATTAAACGCTGCAAGATACATTTTAAACCCTAAGTATTGTTGTTAATTTTAAGTGTTGTACTATTTTCTATGAAATGTGAAACAAAAAGTGCGAACGTAATCTGTTGTTATTTATTGTATAAAAGAGATTGCATATTTCCACAACAGTAGAATAACTTAAGGTTGCAACATTCAAAAAAATGAAGTTAGTTTGACGTTGAAATGATATTGATGACTCCCCGTACGGAAATCTCTATCATCATTCAAAACCCAGAACCATGCAGCAAACCAAAGAAATAAACGCCTTGTTCACTTTGATAGATGATCCTGACGAGGAAGTTTATTCCACCGTATCATCCAGGATCATCGGCTTTGGTAAGGGCATCATCCCCAACCTCGAAAACCTTTGGGAAAATACCATTAGCGAGGATGTGCAGGAAAGGATCGAGATGCTTATTCACCGCTTGCATTACACAGACCTTGTCAGCGACTTGAAAGAATGGAAAGACAGTGCTTATCATGATCTTTTATTCGGAGCTTTACTGGTTGCCAAGTTTCAATATCCCGATCTGCACACCACTCCTGTTCTTCAGGACATTGAAAAAATCAGGAGAAATGTTTGGTTGGAACTAAATAACTACCTCACCCCGCTGGAACAGGCCAATGTTCTCAGCAGCATTATTTACAACTACTACCAATTAAAAGGTGTTGAAGTTGCCTATAATAATCCAGATGAATTTTTCATTCATAAAGTATTGGAAACAAAAAAAGGCAATACAATAAGTAATGGTATTATTTACCAGATCATGTGCGATTTGCTGGATATTAATGCCAAGATCATCAACATTCCCCAGCAGATGATCATTGCGTTTTATCAATCGGATCATGATCCTTCCAACTATATAGGCCATCCGCAAGACAAGATATTATTTTATGTAGATGCAGTAAATGGCCAGGCCTATTCACACAATGATATTCAAGCATATTTCAAACGCATCAGCGTTCCGCCCGTTCCTTCCTATTACAAACCTTTAACACACAAACGCATCATACAGTGCCTGATTGAAGAAGTAGCCAAATGCTTTACGCTTCCTTCTAACCAATATAAGCACGATGAGTTGCTTGAGTTAGCAGCCATTCTCGGTTAAACATACTATTTATAGTTACAGTAACCTATGCACCCCTTCTACAAGTCTGTTGTACCAACCATTTGCACAAAAATTAACCTTTCATAAGTAGCTGCAACAAAGCCCCACTCCTTCTATCTATTAGATTTCATCGTAACTTTATAAGAATAGAAATAAAATATTTTTCTTATGAAAGCAGATATTGGTATTTCAGAAAAAAACATGCAGGCGGTTGCCAAAAAGTTAAATCAGGTTCTTGCAGATGAATATGTTTTAGCAGCAAAGATTCGCAATTATCACTGGAATGTTGAATGTGCAAATTTTATGGAAATGCACAAATTTTACGAAGACATGTACAATGCAATCGATGAAGTTATCGATGCTATTGCAGAACGTGTACGAATGCTCGGCCACTATGCCGAAGGCAGGCTAAAAGATTTTTTAGCACTTACCAGCTTAACGGAAAACGAATCAACCAACAATCCGAAAAAACAATTACAAAATTTGTTAAGTGATCATGAAACGATCATTAAAAGTTTAAGAAAAGACATTACCGATTTTACTGATAAATATAAAGACCACGGTAATGCAGACTTTGTAACAGGTTTAATGGAACAGCATGAAAAATGGGCCTGGTTCATCCGGGCTTATTTAAAATAATGGCAACTTCTTCAGCCCCGGATAATTTTCCGGGGCTTTTTGTGCCCTTTTCTAATATGTTTTTTAATCAATAGCATCTGTATGAAATGATTATCTTGAACGCAAGAAAATTAATCTTTGAATGATCACCTGGAATGATTTTGAAAAATTGGAAATAAGAACCGGCACCATTATCGAAGCGAAAGACTTTCCCAATGCAAAGAAACCCGCTTACCAGTTATCTATCGATTTTGGCCCGCTTGGAATTAAAAGATCATCAGCACAAATAACCCATCACTATACAAAAGAGGCATTAACCGGAAAACAAGTTGTAGCTGTTGTAAATTTTCCACCCAAACAAATTGCTAACTTTTTCAGCGAATGCTTAGTTTTAGGAGTGTATGATGAAAATAATCAGGTAATTTTATTACAGCCTGATAAACAGGTACTTAACGGACAAAGAATAGGCTGATGAACGAACTCTATTACACTTATTATGAAAGCCCGATCGGCCTGCTGAAAATCGGAGGTACAGATAATTATATTTCTGAGCTGAGTTTTGTAGATAATCAGGAGCAGATCATACACGGAGAACCCGGCGTAAGCGACGTAATACACCAATGCACAGAAGAGTTGATAGAATTTTTCCAGGGAAGAAGAAAAGAGTTTACTATACCTGTTCACCAGGAAGGCACTGAATTTCAGCAACGAGTATGGGGTGAATTGCTCGAGATTCCTTTTGGAAGAACAATTAGTTATTTAGACCTTGCAAAACGCCTCGGCGATGCGAAAGCTATAAGGGCTGCGGCTTCTACCAATGGAAAAAATAAAATTGCTATTATTGTTCCCTGCCATCGTGTTATAGGCAGCGATAAAACCCTGGTAGGCTATTCGGGCGGGCTCTGGCGAAAAAAATGGTTATTACAACATGAGTTCAGGCTTACTAATGGCATTCAAACGCTTTTTTAAAACCTTACAGCTTTGGGGCATTTCAACGCCTTTGTTTCTCCACCACTTCCTCCATAAATACCACTTTTAACTATGGAAATTTCGTAGGCTCCCTGTGTTCCGTTATA
The DNA here is from genome assembly GCA_028875875.1 of Bacteroidota bacterium. GTDB lineage: Bacteria > Bacteroidota > Bacteroidia > Chitinophagales > Chitinophagaceae > JAGWUV01. The sequence goes on from JAGWUV010000018.1 coordinate 52,038, forward strand.
GCCGCCTAATGAAGATGTTGTTGCATCGTAATTGAAAGTGAATTTCAAATCGTTGATCTGGTAACCAATCACCGGAATAAATGAATCACCTAAACGATAATACATGCCAAGTATCAACTGGCTGCTTCCATCGTCACTTAGTTTCCTGTTGGCATTCATTCCCAAAACAGTTTCCGAGGCCGTTCCCATTAAACTGTAATAAATATTGGGATTCAATATCCACATATCCTGTATCTTGATCCTGCTGTTCAGGAAAATGTTATACCTCGGGTCCAATTGGTTATTTACATTGCTATTAGGATCAAAAAAAGTTTCTTTAGGCCTGTTAATATGCATTACGCTTAAACCGGCGTTGAAATAAATATTGTCAGTTGCAAAATAGGCGTAGTTAATACCAGCCTGCAGATCAAAATAATAAACGGAATTATAATAAAAAGGCTCGTTTGGATTAATGGTAATATCGAAAAACTTCCCGTTCCATTGATCATCGAATGTAAGTTTAGAAACATCTACCCTTTTATTAACCATCCCGGCACCAAACCCTACACTTAGTAACCCATCATAACCTAATACCTGGTGATACGCTACAGAAGTATAAGCTTTCAATGAAGTAAGTGTTCCGCCACCAGCTTCATCCTTTAGCAAAGCACCTCCAATCCCTACCCATCCGTTATCAAAACGTTTATTAAACAATTGAGCATCTCCCCAAATACTCATGGTTTTGTAGGGATTTCCGAGGTTAGCCCATTGATTGCGATAGTTTCCGCCGATTCTGTAATCATGCTCCGGGTCAAAACCTGTGTTGGCCGGGTTCACCAAGAGCGGTGCATTAAAGTATTGCGAGAAATGCAGGTCCTGTGCTTGCAGCTTATAGATAGCAATACATTGCAGCAAAGCAAGCCAAAAAAGAATATGGTAACCCTTTTGCTTCATAAACTCATCTTAATAAAGTAATATCGCCTTTCCTTGTGTATTTTGTGTTATCCGACATTTGCACTTCCAATATATAATGATACACATCCTGGGGTTGCAATGTTCCGTTATAAGTTCCGTTCCATCCGTTATTCAAACTAGTGGAAACAAAGACCAATGTTCCCCAACGATTATAAATCATCCATTTCATTTTGGCTATGCCAAACCCTTTTACCGAGATCACATCATTAACGCCATCTCCATTCGGTGTAAATGCATTGGGCACATCTACCAGAGGAGAGATCAATGCCTGTACCGGCTTACAGAGCGTATCGGTACAGCCGAAAGAATTAAACGAGATTAAACAGGCATTATAGGTTTGCGATGCATTGTATGAATGCTGCACCTGTATAGAAGATGTGGTTATCAATGAATCACCATCTCCGAATAGCCATTTATATTTATTGGCGCCGGAAGAATTATTTGTAAAATCTATAAATGTATTTACCTGCGGTGGTTGCGGAGAAGCTGTAAAGTCGGATGTAGGTTTATCATTAACAGAGATAGAAAAAGTGGTACTGTCAGCTTTGTTACAGGTTGAAGTATCGATAGCTATTAGTTTCACTACATAAGTACCTGTTGTAGGATACAAGTGAGAGGGATTTACCTCTGTGGAGGTTTGCCCATCACCAAAAGTCCAAATAAAATCTGTTCCACCAGAACTTGTATTCTCGAATAAAGCTGTATAAGGAGCACAACCAGAAGCGGGGGTAGAAAACTGTGCTTTTACATTTGTGGCTATACGCAGCACTTTAATTACACTATCTGCCTGATTGCAATAATTGGTATCCATTAAAACCAACCGTACATTATAAGTGCCTGGTGCAGCATAAGTGTGCTGAACCGGCTGGGTTCCGGTAACTGCAAAATTTCCGTCACCAAAATCCAGCTTGAAAGACTGGGAAGAAAATGGTTTACCCGCCGGAGGAACTGAGTTGTTGTTAAATTGAAATGTTAAAGAGGTACAATCACCAATTTTTGAATAGGAAAGCCCCAAAATGGCAGCATCATCCCTTACTCTCAAATGCACATAAGAGGTATCAGAGATATTACAACTGCTCGAATCAACTGCCACGAGCATTACTTTATAAAATCCAATGGTATTGTATTGATGCGAAGTACTGGGAGCAGTTGTAGTAATAGGTGCCGAACCATCATTGAAATCCCATATGTATTGCTTTGCATTAGCAATAGTATCTTTAAAATCTACCATTAAAGGAACACATCCCGAAGTGTCCCTTGGAATTCCTTTGGCAGCTGCCTGAATACCCGAGGCGAGCCCGGCCAGGTTGAATGCTATTTTTAATGCCACCAGATTACATCCCATCACTTGGCCAAAAGAATTTATGGTTCCATTTTGCGGCGACCATACACCGGGTGTGGTAGGAAATGTAGTACCACCCTCACAGTTTCCGCATATTGCCTGGTAAATAATACCATTGCGATCGAAACGACTTGTTCCACCATCCACATGATCAGGGTAGTTACCTTTATACTGGCCGAAATAGCTTGCGAACAACAGTGAATCGGCATTGCTCTTTAGAACGATAAAATAAAAATCCTCGTTATCGGTGGTTTTTTGAATCGCATTCGATGTTATTGGTAGCCCAATGGTTCCTCCGCTTGAATAAAATTGAATAGTATTCCCACTTCCTCCCCAACCGGAAACGTAAACGTTCTCACACCTGTCAACCAAAAAAGCCGTAGGCGAAATATTTGGATAGGATGAGGGTGAATTAACTGTTCCAAAAACTGTGGAATAAACGTAAGCAGATAAATCCGGCTTTAACTTGGAAATGAATTGCCTTCCATGTGCATTTGAATAACCCACATTTACAACAGGCCATTCTCCGGTAGTGGTACCCATAATATATGGAAATGAGAAACGGTCGAATTGAATTCCATAAATCAAGTCTACACCAGTAGTGCCAAAATAGCTGGTTTTCAGTAAGGTAGAAGCATCACTTGCAATTATGGATACAAACCCGTCACTTTCGCCGCCATTATTTGCCGTACCAATTACGCCTGTTTTATCTCCCGGGAAATCTGTACTTGCCGTTGCGCCGGAAATGTAAATGCTTCCATTAGAAGGGTTGATGGCCAGTACAAAAGCTGCATCATCTCCATTTCCTCCCAAAAAAGAAGAAGTAATGATTGAAGATAAATCCGGAGAAGCTTTAATAAACACAGCATCCTGAACACGACCACTAGAGTTTACAGCGCCAATAGTTTGCTGGAAAGCATTAGCTGTAACAGGGAAATCCGGGGATTGCGTACAGGAAGCCAGGTAAATATTACCGCTTCCGTCAACAATTACCTCACTTCTGGCATCATCCCCGTAATTCCGGCGTATAGATATATCACATGGACTACACCTGGTTTCTTTATCCATAATATTAACACCATCATCCCCGCCTCCCCCGATCATTCTTGATCCTACCAACTGAGAACCATTGGCATCCAGCTTGGTGAGAAAAATATCCCATCCTCCTGTTGGACCGTAATTAGGTTGATTGACAGGGAAATCCGGAGAATTGGTTCTGCCTGCAATTATCAAATTACCTGCAGCATCAACTACAAGGCTATGCGGCTGCTCGTCCGATGTACCGCCCAGGTAGGTAGCATATACCCGGTTTGTGCCGGTAGGATTAAACTTCATAATACCCACATCAAAAAGAGTGCTCCTTCCCCTAAAACTGGTTTGAAAGGCACCATTACTCACCGGGAAGCCTGCCCCGAAAACGATTCCCCCGGAATAAAAATTACCAGAATTATCATAAGTAGCAGTGTACCCCCAGTTATCAGACTTACTGCCTGTAAAACTTGAAAAAATTAACTGAGGATCAATTATTAATGTAGAGTTACCTGAATAATAATCAGATTTAAAAGCAACGATATTCCCTTTAATATCGTAGCTACAATTGACAGATTTTTTGTTGTTGATCGTCAGTGCATAAGCTTCAGGAACATTTTCAACAACATCTGTTACCGAAGTTTTGACCATCAAATTACCATCCCTTAGTTTAAGACCATCTACTCCATCAAAATACATTGCAACCCTCTGTAGATTCCCGCCGGGATTCACAATAATATCATACTTCAGCTTTCCATTGCTGGTATAATACCTTACGTCTACAAATGGATATATATTCTTAAAGGTTACAGCCTGGTAAACCTTACAGCCGGAAGCCCATTTGCGTTTATCGTTTCCAATAAAATAATTGTTGTAAGATGGTAAAGGCTTATCAGGTATTATCTGCAAATGCGTATCGGCATTCAGAAATTTCACTTCATACGAATGCCCTCTTAAAGTAAATTTATCGTCTGATAGTGAACTATTTATACCATTTAAAGGATATTTAATACCAGATTCGTCTTTCCTGGAAGAAAATTGTCCTGACCCCGCTTTTTGAGGATGTGGCGATAATGCCTCAAGATCATTTTCATTGTAGAGGATCATTCTGTACCCTCCATCCTTTTTTAGTACAAAAGCCCCATTAGAAAGCGTTCCCTTAAACGCAACAGTACTATCCCATTGCCCCTTGTTCTCAACAAATTCCAGGTTAGACTGAGACCGCACAACATTCGAAATGCTTGTTGCTAACAAACAAATGATTACTAAATACCAGCCTCTGATCCTTCTTCCTTCCATTATTGACAAAAATTCTTAAATGACTAAAAACAACTTCTTGTAAGTGCAGATTTCCGGAATGGAAATAAAAGTTACGAATTAATACCCTAAAAAGTTCGGCAGCCATCTCCTGATTGATATCAGTCACCCATATCTTAACATCCTGTTATGTATTACACATTCAACAGATAGCCGGGTAACAGGAAATTAAGATATCATTCCCCAGGCGGTCTTGCTCTTTTGCAACTGTAAAAAGCTTTTCAACGGCAAATTCTTTGCCATAGCTAAATCAATATCTTCATCAAGAAGCCTGCTCGCTTCTTCCCTGGCTATTTCCAAAACCCTTTTATCACTCACTATACTTGCCAGTTTAAAATTCAAAGCACCGCTTTGGCGAGTACCATCAATATCGCCGGGCCCCCGAAGTTCCAGATCTTTTTCCGCTATTTTAAATCCATCATTGGTTGCACACATTATCTTGATCCGTTCCCGGGCTTCATTGCTTATTTTACTACCTGTTAAAAGGATGCAAAAACTTTTTTCGCTACCCCGTCCTACCCTTCCACGCAATTGATGCAATTGAGAAAGTCCAAACTTTTCAGTGCTTTCAATTACCATAACTGAGGCATTGGGTACATTAACACCTACCTCAATCACGGTAGTGCTTACCATTATTTGTGTATCACCCGTTACAAACCTTTGCATATTTACATCTTTCTGTTCAGCGGGCTGGCGGCCGTGTACCATGCTGATGTAATAGCGTGGTTCCGGGAAAAAACTTTTTACTTGTTCATAGCCTTGCATCAAATCTTCATAACTCAGTTTTTCACTCTCCTCTATCAGGGGATAAATAAAATAAGCTTGTCTGCCCTTGGCAATTTCTTCCCTTACAAAATCCATTACACTGGCCCTTGCCGTTTCATAACGATGTACAGTTGTGATTGGTTGCCGACCGGGAGGCAGTTCATCCATCACACTATAGTCCAGGTCACCATAAGCAGTCATAGCCAATGTCCTGGGAATGGGAGTAGCCGTCATTACTAATACATGCGGGGGAATACTAGCTTTTTTCCAAAGCGCCGCCCTTTGCGCTACGCCAAAACGATGCTGTTCATCTACAATAGCCAATCCTAGGTTTTTAAACTGTACCACTTCTTCAATAATGGCATGGGTGCCAACTACCATGTGGATGGTATCTTCCAATAACCCTTTTAATATTCTTTTTCTTTCCGCCGTTTTTGTACTTCCGGTAAGTATTGCAATTTCAACCGGCATATCCCTTAGCAAACTACTGAGCCCGGTAAAATGTTGTTGCGCCAAAATCTCAGTAGGCGCCATCAAGCAGCTTTGAAAACCATTATCTGCTGCCAGCAACATACTTAATAAGGCAACAATGGTTTTTCCACTGCCCACATCGCCCTGTAATAAACGGTTCATCTGGTGGCCCCGGGCCGTATCGGTTCTGATCTCTTTCAAAACCCTTTTTTGGGCACCTGTTAATTCGAAAGGAAGGTATTTATTGTAGAAGGTATTGAAATAATCGCCTACTTTTTCAAAAACAACGCCCCGGCTGGCCTTTTGCCTTTGGAGCCGAATAAGGTTCAACCGAACCTGTGCGATAAATAATTCTTCAAACTTTAACCGCCGCAAAGCCAACTCATAGTCTTGTTGAGAAGCAGGAAAATGAACTTTCTGATACGCCTCGTGACGTGGCATCAATTTGAGACGCTTGCATATATCATCAGGAATATTTTCAGGAATATCCGATTCCTTCAACTGAGTGAGCAATAACTGGGTGAGCTTTCCCAACTGCCTTCCATTCAATCCTCTTACTTTTAATTTTTCTGTGGTCGGATAAACGGGTTCCAGGTAATTCTTTCCACCAGCCATCGTTGGTACATATAATTCTATTTCCGGGTGAACGATCTGGGGTTTGCCGTTAAAAAAACCAGTTCTTCCAAAAATGAGGTAGGTACTTCCTACCTGCAAATTTTTTTGTACCCATTGTATGCCCTGGAACCAGGTTAGCTCTAATATACCGGATTGATCTTTCACTACACCTATCAATCTCCTGGCTCTTTTCTCCCCGATCACTTCTAATTGTACCAGTGTAGCTGCCACCTGTATAAATTCTGTTTGAGGTGTTATCTCAGCAATTCGACTCACTTTGGTTTTATCAATATGACGATTGGGAAAGTGTTCCAGAAGATCCTGGAAAGTAAAAATGCCCAGCTCTTTCTTCAGCATATCGGCACGCAAAGGCCCTACTCCTTTGAGGTATTCTATGGGAGAAGCCAATATGGAAGTCGATGCTGCGATAAAAAAACAATTTGAATAAAAAAACTTATATACAAATATCTGTAACGCAAGATAATGGAAGAGATGATTGTTACTACAACAAAAAAAAGGAATGCTTAAGGCATTCCTTTTAAATTATGGGTGTGGACCTGAGGAGAGTCGAACTCCTGTCCAAACATCATTACCATAAGCTTTCTACATGCTTATTTCATTATTAATTGTCGGCCTTGTACAGGAAATGAACAAACCAATACAAAGCTTAGCTGGATGGTCTTTTGCAACAGTCACAGCCTTCTGTTACAGCATCCTGTGTTTGTTTTGAGTCGGCGGCGGAACCTGGTAACAGGCTAACCTGTTCGGCGGCCCGAATGACTGGTTAATCGCTGATTAAGCAGCCATGGCATACTGTGTATTGCCATTTAATGTTTGAATATTCAGATTAAAGTGCTAATTATCCAACGCACTGCATGCTTACACCTACCGTAACCTATGCTGTCAAAACCAGTACAGGCCCAATTATGTAAGATCTTATGTTCGAAAGATCAAAGAACTATTTGTGTTACCAGCTGCAAAGCTACGATTCTACTTCCGTTGCGTCGCACACTGCATCGTTAAAATCCATTATTCAGCAATGGTTGCTTTTATTTTAACAACCGTAAAAAATCCAGTCCTAATGCATAAGCCATCACCCCAAGCAGCAAAATCATACCAAAGGTTTGGGCATACTCCATGAACTTATCACTAGGTTTCTTTCCCGTAATCATTTCAATAAGCGTAAATAATGCATGTCCACCGTCCAGGGCCGGAATAGGCAAAATATTCATGAAAGCCAGGATGATAGAAAAAATAGCGGTTAATGTCCAGAAACTTTGCCAATCCCATACATCCGGGAAAATACTGCCGATGCTTATTACACTACCCAAAGAATCATTCACTTTTACCTCTTTTGAAGTAAATAAAAGCTTCAGGTTGCTTATGTAATTAGAAAGCGTGGAAAAACATTTCTTAAATCCAGCCGGGATGGACGCTATAAAGCTATATTCTACATGCCGGGTTCCCAAAATCTCATCTTGTGTTTTGAAAGCGATGTAAGAGTTCCCTTTTTTATCAATCAAAACATTCGCCTTTGCTGTGTCTTTTTGGTTGCGCAGAACAGTTAAAGAAACAGCGCTGCCGAGCAAAGGTTTCAACGCATGGATCACATCCATATTATAAGGAGTGGCTATTCCATTCACAGCAATCACCTGATCTCCTTTTTGTAAATTTCCATTGTTAATGGTTGCTTTGGGCGAAACAGAATCTACGATCATTGGCGTTCTCACGTAAGTAAAACCGCCCAATTTATTCTTATTTAGCTGTTTGATGAAGCCTTCCGGTAATGATATCTCCATTTTTTTTCCATCCCGTTCAATGGTGATCGATTTAGCCTCGTTCAAAATAATTTCAGATCCAACGGTTCCCACTTTTTCGATCTTTTTACCGGCAACGGCCACAATTTTATCGCCATCCTTTATTCCAACCTCACGAGCTAAACTATCGGCATATACACCATATTTCAGGTTTTCAATAGGAATATATTTTTCACCCCACACCCACATTATGCCGATAAAAATCACAATAGCCAAAATCACATTCACCACAACCCCGCCGATCATAATGATCAAACGCTGCCAGGCCTTTTTCGCCCTGAATTCATAAGGCTGCGGCGGTAGCTTTAACTGCTCTTTGTCCATACTCTCATCTATCATTCCTGCAATTTTCACATAACCACCAAAAGGTATCCAGCCAATTCCATATTCGGTTTCCCCTTTTTTCTTTTTCCATAAACTAAACCATGGATTAAAGAAAAGGTAGAATTTTTCTACCCTGCACTTAAACCAACGTGCCGGCAGAAAATGTCCCAGCTCATGCAAAACCACCAGGATGGAAAAAGATAAAATAAATTGTCCGGCTTTAATTCCAACAACGCTCCAGTCAATCGCTAATAATGTCATTTAGTTTTTATTTAGTCATCATAGAATGCTTATTCAACCGCTGATGTCAGCCCTTTCGGTAACGGGCAGCGCTATCTCAACAGTTCATCTGCAATTCATCAATATTTTACATTTGAATTAATGAGGCTGCAAAATTACGAGCCTCTGCATCGCTCTCAAAGTATTCCTCCAAAGTTGGCTTTTCTATAAAACTCACCTTGTTCATAGTTTGTTCAACCATTTCTGTAATATCCAGAAAACCAATGCGGTTTCGTAAGAAGGCGTAAACGGCAATTTCATTTGCTGCATTCATAATACAGGGCATATTTCCTCCTTTATGTAAGGCTTCAATGGCCAAGGCAAGGTTTCTGAAGGTTTTTAAATCCGGTTCTTCAAAAGTGAGCGTATTGGGTTTTCTGAAATCATACCTGGGAAAATCATTGGCAATCCGCTGGGGAAAAGCCATAGCATACTGAATAGGCAGTTTCATATCGGGTAAACCCATCTGGGCCTTGATGCTTCCATCCTCAAACTGCACCATGCTGTGAATGATACTTTGTGGATGAACAACCACCTGGATTTGATCTGGTTGCAGGTTAAATAACCATTTCGCTTCAATCATCTCCAACCCTTTATTCATTAAGGTAGCAGAGTCGATGGTGATTTTTGCCCCCATGCTCCAGTTAGGGTGCTGCAAAGCATGATCTCGTTTTACATTCACCAGAAAATTGGGTTTCTTACCTAAGAAAGGCCCGCCGCTTGCCGTTAGGATAATCTTTTCTATTTTATTTCTTCCTTCCCCTACCAGGCATTGAAAAATGGCAGAGTGTTCACTATCCACCGGAATAACAGGAATTCTTTTCTCTAAAGCTTTTTGCATCACAATATCACCGGCCACTACAAGGGTTTCTTTATTGGCCAACGCTATAGGTTTGGAATTACTAAGCGCCTGTAATGTAGGTTTCAGCCCGGCGTAGCCTACAATAGCGGCAAGCATCATGTCATAGCAATCCATGGCTGCTACCTCCTCTAAAGCCTGCTCACCGGCAAATACTTTTACATCGGTGGAAGCTAAAGCCTGCTTAACGGATTGATATTTTCTTTCATCACCAATAACCACGCAATTGGGATTGAACTGCAAGGCCTGCTTTACCAATAACTCATCATTGGTTTGTGCTGTTAATATCTCGGCAGTGAATTTATCAGGGTTAGAAGCTATAACATCAAGGGCCTGCGTTCCTATAGAACCTGTAGATCCGAAAATGGCGATACGCTTTTGTGTCATGAATTAACTCTTCATTTATCAATCTGAAAGAATACAAATTAAACTGAAATACTTAAAAAAGAAAAGTAATTGTGTTATACATAGTTAAGCCAAAACAAAACTCATCAGTTCATCTGCAATTTTCCGGTCGTTGCTTAACCTCGGAACCTTGTTTTGACCGCCCAGCTTACCAATCGATTTCATGTATTCTATAAACCCATTTTTCCTTACCCGCCTAATAACAAGTTTTTGCAGAATGTTACCTGCAATAAGATCATCATAATATACATTCTTCTTGCGCAGGTTATCATCTACTTTCCTGATGAAGGCTTCCATATCCTCCGGTTCATTTTCAAATTCAATAAACCATTCATGAAAACTTTTTCCATCTGCTTTTGCAATATTAGGCGCTACGGTAAACTCAACGATCTTCACAGCATTTTCAGCGGCTGCTTTAAGCAGGGCATATTCAACCTCTTCGCCAATAACATGCTCGCCAAAAGCGGAGATGAAATGTTTGATTCTTCCGCTAACCACCAGGCGATAAGGTTCGGTACTTACAAACTTAACCGTATCGCCAATATTATAACCCCACAGGCCTGCATTGCTGTTTATAATTAAGGCATAGTTCTCTCCCACTTTTACATCCTTCAATGATAAGCGTGTGGGATGCTCATTAAAAATTTCACCGGCGGGTACAAATTCAAAAAAGATGCCACTGTTTGTATTTAACAAAAGCCCTTCCGCATGTTGCGAATCCTGAAATGCAAAGAATCCTTCACTTGCAGGGAATAACTCAATATAATCTATCTTCTTTCCGATCGTATCAAAAAGTTTGGCTTTATAGGGTTCGAAGTTGACACCGCCTTGCACCATGACACTGAAATGAGGAAAAATATCGGCTATTTTTTTTCCTGTTTTTTCTACAAGCCTGTCAAAATACATCTGCATCCACGGCGGAATACCGCTGATGAGTGTCATATCCTTATTAATGGTTTCTTCCACAATCTGATCCAGTTTCGTTTCCCAGTCGTCAATACAATTCGTTTCATAACTTGGCAACTGGTTGGTTCGCAGGTATCTTGGAATGTGATGGTTCACAATGCCGCTGAGCCTTCCTGTAGGTATATCGGCAATTCTTTCCAACTCCGGTGATCCACTTAAGAAAATCATCTTTCCCTTGGCAAAATCGTAATTGCCTGTTTCGGCCATGTAACAAAGCAAAGCGTTACGGGCAGAATTGATATGATTGGGAATTGAATCCTTTGTGATCGGAATATATTTTACACCGGATGTAGTGCCGCTCGTTTTAGCAAGATAAATGGGTTTCCCTTTCCATAGTATATTGTGCTTTCCCTCTTTTATTTTCTGAATATATGGCTTGAATTGTTCATAATCACGCAATGGTACCCGTTTCTTGAAATCTTCATAGGTATGAATATCCTGGAACTGGTGATCTTTACCGAACTCAGTATCCCTGGCAGTTTTTATAAGCCCCTTGAAAATTTCCTCCTGATCGTGGAGGGCAGTCTCCATGCCTTTTTTAATACGGCTATAAATAAGTTGGGCAAACGGTCTCGCTAAAAGTGATTTCAGGTTCATACTAACCGGAGATTCAAATGATAAAGTGGGCAAAAATAGGCTTGCTAAGGTAGCAACGCATCAAAAGGCTGTTATTTTTGAACTAATTAAGGTTTGTGAAAAGAATTATTTGGAAAAACTTTGCAATTTTTCAGTTCATAGCCTTACCTTTGCCGTCCTAATTTTGGATAGTTATGTTAGCAGTTGTAAAAATCGCAGGTCAGCAATTCAAAGTGCAAGCAGGAGATAGTTTGTACGTTCCTCACCTGCAAGGCAATACCGGTGATAAAGTTCAGTTCAATGATGTATTACTGGTAGATAATGGAGGTAAAGTTTCTGTTGGTAGCGATGTTAAAGCTACTGTTACTGCAGAAATAGTAAAAGACTTAGTACAGGGTGAAAAAGTGATCGCTTTTAAAATGAAAAGAAGAAAAGGCTTTCGTAAAAAGCATGGTCACAGAACACACTATACTCAAATCAAGATTGAAAGCATTGCTTAATTAAAATTGTTTATTCATTAAAAGCAAAAAGCTGAAGCAATTTTGGTTTCTTGTTTTTAGTTTTTAAAAAATAAAAATCATGGCACACAAAAAAGGTGAAGGTAGTGTAAAGAATGGTCGTGACTCAAACAGTAAACGTTTGGGCGTTAAAATATTTGGTGGTCAGCCTGCTATATCAGGTAATATCATCTTACGTCAACGCGGTACTCAATATCATCCTGGTAAAAATGTTGGTGTAGGAAAAGATTATACTTTGTTTGCATTAACTGATGGTGTTGTTGAATTTAAGAAAGGAAAAGACGATAAAACAACCGTATCAGTTCTTCCTGTAGAAGCTACAGCTTAAATTTTTTTTTGCAGTTTGCGATTTGTTTATAATTTTATGTTATTAACTAACCATTAAAATTCTAAAACATGGCAAAAGCTGCAAAGAAAGCTGCTCCTAAAAAAGCTGCTAAAAAAGCTGCCGCTCCTAAGAAAGCTGCTAAGAAAGCTGCTCCTAAAAAAGCTGCTAAAAAAGCTGCCGCTCCTAAGAAGGCTGCAAAGAAAGCTGCTCCTAAGAAAGCTGCTAAAAAAGCTGCTCCTAAGAAAGCTGCTAAAAAATAAGTTTAGACCAAAAAACTTAATACAATTAAGTCCCGATACTTTCGGGACTTTTTTATTTTCCACCTCTCACCTAATACGCATACACACTACATTTGGAGCATGGATAACTATTCAATTGCAGATAAATTTTCTCTACTTGCCAAGCTAATGGACATTCATGGCGACAATAGTTTTAAAGCTAAGTCTTATAGTAGTGCAGCATTCACTATTGAAAAACTACCCGTTCAATTATCATCAATACCTGAAGAAAAAATTTTTTCAATTAAAGGCATTGGAGATTCTATAGGAAAATCCATCATAGAACAGTTGCAAACAGGCGAATTGTCTGCACTGAATGAATACATCTTAAAAACACCACCTGGCGTTATTGAAATGTTACACATCAAAGGCCTTGGACCGAAAAAAATTTCTACCATCTGGAAAGAACTGGAAATAGAAACTTTGGGAGAATTGTTATATGCCTGTAATGAGAACAGGCTAACGATGTACAAAGGCTTTGGTGAAAAAACACAACAAAACATAAAAGAGTCGATTGAGTTTTATATTGGTACGTTAGGCAGTTACCTGTACCAGCAGATTGAAGAGTTCGCTTTATTAGTAGACAGCAGATTGAAAGAACAGTTTTCGCAAGACTTATGGTCGATCACAGGTACATTCAGAATGCAGCATGAAATAATTGATCAACTGCAATGGATCACTACACTTGATCTCAACTCATTAAAAACCTTTTTTGCTAAAGGGGAATATACCATTACAAAAGAGACTACTGAAGAAATTTCTTTCCGTGGCAAAGAGAATGTAGTGTTATCATTTCTTTTATCTGATAAAAATAATTTCTACAAACAACTGTTTACTTCAAGTTGCAGTGAAGATTTTCTGAAAGAATGGAACTGTGTAACACAATGGGATCAACAACAACTGTATCCATCGGAAGAAGCTATTTTCAGTTCATGTAACATTCAGTTTATTCCAGCTTTCCAAAGAGAAAAAGCGAACATCATCTCTCTTGCTAAACAGGCCGCATTGGTAAACGTTATTCAACCAACAGATATAAAATCTATTATTCACAGCCATAGTAAATGGAGCGATGGGGTGAACAGCATTGAAGAAATGGCCAATGAATGTATTGCACGTGGGTTTGAATATCTTGTTATCAGCGACCACTCCAAATCTGCATTCTATGCAAATGGCCTAACTGAAGAAAGATTGGTAGCGCAACATAAAGAAATTAGCGAACTCAATACAAAACTTGCACCTTTTAAAATATTCAAGAGTATTGAAAGCGATATTTTAAATGACGGAAGGCTGGATTATAGCGATGAAATACTCTCCCGCTTTGATGTTGTTATTGCCTCCATCCATTCTAATTTAAAGATGCCTGAGGAAAAAGCCATGATGCGCTTGCTCAATGCCATAGAAAATCCCTTTACAAGTATCCTTGGACATATGACCGGAAGACTTTTGCTAAGCAGGAACGGATATCCTGTGGATCATAAAAAGATCATAGATGCCTGTGCGGCCAACAATGTAGTGATTGAATTAAATGCACACCCAAGAAGACTGGATATTGACTGGAGATGGATTGATTATGCTCTTGAAAAAAATGTACTCATCTCCATAGACCCTGATGCTCACAGTATAGAAGGATATGATGATTGCCGATATGGTGTACTGGTTGCCCAAAAAGCAGGGCTAACTAAAGAAAAGAATCTTAGCAGTTTTTCACTCAATGATTTTGAAGTATTTATTGCAGAACAAAAGATGAAAAGAAAATAACCTAAGCAATGATTGGCAAAGACACATAAAAAACGGTTCCTTCATTATGTTTTGTTTCGAACCGGATGTGTCCATTTGCCTTCTCTACGATTCCTTTACAGATAGCCAATCCAAGCCCTGTTCCTGAAGATTTTGTAGTAAAGTTGGGAGTAAATATTCTTTGCTGTAAATCATCAGGAATACCGGAACCATTATCAGTCACTGAAATGGTCACAGTGCCATCACTCATCGTTTGATTTAATTTTATAGTACTCTGTGCATTATTTTCCGATGCTTCAATTGCATTTTTTATAAGATTGGTAAACAACCTGTTGATTTGAATTTTATCCGCCATTATAAAAACCTCTCCTACCTGCTTTTGAAAAGAGATCTCCACCCGGCTATCGGCACGATACAAGCTGATTAAAGATTCTATCAATGTATTCAACTCAATTTTTTCTTCCTTTACATTTCCGATATTGGCAAACTGAGAAAAATCGCCTGCAATTTTAGAAAGCTGATCAATTTGCTCTACAAGCGTTGTAGCTACCTGTTGTGATAATTCTTTCACATTATTACTTCCACTGTCTATAGCTTTTTGTAAATATTGAATGCTGAGTTTCATTGGCGTAAGCGGGTTCTTTATTTCATGCGCCACCTGCCTTGCCATTTCCCGCCAGGCTCCTTCTCTTTCACTTCTTGCAAGGGCTTTGGCACTTTCCTCTAATTTCTTCACCATTTTATTATACTCATTCACTAATACACCAATTTCGTCATTCCGCTCCCAAACAATAGCTTCATTTACTTTTCCCAGGTTTAATTCTTTCATCTTATTACTGATCAAACCAAATGAAGCTGTGATTCTACTAGTTACCATATAAGCAATGGCACCGGCAATAAGAAATATAAATGCGTTAAGGTTAATTAGTGTTGCCAGGAAGCCTGATATTTCCTGGTTTAACTCTGCTTGTGAATTGAGATAAGGAATATTAAGATAGGCATATGTTCTGCCACTATCATCAGATAAAGGAATATAAATACTTAAAAAACTGAGCTTACCGATGTCTTCATTTTGCACATATTTTGTCTTTAGCATATTATGTAACGCGTCATATGCCAAAGGATGCATTTTACTACTCAACAAATGCTTGTTATAAATGTACGGCTGTGTTGATACTTTCAGGTTCCCATTAAGATCGTAGAAATTTATATCAACATTATTAGTTTCAGATATTTCAGAAATTTTTCGTTCAAAGTCGGCACCCGATGCAATATCACTTTCTGTAAGGCCATCATCAAAGCTAACCTGCGACCTTACCTTATTTTCTATTTCCGCAGACACGACCTGTATTGACCTTGACAAGCGTTCTTCCTTATTCTCATTAAACTTGGTAATAAAGAATGAAATAGTAGCAATACCTATGATTATAAATGAAAATACACTAATGAAAATTATGGTAAGATTGATCTGCGCTCTGATATTCAATGGTAGTATTTGCAGAATATTTTTCCATTTAAACCGATGATGAACCATTAAATTGATCGCATAAAACAACAAAATGATCAGGAGAAATGAACAAAACAAATAAGCAAACAAGGTAATAAACTCCAATACCCATCCACTTTTCTTTGCAATCACAACCTGTTTGTTATTACCTGCATTATACCAAAGCTCGCTATAGCTGCCTTTCTTGACTTCTTCATAATCGGCATAAACAGTTTGCTTTTTAACCAACTGAACCGGGAAACTATAATCATTAAAACTATTGATTAGCCTGCCATTATTATACACTGCATAAGCATAATCGGTATGAAGATCAACGGCAATATCCTGCACTTGTTTAAATAATTCAGGATATAATGCTTCACTTACATAATGCCTGGGCTTTGCCAAAATAAAAAAGTAACCAACCGGTTCGCCTGTATCATCGAGAACTGCTTTTTCAAAAAGATAATTGATTCTTGAATTACTGCTTTCGTAACTATACAGATCAGGAACAGAAGCCACTGGTTTTGCCTGCCTTAAAATAACAGTTTTGATTGATGCATAGCTTTGAACATCATCATTAAATAAAGGATGATATAGGCTATCGAAAGTATAAATACGTGTATCGTACTTGTTGAGATAACCTGAAAAGTTGGCACTGATTAAACTATCCTTTAATGATTTGCAGGAATATTCCGATTCAAAACGATAAAAGTTCTTTCTCAAAAAATCCTGGTCAACATTCGTAATTGCAATATTTAATAAACTTTCCCCGGAAGGATCTGCCTGTTGTGAGAGCTTTTCTGCTATATGTTTTCTTTGTTCCAATTCTACAACCCGGTTTTCATAAAGCACAATCCCTGCAACAGATAATGCAAAGAACATTACCCAGAAAATAAAGAAAGAAGATTTTAAAACAGGAATACCAATATCTTCTCTCCTTTTATTTAATAATACAATAAAAATCACCAACCACAGCAATACTGCGATACTTGGTATGGTAGAAGGTTTCCCGATATTAAAACTTAGAAAAAATAAACCTGTAATTGCAACAATTAATGATTGCACCTGCAATGTGATCTGTTCTTCAAAAACCAATCGCAGCAAAATGTGGGCAACATAAAAAAAAGAAAGCATTATTAAACAGAGCACCACAAAACTGGTAACACTGTAAATATTCAGGCTAAAAAAATTGGTAACATCAAAAGATATTTTTGAATCCAATACCAGGCTCCTGATAATACCGGAAAATATAAAACACGTAAAAACCAATAATACTATTTGCGCATACGCTACATATTTAGCCGGAAATGAAAACTTAAACAAGCGCTGTTGTACAGATGCAGTTTTATAAAAATTGACAAGCCAGAAAAAAAGAGAAATATTAATAAGCAGGTCTCCCAATGAAGGATGTAATGCATTAGAGGCATAAACCGTAGGATCGAATAATCCTAATTCATTAAACCGGAAAGGGAAAGGAATAAAGTAAGTGATGAACCGCAATAAAAAAACGCTTGCCAATAAAAACAAATAGCCCTTTGTAAATCCCTTTTCATGCACAATTTCTGTGGCAAGGCCGTTGATAAAAAACAATAATAATAAGGCAGCGAGAGTTCTTAAAATAATGGTTACCCAATCGTATTCAGTATAGGCTTTACCTTCTATCTGGTGAATAGAGAATAACTCCGTTCCATTTAATCCGAAAATGGATAAAGAGGTAATACCGTTGCCAATCTCATACTGCTCTTCGAGCGACGGGAAACCGTCAAAACCACTTTTCAGGTACTTATTTTCTATGAAATATTCCCATCTTACAGGTATCAGCGCTACTACCAAAAGATGCTGCGCTGAATTTTTTATTGTTTTCTTTACAAGTACAAACTGACCGTTTTGATAATTTACAAAATACTCTCCATCCTTTTTCTTCAGGTCGGGTTCTTCTACAGCAAGGCGGTTGCTGTTCCAATAAGTTAAAATAGGATTACCAATATCATTGAAAGAGTAGGCAAACAGGCCGAAGCTTTTCGAGGCCAATGCATTTTTTTGAGGTGAACTGATCGTATCGATTAACAAAGAATGCAACAGAGCCGTATCATCAATAATTTGATTTACTTGTTTTTCCCTGTCTTGAATTTGTTGCTCTATCTTGTTTTGAACTTTACGAGGGGAAGCATCGTATGTCCAATAATTGGAGAAGATAAAAGAAATAGTGAACAGCCATGCGGCTGCAATAAACAAATAACCATGCTTTAAACCAGCTTTGCGTAAACTATGTATCAACTATTTCTGTTTTCTTTTTTTACTTCATTCCAAATGGCATCCATTTCTTCCAAAGAAAGATCGGTAAGATTTTTCCCGGCTTTTCGAGCCGCAGATTCCATTTGTTCGAAACGATGAATAAACTTCTTGTTTGTTTTTTCTAAAACACCTTCCGCATCCACTTGCAAAAACCGTGCATAATTTATAAGACTGAATAGCACATCACCAAACTCTTCTTCTACATGATTTTGATCTTTTAACACAATAGCTTCCTGTAACTCACCAATTTCCTCCTCCACTTTTTTCCATACATCTTCTTTGTTCTCCCATTCAAAACCAACCTGCTTTGCTTTTTCCTGTATCCTTGCAGCTTTTACCATAGCAGGCAAAGAAGCAGGCACTCCGCTGAGAACGCTCTTTTTCCCCTCTTTCATTTTTATTTTTTCCCAATTCTTTTTCACATCCTCTTCATCATTCACTTGTACATCACCATAAATATGTGGATGGCGGATAATCAGCTTCTCACAAATACCATTGATCATTTCCTCCAGGGTAAACTGTTGTTGCTCTACTCCTATCTTCGAATAAAACAACACATGCAACAATACATCCCCTAATTCTTCCTTGATCCCTTTCCAGTCGTTTTCCGTAATAGCATCTGCCAATTCATACGTTTCTTCAATCGTCATCGGCCGTAAAGTGTGGATGGTTTGCTTTTTATCCCAGGGACACTGTTCTCTTAATTCATCCATTATTTTAACCAGCCTGAGAAAGGCATCTGATATTTGATTATTCATGGTATCTATATTCTTTTAACCCGTGTTAACATTTAACTAAAAATACGTCACACATCAATTGCGCAAAACAAAGCAGCTGCATATTTTTTGCAGTTTCCTTTATCAGCGGTTACTTTTGAAAAAACTTAATTGATGAAAGGATTTTTTTCGCTAACAGCTCTTGTGTTTTGCATTGCAGGAAAAGCTCAATTTTATTATAACGATATTATTGCTACAAATATCAGCAACCATCACTATAGCCTGATAAAATTAAACAAGATAAAAAAGGTGCAGGTGATTACATATGATGCCAATAACCAACCGGAAGATAATTTTTCTTTGGAGCAGGAATTCAGTAATAATTGGGGTAAGATGAGCACCACATCCACAACGGCAACCGGTGCCACTTCTGTAATTGTTAACCGGTATGAAAATGATAAAGTACAGCAAAGCACTGAAATTGGCAAAGGCGTTGAAACGGTTACAAAATATACCTATGACGATAAAGGAAGAACTCAATCCATCTCATCAACAACAAAAGATACTTCCCTGCAATATCAATCATCCGAAGTGCACGAATGGTTGTATAATGATGCCAACCAGCCTTCTTTGATGTTAAAAATTAAAAATAATAGCGACACCACCAGGATTGAGTTTATATACGATGAAAAAGGAAATGTTGCAGAAGAGCACTGGAAAAGAAAAGGAGTTGAACAGGAAACCTATTATTACTATTACAACAATGGCGGCTTCATTACCGATATTGTCCGCTTTAATAAAAGAGTGCAAAAACTCTTACCCGATTTTTTATTTGAGTACGATAATGGAAACAAGCTAACGCAGCAAACACAGGTACCTGCAGGCAGCAGTAATTATGTAGTGTGGAAATACGATTATAACGAAATGGGATTAAAACAGACAGAAACCTGCTACTCTAAAACAAATGAAATGATTGGTAAAGTCGTGTATAATTACATCAAGTAATGATATAACTCAAGCTTAAAACGAAAAAAGCTTCTAAGAAAACTTAGAAGCTTTTTTTATTGTGCCCCGGAACGGAGTTAATAATATTTAATTCAATTTTACTTCTTTTTCTCTAAAGTACTTAAATATCAATGTTTTATAGAGATTTACAGATATATCCAAGTTTTAAAAAATCATAGGAAATTAAAATATTCCGTCCCCTTATCCGTCCCCTTAAATGATTTTTCCCCTTATTTTTACTTTAAATACCTCGTTAAAGTATGCCAAATGTCACATTCGTTTTAAAAGAGCCAAATAGCAATGAGCCGACTTTGATTTATTTGCTTTTCCGCTTCAATAATCAAAGAATCAAATATTCAACAGGGCAGAAAATACATCCTAAATTTTGGAATGATAAACAACAAAAGGCAAAAGAAACTAAGTCTTTCCCCCAATACAATGAATTAAATACCTTATTAAATCATCTCGACAACTGTATTAACGATACATATAGACGGCTGTTAAATGACAAAATAGTTCCGACACCCGAAAAGCTAAAAGAGCCACTCAATAATTTTTTTAATAAAAGTGCTTCTGGTGCAAAAGACCTTATTTCTTTCGCAAACGAATTAGTGGAAAAATCGACAAGAAAGCCAGCTACAAAAAAACAATTAAAACAAACTATTAGAAACTTGGCAGAGTTTAGGAACGAGAAGAAACACAGTTTGTATTTTGATGCAATCGACTTAGCTTTTTACGATAGTTTTCTAAATTTTTTACTATCAAAAAATTACGGGAACAACACTATTGGAACTATTATAAAGAACATTAAGGTTTTCATGAATGAGGCTGTTGATAGAGGATTAACTAAAAACTTACAGTTTAAAAATCGCCGATTTAAAACTATCGAAGAAAATTCCGAACATATCTATCTCACTTTAAATGAAATTAAAAGCCTCCATGAATTAGATTTAACGGCTTTCCCTAAACTAGCCAGAGTAAGAGATATGTTTGTTATCGGTTGCTATACAGGGTTGCGTTTTTCAGATTTATCCAAATTGAGTGAAGAGAATTTTGTTGAAAAGGGAACCATGATTAAGATGAGAACTGAAAAAACGGGAGAATTAGTTATTATCCCACTACACCCTTTTGTAAAAGAGATATTAAAAAGAAATGACAATAAACTTCCTGAATGCATTAGCAATCAAAAAATGAATGAATATCTAAAAGAGGTATGCGAGAAAGCCAAAATAAATGATGATGTTCTTATCAACTCCACGAAAGGCGGGGTTAAATGTTCTGAAACTTTTAAAAAATACGAATTAGTTACAGTACATACCGCCAGAAGATCGTTTGCAACAAACGCCTATCTTTCAGATGTTCCATCTATTTCTATTATGAAAATAACAGGACATAGAACCGAGAAAGCCTTCTTGAAATATATAAAAATCAGCCAAGAAGATAATGCCAACAAATTATTAAGCCATCCCTTTTTTAAGATATGAAAGAAGAATTATTGTATTTACTTACTACCAAATATGTTGATAACCATAAATGGGAAAGTGATTCAAGAAAAGGTCTAGAATTACTTGCTGTTTTGAAGAAAAACCTGTTACCTAAATTTCAACTGCTGCATCACTATGAAGATCAGATTGATTTCTGGGAAAATGAATTAGGTGTAAACTATTTTCAATACTGGTTAGAGTACAGCGAAAACAACACTTTAATAGACTTATCTGATTTTGAATTATCAGCCGAAAAAAAAGATATTCCCGAATTACATAAATGGCTCTTGAAACAACTGCCTGATTTCATTGTAAAAATAGGCAAAGAAAAAATTAAAGATGAATATGGGTATTTCGTTTATAAAAGAATAGAATCCAAACTAGTCTCTTTTGATAAGCTAAAAAACATCTATTTAGATGAACCGTTTAGTAGTGTTACAAAAAAAAAGATTGATGAAGTAAAGCTAAAATTTGTTCAATATGAAAAGCAGAGAATGCTACCACATGTACTACCTTCTGATTTTCATTTATACGAAACCTTTGTAAATGAAAAAATTGAGCTAGATTTTTCTAATGTTTACCCTAACATTCTGAATACGATAAGCGTACACAATGCTTACAATTTTGCCCTCTTTAGACTTTTTTTAAATGGGGACATAAAAAATGCTGATACAAATAAAGAAGAAGCCTCTCGAAATATTAAGAAGCAATTAAGTCCGTCAGAAATAATAGTAGCCTTAGAGGTAAGTGGGGTCTTAGAATTACTTCAAAATAGAGATACAACCGATAGGGACATAGCAAAATTCCTAAGTATTTTAACAGGCAATGGAGAACAAGGTCTTAGAGAAGCACTTATTGATCATAAAAAACCAATGATTGGAGACAGAAAAATTAAGAGAATTAGAGACCTTACTTCTATAAAGAAAATTCTGAAAGAAAAACAATTCAAAAATGAAAAGTGGTACACTAAAATTGATATTGAAATAAAATAGATAAAATTTTGTAGGCCTACCGCACAAGCCTACCACTAAAAATCAAAATGAGTTTTGCATTGTAAGCTGTGACAAAACACAGCAAAAAATTAAAATGCAAATACTATTAAATGGGGTAAACCTAAATGAACTGTTAGAAAAAATTGGACAGTTGATTGAAAATAAGTTGCAGAAGCACCCCACTGCAACACAAAAAAGTAATTCCAAGTTTATAACTCGAAAAGAAGTTGCAAGGTTGATTAATGTAACCTTACCAACTTTAAATGAGTGGACCAAGTTAGGCTGGTTACAGTCCTACAAAATTGGGTCAAGAGTTCTTTACAAAGAAGCGGAAGTAATTTCTGCTATTGACAAACTTGCAACGTTCAAGTACAAAAAAGGAGGTAATCATGTCGCATAAAAATGATTATTCCTGCATCGTGTACTTTGGGAAAAACGAGAAGCCTAAAAAATGGACTTATGTCCACAATCTTAGAGGCTTTGGCAGTTTCTTAGATAAAGAACATTCAGCTTGGACTTACTTCAACGTTTACAATCGAAGAACAGCCCAATATTTAAAGCGCTTCTACAAGGGAAACATTATCCCTCTTTTCCTCTCCTCCATGCTCCTCGCTCTGGTCTGTACTTTTTTTTTAACCTTTAATAAATCGCCTTTAAATCACTCCTCCGAAATCACCTTTAATAATGGTATTTATAATACTGCAACGATTTGGACGCTGCACAAACAAAAAGGAGGGTGTTTATGATCGTAGTAAAAAACACCTTCGGCATAAGTGCCGCTATTAGTCCCAAAGTTTCAAACATAGATTTATTAGGTACGTTTGGCGGCTCCTCCCAAGAAAGGAAAAAGAAAGAACCCAAAGCCAAAGAACCGAATGAGCTTGCGGAAGTATTAGAAAAAGTACAACCAAAAGAAGCTACTGAAAAGCAAGAAAAGCAGTCTAAGCCTCGCACAATGTCAAGCCGGACAAAGTCGAAGATTAGAAAGAAGCTAATCGCATTTGCAAGGCTTAATAAGAAGCTTTCTTTCCTTACCCTAACATTTGTAAACAAAGTGGAAGATAAGCTCGCTATTAAGGTGCTTAGAACCTTTCTTGACAATGCCAAGAAAAGAAGCAAAGACTTTCAATATATCTGGGTTGCCGAAAAGCAGAGTGAAAACAAGGTATTTGAAAACAACATTCATTTTCACCTGGTCACTAACAAATTTTGGAAGCTTGAAAAGTGGTGGCAATATTGGTTAGATGTTCAAAAGAAGTTCGGAATAGTTCCCAGAGATGAAAATTTTAAGCCTTCATCAGCCTTTGATGTTAAAGTAATCAACAGCAACAATATAAAGGGCATTATCAACTACCTCACTAAATACGTTACAAAGAACGCCAGTGAGTTTGATTGCCAAGTATGGAACTGCTCCAAGAAGATTTCAAGGCTTTACACCTGCTTTTATTCGGGTATCGGCTTTGTAAGAAATCTTGAAAAGTTGGAAGCCCAAAACCAATTAGGAGGAGAATTAAAAACCATCCCTTTAGAGTTCTGCAATATTCATATTGTACCCCTTAACAGGCTAACAATGCCCTTGTACAATAAAATAGATGTTAAGAACCTGCAAGTATGGAATGAAGAATTAGAGAACCGTCAAAAGCCTAAAGAAGATGAAAGCATTTGATTTACCACCTATTAGAATCACCTCTGCGGAGGGTACAATAAAAACGGAATTGGTTTTAGATGAAATAAGAAAAGCAAGAAACATCTTATTGTTTATGCGTGATGAGAAAGGCGAACCCCGATTTATTTATTCCGATTTAGGAGAAGATGAATTTTTAACTGTTAATATTCTTATGCTAAGAAACATTGAGTTATTCAATTTCTTCAAAACCTGCCTAAAAGATATTGAGGTATTC